>NZ_JAAAPK010000001.1:600000-1200000 GCF_009909105.1 Corallococcus exiguus
GGGACGAACGGTGGGTGCGGACCTCGAAGTTGTACGAGGACAACGAGCGTTCGGTCAGCGCGAGCTGGTCCGGGTCATCGTCCACGATGAGGACGCGAATCTTGGTCTCGGACATGGTGGCTCCCCCTGGAACCGACAGTTGGGTGCCCCGGTCGGCAGGATGCCGCCCCAAGGAAGACAGTGACCCGGGCACTTCCCGAGTATGACCCACCCCCCTCCCTTCTGGCCACCCTCCCTGGAATTTTCTGGAGATTTCCAATTGGAACCACATGCCTCGCCCCGCCGGGTGGGCGACCTGGAGGCTCGTCCCTAGCCTTGTAGTGGACGAGCGCCACGCGGCAGGTGTGGGTGGCCTCCCCACCTGGAGAACCCCGATGACATCCCAGCAGAAGGTGCGAGCCCCTGACTCGCGGGAGCATGCCCTGGAAGTCCGCGCGGAGGCCCGCCGGCTGGAGTCCCTGGCGTCACGGGCCCAGTCGGAGGCCTATACCGCGCTGGCCCAGGCCTGCGCGCAGCGGGCCCAGGCGCTGAGGGCCGTCTCGCTGGCGGATCACGCCGTGGCCAGGCTGGGCGGCAGCGAATACGAGCGGAACTGGGCCTGGCATGACGGTCAGCGGGCCGGGACCCACGCGGAGCTGATGGACCGGGAGTCCTCCCTCCACGCCGCGCAGGCCCGCCGGGCCTTGGCCGAGGCGGGCCGGGCGGAAGCCGAGGCGCAGGTGTCCTCGCAGAAGGCGCATCTGGCTCCGCTCGAAGCGCCCACGGGCCGCCTGCCCGGGGAGAAGGGGGCCTGAGCGCTGGCCTGGCGGCGGCACCGCGTCCATCCGGTCTCGGGCTGCACGGGGGCAGGGTCCCTGCCTAGCTTGAAACGACCGCGGCGAAGCCGCTTCGCGCCGCCAGGGGTGAGACACGTGCAACGTCACGACATCATCGTCATTGGCGCATCCATGGGCGGTGTGGAGGCGCTGACCGCACTGGTGCGGCAGCTGCCTGGAGACCTGGCCGCTTGCGTGCTGCTGGTGTTGCACGTGCCGGCCCAGCACCGCAGCTACCTGCCGGAGATCCTCACCCGCTCCGGTCCGCTGCCGGCCCACCATCCCCAGGATGGGGAAGGTCTGGAGCCGGGCCGCATCTACGTGGCGCCCAATGACAGACATCTGCTGGTGGAGCCGGGCCGCGTGAGGGTGATGAAGGGCCCCAAGGAGAACGGGCACCGTCCGGCGGTGGATCCGTTGTTCCGCTCGGCCGCGAGCGCCCATGGCCCGCGCGTCGTGGGCGTGGTGCTGACCGGCGCGCTGGACTGCGGCACCGGTGGCCTCCTGGCGGTGAAGCGGGAGGGGGGGCTGGCGGTGGTGCAGGACCCGCGCGACGCGCTCTGTCCGGACATGCCCCGGAGTGCGATGGAGTTCGTGGCGGTGGACCACTGCGTGCCCCTGGAGGGCATGGGCGCGCTGCTGACGCGGCTGGTGGCCACGCCCGCCGCGCCGCGCTCGCGCAAGCGGTCGCGGCAGGTGGAGACGGAGGTGAAGGCGATGAAGGTGGACATCCCCTCCATGGACGACCCGCCCTCCCCGCTGGAGTACGCGAAGCCCTCCTATTACGGCTGCCCCGACTGTGGCGGCGTGCTCTTCGAACTGGAGGAGGACGGCCTGCTGCGCTTTCGCTGCCGCACGGGCCATGCGTACACGGCGGAGGCGTTGTCCGGCTCGCAGCAGAACCAGTTGGACGGCGCGATGTGGGCCGCGCTGCGCGCGCTGGAGGAGAGCGCGTCCCTGTCGCGCCGGCTGGCGATGCAGGCCCGGCAGCGCAGCCATGAACATTCCGCGCTGCGCTTCGACGAGCGCGCCCGCACGGCCGAGGCCCAGGTGCAGCTGCTACGTCAGGCGGTGCTCGCGGCGCCTCCGTCCGGCGTCGCGTCCGCGGAGTCCAGGCTCCCCGACGAGCCGAAGCAGCTGAGCTGAGGTCCCAGGGTCAGCGCGCTCCGCCGCGTGGCGGGGCGGGAGCGGCCTTCAGCGCGGGGAAGGTGAGCGTGAACACCGCGCCCCCTTCCGGGCGGTTGGCCGCGGTGAGCGTGCCGCCCGCTTGCGTCACCACGCCGTGGGCCATGGACAGTCCCAGGCCGGTGCCCTTGTCGCCCTTGGTGGTGAAGAAGGGCTTGAAGATGTTGAGCAGGTGCTCCTCCGGGATGCCGGTGCCCTCGTCCTCCACCGTGAGCCGCACCGCCCTTCCGAACCGGAAGGCCCGCAGGCGGATGGCGCCGCCCCGGGGCATCGCGTCGCGCGCGTTGATGATCAGGTTGATGACGACGTAGCGCAGCTCCATGGCGGAACCCGACACGTGGGGAAGCCCCTCGGGCAGCTCCACGTCCAGGCGCAGGGAGTGGCCGCCCTGGCGCGCCTGGTGCTCGATGCCTCCCCGGACGATGTCCACCGCGTCGCGGACCACGCCCGTCAACTGGACGCGCTCCAGCACGGTGCCGGGCTTGCTGCGGGAGAAGGCCTGGAGCCGCTCCACGCGCGCCTCCGCGTCGGACACAACGTGCGTGAGCGCGTCCAGGTGCTGCTGGCCCTGGCCCGCGGGGTCCACGTCGCGCTGGAGCAGCTCCAGCCGCAGCCGCATGGCGTTGAGCGTGGCGCGCAGGTCGTGCGCGATGCCCGCCGCCAGCTCCCCCAGGGCGCGCACCTTCTCGCGCTCCAGCAGGGTGGCGCGCGCGTTCGCCAGCTCCTCCTCGGCGCGCGCCTGTTCGGTGATGTCGCGCGCGAGCATCAGCACCTGCCCCTGCATGTTGCCGGTGACGCGCTCGGCGCGCACCTCCAGCACCCGGGGCTGGGCCTCCCGCGCCTGCCGGTAGCGGGTGACGCGCGTGACGCCTTCGGGATGCGCGAGCACCGCCGCCGCCTCCGCCTGGCCTACGTCGCGCAGGGCCATCCGCTCCGCGCCGTCCTCCTCGCGCCGCCAGGGACCGCGCAGCCGCCCCAGCACGTGCCAGCGCCTGTTGGCCAGCACCACGCTGGTGGCGTTCATCACCGCGAGCGCGCTGTCGCTGGTCTCCAGAGCCCAGCGCGACAGCTTGTAGGTGATGACCTGGCGCCGGGTGTGCTCCCCCAACTTGCGCACCAGGGCGGTGTGCTTCTTCATGAGCTCGCGGTACTTGCCCAGGAGTCCCTGGGACTCCCGGACGCTGGGGCCCGGGACGGCGGAGGGCGGGGGCTCGCGGCGGGGGCTCATGCCTTGAGCTTCTCCTGCAGGGTCCGGTTCTCCTCAAGGAGGGCGGTGGCCCGGGTGGTGTCCTCGAAGAGGATGATGGAGCCCAGCACGTGCGTGTCGGTGATGAGCGGCGTGGCCACCAGCGTGGCGCTGCCCTTACCTCCGTGCGGCAACTGGTAGGCGATGCCCTCCAGGCGCAGCGAGCGCTTCTCCTGCAGGTGGCGGCGCAGCTTGAGCAGCAGCGCGCGCTTCAGCGCGGGCACGTGCAGGGACCACAAGAGCTGGCCCACCGTTTCGCGCTCGGTGAGGCCCAGCAGCCGCTCCGCGGCTAGGTTCCAGGTGGTGATGCGGCCGTCGCCGTCCAGCACCAGCACCGCGGCGGAGAGCGTGCGGATGATGGTTCGCTGGCAGAAGGTGAGCGCGTCCATCTCCAGCGTGCGGTGCGCCAGCTCGCGGTTGGTGGCGTCCAGCTCCGAGTTGGCGGACTGCAGCTCCTCGTTGGTCGTCTCCAGCTCCTCGTTGGTGGACTGGAGCTCCTCGTTGGTCGTCTGCAGCTCCTCGTTCGCGGACTGGAGCTCCTCGTTGGTCGTCTCCAGCTCCTCGTTGGACGCGCGCAGTTCCTCCGTGGAGGACTGCATCCGCAGCTGCATGGCCTGCAGTTCCTCCTGCGCCGCGCGCAGGTTCTGCTCCACGCCGCGCAGGTGGGAGATGTCGTGGACGATGTACAGCAGGCCCTGCCGGCCGCCCCCTGCTTCGCGCAGGGGCACCACCTGGATGCGCAGGGCGAGGGCCTCGCCGTTGGCGATCTCCAGCATCCCGTCGGCCGTCTCCCGCTCGGAGTTGCCGGAGCGCACGCGCTGACTCTGTTCGACGAGCAGGTCGCCGCTGAGGCCCGCCAGGCCCAGCGTGGCCAACCTCTTGCCCAGCATCTCGCCCTCATTGCGGTTCCACAGCCGGGCCGAAGCGCGGCTCCACAGCGTCACCGTGCCGTCGTTGTCCGTGGCGATGTGCGGACAGGGGTGCGAGTCCAGGAGGTCGCGCAGGAAGGTGCGCTCGAGGTCCTGACTGGGTTCGAGCAGGCGCGGCAGGCTCACGGGCTCCGGAGGCAGCCGGTCCTGCGTCGTGCTGGTCACCTCCGCGTGGCCGTCCTTGCGGTAGATGCGCCGGGCCAGGTCGATGGGCCGGAAGAGCCGGGCAGCGAAGGGGATGAGCTCCGAGCGGCCCAGCACCATCAGGCCGTTGCGGCGCAGCGCGAACTGGAAGCGCGCCAGCACCCGCTTCTGCAGCTCCGAGTCCAGGTAGATGAAGACGTTGCGGCACAGGATGATGTCGATGCGCGACACCGGCGCGTCCGACACCAGGTTGTTCACGCCGAACACCACCGCGCGGCGGATCTCCTTGCGCGCCGTGAAGCTGTTGCCGGTGCGCACGAAGAAGCGCGCCAGCCGCTCCGGGGAGACGTTCTCCAACTGCTCCGGCGTATAGATGCCCCGGCGCGCGGTGGCGATGGCGTCCTCGTCCACGTCGGTGCCGAACACCTTCAGCTCCGCGCCGGGGTAGCCCGGGCCCATCGCCTCCGCGGCGATGATGGCCAGCGAGTACGCCTCCTCGCCGGTGGCGCAGCCCGCGCTCCAGATGCGCAGCTCCGTGTCCGGCCGCTGGCGCACGAGCTCCGCCACGCACTGCTCCAGCGCCTGCCAGACCTCGCGGTCCCGGAAGAAGCACGTCAGCTTGATGAGCATGGAGGAGACCAGCGTGCTCACCTCCGTGGGGTCCCGCTCCAGCAGCGACAGGTAGGCCGCCCGGCTCTTGCAGCGCGTGGCCTGCATCCGCCGCTCGATGCGCCGTTGCAGCGTGGCCCGCTTGTAATTGCGGAAGTCGAAGTTCCGCACCTGACGCACCTTCTCCAGGATGGCTTCGAGCTCGCTGTCGCGTGGAGGCTTGGGCGCCATCCGACGGACGTAGCTCAGCGGGGGTTGAACGGGCAAGACTGGTAATCCCCTCTCGGGGACACACTGTCGGGCATACTCTTCGTCTGGGTCTCGGACGACAAAACGTTCGCTGCCCTTCTCCTCCGCCAAGCTCACGCGGGGAGTGGTTTCACAGGGGGCGGCGGGATGACGTAGGGTGGATGTCCCTTCCCAGGGGGTGATGACCAAGCGATGGGAGGGCAAGGGTGTCATCCATGGAACTGAACTCAACGGGGCGGGAGATCCGCGTCGCACTGCTGGAAGATCAGCAGGTGTTCCGCGAGAGCCTGGTGGCCCTGCTCGAAGGCGCGGGGATGAAGGTGGTGGCCCGGTGCGCGGAGACAGGCACGTTCCTCTCCAACGTGCGCGCGGCCGCGCCGGACGTGGCGGTGGTGGACCTGCGGCTGGAGCACGTGGGCCGTGAGGGCGCGGAGGACGGATTGAACGCGCTGAAGTACCTGCATGACTTCCATCCGCAGGTGCGCGCGCTGGTGCTGTCCGGACACCAGGAGCCGGACGTGGTGGAGCGCTGCTTCCAGGCGGGAGCGGCGGGCTACCTGTGCAAGCTGAACGCGGGCGTTGACGACGTGGTGCGGGCCGTGGGGCGTGTGGCCCGGGGCGAGCGGCTGCTGCCCGTGGACATGCTCCACGCCAGTGCCCTGAACCTGGACGACCTTGAGATGCCGGGCTCCGCGCTGTCACGGCTGACCCTGCGCGAGCGCGAGGTGCTGGGCTACGTGGCGGCCGGCGCGGACAACCTGAAGATCGCCGCCCACCTGGGCATCACCGAGCGCACGGTGAAGGCCCACCTGACGAGCATCTACCGCAAGCTGGGACCGGAGAACCGCGCCCAGCTCGCGGTGATGGCGTGCGAGCTGGGCGTGACCCGTCCCGTGCTGGCCTGAGGCTGTTCCCTCAAGGTGGCGCGGCTTCCTCCGCGCCGTCTTCCAGCGCTTCCCGGGGGTCGCCCAGGTGCTGGAGGAACCACTCCCCGGCGAGCTCGGCCACCTGTTCCAGCTCCGAGTCCTCCTGGAAGTGGTGGGTGGCGCCCGGGATGATGTCCATGCGCTTGTCGGAGCGGAGCGCCTCGTAGGCCCGGCGGTTGATGTCCAGGCCCAGCGTGTCCGCGCCGCCCACCAGCAGCAGGGTGGGTGCCTGCACCTTGGGGAGCACCGCGCCGGCCAGGTCCGGACGGCCGCCACGCGACACGACGGCCTCCACCTGATCAGGCCGGAAGGCCGCGGCTGACAGCGCCGCGCCCGCGCCGGTGTGCGCGCCGAAGTAGCCCACGTTCAGGCCCGCGGAGGGGCCCTCGCGCCTCAGCCAACGGGCCGCGCCCGCCATGCGCATGCCCAGCAGGCCCACGTTGAAGCGCAACTGCCGCGTCCTGCGCTCCTCCATCTCCTCGCGGGTGAGCAGGTCCATCAACAAGGTGCCCAGCCCCATCGCCTGGAACAGGCGCGCGGTCTGCGCGAGCCGTGGACTCTGGAGGCTGCTGTCGCTGCCGCGCGCCAGCACCACCACGCCCCGGGCCCCCGAGGGCACCGCCAGCCGTCCTCGGACGAGGACGGCGTCATCGACCGGCACCATCACCTCGCGCTCCAGATGCGTGCGCGCCGCCGGCCTGCCACCACGTCGCGCTTCGGACTCCCGCGCTTCTTCCCACCCGTGGTCCTGCCCTACCGCATTCAACCCCGTTCGTGACCGGGGACCTGTCATACAGGCTCCTCCCGTCTGCGTGTGGCTGGTTACCGCGTCTGGCTGAGACACAGTCTGAACATGGCCCCACCCGTTGTGACCTGCCGGAGGGGGCCGGGTGTCCAGCGTAGGACAGGGCCCGCGGGGCAGGCCAGGGCGCCCCGGGGAGGGCGCCCTTCCTCGCACGCCACCCCTGACGGGGTGGGGCGGTTCAGGGCTTCGTGGCCACCACCAGCTCGAAGGGGCCGGGCAGCACGTGCGCGTCCGTGAAGCCCGCGGCGGTGAGCCCCTCCAGGTAGAACTCCACCTCGCGCAGCCGGCTCACGCACGTGTCCACGCCGATGAGGAAGTAGGACCAGAAGAACTGGGCCGCCAGCCGCTCCGGGGTGCGGAACTCCTCGCAGATGAGCAGGCGTCCGCCGGAGGGCAGGGCGGCGAAGGCGGCCTGCATCAGCGACCGCGCCACCTCCGCGGGCCAGTCATGCAGCACGCGCACGAGCGACAGCGCGTCGTAGCCCCGGGGCAGCGGCTCCTTCAGGAAGTCGCCGCCCACGAAGCCCAGGCGCTTGGCGGGCAGGCCCGCGCGCTCGCGCGTGCGCGCGACGAGGGCTTCCGTGGCGGGCAGGTTGTAGACGTCCACGGAGAGCATCGGGTGCTGGCGCAGCAGGTGCTCCGCGAGCGTGCCGTCCCCGCCGCCCACGTCGAGCAGCCGGGCCTCGGAGGGCCACAGGGTGCTCGCGTGCGCGCGGAACGTCTCCAGGATGGGGCCCAGGCCCGCGGACATGCTGGCCTCGAAGCCCTCCACCTGTTCGGGCGTGCGCGGAGGCCAGTCGAACGACGTGGCGGACATGGAGTGCTGGCCGTGCAGCGTCTCCGGCAGCCGGCCGTACAGGGCCTTCCAGTCGTACTTCTCGCGGTCGCGCTCCAGCGACCCCGCGCCGAGCACGAGCTCCGCCGCCTCGCGCAGGCCGGGCACGCCCCGGTAGCGCGCCGCCTCCAGCGCGTCGCTGGTCTGCTCGCGCTGCACCAGCCCCAGGCTCTCAAGGCAGTCGAGGAACTTGTAGAGCCGCTTGGGCCGCAGGTCGTACTTCGTGGCCAGCTCGCCCAGCGTCACCGGGCCGGGCTCCAGCGCGTCCAGCAGGCCCAGCTTCAGCGCGGTCTCCACGACGTCCATCGCGCGGGCGCCGTTGAACAGCAGGTGCAGCAGGGCGCGAGGCGACGGCGCCTCACGTGTGAAGGGAGGCATCTGGCTGCTCATGCGGCTTCATTGTGCTGCGCTTCGATGAGCGCGTCCATGAAGGCGTCCACTTCCTCGAGCGTGTTGTAGAAGTGTGGCGCGGCGCGCAGGAAGCCCCGGTGGCTGCAGATGAAGCCGCGCGCCACCAGCCGCGCCGTCACCTGGGCGTCGCCAGGGAAGCTCATCGCCACCACGCCGCCGCGCTGGTCTGGCTCTCTCGGCGTCACCACGCGCAGGCCTGCTTCGTCCGCGCGCGCCATCAGCTGGCCGGTGAGCTTCAGCGAGTGCTCACGCACGGCGTGGATGCCCACGTCCTTGAGCAGCTCCAGGCCGGGACGGGACAGCAGCACCATCAGCGGCGCGGGCGTGCCGCCCATCATCCGGCGCGCGTCCGGCGCGTAGTCCGTCGTCTGCTGGAAGCCGAGCGGTGACGCGCCGGCCAGCCAGCCGGTGACCGCGGGCCGGAGCGTGGGCAGGAGCCCCGGGCGCACGTACAGGAAGGCGGCCTCGGAGCCGCCCAGCCACTTGTGCGCGCCGCCCATGAGGAAGTCCACGTCCAGCTGGCGCACGTCCACGGGGACGGTGCCCACGGTCTGGTACGCGTCCGTGGCGATGAGCGCTCCGGCCGCGTGCGCTGCCCTGGCGATGCGCGCGACGTCCAGCACGGCGCCGGTGGCGAAGGCCCCGTGAGCGACGCAGACGATGAGCGTGCGCTCATCGATGGCCGCCTCCAGCGCGGCTTCGTCCACGCGGCCATCCTTCGACGGGACGACGACCAGCTCCGCCCCGTAGCGCGCGAAGCCCTTCCAGATGAAGGGCACCGTGGGGAACTCCAGGTCGGTGATGACGACGCGGCGGCGCTCTCCGGTGAACTCCAGGCACGAGGCCAGGCGCGACAGGTGCGCGCTCAGGTTGGTGTCCAGCGCGACGGAGCCGGCGGGTGCGCCGATGAGCTCCGCCACCCCGTCCGCGTACGCCTGCATCTGGGACAGCCACCTGTCCCAGGTGTCATCGCGCCACGCGCGCATCGTGTTCCAGTACTGCGCCAGCACGCCCTCCACGGCCCGGGGCAGCGCCCCGGTCGAGTTGCTGTTGAGGTACGTGCAGGTCTGGAGCAGCGGGTACTCCGCGCGCAGGGCTCCCGGGAGTGCCGCCACGGTCACGACTGGCTCCGCAGCTCCTGGGCGTGGGCGTACGCCGATGCATGCGCGGCGTGCGGATGCGCATGAGGCCCGTGAGGGGTCGGAGCGTGGGGCACCGCCGCATGCGGTCCGTGCATCACCGGCGCGGGAGCCGCGGCCGCATGGGGAGCGGGCGCGTGCGGCACCGACGCGTGCGGGGCGTGGACCACCGGCGCGTGCGCCACGTGCGGAGGATGGGCCGCCGCGTGCGGAGCGTGTGAAGCCAGAGCCGGCTGTGCGTGGACGGCCGGAGCATGGGCCACCGGCGCGTGCTGAGCATGCATCGGGCAGCCGCCGCCGGTGCGCGCCTCGTGCGCAGGGACCGGGGCCGCGTGAGCCGTCGCGGCGTGAGCCACCGAGGCGTGCTGCGCATGGGCCGCGTGGACCTCCGAAGCATGCGCCATGACGGCGTGAGCCACCGAGGCGTGCTGAGCGTGGGCCGTAGCGGAGTGCGCATGGACCGCGGAGGCGTGGACCGCGGAGGCGTGGGCCGCCGGAGCGTGGACCGGGGCCGCGTGGGCCGCCGGAGCGTGGGCCGCCGGAGCGTGGACCGGGGCCGCGTGGGCCGCCGGAGCGTGGACCGCGGAGGCGTGGGCCGCCGGAGCGTGCTGCATGTTCATCGGGCAGCCGCCGCCGGTGCGCGCCTCATGCGCATGGGCCGGGGCCGCGTGCGCCGCCGAGGCGTGCTGCGCGTGCGCCGCCACATGGGCGTGCGCCGCCTGCGCCTGGGCCACCGGCATGTTCACCGCCGTGTCCTTCATCGCGTTGATGGCGGCCATCGGGCAGCCGCCACCGCGCGACTCACCCGGCGTGTAGCCACCCTCGCGCTTCCAGCCCGCGGTCAGCTCCACGCGCACGTCCCACAGCGCGCGGAACAGCGGCAGCGTCATGCGCGCCTGCAGCACCTGCGAAGGCAGCCCGTCCAGCGCCTTCACCGTACGGTCGATACCAATCGTCCGGCGCACCAGCTGGTAGTGCGCGTACAGCCATCCCTGGAAGCTCTCATCCACCGTGACCAGCTGCTCGCAGACGTGCTGCAGGTCCTTCGGCCCCCCAGCCGAATAGACCTGGAACAGCGTCAGCCCGCGACGCGCCAGCATGCGCTCCATGGCGGACTCCAGCCCGTCCGCCGCGAGGCGCAACGTGTTGTAGCCCGGCGACTCCTGGCCGCTGCCGTTGCCCAGGCTGCGGCGGATGACCTGGTACTCGGACGGGGTCATCGTCTCCAGGATGGCCATCTCCGCGCTGATGCCGGAGAGGATCTTCTGCACCCGGACCAGCCGCGCGGACACCGCCCACAGCGCGTCGCGGTCCATCTCCGCCACCACCTCCACCATCTCCCGCGACGCCAGCTTCAGGTACAGCTCCTGGGACTGGTGGACGATCTGGAACATCAGCTCGTCATGGGAGACCAGCTCGCCTTCCGGAGACTGCAGCGCCAGCAGGGTGTCCGTGTGCAGGTAGCGCTCGTAGTCCAGCTCGCCCTTGCCCACCCACTTCTTCAACATCACGTTGAACAGGGGTTGAGTCAGCTCCTGCTTCAGCTTTTCGGCGTGGCTGTAATCGGTCGACGTATGCAAGGTGCCTCCGGGGGGACGCAGGCAGTTCGTGGTGGGTAGAGCGCGCCCCAGTAGGGAGGAACAGTGAGCGCGTAAATCTCTAGAAGCGACTACCTTACAGCCCTTTTGGTGAACTTCAAGTCATACAGGGCTTGCTGGTTATCGATTTTTGAGATTCCCATCCGTCCGGAGTACGGGGTGGCCCGAGGGGTCGGGCTCACCCAGGGGGTGGGTCAGCTCTCAACCGGTGAGGGATTCCGGTTGGGCGACGCCGGGCGAGGCTTGAGGCGCATGGCGTGGAGCTTCTGCGCCAATTCCGCGCCCTGAACGCTCTTGGAGATGTAGCCGTCCGCGCCGGAGGCAATGGCCAGCGAGCGCAGCTTGGCCTCATCCGAGGCGGAGTAGAGGATGAAGCGGGTGCCGGGGGGCGCGTACTGGCGCGCCAGGCCCACCACCTTGTCCCCCTTGAGGGCGGGGAAGTTGACGTCGATGAGCACGAAGTCCGGCTCGGAGGCGCGCACGATGTTGGACACGCCCAACGCGGACGTGTGGGTCTGCACATCGAACCCGTACGCGCTCAGCGAGCGCTGCACGAGGTCGAGCAGATCCGGATCGTCGTCCACGACAAGGACGCGCGGTTTGGCTTCAGCCATGGCTTCTCCCTAGGTACTGACGAATCGTCTCGATGAGCTGATCGCGGTCCAGGGGCTTGGTCATGTAGGCCGTGCAACCGGCCGCCTGAGCCTTGTCCTGGTACTCGCGACCCGCGTGTGCCGTGACGGCGATGACGGGCACGTTCTGCCCATCCGGCAACGCGCGGAGCCTGCGCGTGACTTCCCAACCGTCGAGCCGCGGCAGGGACAGGTCCATGAGGATGAGGTCCGGCGCGTCGTTGCGGGCCCGCTCCAGCCCCTGCTCGCCGTCCTCCGCCTCGATGAGGTCATACAGTCCGCCAAGGTACCTGCGGACGATGTCGCGGTTCTGCTCGCTGTCCTCCACGTACAGCACGCGAGGCAGCTTCCCCGCGGACGCCGCCCGCTGGGTCATCAAGAGGCCCTTGGCCTGCGCGATGACGTCCTCCAGCGCGTGGCCGCCCTTGCGCACGAAGCCCGCGAAGCCGTCGCGCAACAGCGTCTCTTCTTCGGTGGACAGCGTCTTGCCGGTGAGCACCACCACCGGCACGGACAGCTTCTCCGCGCGCAGCCGGCGCAGCACCTCGAAGCCGTCCAGGTTCGGCATCATCAGGTCCAGCACCACCAGCGACGGCGGAGACACCCGCGCCTTGAGCAGCGCGTCCTCGCCGTTGCGCGCCTCGTTGGTGGAGAAGCCCGCGCGGCGCAGGTTGCGGCTGACCAGCTCGCGCGTGGCCGCGTCGTCGTCCACCACCAGCACGTCGCCCGTGGCGGCGGACGCGCCCGCGGAGGCCAGGCTCTTCTGCACCACGTCCACCAGGCGCTCCGGCTCCACCGGCTTCACCAGGTACTCGCACGCCCCCAGGCTGAAGCCGCGGGCGCGCTGCTCCTCCACCGACACCAGGATGACCGGGATGGCGGCCAGCGCCGGGTCGCTCTTCAGCTGGCTCAGGACGGACCAGCCGTCCATGCGCGGCAGGTGGATGTCCAGCAGGATGGCCTGCGGCTTCACCTCGCGGGCCAGCTTCAGCGCGGCGAGGCCGTCATTGGCCGTCACCACCCTGAAGCCCGCGGGCTCCAGCTGGCCCGTGACGAGCTGCTGGATGAGCACGTCGTCGTCCACCACCATCACCGTGCTGCCCGGCCGCGCCATGGGCGCGAGCTTCTGGGCCACGTCGTGGAAGGGGACCAGGCGCTCCGTGGCGTGCGGGCTGTCAGCGCCCACGGTCGTCGCCAGCACGTCTGGCAGCCGCACCGTGAAGGTGGAGCCGCGGCCCAGCGTGCTCTTCACGTCCACCGTGCCGCCCAGCACGCGGGTGAGCTCGCGCACGATGGCGAGCCCCAGCCCCGTGCCGCCCACCTTGCGCGTGGTGGTGCCGTCCACCTGGCGGAACTTCTCGAAGATGAAGGGGAGCTGATCCGACGGGATGCCCACGCCGGTGTCCTCCACCGTCATCAGCAGCTCGCCGCCGCCCGCGGGCACCACCGTGAGCGCCACCTCGCCCGTGTCCGTGAACTTGGCCGCGTTGCTCAAGAGGTTGAGCATGATCTGCCGCAGCTTCAGCGCGTCGGTGCGGATCTCCTTCGCCTCGGTGTCCACGTTCACCGTGAGGGCCACGTCCTTGCCCTTGAGGTACTCCTTCACGGTGGCCATGCACTCGTCGGCCAGCTCCTGCACGTCCACCGGCTCGGTGACGACCTCCACGCGGCCCGCTTCAATCTTGGACAGGTCCAGGATGTCGTTGATGAGCGCCAGCAGCGTCTTGGCGTTCGTCTTCACCACGTTGAGGTCGCGCCGGCCGTGCGGCGTCAGGCGGCTGCCCTCCTCGCGCATGAGCAGGTCGCAGTAGCCGATGATGCCGTTGAGCGGCGTGCGGATTTCGTGGCTGAAGTTCGCCAGGAACTCGCTCTTGAGGCGCACGGCGCCTTCCGCCTCGCGGGCGCGCTCTTCTTCATTGCGCTTGGCGACGGAGAGCTCCTGGGCCAGCCGGTCCAGGTCCTCGTTCTGCTGGCGGATGATCTCCATCTGGAGCGCGCGCTGCTGGTAGCTCGCCAGGGAGCGGGCGGACACCGCGCGCGTCTTCTTGATCTCCTCCAGGCTGGCGGCCAGCTGCTTGTTGGCGGCCTCCAGCTCATCCCTGGAGGCGCGCAGGGCCTCCTCGTTCTGCTTGCGGTCGGAGATGTCCTCCGTGACGCCCATCACGAAGCGCGCGACGTTCTGGTCGTCCAGGAGCGGAATCTTGCGCGTGGCGAAGATGCGGTCCACGCCGTCCGCGCGGGCCACCTCCTCGAACGTCTTCATCTTGCGCGTCTCGAGGATCTCCGTGTCGATGGCGATGAACGACTCCGCCTGCTCCTTGGGGAAGTAGTCGTGGTCCAGCTTCCCCAGCAACCACTCCTTGGTGACCCGGAACGCGTCCGCGAACGTCTTGTTCACCACCACCAGCCGGCGCGTCTCCGCGTCCTTCACGAACAGCACGAAGGGCAGCGCGTCGATGATGTTGCTGAGCAGGTAGTTGGTGCGCTTGAGCTCCACGCCCGTCATCTGGTGCTGGGCGCGCTCGGCGTGCAGGCGCAGCTCGCGCGCCACCACGAAGGGCAGGTGGCCGTAGCGGTCCTCGCTGACGTAGTCGCGCGCGCCGGCGCGCATGACGGCGGCCAGTGTGTCCGCGCTCCAGGTGGGCGCGCTCACCACGAAGGCCGTCTCACGGCCGCGCTTCACCCAGGCGGCCTGGACGTCCTCCCAGGTCATGCCCGGCAGCTCGGACCCCACCAGCACCAGGGCCCAGGGGCGCTCCAGCGCCTGCTCCAGGGCTTCCCGCGTACTGACGGGCTCCAGCGTGAGCATGGAGAGGATGTCCTCCTTCTCCAACGCGTCGCGCATGGCGCGCGTCTCACGCTCGCTGCCCACCAGGAGCAGGGACAGGGTGTAACCGAGGGGCGCTTCGGCTTGGGCCACGTCGAACGGGTGGTGGGCCATGGTCTGTTTAGTTGGAGCCGAACGCGAGCACGGTCAGCGTGGTGTTGATGTGGAAGCCCGAGTAGATCTCGAATTGCACGTTCATCCCAGCAGCGGACGGTGCAAGCTTCATGGCCTCGGAGAGCTTTGGCAACATGCCCTGGGCCTGCGCGTACCACAGGCGTCCGCTGCAGTGGAACAGGAGGGCGGCCTGGGGGTTTTGTACCCGCCTGGGCAGTTCCTCCTGGAAGAAGTCCCGCGTCATGCCCGCCAGGTCGCCGGCCTTCATCAGGTCCAGCTCACTGCCCTCCTCCAGGAGGTTGGCGAACAGGATGGAGCCGTCCTCCAGGGGGCGCCACGCGGCGCGGATGAAGTACTCGCGGCCCACCTTGAGCGCGGTGGGGCGCAGCGCGAAGCCACCCGGCCGGCCGAACTCCAGGTCCGCGATGTTCTCCACGCCCAGGATGTCCGCGTAGCGCCGGGCGGCGGGCTGGCCGTCGATCTCCAGGGCGCGCGTGTGCGTCTCATCCACCTTGGTGATGGTCATGCGCTCGCCGGTGGGCACGTACCAGTGCGAGCGCAGCGCGGCCCAGGGCGCGTTCGTCTTGAACAGGGCCACCAGCACGCCGTCGCCGGCCACTTCGCCATCCACGTGGATGAGGGCGGACTGGCGCGCGGGGTCCGTCTCTGAGTCGCTGGCGCCGCCGCCCACGAGCACCAGGGTCTGGTTCTTCTCCAGGATGCCCAGCAGCAGCTCTTCCTTCTTGTAACGGAAGCCGTCGTCAATCACGAGGCCCACGTACCGGCGCGCGTCCAGGTCCTGCTGACGCACGCCCAGCTCCTCGCACGCGCGCTTGATGGCCTGCGCGCCCGCGGCGATGGCGTCCCCGGTGAGGCCGCTGCCCAGGCCCAGGCCCACCTCGAAGTCGCCGGAGAGCGCGCCCATCACCACGCTGTTCTCGTGGATGCCGTTGTTGTCCAGCTCCCCGGCGGTGGTGGCGCCCACCAGCCGGGTGTCCTTCGGCAGCCGCTCGCGCACCGCGCGGTTGAGCGCGCGCTGGTCGCGCTGGCGGGCCGCGAACAGCGTCACCAGCTTCGGCGGGGGGCCGTGCAACTGGCGCAGGAGGTCCTCGGCGACGGCGACCGGATCCGTGAGGGTGGAACGAGCCGTCTGCATCTTCACGTGCGCCATGAGGACCTCCGTGCGAACCGGCGGCGGCTAGAAGCCGGCGCCGGGGTGTGTCTTGTGACAACTGCCGGTGCACTGCTGGAACGATTCGCGGCCCCCGCCGACGTACATGCTCTCGATGGGGCCGAACTTCGCCACGTGGCTCTCAGGGTAGCTCTTGTGGCACGACAGGCAGGCGGCCTTGCTGGTGCGCTGCGTGGTCTCCTGCTTCAGGTGGCAGGACGAGCACTTCTCCAGGGGCGCGTCGAAGCGGTTGGAGCGCGAGTGGATGAAGTGCGTGCGCACGAAGATGGGCCCTTCCAGTTCGAAGCCCAGCGGAGCATGACACGACGCGCACGCGGCGCGGTTGTCGTTCGCATGGAGGACTTCACCCAGATCGCCGCCCTTGCTGTGGCAGGTGTTGCACGGACCCGTGGTCAGGGCCGCGCTGGTGTGCGTCTTCGTCCCCACCTGGATTTCGATGGTGCGCGACGCCGGAATGTCCTCGCCCAGGTAATTGCGGCGCGCCTTGGCGGTCACCAGGTAGGTGCCGGGCTTCACGTCCGCGGGCAGGGTGTAGGTCCAGGTGTCGCTCACGGGCGCGTCCCAGCGGCCGTCGTTGGGGAAGAAGGCGCCGCCGAACAGCTTGTTGGCGGGGGGGAAGGTCATGAACTGCGCATAGACGCCGTCGCGCGCCGGGGTGGCGATGGTCTGCACGTCCTGCGAGTCATCCAGGAAGGCCTCCAGGTCGACGATGGTCCGGATGGGCTGGATGTCCTGCGCCGGCCCGATGAGCTGCGTCATCATCATCCGTTCCTGGTGCTTGCGGCGATAGTAGGTCGTCGTGGGGTTGAAGAACGCCTGATAGTACTGGATGCCGCCCGGGCTACCGGGAGCGCCCGGAGGTGCGACCTCATTGTAGGTTGGGAGGCTCCCGGCCTTGTGCAGGCGCTTGCCCTTGCCGTCCTTCAGGGTCATCTGGAAGGTGACGTCCGACCCGGGGGCATACGTGCCGTCCTTGCGGGGAGCCGTCACGGGCTTGATGTCGATGCCGAACCCGTAGCTGAACTCCGGCTGGGACACCTGCGTGACGGGGATGTAGTAGGGGGCGAACGGGCGCAGGCTCCAGCGCAGGCGCAGACCCGCCGTGCGGGAGTTGAAGGTGAGGGTCTGCTTCTTCGCGTGGTCGTACGCGTTGCGCAGCTCCACCAGGGCCTCTTCCTCATAGGCCCGGGCGCCGTTGCAGTCCGTGAGCGAGCGGCAGTCGCGCGTCCACTGGATGGCGCGCATGCGGCGGATGAAGAAGTCGTCGCGCTCCGTGCGGCGGGTGTCGTCGCTGCCGATGTTCAGCAGCACCGGCGCGCCCGTCAGCACGCCGCGGGAGTCCACCGGCTCCACCGTGAAGAGGCTGGTCGCCTTCATCCACGCGGCGTCACGGTAGAAGCGGCGGCGGGTGAAGGTGCCGTCCGGGTTCGACAGGCCCACGAACTCCTGGTCCGCCAGGCGCACACCCGACCACCCGATGGCCAGGAAGTCGCTGTTCTGGCGCAGGCCGTCCACGCCCTCGTCCTTCGACGCGGTGATGGAGGCGCGCAGGTCAATCTGGTTCACCCAGAAGCTCTGGCCGGCCTTCACCTTGATGGGCACGCCCTTGCCGTTGTCCACCTCCAGCGCCAGGCCCACGGCCGGCTCGCGGTTGCCGCCGCCCAGGATGTCGCCCAGCGACAGGTCCTGGCCCTGGACCGCGAGCTGCGGCTCCACGTTGGCGGAGGACTCCAGCTCCGTGGACTCCGGACCACCGCACGCCACCGTCAGGCTGGCGAGCGTCGCCAGCAGGCTCGCGCGGCCCGCCGTGAACAGGTGGGGGGAAGTGCGAGAACACCGCTCCCGAATCGTGTCAGTTCCAGCCATGAGGGGACTCCTCCGAACGCGTATGTGCGGACGGCTGCCGAAGCAGCGTCGCGGCCAGTGGACCCGGGTGCCCTTGCGTCGGGGGGACGCTGGCGGAGGGTCACTCTCAAATCCGGCTTTTGCCGGAAACGAGCAGTTCTAGCCACACGGAGAATATCCACAATCAACAGAGCGATTCAACTTCTGAGAATTATTCCACCCAGAGGCGAACTCGAACTGTCCGTGACTGGATGGGAAGGGCCTCTGGGGCGCAACCCACCCGGGAGGGTCATATTCGAATCGATTTTCCCACTTCCTCCTGTGCTTCCAGGGTGAACGGGAGTTCGACCGTGAACTCCGAGCCTTCTCCCAGCCGGGAGTGGACGCGGATGGTGCCGCCGTGGGCTTCGACGAGCTGGCGGACGATGTAGAGACCCAGGCCGAAGCCCGGCGCGCGGCTGTCCGTCGTGACCCGCTCGAAGCGGGTGAACAGGCGCTGCTGCGCCTCGGCAGGGATGCCGGCGCCGTGGTCCCGCACCGACATCTGGACCCGGTGTGAGTCCTCATCCACGTTCACATGCACCTCCACCGGCTGGCCCCGGCCGAACTTGAGGGCGTTGCTGACCAGGTTGGTGAGGACGCGGTCCAGGCGTTGGCGGTCCCAGCGGCCGCGGGCCGCGTCGCGGGCGTGGACGGTGAGGGCGCAGCCGGCGGCGGCGGCCTGGTCCTCGTGGCGGGCGGTCACCTCGTGCGCCAGCTCCGCCAGGTCCATGGGCCGGGCCTCCAGCACCAGCCGGCCGCCGGACAGGCGCGACAGGTCCAGCAGGTTGTGCACCAGCTGCCCCAGCCGCTTCGTCTCATCCTCGGCCAGCAGCAGCCCTTCGCGCAGGCGTGGGTCCTCCGCGTTCGCGGGCGCGCACTGCAGGCGCACGCGGCGCAGGCGCAGCTGCAGCGAGCTGAGCGGAGTGCCCAGGTCGTGCGCCGCCACGCCAATGAGCTCCAGCGCGTTCTGCGTCGCCGCCAGCAGGCGGGCGTTGTCCAGCGCCAGCGCGGCGCGCGCGGACAGCTCCTCCAGGAAGGCCTGGTCCACCGCGCCGTAGTGGCGGTGGGGCCGGGTGGACAGCAGGCACAGCGCGCCCAGCACGCGGTTGTCCACGACGAGCGGCACGCTCAGCGCGGAGCGCACGCCCAGCGCGCGCCACAGCTCCGCGCAGGTGCTGTCGCTGACGGAGGAGGGCAGCCGGTCTGGATCCACCTCCGCGAAGCGCTCGGCGCGGCCGGTGTGCATGACGCGCGCGGGGCCGGGCTCGTCCTGCGAGGGCCTGCGCAACAGCGGCTCCCACAGCCGCGCCTGGGTGGCCGCGTCCGCGCACGTCACCGCGCCGGGGCGCACGCCGCCCTGACCGTCCGGCAGGTAGAGCACGCACGCGTCAGCGATCTCCGGCACGCACAGGCGGGTGAGCGCGTTTCCCAGCTCCTTGGCGCCGGCCTGCGGCTGCAGCACGCGTCCCGCCTCCGCGAGCAACGCCTGCATGCGCTCGGTGCGCTTGCGCTCGGTGATGTCGCGCGTCACCTCCGCGAAGCCCTGCAGCGTGCCGCCTTCCGTGTAGAGCGCGGTGAGCAGCGTCTCCGCCCAGAAGCGCGAGCCGTCCTTGCGGATCCGCCAGCCCTCCGCCTGCAGGCGCCGCTCGCGCGCGGCCCGCTCGCGGTGGGAGGCGGGCAGGCCGTGCGCCACCGCGTCCGGCACGTGCAGCACCTCCACGCGCTGGCCCACGATGTCGGAGGACGTCCATCCGGTGAGCCGCTCCGCGCCCGTGCTCCAGCAGGACACCGTGCCATCCGGCTCCAGGAAGCACAGCGCGTAGTCGCTCACGCCATCCATGAACAGGTGCAACCGCTGTTCACTCTGCACGGCTTCCGCGTGCATGGGGCCCAGCGCGTTGCGCAGCACCACCACCAGCGCGACCAGGGCGCCCAGGCCCAGCAGGCCGGAGAGGATGTCGGAGGCGTGATGGAGGACGGCCCCGTCGTCCACCGTCAGCGTGTGGGCCGTGGACACAAGGGTGGCAAGCAGGATGAGTCCGGCCAGAAGGCATACGGACAGACCTGCCCCGACCCGCTGAGCGAAGGTCCAACGTCGCAGCATGTGGCACTCCCCCCCGACGGCACCGAGCGCTTCTGTGCAGAAGGACGCTCAACATCACCGAAAAGGTGGGGTGAGCGACATCGCACTGTCGGGCAGGGTATCCTATAACCCTGTTTTTACCTGTTTGTCATGAAATCATGGACCCTACCCGCAGGGATGGGAAAGGTCTGGCGGGCAGGACGCGGCGGGGCTGTCGGATGGTGGACGATGCCCCGGCGCTTTCCGGGAGCTCGGGCCTGGAATCAAGGGGTTGGAAGAGGTGGAGGTGCCCGTGAAATGGCCTTCCGGGCGCCGGGACGTTATGCAGCGCCCCTTCCTCGTCACCCAGGTGTTGCACGGCATATGGCGTCTCTCGTCGAAGGTCTGAAGGTCCGCTACCTCCCGCAGCCCGAGTGGGGCGTGGGGCATCTGCTGTCGCTGCAGGAGCAGGGGGCCAAGGCCCTCATCGCCTTCCCGTCCCGCGAGGATGCGCCGGTGCTGGTGTCCACGCGCGGCGGTGCGCTGGTTCCCTACCAGCTGCCCAAGGGCGAGCCCATCCAGACGCCGAAGGGGCGCAAGGCCACCGTCCTGGGCGAGGAGCCGGGCGCGCGCGGACTGCGCCGCTACGTGGTGCGCTTCGAGGACACGGGCGAGGAGGACGAGCTGCCGGAGTCGGAGGTGCGTGCGCTGGCGCCGCGCTCCGACCTCTTGTCCACGCTGCGCGACGGGCGGGTGGGGGACGCGAAGGCGTTCATGCTGCGCAAGCAGGCGCTGGTGCTGGACGACGAGCGCCGGGGTGACGCGCTGGGCGCGCTGCTGGCCAGCCGGGTGATGGTGAAGCCGCACCAGGTGGGCGTGGTGCAGCGCGTGCTGTCCGCGCGCCGGCCGCGCTTCGTGCTGGCGGATGAAGTGGGCCTGGGCAAGACGATTGAAGCGGGCATGGTGTTCAGCGCGCTGCGGCTGGTGGGCCTGGCGCGCCGCTGCCTGGTGGTGGCGCCCAGCCACCTCACCGTGCAGTGGCTGGTGGAGCTGTTCCACAAGTTCAACCAGCTCTTCACGCTGATGGACTCGGACCGCTACGAGCAGTCGCTGAAGGAAGCGCCGGACGTCTCGCCGTGGGCGCGCTTCCCGCTGGTGGTGACAAGCCTGGAGCTGCTCAGCCGCACCCGCGAGCACCGCGAAGAGGTGGCCGCCGAGGACGCCTTCTGGGACCTGGTCATCATCGACGAGGCGCACCACCTCAAGGGCGAGAAGGCCTTCGCCGCCGCGAAGGGGCTGGCCGCGAACTCGTGGGGCCTGTTGCTGCTCACCGCCACGCCCATGCAGTTGGATCCGGCGGAGTACCACGGCCTGCTCACCCTCATCGACGCGGCGACGGCGCCGTCCGTGAACGGCTTCGAGGCGCGGCTCCAGCGCCAGGAGGAGCTGTCCACCGCGGTGCGCGCGCTCATGGAAGGCAAGGGCGACGGCAAGGCCGCGAAGGCCGCCGTGGCCGCGCTGGCGAAGCGCTTCCCGGAGGACGCGAGTCTCCAGACGCTGAAGGAGAAGGAGGCGCTGCTCGCGCACCTGGCGGAGACGTACAGCCTGTCCGACCGGCTGGTGCGCAACCGGCGCGCGGTGGTGGGTGGCTTCTCCACGCGCAGGCTCCACCGGCACCCGGTGCAGCTCACGCCAGAGGAGCTGACGGCGCGTGACACGGCGCTCGCCACGCTGGCGAAGGGCAGCCTGCGCGGCGCTCCGCTGGCCAACGTGCTCCGGCGCCTGGAGTCCAGCCCCGCGGCGTTCATGGGCGCGGTGAAGTCCAACCCGGCGCTGAAGGGCGCGGACCTCAAGCTGACCGGCCGGGACGCGAAGCTCCTCGCGTTCGTGGGCGTGCTGCGCGGCATCTGGAATGCGGAGCCGCGCGCGAAGGTGCTCGTGTTCACGGAGAGCCGCGACACGCTGGACTCGCTCCAGTCGGAGCTGTCGCGCGAGGGCGTGGAGGCGCTGGGCTACCACGGCGATTTGCCGCTCGTGGAGCGCGACCGTCAGGTGGCGCGCTTCCGTGACCCGGAAGGCCCCCGCGTGCTCCTGTGCACGGAGGTGGGCGGCGAGGGCCGCAACTTCCAGTTCGCGCATCACCTGGTCCACTACGACCTGCCGTGGAGCCCCTCCACGGTGGAGCAGCGCATCGGCCGCCTGGACCGCATCGGGCAGGCGCACCCGGTGGAGATCCACGTCTTCGACCCCGCGGGCACGCTCGCGTCGGACGTGCTGATGCTGCTGGCGGACGCCGTGGGCGTCTTCGGTGAGACGGTGGGCGGCCTGGACGCGGTGCTGGAGGAGGTGGAGGACCGCATCGCGGACCTGGCCCTGCTGCCCCGCGAGGCGCGCGTGGAGTACGCCGCGGAGCTGAAGACCCGCGTGGAGGCGGCGCGTGAGCAGGTGAAGCGCGCGTACGACCCGCTGCTGGACGTGCGCAGCTTCGACAAGCCCGCCGTGGCCCGGCTGGTGGCGCGCGCGCAGGAGCGCATGGGGGATGAGCCTGGCGACGAGGACTCCGACGAGGAGGCTCCGCCGCTGGAGGACGGGCTGTGGAGCGTGGCGCGCGACCTGGACGAGCGCCTGGAGGAGACCGTCACGGAGCTGGCGCGCCGCGTGGGCATTGGCGTGGACACCGACGAGCAGGTGGAGGCCTTCCAGGTGGCCTTCCAGTTCGGCCACGCGCTCAACGTGGAAGGCCTGCCCGGCATCGACGTGATGCAGGACCGCACCTTGCTGGGCACCTTCTGGCGCGACACCGCGGTGGAAGCGGAGGAGCTGGAGTACTTCGCCACCGGCCACCCGCTGGTGGAGGCGCTGTTCGGCTTCCTCAAGGACGGCCCCTACGGCCGCAGTGGTTTCCGCCACATCGAGAAGCGCAGCGTGAAGAAGCCCGCGCGCGGCCTGGAGCTGCTCTTCCACGTCCAGCTGCCGGAGCCCCAGGACACCTCGCCCGGTGCCCGCGTGCCCAGCCGGCAGCTGGCCCGCTTCCTGGCCCGCACCCTCCTGCCCGTGGCCGTGGTGGAGGGTCCCCAGGGCCCCGTGGCGGACGTTTCCGTACTCACCGCTTTGGAATCCGACGGCAAGGCCCTGAAGGGGGATGAAGTCCACCAGGCCTTCCCCGGCTTCGGCGCCTTCGTGGACGCCGCGCTGCCCGTGGCCCAGGCCGCCGCCGAGGCGGAGCTTGGCCGGTCCTCGAAGAAGGCCCGGGCGGCCATCGAGGCGGAGCGCGACGCGGCCGCCGCCCGCCTGCGCCTCTCCCTCTCCCACCAGGGCCTGCCCCCAGAGGAGGTGGAGGCCCAGGTTGACGCGGAGCGCAATCACTACGAGCGCCTGCTCCAGGCGCTCGCGGGGGCGAAGGTGGCGCTGGACGCGGCCTGCGGGTTCACCCTCAATCGGTGAGTAAACAGTTGTGTCACAATGGAATCGGTCCTGTCGGGGCTTCGTCCATTTGACCGATTCCCCAATCACCGAGAATCTAGGAGGAAGGCAGCCTCCCCCATGGCCCTTCCCCACCCCCCACGTCGGCAGCGCGAATCCGGTCAGGCCGCGGTGGAAGCGGCGCTGTGCATGCCGCTCGTGGTGTTCATGGTGCTGGGCTCGCTGCAGCTCTTCATGCTGTTGCAGGGCCGCATCCTGGCGCAGGTGGCGGTGTACCGCGCGGTGCGCGCGGGCAGCCTCAACCACGGCAGCTGCGAGGCGATGACGCACGCGGCGCTGGTGACGATGCTGCCCACGGTGGAGCACACGCGCACGCCCGCGCAGCTGGCCAACGCCTTTGACGAGCGCAAGCGCAACTACCTGCGCGTGCGCGGCTCGCGGGGGACGCTCTTCACCGAGGGGCCCATGGTGGAGATCGTCCGCGAGTCCCCGGATCCCGCCTGGGTGCGCAGCCTCGCGGGCGACGAGGACCTGCTGTTCGACGTGCCCACGGACTCCAATGCGGAGATGCAGCGGCGCACGCTCGAGATCCGCATGGTGGCCTGGTACTACATGCGCATCCCGTTCGCGGACTGGGTGATGAGCCGCATGTTCCTGGCCCAGTTCCACCTCAAGAACTACACGGACGCGAACCCGCTCAACCCGGCGCAGAAGCAGTCTGACTGGTGGGCGGACACCGACGTGGAGCTGGGGCCGGATGACTGGCCCGGCGGCGACCTGGGTGAGCGGATGCTGCGCTGGAACGCGCAGGGCCACTACCTGTTCCCCATCCAGGTCCACGCGGCCATGCGGATGATGACCCCGGTGAAGGCGTCGAACTTCAATGGAGGTGCCGGATGCAGCCTGCACGGCTTCTGAAGTCCGGCGCGCGCGGTCAGGCGCTGGTGCTGTTCTCGCTGACGTTCCTCCTGCTCACGCTGATGGTGCTGCTCACGCTGGGCTTCGGCATGCGCGCCAAGGAGCGCGTCGAAATCCAGATGGCGGCGGACGCGGCGGCCTACAGCCAGGCGGTGTCCACGGCGCGCACGTTCAACGCCATCGCGGTGATGAACCGCGCCCAGATTGCCCACATGGTGGCCATGGCGGGCACGCAGTCGATGATCAGCTACGGCAGCCAGCAGTACGCCGCGCGGCAGCTGTCCCCGTGCGCCATGCCCGGCAACGACTGGTCCGCCCTGGACGAGGCGGCAGCCACGCAGGTGCAGGTGCTGCAGGGGCGCGCGGGCTCCATGTTCCGCGCGGAGCTGGCCATCTACAACCATCTGGTGGGCACGCACCTGGCGAACCAGAACCTCACCCGGCTCATCGCCAAGGAGATCAACCCGGAGCTGGCCGCCCAGCCCGAGGGCGCCAACAAGTCCCTGGCGGAGGTGTCCGGCGGCGCGTCCTCCGGCTCCAGCTACGACGACCTGATGCAGCAGGAGAAGACGGGCTCGGTGCCGGCGACCTCCGGCGCGGTGATGCCCACGGGCGGAGGCCAGGGCACCGCCACGCTCAACGCCACCATGGGCAGCCTGGGCTGGACGTGGGTGCACAACCGGGGGAGCGGCAGCGCGGGCTTCGGCTCTGGCGCCGCCGCGCACAACCCGGGCTTCCATCACTACGGCAGCGCGTCCGCGATGGACTCCTCCACCTATCAGACCATCTCCGGCCGCAACTCGTGGGCGCACGACCACGGCCGCGCCGTCACCGGCGTCTGCCCGGACGGGACCCCCTACACCGCCGGGGCGACGGACGCGTGGGTGATGTCCGACGAGCGCCAGTCCAACGAGGACCAGCACGTCTACGGCGCGAAGGCGCCGCCCGGCCAGGGCGCGGAGAACAACACCACCGTGGACGAGCGCCACACGCTGGGCGCCTGCGTGGTGTGCCCCGGCATCTGGCCCTACTCCGTGGGCTTCAACGCGGGGCTCCTGCACGGCAACGCCGACGAGAACGACTACGGCCAGCCCAAGCTGTACGCGATGCTCCACCGCGACTACGCCAGCGACGCACGCCGCGCGAAGCCGGACCCGTGGAACCTGCTGTTCACCTTCAAGTTCGCGAACCAGGAGACGGAGTTCGACAACGCGGCGCCGCTCGGGCGCATCCTGCCCACCGGCCGCGAGGACGTGCAGCGCAACCAGGTGGCCCTGGCCGCGGGGCTCGCCTACTACCACCGGCCCCGGCCGGCGGCGGTGGGCGGCGGTTGGGAGGAGCCGCCCAACTTCCTCAACCCCTTCTGGCGCGCCACGCTGGTGAGCACCGAGGGCGCCCGCGACGACAAGCCCGCGAACAGCCTGCAGCAGGCGGGCTTCTCCGAGCACGCGGAAGCGCTGCGCCGCCTGGACAACGCCGGCTACCGGGGCGGCAGCAGCACGGGAGGGAAGTACTGATGCGCGCGCGCGCTTCCACGTCGCGCCGGGGACAGGCGCTCGTCGAGACGGCCTTGGGCTCCATGGTGTTCGTCACCATCCTCCTGTTCGGCATCTACTTCGCGGAGGTGGGCGCGCTGACGCTCAAGGTGCAGGAGGCCGCCAACTTCGCGCTGTGGGAGGCCACCGGGCACGTGATGCACAACCCGCAGGCCGGCGTCTTCCAGCGCGCCAACGCGGAGGCCCTGGCGTCGTCGGAGGCCGCGGGGCGCTACCAGGACTTCGACGGCCGGGCCAGCCACGCCAGCGGCGCGATGACCTTCCAACTGGCCATCGCGCGCGCCACGCGGGTGAACGTGGACTGCGAGCCGACGCGGCCCGCGGGCAGCCCCGTGGACATCCTGGGCACCCGCCCGGTGGACGCGGATCCAGGCTCGACGGCGCTGGGGCTGGCCATGGCCACCCAGTCCGACGGCATCTCCTGCAACGCTTCCACGACGTTGCGCGCGGAGCGGCTGGGCAACTTCATGGAGCCGGAGTTCTTCAAGGTGTCGCACCGGCTCGCCAGCGACCAGTTCCGCGTGTGCGCGGCGGGGCGCGCGTCGGGCGGGCGCTGCACCCGGCGCTTCTTCATGCTGCTGGATGACTGGGGCCTGTCCTCCGTGGCGGAGGGCCGTGAGTGCCCGCTCATGATCGACAGCGGGGGCACCTGCGGGAACGTGGACTACTACGGGTGGGCGGAGAGCGTGTACCGCGAGAACGGCGGCGGTGGGAGCGCCGGCGCCGCGCTGATGGCGGGCGTGGGCGCGGTGGGCGGCGTGAACGAGGACCAGTTCTTCATGAGCTTCCGCGGCTCGGAGAGCAACTACGAGCAGAGCATCGGTGGCTCGCACGCGGGCAACCAGACCGTCTGGGAGACCACCCCCTTCGTGGCGGACAACCTCTCCCCCACCTACCGGAACGACGGCCGGCGCAACAAATGGCTGGGAGGCGTGCCGCATTGATGCGCGCCGGGCGCGTGGCGGGAGCGGTGCTCTCGCTGCTGCTGGGGCTGTCCGCCCAGGCGGCTCCCGACGCGGGCGTGCCGGACGCGGGCGTGCAGCAGGCCGCGCCGCGCTTCGCGTGGCCCCGGCTCCAGGTCATCGCCCACGTGGAGTCCAGCGACATCGTGGAGGCGGGTGGCATCCCGGTGGCGCTGCGCGCGGCGCACGTGAAGGAGAACATCCGGGACCTGGTGCAGCGCTTCGCGGACGCGTTCCGCGACGGCGGCCTCTACGTGCCGCCCGGCAAGGAGCAGGCGCAGTACGCGAACAACGCGGCCATGCTCACCGCATTGGATCCAAAGCGGCGCATCACCTACACCGTGGTGATGATGCCGCGGCCGGATGGCACCACTACGCTGTACCTGGGTGAGGCCAACCACGCGCTGGCGCGTCCACAGGAAGCGGCGGGGGACTTCGCGCCGCTGCCGCCGCAAGCGAACGGCGTGCTGCGCGTCAACGCGGAGGGCTCACGCACGCTGACCTTCCAGGTGCCGCTCACGGGGCAGCAGGTGGAGGCCTTCTACGACGACGCCCTGGCGAAGGCCGGGTGGAAGCGCGGCGACGAGCCCGGCCTGTACTCGCGGCCCGGCGCGGAGCTGCGGCTCACGCACCAGCCCTCCAAGGAGGGTCAGCGCGACGTGGTGCTCATCCACCAGCAGCGCGCGCGCTGATCAGGCGCGCAGCTTCTCGCGCAGCACCTTCGCGCGGCCCTGCATGTCGGGGTCCAGGCTGGTGAGCTCGATGGACTTCAGCCGCTGGTCCAGGCTCTTGGGCAGCTTCTTCTGGAGCGTGCCCGCCTCCTGGAGCGACTCCAGCTTCGCCAGCGCCTTGTCCACGATGCGCTCGCGCGGGTGGTCCAGCAGGCTGTCGAGGAAGTACGCGTCCTCGGGCAGGTCCGGATACTTCTCCAGGTAGTCCACCACGCCCTTCACCCAGTCCGCGCGCGTCTCCGACTCCTGCACCTTGCGCAGGGCGTCCTTCTGGGCCTTGCGCTTGCCTTCGGGGTCGAACGTCTTCGCGAGCCCTTCCGGCAGCTCGCCGCCGGTGAAGAGGGCGTCCGCGGCCGTCTTGTATTTCTGGTAGCTGGCGCTGCGCTCCAGCTTCTGCTGCGCCGGGTCGTCCTGGCGCGAGTGGTACTTGCTCTTGCCGCGCTGCGCGTCCAACTCGCGGTAGGACTTGTTGCGCTTGCCGGTGAAGCCACCACCGTCGTTGTCGTCTCGGGCCATCTTCATCTCCCCTTGCGGGCGCGCCACAGCGCGACCAGTCCCCGCCGGACGAGGGTGCGCACCTGCGCCAGCTCCTCGGGGGCGAGGGGGTGCTCCTCGTCCTGCTCCGCCTCGAACAGCGCTTCCGTCACGTACTCCTGGAGGGCATCCGGCGCGGGCGGCGCATCCGGTTCCCTGTCCAGGGCCCTGGCATCCACGGCCGAGAGCCCCGGCGGCCAGCCCAGCTCCAGCATGGAGTGCAGCTCGAAGAGCAGGTGGCGGGCGACCCCATAACCTTCGTCCGTGAGGCCAGCGGCGTCAAGCGCACCCAGCAGGCTGTCCTGCCGGTTCTCGTAGGCATGCATCAGCCGCGTGCGCGCCTTGTCGTCGTCCTCCAGGTAACGCCAGGCGGCCTCCACGAATTCGCCGGAGGGCTCGTCCGGATGGAAGGGCGTGGGTGGCTGCAGCCGCTCCTTCTTCGGGCGCGGCGGGCGGGGGCCGTCCTCCGGCCGCACCGTCTTTCCCTCCAGCACCACGTCCCAGAGTCCCAGCAGGTTCTGGTACAGGCGGCGCGCCAGCTCCGGGTCCGGGAAGCGGGGCTCCCCGTCGAAGAGGGTGGGAATCACCTGGCCGGCATCGGCGCCTTCCGCGCGCGCCTCCTGCATGCGCTCGAGCACGTCGGCGGTGTCGCAGGGACTGCCAGCCAGCTCCAGCAGTCCGTCGAGCGTCTGTGCACCCTCGAACTGGCGGATGAAGTCGGGGGCTCGGTTCTTGGAACGGCTCATCGTGGAATGGACGGTAGGCACAAGGCGGGCATCCGCGCACGGGGCAATCACACCGGAGCGGGCGTCGCTTCCGTTTCGGGCGCGGCGCCCCTACTCTGCGGCAGTCATGGCCGTGGAAACTTCGTCCGACCCCTTGAAGTCCGCGATGCAGGAACTCTACCGCGCTCGCGCGGTGGAAGGACCGCTGGGGGAGAACGGCCTGCGCACCGTCTGGCACCTGTCTCCCCAGGGCGCGGAGCTGATGTCCCTGGTGGACGAGGACGGCCGGGTGCGCCGCCAGGAGCTGACACTCTTGGATGAACACTGCATCTGGGCCAGCGGACAGGGCGTGCGCACGGGCCGGGTGGAAGCCGGCGAGGCGCGGCCCGTGTCCACGGAGGTGCGCGCGGACCCGGAGCTGGTGCCGCAGCGGCTGGTGCGCGCCGCGCAGGCGCTCGCCACCTACGAGGGCCAGGACCGTTACATCCTGCACATGCAGCGCGTGCTGGCGCTCGCGCGCGAGGGGCTGGAGATGTCCAGCGTCACGTCGCCAGAGCACCTGGCGGAGCAGCCAGGCCGCAATCCCGGCACGCGGGACACCGTCGCCACCCGGACCGTGACCTTCACGCCGGTGGCACCGCCTCCGCGCGAGGCCGTTCCCGCCGCCGCTTCAGCAGCGCCCGCGCCGCGGGTGGCCCCGGAGCCGGAGCCCGTGGTGCTGCGGCACGGTCAGCCGCTGCCCAACGAGGTCCTGCCCCCGGTGGTGCGCAAGTCGGAGGGGCTGGTGATGGTGGCCGTCTTCGGCTTCGCCGTCGTGGTGGGGCTCGTCATGCTGTACGTGCTGACGCGGGGAAGCTGAGCCGCACGGGCGAGCGCTCGCCCATCAGGTGTGTCACGTCCGCGTCGGTGGGAACGGGGCCGGACGTCCTGCGGCCGGTGGTGACGCGCTCCGGGCCCAGCGTGGTGTGCAGCGGGTGCGCGTCCAGCACCAGCAGGACGGCCACCGCGGCGGTGAGCACCAGGCCGCCCACCCACTCCAGCGCGCGGGTCCGCCGGGCCTCCGCCGCGCGGTACGTCATCAGCCAGGCGAAGCCCAGCACCAGCAGACAGGAGAAGCAGCTCCAGCGCACCGTGCGCAGCCGCGCCGCCTGCGCCATGCCCTCCGCCATCAGGTCCGGGCGGAGCGCGCCGGGAGCCCGAGACAGCCGGGACAGCAGTGTGAAGAGGTGGTGCGCCTCCAGCGTGCCCACCACCGCCATGCCCGCCAGCGCCGCGGACACCAGGCTGCCCAGCAGCAGACTGCGGCGCGTGTTGTCGTGGACCGCGCGCGCCGTGTTGTAGCGCGCCATGCCCAGCGCCACCGACAGCGCGCCCAGCAGCACCGCGCTCGTCCATGCACCCAGCAGCCGGGGGGCCATCGCCTTGCCCAGCCCCGCCGTCAACGCGATGCCCGCGTCCGTGGCGGACACCATCGGCAGCGCCACCTGCATCCGCTCCAGCGCCACCTCCGTGCCCAGCAGCCCCAGCGTCCACGGCACCGTCGCCATGCCCACCATCACCGCCAGCGGCACCGTGCGGCCCATCAGCGTGGAGCCCGTCGCCAGCATGAGCAGGGGCACCTCCACCACCAGCGTCAGCACCAGCAGCGCCGCGAAGGGCCCCGCGGAGCTCACCACGCTCATCAGGCCGGCGGGACTGCCCAGGAGCACCGGCAGCGTGCTCCCCAGCACGCACACCGTGGTGGGGACGGCCAACGCCACGACGAACGGCCCGGGCGCGACGTGAGGTCTGACTGGAACAAGCATTTCCAGTGAGAATAGGGGGTCTGTGATTCCTTGTAATTCAGACGGGGGGACGGCCCACGAGCCAGTACACGACAGAGCAGACGGCGCCGGCCACGGGAGCCAGCACGATGCTCCAGAGAAGTGTCTGGCCGCAGTCCGCGCCTTCGCAGCCGATGCGCCCGTAGGCGAGCACGCCACCGGTGAGCATGGGCAGGTGCATGCCCGCGATGAACAGGCCCAGGCCGCGCAGCACGAGCCCCCGGTACCAGGGCCGCGTCCACAGCCGGAAGACGAGCGGGACGAGCACCAGCGTGCCGGTGAACGCGGCGGCCAGCGCGAAGTGCCGGGCGGCCACCGCGACGCACGCGCCCGCGGCCAGCAGCAGGGCGGGCACCAGCAGGAGCGCGTTGAGCGACAGCGGCTCTCGTTCGCGGGGCGGCGTCTGGGGCATGGGCCAGGGCGGAAGGCTCGCAGGGCGTGCCCGGTCGCGCAAGGTCAGCGATGGCGTGGAGCGAATGGGCACGGGACCCATGAACACCCCTTCGGAAGCGAAGGCCATGGCCCCGCGGGGCGGCGTTCAGGCGGCGACGGCGCCTTCGCCCAACAGGCGCGCATAGCGGCCCCGCAGCGCGAGCAGCTGCTCGTGCGTGCCGGCCTCCACCACCTGTCCGCCCTCCACCACGGCGATGAGGTCCGCGTCGCGCACGGTGCTGAGCCGGTGCGCGATGACCAGCACCGTGCGGCCCTTCATCAGCGCCTGGAGTCCCGCGCCCACCGCCGCCTCGCTGGTGGCGTCCAGGGCGCTCGTGGGCTCATCCAGCAGCAGCAGTGACGGGCGGCGCAGGAAGGCGCGCGCCAGGGCCAGCCGCTGCCGTTGTCCGCCGGACAGGCGGCTGCCCCGCTCGCCCACGGGCTCATCCAGGCCGCCGGGCAGCGCCCGCACGAAGTCCTCCGCGTGCGCCAGCCGCAGCGCCTCCCACAGCGCGTCGTCCGTCGCGTCCGGCTGGCCCAGGCGCAGGTTGTGGCGCACGGTGCCGGAGAAGAGCACCGGCTCCTGCGGCACCCACGCCAGCTGCGCGCGCACGCTGGACGCCTTGAGCGAGGACAGCGGCACGCCGTCCCACTTCACTTCACCGCCGCTCGGCGGCAGGAAGCCCAGCAGCACGGAGAACAACGTCGTCTTGCCCGCGCCGGACGGGCCCACCAGCGCCACGCGAGCGCCGGCGGGAATCGTCAGGTCCACGCCCTTCAGGGCCTCGCGTCCGTCCGAGTAGGTGGCGCGCACGCCGGACAGCTCCAGGGCGCGCGACAGGGGAGGGGCCTCCGCGCCCACGTCCGGTGGCACCGGCGAGTCCGCGAGCGAGAACAGGCGCTCCGCCGCCGCCAGCCCGGTGAGCACCTGGGACAGCGTGCCGCTCAGTGACTTCACCGGCTGGTAGAGCAGCAGCGCCGCCGCCATGAAGGACAGGAGCCGCCCGGCCAGCGTCGGGTCCATGGACACCGCGCGAGCGCCCCACGCCACCGCCACCGCCACGCCGACGATGCCCAACAGCTCCACCGTGGGGCTGAAGGCGCCGCGGATGAAGAGCGAGCGGCGCATCTCCGTGAGGTACGCCTCCGCCTCCGCGTCGAAGGACTCCAGCGCGCGGGGCACCGTGCCGTAGGCCTGCACCACGGGGAGGTTCTGCAGCTGCTCGGCGGTGATGGCGCTGAGCGCGCCCAAGTTGGCCTGCGAGCGGGTGGCCACCTTCTTGAGCGACCGCGCGAAGCGGCTGACCGGCACCACCGTCACGGGCACGACGACGAACGTGAAGAGAAAGAGTTTCGCGTCGATGAGGAAGCAGGTCGCCAGCAGTGCGCAAATCTGGAGCCCATCCCTTACGTACGATGACAGCGCCTGGGTGACGGAGAACTCCACCAGGGGTACGTCCGAGGTGAACCGGGAGACAAGTTCGCCAGAGTGGCGCTGCTCGAAGAAAGCCGGAGGCTGGGCGAGCAGGCGGCCGTAGAGGAAGCCCCTCAGGTCGGCCATCACCCGCTGGCCCAACCGCTGCATCAGGCCCCCCTGAAGGAACTGGGCGGTGGCCTTCACCAGCGCCACCGCGACGACCAGCAGGGGCAGCCGGGACAGCAGGGCCTCCGGCGCCAGGGTCATCCCCGCGACGGTGACGGGGGCGCCGGTGAGGACGGCGCGCAGCAGGGGCCCGACGATCCACGCGTACGCGGCGGTAGCGGCCGCGGCGGTGAGCGAGGCGAGCGTGCCCGCGAGAAGCAACCGGCGGTACGGGCTCAGGTAGCCCAGGAGCCGGCGATAGACGTGCGCGGAGGGACGGGGGGCCACGGGAGGGGGCGCACTCTGTCACCGAGGCGACGGTGTCGTCCAAGTGAAAGGGAAGTGGGAAGCGTGCGTGCATGGCCGCCCGCCCCACGGCCGGTCAGGGAGCGCTCGCGCCCGCCTGCGTTGCCGCATCCCACACACGCGGACAGCTTGAGATGCGCCATGGAAACCAACACTGAGAAAGAAGTCCTGTTCAATCCCGGCTGCGAGTCGGTCGTGGATGACGAAGATCGCCGCCGTCTGCTCTGGCTGATGGCCGAGTACTTCCGGACCATTGGTTACTCGGACATCAAGGCCCGGCTCCCTGGCTTCATGCCGCCGCCCGTGCTCTCCGGAACCATCGAGGACCACCGGCCGGACTTCACCTGTCGCCAGTCCGACTCCGCCCGCACGCCCATCATCCTGGAGATCGTCACCCCGGGCATGGTGGATGATCCGACCGCGGAGAATCGCTGGAGCCTGCTGGCGAGCGCCGCGAAGCTCTACAACGCGGAGCTGCACTTCGTGGTCCCCAAGTGGTCCCTGAACGGCCCCGTGGACCCGGCCCTCAAGCGCCGGCTCGCCCGCATGGAGCTGACGGTCAACCGTGTCTGGACCGTGTAGCGGCAGACCCCCTGCGTCACACAGGGTTGGACCCCGGCCTGGATTGCTGGCGTGTTTCGCTGCGTTATAGTGACTCCGATTCTCTACGCAGCTTGAAAACGCCAGCAAATTCCAGGGGTTCGATTCAATGGCAGGGGCCGCAGGGCAGAAGCGCGACTACTACGAGGTCCTCGGCGTCCAGAAGAGCGTTACGGCGCAGGACCTGAAAAGCGCGTTCCGGAAGGTCGCGTTGCAGTACCACCCGGACCGCAACCCCGGGAACCACGAGGCCGAGGAGAAGTTCAAGGAAGCCTCGGAGGCCTACGAGGTCCTGAGCGATCCAGACCGGCGCACGAAGTACGACCGTTTCGGACACGCGGGCAATCCCTTCGGGGACGCGGGCGGCGGCTTCCAGGGCGTCAACATCAACGACATCTTCGGAGAGATTTTCGGCGACATCTTCGGGGGTGGTGGCGGGCGTGGCCGGCAGCGCCAGAGCCGGGGCGCGGACCTGCGCTACAACCTGGAGATCAGCTTCGAGGAGGCGGCGTTCGGCTGCCGCCCGAAGGTGACCATCCCGCGTCCGAAGAAGTGCGAGACCTGCTCCGGCTCCGGCAGCAAGAGCGGCGCGGCGCCCCGGCAGTGCGCGGCGTGCGGCGGCAGCGGGGAGCTGCGCTACTCGCAGGGCTTCTTCGCGGTGTCGCGGCCGTGCGGTGACTGCGGCGGTTCGGGCGCCACCATTCCGGATCCGTGCGCCAAGTGCAGGGGCTCCGGGAAGACGCCGTCGGAAGAGGTCATCGAGGTCGCCATCCCGGGCGGCGTGGACAACGGCACGCGCGTGCGTTTGTCCGGCATGGGTGAGCCGGGAGACCGGGGCGCGCCTCCGGGTGACCTGTACGTGACGGTCATCGTGCGCGAGCACCCGCTGTTCCAGCGCGAGGAGTACGAGGTCTTCTGCGAGGTGCCGGTGTCCTTCACGCAGGCGGCGCTGGGCGCGAAGATCGACGTGCCCACGCTGGACGGCAAGGTGAAGATGACCATTCCGCAGGGGACCCAGTCCGGCAAGGTGTTCCGCCTGCGCGGCAAGGGCATCCCGCACCTGCACAGCCAGCAGCGCGGGGATCAGCACGTGCGCGTCATCATCGAAACGCCCACGGAGCTGTCCTCCAAGCAGCGCGAGTTGCTGGAGCGCTTCGCGGAGGTGTCCGGCGAGGAGACCCATCCCCAGTCGAAGACCTTCTTCGACAAGGTGAAGGAACTCTTCGGCTAGGTGGCCGGGCGTGCGGCCGGGGCCACGCGGTGGCGTGGCTCCGGGGCCGCACGGAGTGGGGAGGGCAGGGGTTTCCCCTCGGTGACGCACGCGGGCATGCGCGGTGCACTGAAGCGGACGTTCCAGGGGAATCTTCCCCCCGCTCAAGTGTCGACGGAGCCGCACCCGCGCTGCTATGCACCTCGCCATGGAAGTCCTCTCCGCATCGCGCCGCGCGCTCGTCGCCGCGCTGGCCCTGACGTTGACCGCCTGCCCCAAGACGCCTTCCCGTACTGACAGCCGGGACGACACCTCCGGGGGTGACTCCACCCAGCCCAATCGCCCGCGCGTGGAGGTGAAGCAGGACGCCACCGCGAACGCCGCGCTCGCGCAGGCTCGCACCCAGGCGCAGTCGAACCCGGACAAGAAGCAGGCCGCGGAGGCCTACCTGTCCGTGCGCAAGGCGTACCCCGCCACCACCGCCGGCCAGGACGCGCTCTACAACGCGGGCGTCCTCTACTTCGAGGCGAGGGACTACGCGAACGCGCGCAAGAGCTTCAACGAGCTGCTCTTCGAGAACCCCCTCTACGCCCAGGCCGATGACGCCAAGCACAAGCTGGCCGTCTCCGCCATGGAGGTGGGCGCCTACCGCGACGCGTACCAGACGCTCACCAGCCTGGCGGAGCGCGCGGAGGGCGCGGAGAAGGAGCAGCTGCTGAGGGAGGCCGCGCGCGCGGCGGAGGGCGCGGGCCTGTACACGCAGGCGCTGTCCTCCGCTGTCAAAGAGGCGGGCGACGCCCGGACGGATGAGGAGAAGGCCGCCGCGGTGAAGAAGGTGGAGCAGCTGGTGGAGGGCCGCGCCAGCTTCCTCGACATCGCCCGCGTGCAGGAGGGGCTGTCCCCGTCCAACCCCGCGTGGCCGGTGCTCCAGTTCAAGCTGGCGCGCATCTACTACCACCTGCGCGACTGGTCCCGCCTGGAGGAGACGCTCCAGACGTTCCTGCGAGATGCGCCCAACAGCACCTTCGCGCCGCAGGCCAAGGAGCTGCTCGCGCGTGCGACCCGCCGCGTGGAGGTGCGTCCGCGCACCGTGGCGGTGCTGCTGCCCATGTCGGGCCGCTACCAGCCCATCGGCGAGGCGGTGCTGCGCGGCGTGAAGCTGGGCCTGCAGGGCAGCGACATCGAGCTGGTGGTGAAGGACACGCAGGGCGACGTCAACAAGACGGGCACGGCGATGGAGCAGCTCGCGTTCGACGATGGCGCCATCGTGGCCCTGGGCCCGCTGCTGGTGGACGACACCAAGCGCGCGGCGCTGCTGGCGGAGGAACTCCAGGTGCCGCTGCTGACGCTCAGCCGTCAGGAGGGCATCACGGACATTGGCCCGTACGTCTTCCGCAACATGCTGACGAACTCCGCGCAGGCGCGCGCCATCGCGGACTACGCGATGAACGTGAAGGGCTACAAGCGCTTCGCGGTGCTCTACCCGAACATCCCCTACGGTGTGGAGCTGGCCAACGAGTTCTGGGACGACGTGGTGTCACGCGGCGGCGTGATGCGCGGCGCGGAGTCGTACTCGTACGACCAGACCACGTTCACCGGTGAAGCGAAGCGCCTGGTGGGCCGCTACTACCTGGAGGACCGCGGCGACTACGCGGAGGCCGTGCGCGACGTGCAGGGCGAGAAGATCACGGACGCGTACCGCCGCCGCAAGGCCATGGAGAAGGCACGCAGCGGCGTGGAGCCCATCATCGACTTCGAGGGCCTCTTCATCCCGGACGACTGGCGCCGGGTGAGCCTGGTGACGCCCGCGCTCGCGGTGGAGGACATCGTCACCAACGCGTGCGACCCGCGCGACCTGGAGCGCATCCGCAAGACGACGGGCAAGAAGGACCTGAAGACCGTCACGCTCTTCGGCACCAACCAGTGGTCCAGCCCCAAGGGCCGCTCGGGCCTGCCGGAGCTCCTGGAGCGCGGCGGCAAGTTCGTCACCTGCTCGGTGTACGTGGACGGCTTCTTCGTGGACTCGCAGCGGCCGGCCACGCAGAAGTTCGTGAAGAGCTACCGCGACGCGTACCGCGAGACGGGCCGCGACCCGGGCCTGCTGGAGGCCATCGGCTACGACTCGGCGCGCATGGTGCGGCAGGTGCTGGACAAGCAGCGGCCCAACACGCGCGCGGCGATGCGTGAGGCGCTGGCGGGGCTGAAGGACTTCGACGGCGCCACCGGCCGCACCTCGTTCAACGACAAGCGTGAAGCGGACAAGCAGCTGTTCCTGCTGTCCGTGGACAACAAGGGCGTGAACGAGATCAACGTGGACAAGGAGAAGGCCGCCGTCCGCGGGTCGGGTTCATGAGACAGCGCACCGGGGGCTTCGTCCTCGCGGGCGTGCTGACGCTCACGGGCTGCGCGCACACGGCCGCGGGTCTGGCGCCGGACACGCTGGGCCGGTTGGAGTCCACGTCCGGAGGCTTCCTCTCCGGCGCGGTGGAGGGCTTCGACGGGGAGCCCACCGTGCTCAACCGCAAGGACTTCATCTGGGCGCTGGACTTCGCGCCGCGCGGCCAGCGCGTGGCGTACACGCGCCTGGGGGACAAGGCGTACCACGTCTCCATCTGGGACCTGTCGCCCGCCGCGGCGAAGTCCGGTGACGCCCGCGCGCCGGTGATGCGCGCGGATCCCTCGGTCAACGTCCAGCAGTACGACCTGGAGGGCGTGACGTTCTCGCCGGACGGCTCGCGCGTGGCCACGGTGAGCCGCAGCGGCGCGGTGCAGCTCTTCGACGCGGCGACGGGCTCGCAGGTGGTGGCGCTCGCCACGGAGGAGCCGCTGGTGTCGGTGGCCTTCCACCCGGATGGCAAGTGGCTGGCGGTGGGCAGCGCGCAGGGCCTGGTGTCCCTGCTGTCCGTGCCGGAGCTGGCGTTCGGCGCGGAGGCGCGGCTGCACGTGGGGCCGGTGAGCGCGCTGGCGTTCGCGGCGGACGGGACGCTGTACTCGGGCGGCTGGGACGGGCACGTGCGCGCGTCGGACACGCCGGAGCAGGTGCTGAAGCCGGACGTGGCGCGCACGCACTTCGAGCGGCGCGGCGGCTTCGCTGCGGTGCAGGGCCGCGTGGACAGCGGGCCGCCGGTGGTGCTGGCGCTGGATTCGCGCACGCCGGTGGTGGTGCTCACCACGGCGGCGGCCACGGCGTCCGGTATCGACGTGGCGTTCCTGAAGGACACCGTCACCGTGCCGGGCGCGCTGGGCAACACCGTGGCGCGGCTGTCGCGTGGACGCACGCTGCGCTTCAAGCAGCTGACGCTGCCGGGCGTGGACGTGGCGGTGTGTGACGCGTGCGTGCCGCAGGGCAGCCAGGGCGTGCTGGGCGCGCCCTTCGCCGAGCGCGTGGACACGGTCTTCGACGAGACGACGGCGGAGGCGGTGTTCACGCTCAAGGGCGGCGCTCCGGAGGGGGCGAGCACGGCGATGGCACGGGCGCTCTCGCCTCGGCTGGACTTCACCTTCCCGGCGCACGTCAACGACGTCACCGTGGACGCGCGGGGAAAGCGGCTGGGCGTGGCCTTCAGCCAGGAGAAGGCGGAGCGCAACCGCACGGTGTACGAGCGCGAGCGCAAGGGCATCCAGGAGCCCCAGGGCCCGTGGAACGCGGGCGCGCTGGTGGACGCGGTCTCCGGTCAGGTGCTGCGCAAGTGGGAGCTGCACCACGGCGTGGTGTCCACCGCTGCCATCGCGCCGGATGGGCGCTCGCTGGCGTCGGGCGGATGGGACCGGCGCGTGTATCTCTTCGCCGAGGGCGCGCCGGAAGCGGCGGGTGAGCTGGAGTTCGGCTGGTCCGTGCGGCGCGTGCGCTTCTCGCCAGAGGGGCATCAACTGGGCGTGGCCGCGTGGACGCCGCAGAAGGCCACCGGCAGCCAGGAGAGCGACCCGGCGGCGGTGGTGGTGGGCGTGCGCTACGCGTCCCCCGCGGTCGAGGCGCGCGCGGCTCAGTAGTTGAGGAACACGGCGCTGCGCGGAACGCCGCGCTGGGCCAGCTGGGCCATCACGTCCTGCACCATGTCCGAGGGGCCGCACACGAACGCGATGGCGTGTTCCAGCGGCTCCTCGCCCAGGTGGGCCTGCACGTAGCCGGTGAGGCCCTGCCAGCCGCTGGCGCCGGGGCGGCTCACGGTGCACAGCACGCGCACGCCGTCTTCCAGCCACTGCTGCAGTTCGTGCTGGTACGCGAAGCCGCCCGCCGTGCGCGCGCCGAAGTACAGCGTCACCCGGCCATAGGCGCCGCGCTCCTGTCGCACGGCGGCGATGACGGGGCGGATGGCGGAGATGCCGGAGCCGCTGGCGAACAGCAGCAGGTCGCGGCCGCGCGCCTTCTCCATGGGGAAGCCAGGGCCCGCCGGACGCGTCACCTCCACGTGCGCGCCCAGCGGCAGGTGCAGGAGCGCGGACGGCAGCGTGCCTTCGTCCTTGAGGAGGAACTCCCACCGCGTGCTGTTGAGGGCGGGCGGCGAGGCGATGGCGAACATGCCCGGCTGCCCACCGGGAAGGCGCAGCTGCACGTACTGTCCCGGATGGGCGTGCGAGCCCACGAGCGGCGTCCCGCCGATGTCGAGCACCCAATCGGTGAGGCCATCCGCCGCGGGGGTGCGGGCGGTGACGGTGGCTGTGTGCCAGTCGCTCATGGGGACTTTCTAACCCGTCCTCCTGGCACGTGCCTGCCCTGCTAGAGTCGTGCCCGTGAAGACCGTGTTCTGGCTGTTCATGTTCCTCGTCGGCCTGGCCGGCGTGGTGATTCCGATCACGTACCTCTACACGGCCAGCAAGCTGCCGCGGCTGGAGAGCGAGTTCGACGTCGAGAGCCAGCTGCGCCATCGCATCGAGGGCGACCGGATGAGTGTCCTGGCCGGCCGGATGGACCAGGGCATCCGGGACCGCTCGGCGGTGACGTTCACGCGGCCGGACTTCTCGCGGATGCCCAAGGACCTGGTGGCGCTCTATATCCGCCAGATTGAGTGCCCCACCTACTTCCAGACGCCGCGCGAGGATGGGCGCGCGTGGGCGTGGCGCCTGTTCGCCGGCGTGACGTTGGGCACCGCGCCTCCGGGGGACGGGTCCTGCGAGCGGCGGCTGGCCATGCGCATCGCGCGGGAGATGGGCATCGAGGGGGACCTGCAGCTGTCCGTGGCCGCGCACCGGCTGCACGCCTTCTTCCAGAAGGATCAGCTCGTCGCGTACGACCTGTCCATCATCCGCTTCGAGCGCGGCGTCGTCGGCGTGGAGGACGCGGCCCGCAAGCTCTTCCACCGCGAGCTGGGAGAGCTCCAGTTGTCGGAGCTGGCGGAGCTGCAGCTCGCGCTGCCGCCGTACGGGTATTACGGCGACATCAAGGCGTGCAAGAACGCGGGCCTCATCCGGCAGAACCGCGACATGCTGTTGCAGGACCTGGCGGGCTACGCGCTGGTGAGCGAGGAGCGCGCGCGCAACGCCATCGCGCAGCCGGTGGCGTGCGTATCGGTGAAGTAGCGGGCGGTCAGCGCCGGACTTCCGCGGGCACCTGCGGAAGCCAGCCCACCTCCAGCGCGCCCCACAGGCCCAGCAGGATGGCCTCCGCGGCGTCGTGGCGCAGCGAGGTGGGGCGGGGCGCGTGGGACCAGTCGATGACCCGCCGCGCGAGTGTGTCCGCGGCGTCCTTGGCCAGCGAGCCGCTGCGCTGCTCCCGTGCGTAGAGCAGCCGGTGCCGCCAGTCCTCCGCGGCCACGCGAAGCACGGGCAGGGCGCGGCGCAGGGCCTCGCGCTCCCAGACATCCGCGATGGGGCCACCGCCCTCCAGCACGAGCCACGCGAGCGGAGACGCGTCCTGGAGCACGGCGGGCACCGCGCGCTTGAGCCGCGCGTGCGTGCCGAGGTTCTGCGAGCGGTACCACTGAAGCCGCCCGTCCGCGCCGAAGCGCGCGAGCCCGCAGCGCAGGCCCAGGTCCACCGCGAGCAGCGCAGGACCCGGGGGCGCGGTCATGGCGTGGGCTACTTGAGGTACTGCTGCTTCCAGCCGCGGAGCTCGCTGAGGATATCCGCGCGGCCCGCCGCGTCGTCCGCGTTCTCCAGCCGCTTGATCTGCTTGTCCAGGTAGTTGAGGGCGGCCTGCTGGGTGAGCCCCTTGTGGACCTTGTTGTCGGCGTACAGGGGGCTGTTCTCGACCTGCTTCACGGTGTCGAGGATCAGATTCTTCACGGCGGACTCGCTCGAGGACTCCGTGCGCTTGGGCGCCGGGACGTCGCGGACGGTCTTCACGGCCACGGCCTTGACGGTGGGCGGCACCGGTTTCGCCGGAGGGGGCTCCTCGACGGCAGGCGCGGGAGCGGGCTCCAGCACGGGCGCGGCGACGACCTCCGGCGCGGGCGGGGGCGGCGTGGGTTCCACCTTCGGGGCGGGAGGCGGCGGAGTGGCGACGGCGACGACCGGCGGAGGCGCCTCGCTCCCTCCGCGCGTGGCGATGACCACGCCCACGGCGGCGAACAGCACGGCCGCGCCCACGGCGATGGGGACCAGGCGGCGCAGGGACGACGTCTCTTCCTGCGGCACCATCAGGTCGTCCGGCGGGACCGGCGGAGGTACCTGGGTGGTGGGGCGGCGCGCGTCCGCGTCGCTGACGGCGACCGCGGGCTTGGGCGGCGCGGGCTCGACGGGAGCGGGCGCGGTGGGGTTGGTGCGCGTGGCGCGGAGGGTGCGGCGCAGCTTGGACAGGTGCTGACGCAGGGCATCCGCGGAGTTGGGGCGCGTCTCCGGGTCCTTGGTGAGCATCTGCAGGATGAAGGCGTCCACGGCGGGCGGCAGGTCGGGGACGAACTCCGACGGCCGGGGAGGGCGCGCCTCCACGTGCTTCATGAGCAGGTCCACCGGGGAGCTGCCGATGAAGGGCAGCCGGCCGGTGATGATTTCGAAGGTGACGACGCCCATGGCGTACAGGTCCGTCATGGGTCCCACGGACTGGCCGCGGGCCTGCTCGGGCGCCATGTACTCCGGAGTGCCGACGACCATGTCGGTGCGCGTCTGCGCGGTGCGGACGGTGGGCCCTTCGCCGCGCTTGGCGAGCCCGAAGTCCAGCAGCTTCACGTAGCGCGTGCCGTCTGGCTGGCGCACGAGGAAGATGTTGCTGGGCTTCAGGTCGCGGTGCACCACGCCCGCGCCGTGCGCGGCACCCAGGGCGGCGAGCACTTCATCCAGGAGGGACAGGGCCTCCGGGACGGGGAGGCGGCCCTTCTCCGCGAGGATGGCGTCCAGCGGCTGGCCATCCAGGTACTCCATGACGATGTACTGGCGGCCGTCCGGGAGCTGGCCGAAGCCGAAGATGTCGATGATGCCGCGGTGGCGGATGGCGTTGACGGCGCGGGCCTCCGCGAGGAGGCGGGCCACCTGTTCGGACGAGTGCGCCAGCTCGGGGCGCAGCACCTTCACGGCGACGCGCTTGCCGATGAGGGGCTGGATGCCGTCGTAGACGAGCCCCATGCCGCCCACGCCAATGCGCGAGCGCAGCTCGTACTCGCCCAGCTTCAGGCCGATGAGGGGGTCGGTGATGGCGGTGGCTTCAGTACCGGGGTGCTCCACGATGACCTTCGGTTCCGGTGGAGTCGGATGGAACGACGACAGCACGACGGTGCCATCGCGAGGGCACACCGCCGTCTCGGACGGAACGGTGAGGCCGCAGGTTTCGCAGATCAACTCGGATGACATCTCCACCACGGGGGAGCGTAACAGGTGAAATCCCGGGAAGCGAAGTCAGGGCCCGGGGCACGCCGGGCAAGCAAACAGGCACTTGCCCCCGGGTCGCGTTTTCTCACCCGCTGGTGTCACACAGCGGGCGATGTGGTGGGTCAGGGCGTGGTGCGGCAATCGAAGGTTGGAGCCTGGGTACCCGTGCTGCCCCGATTGCCCGTGCTCGCGCCACCCTCGCCGCCATTGCCGGGCGAGACGCTGCTGCTCTCGTCCACCGTGACTCCCGCGTCCAGCAAGCACCAGACGCCAATGGAGGGCCCACCCGCGCCACCGCCGCCCGGACCGCCCTGTCCGCCGGAACCGCCATTGCCGCCCCGGCCGCTGAATCCTCCGTAAGTGAAGTAGGACTCGTTGGAACCGGCGTCTACGCGGAGGTCGGAGCGCAACCCTGGAGACCCACCCAGCCCGCCTTCGCCGCCAGCTCCTCCTTGAGTCCCGGCGCCGCCATTCCCACCACCGTGTGTGGTCAGCTTGGAATCATTGCTGACGGTGACGTCGGCTTGGAGCAGCAGTACTGCGATGGATGCGCCGCCACCGCCTCCACCTGTTCCTTGTTGGCCTCCGCATCCTCCGCTCCCGCCGCCTCCTCCACCTCCTGCGGCGCCAATCTGCGATGGATGAATGTCTTCCGCGCACGCACCTCCCGAACCACCACCACCACCGCCAGCACCGGGCTTGCCTGCCGCGCCGGCGCTACCCATCTGTTGCGCGAGCATCTGCCAGGTCACCTGAACAGGGTCGATCACACCCATGCCACTGCCAGCGGTTCCTGCATCACCTGGAGCTCCAGCAACGCCGGCATCGCCATCCGCCCCAGCTCCACCAACACAGGTGGAGATGTTGTTGCCGGCATCTACCTTCTGACCCACGACTCCGGCTCGACCGCCAGGCGTGTTGGGTGCACCCACTTCGCCGGGAGTGCCCGCGCTACCCGCTTTACCAGTACCCCCGTTGCCACCGGCATTGGCGGTACTGAATGCGCAAGTGGGCGCAGCGCCGCTCGACCCCCTGTATCCCGGCGTTGGACCAGTCGCATTTTCTCCGGTGCCTCCGTCATGCCCCGCGCTGCCTCCATCCCCGTCCGCGCCTTCCGTACCGCGGCCTCCCTGACCCGCCTCGACGATCGTGTTGCTGAATCGCACTGCTGAAGCACGAATGACCCGAACGGCGATAGAAGGCTCGCCCGCGTTGGGGGCATTCGCGGAGGCGATGTGGAGCGAATCCAGCACCACCTCTGCGTCCGTCGTGTCACGAACTGTGAATGCCAGCGTGCCGCCGTCGAAGAACGTGGTGCCGCCGCCATCCTTGAACCGATCCCAGAACTGGTTCCCGCGCCACGTGTATCCGCCGTAGAGCGAAACAGGCATGTCCACCGCGGGCGCTGCCTCGTTGTACGTACCGGTGCCCAGGTACACGATGTTGCGCCCCGTGCCTCCGTCACGGATCTCCCGGAGGGCGCGAGCCAGGGTCTGGAAGGGCCGCTCGCGGGTTCCATCGTTGCCGTCGTCCCGGCCGTCCGTCGGATGCACGAAGTAGCCCGCGTCCGCGACACCGTCGATGCCGTCGCAGTCGTTGTCGAAGCCGGTCAGGTCGGGGTAGTCCACGCCGCCGTCTCCGCAGGGAGGAGGCGTGACGTCTCCACCGTCGCCCGCATCACCGGCATCCGCCCCACCGTCCCCGCTCGCCTGCGGTCCGCAGCGGCCCTCGCCCTGACAGTTTTCATAGGCCGCGTCGAAGTCACTGCAGCCGCCGACGCTGAGCACCGCACCGAACACCGCGCCCAGCGCGCCGACCTTCCAGAGGTTCCGCATGGCTTTCCCCGTGCTCACTGCCACGTCCCAGCGAAGCTCAGACCACCGCCCTGGGGCGTGAGCGTCACGGACGGCTGAACGTTCGTCTGCTGCACCGGCAGGAAGTACATCAGCGCGCCCGCCGCGATGGCCGCCGCGCCCACGCCGATACCCACCGCGCCAATCGTCTGCGAACGCTTGCCGGAGTCGCGCAGCTTCGCCGCGTCCTGCAGGTTCGGATACTCGTTGTTGTTCAGGTCGCTGAGCTTGCTCCGCGACTGCACGAAGAACACCGTCCCCACGCCCGCGAGCACCACGCCACCCGCCGCCGGCACCCAGGCCCACTTGCGGCGTCCCGGCGTCTCCACCGTCGGCGTGTCCGTCAGTCCCAGTTCGGTGGGCGGCTGCACTCCCGGCGTCAGGTCCGGCCCCGGCAGCGGCTGCTTCACGCCCGGCGTCACGTTGGGCGTCTGCTGCGCCACGGGAGGCGTCACCGGCGGCGCCACCGGCTCCGGACGCAGCACCCGCAGCGTGCGCGGCACCACCACGTCCAGCGACTTGTTGAGCGCGTCCAGCACCTGGTCCTCGCTCACGCCAGGGACCGACTGCTCGACCAGCGGCGCGCCATCCTGCGCCGTGTACACGCGCACGCCCGCCTTGTACGCGTTCAGGTACGGGCCAATCTCCGTCACCATCACCACGTCCGTCTTCGCCGCCAGGCCCAGCGACGCGATGCAGGACGGTTGCGTGCGGTTGCAGCGCATCATCGCCGTGCGCTTCTTCTTCGGAAGCGTGCGCGTCACGTCCTCCACGCGGATCACCTCCAGGCCGCGGGCCTTGAGCTGCTCGGCCACGTGCTCCTGGGCGGTTCCAACGAGGTAGCGCGGCGTTCCCCGCGTCACGTCCGTGGGCGCCAGCAAGACGGTGACGGGTTTCGCGGAGGAAGCGGGTGCGGGCGCCTGGGCGACCACCAGGGTGAGCGCGGCGAGGAAGGGGATCAACACGGGAGCACTTTCTCCCCTGACCCGTCCTCCTCGCAAGGTCAGGATTCGCAGACCCGTGTGGTGGGACAGGGCCCCACCCACCCGGGGGCGACACCGGTGTCCGGCGCCGGGCCTCCCGCGTGGAGGTTTCACGTCGCCGTGGCCGGGGAAGCCCGGACAGGGTCCCCTCGCCTTTGGGCGGCTACCGGCGCGTACGATCCGGAACCGGGCGGATCTGCGTCTTCTCCGACGTGTTCAGCTCCGTCTTCGGCCGGTCGTCGTCCTCGTCCTCATCCGAGGGCGGCGGGGGGGGGCCCGGCGGACGGCGCGTGGGCGTGGCACCCGCTCGCAGCGTGTTTGCCGGCGGGGTGCCGGGACGCGCGGGGGCGGGCGGCGGCCGGCGCGGCGGCGGCGTGTTGCGCGCGGGCGGGGCCTCCGCGAGCAGGTCCTCGGACACCTGCACCAATGGCTCGGAGGGCGGCGTGGAGCGGGTGTCCTCCTGCTCCGCGAACGGGTTGCGCGTGGGCGGCGGCGTCTTGTCGTCGTCCTGCGGAGGCGGCGGGCGCGGCGGCGTCGAGGGCCGCAGCGCCGGAGCGGCCTTCGCGGGCGGCGGAGCCGGAGCGGCGGCGGGCTTGGGCGGGGTCGCCGCCGGCTTGGGGCCAGCGACGGGGCCGTCCGGGGCCGCGTTGCGGAGCACCTGCTCGAACTTCGCCCAGTCCTCCTTGAAGTGCGCGGGGTCCGGCAGTCCCTGCTCGCGGTGCTTCAGCGAGGGGGCCCAGCGCAGGGTGTACGCCTCGCCCACCTGGAAGCTGGGCGGGGGCGGCACGCCGTAGGTGGCGGGGTCGAAGAAGGCGTCGTCCAGGTCGTCGAAGCCGTACGCGCGCGCCTTCTGGATGAAGTTGGGGATGATGCCGGTGGGCGCGTGGTAGCCCAGGATGTTCTCGTGCTCGTCCTTGGCGACGGGCGTGAAGACGAAGATGTCCTGGGTGCGGTACTCGCCCTTCTCGTTGAGGGGCAGCACCTCCGACAGGGCAATCGTCTTGCGGCTGCCGTCGTGGAGGCGTTCGCAGCAGATGACGAAGTTGATGGCGCTGGCCACCTGGGCGCGCACGGCGACCATGGGCAGCTCCACGGACGACATGAGGCACAGGGATTCAATGCGGCGCAGCGTGTCCGTGGGCGTGTTCGCGTGCGTGGTGGCCAGCGAGCCGCCGTGGCCGGTGTTCATGGCCTGCATGAGGTGGAAGGCCTCGCCGCCGCGCACCTCGCCCACCACGATGCGGTCGGGGCGCAGACGCAGCGCGGAGTGCAGCAGGTCTCCCATGTCCACGGCGCCCTTGCCGAACTTGTCGGCGGGGCGGGATTCGAAGGCCACGATGTGGGACTGGTTGAGCTGGAGCTCGGCGGAGTCCTCGATGGTGAGGATGCGCTCCTCGTCCGGGATGAGGGACGAGACGATGTTGAGCAGCGTCGTCTTTCCGGAGCCCGTGCCGCCGGCCACCAGCATGTTGAGCTTGGTGGCGATGCCGGCCTCGATGAGGCGCGCCATGGGCTTGGTCAGCGACTTGAACTTCAACAGCGAGTCGATGCTCAGCTTGTCCTTGAAGAACTTGCGGATGGAAATCGTGGTGCCGTTGCGCGCGATGGGCGGAATCACCACGTGGATGCGGCTGCCGTCGGGCAGACGCGCGTCCAGGCGGGGGCGCTCCTCGGTCAGGGGACGGCCCACGAACTGGGCCATGTTGCGCGCGGCGCCGATCAGACCTTCTTCGGAGAAGGAGGCATCCGTTTTGATCAACCGGCCCTTGCGTTCGATCCACACGTCGGTGGGGCCGTTGATCATGATTTCCGACACCGACTCGTCGTCCAGGTAGAGGAGGACGGGCTTGAGGAAGGCGCGGAGCGACTCGGTGTACATCGTCATGGCGGGAGCAAGGCTAGCGCGCTCCGGCCCGGGCCCCAAGCTCCCGCCTTGAGTGCCTGCTCGCTTTCCGGTGCGGCGTTCCGGCACGATGCCACCCGGAGGTGGTCATCCGCCCTCCGTTCCCGAGGAAGGGGTGCCAGCCCATGCGCGGTCCCTGGTGGTGCTGCCTGGTGTGCTGGCTTGGGGGCTGCGCGTCCTCCGCAGTGCTCGACCCGGACCTCGTGCGGCCAGAGCCCGGGGCTCCCTTCCTGGAGGAAATCCCGGGTCCCCTGCTGGGGCCGTTCGAGTCGGCCTCGGATGCGCTCCTGGCCGCGTGTGGAAAGATTCTCTCGAAGCCCCACGCCAGCGCGGGCCGCCCGGATCATCCCAGCTTCAGCACCCACTGGCGCGTCTCCAGCGAGTACTGCGCATGGCTGTACTACACGCCGGAGCATCAGTACGCCGTCAGCCGGCTCACCGACCAGTCGAAGGTCGATCCCGCTCAGCGGAGCAAGAGTTGCCTGCTGCCCTCCAAGGTCGCGGATGCGCGGTATCCCGCCGACTCGATTCGCTACATCTACGCCCTCCACAACCATCCCTATGGCAGTGCGCTGTCCTCGAATGACCTGCGCTTCATCGTCTCCGAGGGCCGGGTGCATGGCTTCGAGACCGAAACGAAGGGCGGACGCGTGAGGCTCTCCATCGTCGCGTTCTTCTCCAATGCGATGGAGCCCGCGTCGTGTGATGGCTTCCACCAGTACATTCCCCTCACGGGTCAGTTGCTGAAGTGGACACGCACCGCATCGGCGGGATGGCAATGCGAGCAGACGGGGCGCGTCACATGGCACGATGCGGACGCATTGGACTTCACCCTCCAGAAACTCCAGGGCCCCTGCCTGAAAGGGGCGGGACCATGAAGCGGCTGCTGCTCGTGGGTGCGGTCTTGTGCTTCGGGTGCATGCGACGCGAGGCGAGTCCGTCCGATTCGCTGGCGTCGGAGGACCGCTCCATCGTCTTCCCGGAGATGTTCGCGCGAGAGGCGCTGACCATCGGGGCTCCGGGGCAGCCGTACTCGCTGGAAGGGAATCTGCTTCGGGCCATGGTCGTGGCGGCCGATGACTTCCTTCCCCGCCAGCAGGAGGGACTGTCCTGTTGGAGCAAGAGAGAGGCCCATCGCTTCAGGCTCCTCCGTGAAGGGGACATCGTCTTCATCCGCATGGACCTGGACCCGCGTGCCTGTGAACCCGGCAGGCTGTTGCTGGACGGCGGTGTCACGTACGCGGTTCGACTGTCGGACGGACGCATCCTGCGGCGGCTTCACGATGGCGAGCCGGATGGAACGCGCGCCCCTGTCAGCCCCGATGCAGGTGTGCCCACCGGCCCTTCGAACCCGTCCATCCCCGTGGGAGACACCTCCTGGGGCGAACCGCAGCCCTCGTTTCCAGCCCAATGGCTGGACGCCGGGAGCCCCAATCCCTAAGCGGGCCCCCTCAGGACGCGCGCGCTGGTCTAGGGTGCGGCCCACGGAGGGACGCAATGAGCCTGGCCGATGGGTTGCCCGAGGACTGGAAGGAAGTACTGCATGACGCCATCCATGCTCCGTCGTTCACGGAGCTGGAGAAGTTCGTGCGCAAGGAACGCCAGGAACAGACCGTGTTCCCAGCGGAGGAGGATGTGTTCTCCGCGTTCCGCTTCACGCCCTACGCGGACGTGCGCGTGCTGCTCCTGGGCCAGGACCCCTACCACGGCCCGGGTCAGGCCCATGGACTCGCCTTCTCCGTCCAGCCCGGCGTGCCTGCTCCGCCTTCGCTCGTGAACATGTTCAAGGAACTCCAGAGCGACGTGGGCGCGCCGAAGCCTCGCGACGGGTCGCTCATCCCTTGGGCGAAGCAGGGCGTGTTCCTGCTCAACACCGTGCTCACCGTGCGCCAGGCCTCCCCCAACAGCCACGCGAAGCACGGCTGGGAGCCCTTCACCGACGCCGTCATCCGCGCCGTCAGCGCCAAGGAGGACCCGGTCGTCTTCCTCCTCTGGGGCAAGCCCGCGCAGAAGAAGAAGGCCCTCATCGACGAGAAGCGCCACGTCGTCCTGGAGGGCGTGCACCCCTCGCCGCTGTCCGCGAGCAAGGGTTTCTTCGGCAGCAAGCCGTACAGCACCACCAACGCCGCGCTGAAGAAGCACGGCCAGCACACCATCGACTGGCAGCTGCCCTCATAGGAGCGTGTCGCGTGGGTTGGCTATAGTGCCTGCCCACGATGGCCACGACCTTCCTCGAAGACGCCGCACGCACCCAGGCCGCTGAAGCCGTCGCGGCCATTGAGTCCCAGACCGCCGCGGAGGTGGTGGTGTCCGTGCGCCGCGCCTCCGGCGACTACGCCCACACCGATGCACGGCTGGGCGCGGCCGTCGCCTTCGTCATGCTGTTGGTCCTCCTGTTCATCCCGCAGGAGGTCCACCTCTTCGCCTTCCCGCCCGTCGTGCTCCTGGCCTACGCCGCGGGCGTGATGGGCGGCCGCCTGCTGCCGTCGCTGCGCCGCGCGCTCACCCCGCGCAAGCTCCAGGAGGACTCCGTGCGCACCGCCGCGAAGGCCGCGTTCACGGAGCTGGGCGTTTCGCACACGTCGCGCCGCACCGGCATCCTGGTGTTCGTCTCCCTCTTCGAGCGCCGCGTGGAGGTCGTCACCGACTACGGCGTGGACACCTCGCTCATGGGCGCCGAGTGGCAGGACGCGCTCACGCAGCTGTCCGCCGCGCTGACCGCGTCCACCGCGCCCGAGCCCTTTCTCCAGGCCCTGCGCCGCATCCAGGCACCGCTTTCGCGCGTGCTGCCCCGCCTGGAGGATGACGTGAATGAACTGCCGGACATGCCCGGAGCCGTGGCGTGAGGCGCTCCCACTCCGTCCTCCTTCTCGCGGTCGCGCTGTTCCTCGGGCTGGGCCTCGCCTCCATCCCGGACGCCGACGCGCGCCCCGGCGGGGGTAGCTCCTATCGGGGCTCCAGCCGCAGCTCGTCGAGCAGCCGCAGTTCATCGAGCAGCCGGAGTTCGTCGAGCAGCCGCAGCTCGTCGTCCTCCTTCGGCTCCAGCAGCAGCCGATCCTCGTACAGCTCCGGCCCCCACTACAGCTCCAGTAGCTCGTCGTCCTCGGGTGGAGGCGGAGCGTTCGGGGGCTTCTGCCTGCTCATCGTCGTCATGGGCGTGGTCGCCATCGTCGTCATGAACATGAAGATGGGCGCGGGGCAGAGGGACTGGAGCACCACCGCGCCCCATGCGCCTCCGCCGCCCCAGCGCCAGGGTTCGCTGCGCACGAAGCTCGCGCGCCTGGCCCGCGTGGGGCCCAAGGGTTCGGACGGGTCGGTGCATCCGTTGGACCCCGAGTTCTCCATCGTCCTCTTCGAGGACTTCGTCTATTCGCTCTTCGCCCGCGTGCACGAGGCGCGCGGCGGTGGCCGCCTGGACACACTGGGCGGCTGGCTGTCCGACGGCGCCATCGACTCGCTCCACGAACTGGGCACTCCGGACGCGGTGAAGGCCGTGGTGGTGGGCGCCGTCACGTACGAATCCGTGGAGGGCATCAGCGCGAACAGCCAGCGCGTCCGCGTCGTCCTGCGCTTCGAGGCCAACTACACGGAGGTCTCCTCCGGCTCCGAGCAGAGCTGGTACGTCGCGGAGGAGTGGCTGCTGGAGCGCGACGCGTCCGCGAAGTCCCGGCCTCCGGAGGACGTGCGCGCCTTCAAGTGCCCGAACTGCGGCGCGCCACTGGAGTCCGTGCACGGCCACAAGTGCTCGTACTGCGACACGGTGGTGAACACCGGCGAGTTCGACTGGGTGGTGACGCGCGTGGCGTCGCAGGAGCGCGAGCGGCGCGGCCCCCAGCTCACCGGCACCACGGAGGAGCAGGGCACGGAGCTGCCCACCATCAAGGACTCGCGCTCGCAGGAGCGGCTGAACGCGCTGCTGCATGACGACCCGGAAGCGACGCCGCTGGCGCTGCGCAAGCGCCTGGAGTTCATCTTCCACGAGATGCAGACCGCGTGGGCCGCGCGCGAATGGAAGGGCATGCGGCCCTTCCTCAGCGACAACCTCTTCCAGACGCAGCTGTACTGGATCAACGCCTACCGTGAGGCGGGCCTGCGCAACATCACGGAGAACGCGCACATCACGAACCTGGTGCTCGCGCGCGTGACGCGGGATGAGTACTTCGACGCCGTCACCCTGCGCGTGTTCGCGTCCAGCCTGGACTACACGGTGCGGGACCAGGACGGACAGGTCGTGGGTGGCAGCCGTTCCCGCGAGCGCGCCTACAGCGAGTACTGGACGCTCATCCGCGGCCGGGGCGTGCGGGGCAAGCCCTCCACGCAGAAGAAGTGCCCGTCGTGCGGCGCCCCGCTGTCCATCAACATGGCGGGCCACTGCACGCACTGCCAGGCGCGCGTGACGTCCGGCGAGTTCGACTGGGTGCTCAGCCGCATCGAACAGGACGAGTCGTACCAGGGCTGAGCCACGGTCCTTCATGCACATGTCCCACTGGTTTTCGTTGCTCGGTCTCCTCGTCACGGCCACTCCGGCCGCCTCGGCTCCACAGTCCTTCGGGGATTGGTTCGATGCGCGCGTGAAGGCGGAGAAGCCGGAGGTCCGCGAGCGCTTCCAGCTCGACCTCGACGGGGATGGCCGGGAGGACGACGTCGTCTGTTACGACTTCAAGGAGCCAGAAGGGCCCGGCACCACGACGCCCGTCGTCCTGGTGGGGCTGGCCACCGGCGAGCGCTTCGCCATGCGTGGCGATGGGCTGGGCCCGATTGAGCATGTCGGGTGTCCGAGCGCGCCGTCATCGAAGACGAAGGGCAGGCCGAATTCCCTCTCCCTTGGCGGCAATGGCCTGACGGGCTACGTGGGGGCGGTGTCCCTGCTGTTCGACAACAAGGGGCCCCTGCTGGTGGGAGGCAACACCGGTGACAGGTACCACGCGTGGAGCATGGACCTGGTCTCCCAGCGGACGGAGCTCTCGTCCTACGAATACTCCGAATCGCAGACCGAGGACCCTGTCCCGAACCGGTCCGCCTCGATGCTCGCCTCCGGTACGCAGGAACCCGCGCCGCCCGCGCCGGTCTGGGTGAGCTGGGGGAAGAAGAACTGGAGCGGCGACGCGGACGCGGGCCTGAAGGTGCAGTGGCTGCGCAAGGGCTCCACGGTGACGCTCCTCGCGACGCTCCATGACGACCAGCCGGTGCCCGCGGCGGATGCCAGCGCGAAGGCCGTCCTCGGCGCGGATCACCTGGAGCTGTGGTGGCGCGAACCGGACGTGGACTCCAAGCGCGCGGTGCAGCTGGGCGTGGCGCGCACCGCCGACGGCAAGCCCGTCGCCACGTGGTTCCAGCCTCCCGGCCGCAAGGACAAGGCGCTTCCCTCCATCCGGTGGACCGCTCCCGACCGGTTCGAGGTGGAGCTCCCCGTGAGCTGGCTTGTTCCCAAGCCGCGTGACGGCGTCACGGTCCATGACGGCGACATGGAACCACCGTCGGGGCTGGCGGCCATCACGGTCGTCTTCTCCGACAGTGATGGGAAGGGGCAGGAGACGCTCGTCTCCACCACGGAGAAGCGTCCCGGCGCTGAGGTCTTCAGCTCCCTCTACCTGGCGGAGCCCGGAAGCCTGTACCCCCGCTTGAGCAAGGGCGTCTTCAGCTGGATGCCCCTCAAGCAGACCACCACGTTGCGCGAGCTGGTCACCCAGTAGCGCCGGGGGCCCGCATCTCCCCGGGACATCCACGCCGGGAACACTAGGATGCGGTGCATCATGACCGCGCCCTTCCTCGTCGCCACCCTCGTTGAACCGCTGGAACCCGGGCACTACCGCTCGCGCTACGAGGCGCCCTGGTATCAGGGCCGGGGTGCGTACGGCGGCGTGGTGGCGGGGCAGGTGCTACGTGCGATGGAGCACCAGCTGAACGACCCCCAACGGCAGGTGCGCTCGTTCACCGTGCACTTCTGCTCGCCCGCTGTGGAGGGCGTGGCGGACCTGCACACGCGCATCGAGCGCGCCGGCAAGTTCGTCACCCACGCCACCGCGCGAGTGGAGAGCGGCGGCGTCGTGGTGGCCGTCGCCACGGCGACCTTTGGCGCCGCTCGCGGTGGGGCTCCCGAGTACATGGACTTCGTCATGCCGAAGGTGCCCGCGCCCGGGACGCTCACGCCCGTCCCTGACGACGTGCCCATGCCGGACTTCTGCCGCTTCTTCGAGTACCGCTACTGCGTGGGCTCGGCGCCGTACTCGGGCGGGCCCGAGGCGGAGGTCGGCGGGTGGCTGCGGCCTCGCGTTCCCACGGCACTGGACCCGGCGCTGTGCGTGGGGTTGATGGATGCGTATCCGCCGTCCGTGCTGTCTCGGCTGGACGGCTTCCGCGCTGCGGCGTCGGTGGACTTCAGCGTGCAGTTCTTCCAGCCGTTCCCGGTGAAGGGCATCGCGCCGGACGCGCACTACCTGCGCACCGGCCGCTCGCGCCAGGCCGCGGAGGGCTACACGGAGGAGACCCAGCTCCTCTGGGCGGAGGACGGCACGCTGCTCGCGCAGTGCCGTCAGCTCGTCGCCGTGCTCGGCTGAAGCGTCAGCTCGGCCACCACGGCGTGGTGGTCGGAGACGGCGTCGGGCAGGCGCTCGTAGCGGGTGAAGCGCAGGGCGTGGGAGATGAGCACCTGGTCCAGGCGCTGACGCGCGTGCGGAACGGGATACGTGGGCTCGCCTTCGGAGGGCGTGTGCAGTCCCAGCTCCGCGCACAGGCGGGCCACGGGGCCGTCCACGTCCTCCGCGTTGAAGTCACCCATCACCAGGCGAGGCCGCTGTGGCCGCTGGCGCAGGGCGTGGATGAGCTGGTCCACCTGCCTCCGCCGCACCGCCGCGGAGAACGGATCCAGGTGCAGGGACACGACCTCCGGCCCGCGCTCCCCGGCGAGCGTGGCCACGACGTAGCCCTTGTCCACGCGCCGGTCGCGGCCGAAATGCGCCGTGTCGCGTGACTCCAGCGGCTGCCGGCTCAGCAGCGCGGTGCCCTGCGCGAACAGTCCCGGAACGCCGGAGTGCACGCCGTGATGCACGTGCGGATACCCGGCCTGCTCCGCGATGCGGGCCACCTGATCCACCCGTCCACTGAAGAGGCTGGACCGGTCCGCCTCCTGCAACGCCACCACGTCCGCGCCTTCACGGGCGAGCAGCGCCGCCACCCGGTCCAGCGTGCCCAGCAGCGCGGACCGCCCGCGCAGGAAGGGCATGGGCACGGCGAACGGCGCACCGTGCGCCACGTTCAGGGTGAGGACCTTGAGTCGCACGGGCCCGGCGAACTCGGAACGGCTCAGGCGGCGATCTGCTTGCGCAACAGCCGCGTCAGCTCCGCGGGGTCCACCGGCTTGGGCAGCAGCTCCGCGCCGTAGCGGATGGCCACGGGAAGCAGGTCATCCAGGTCCGAGTGGCCGGTGAGGAAGATGAACGGCGCGCGGCACTCCTGCAGCTCGCGCATGGCGACGAGCACGTCGGAGCCGTTCATGTCCGGCATGTTGTAGTCGCACAGGATGGCGGCGATGCCGGTGAGGTCCAGGTGGAAGGCCTCGGCGGGGGACTGCACCGTGAGCACCGTGTAGCCCGCGTCCCGCAAGGTGTCTCCCACGGTCGCGAGCACGAAGAGGTCATCGTCGATGACCAGCACGGTTGGCATGGCGCTCCTCCAGCGCCTGAGCGGCGCGCGCGATGCGCACGAGTGTATCCGAGCCCGCGCGTCCGCGCGCCACACCCCCACGGTGCGAGTTGCCGGGGTCGGGGCCACCCACGTCGTAGGGTGTGGGCGCTTGGCGGGCCTCAGGCCCTCACTGTTTCGCGGCCGTGACAGGAGAGGGGATGAGGATGAGCTGCTCCTGGGGTGGGTTGAGGTATTCGGCGCCGGTCTCCGTGACGACGGCCATCTCCTCCACGGAGAGGATGCGCAGCGCGTCCGGGCTGCTGCCGTCCTTCCACGCGTAGAAGCCGTCGAAGGCGAACACCTGCCCGGGCTGGAGCTTGCGCAGCGAGGAGCCCGCGGGCGGCTTGCCGGACGCCGCGCCGGACAGGGCGGGGCCTGCGTCATGGGCCCAGTAGCCCACGGGATGGCCGGTGCCCCACATCACGGGCTCGGAGCCCGCTTCGCGCATCCAGTCGCGCTGGGCCTTGTCCACGTCGTAGCCGCGCACGCCGGGCTTCATCGCCGCGAGCGCGATGCGGCTGCCCTTCTTCGACTTCTCCCACTTCGCCAGCGCCTCCGCGGGAGGCTGCTTCTCCCCCGGCGCCAGCACGTACGCGAAGCGCTGGATGTCCGTCACCCACGTGCCTCCCACGCGGATGCCGAAGTCCGTCTGGATGAAGTCCCCCGGCTGGATGACGCGGTCGGTGGCGTTCGAGTGCCCGCGCGTGGGCCCGCTGTTCACGTTGGGGTTCTGGTCCGGCTGCCACCCGTCACCCACGCCCAGCTCCGCGATGCGCTTCTTGAGGAAGCGCGCCACGTCCGAGTCCCGCGTCTTGCCGGGCACCACGGTGCGGTACGCCTCCTCCTCCAGCTTCGCGGTGATGTCCGCGGCCTTGCGCATGATGTCCACCTCCTCGGGCGTCTTCACGGACAGCCACTCGGAGACCAGGTCCTCGGAGGACACCAGCTTCTTGCGCAGCGCGGGGGACAGCGCCGCCTCCAGCTTCGCGCGCTGCGTGGCGGACAGGCCGTCCGCGATGGACATCCGCTCCGACGAATTGATGGCCACCTTCGCCGGCTTCGCCTGGGTGAGGCGCGCGGCGATGAGCGCGTTCACGTCCGCGCCGCGCTCGAAGGCCACCACCTCGTCCACCACGCCCATGTCCCGGAGCGCGGTGGCCTCGCCCTCGGGGGAGAGCGCGGTGGAGCGCAGCGAGTCGCCGTCGCGCAGGAACAGGAACGCGGCGGTGCCGCCCGCGTTCTCCCCGCCCACGTGGGCCGCGAGCGGGTCGTTGTCGTTCTCACGGCAGAGCACCACCCACGCGTCCACGCCCGCGCGGGCCATGGCCTGGGGCAGCAGCTTCTGGAGGCGCTCCTTGCGCACGCGAGGCCACGCGCCTTCCGCGGCGGGCACGGCGGGCGCGGCGTGGGCGAGGGAGGCAGCGAGCAGGGCGGAGAGGAGGACGGGCCGGACACGCGTCATGGATGCGCTCTTCCTGGTGGGGGGAGGGCGCGGATTGTTTCACGGCCACGCCGCGCGACAACCCACACGCCGTGCACCGCGCAGGTGCTTCACCCGGAAGTCCCGGAATCACAAGAGACATGTCCGGGACGTGAGCCTGTTCGTGGATGGACATGGCCCTGCCCCCGGGTCTCGGGCGCGGATGGCTGTCTGTCATTGCGTCGGGACCGCCGGGAGGGCGCGAACGGCGCCAGGGCTTGCGACCGTGCGCGTCGTCTCCAACCCCGGAGTCGCACATGCGTGTCGAAGAAATGAGTTCCGCCGCGGAGTACGTCCAGGGCAACGAGGACCGGGAGCTGCGACGGCTGATGCTCCAGGCCCAGGTGTACTCGCCACTGACGGAGGGAGTGCTGCGCGGGGCCGGCTTGAAGCCCGGGATGCGCGTGCTGGACGTGGGCTGCGGCGTGGGGGACGTGTCCTTCCTCGCCGCGGAGCTGGTGGGCCCCACGGGCGAGGTGGTGGGCGTGGACCGCGAGGCCCGCGTCCTCGCCTGCGCCCAGCGCCGCGCCGAGTCGCGCGGCCTGCCCCACGTGCGCTTCCAGCAGAGCAGTCTGGAGTCCCTGCCCGTCGGCGCCCCCTTCGACGCCATCGTCGGCCGGCTGGTGGTGATGTTCCAGCCGGACCCGGTGACGTTCGTCCGCCGCATGGTGGAGCACCTGCGCCCCGGCGGCGTGCTGGCGCTGCACGAACTGGAGCTGGCGGCCATGGGCCTGGCGCACCCGAAGCTGCCGCTGTTCAACCGGGTCTGGAACTGGATGCTGCCCACCTGCGAACGCGTGGGCATCAAGGTCCACATGGGCCTGGAGCTGGTGTCCACGCTGCGGCGGGCCGGGCTGGTGGTGGATGACGGCGTGGTGGGCGGGCGGCTGGGCGTGACGCCGGACGCGGAGACCACGCACGCCTTGGTGGAGACCGTGCGCACGCTCCTGCCCCACATGGAGCGGCTGGGCGTGGCGCTGGCCATGGAGGTGGACATCGACACGCTGGCCGCCCGCCTCACCGCCGAGCTGCGCTCCAACGGCGGCGTGCTGGTGCCCAGCCTCATGGTGGGCGTCTGGGGCCACCGTCCAGGCCCTGTCTAGCGCCGCCGTCTCCGAACGACTTCGTCTTCACGACTTCGTCTTCGCGCGACTTCACGAGCGGCGGGGGAGTGGGTCGCTTAGAGTGGCCTCATGGCAAAGACGGCATCCCGCAAGTCCCCCGCGAAGGCCAAGAAGCAGCCCGCGCGCCCCGCCGCGCCCGCGAAGACACCGGCCCGGCCAGTGAAGGCGAAGGTGGAGAAGGTGGAGCCCCGTCGCGCCTCCGCCTCCTCTCCGAAGCCCCCCGTGCTGGAGGCCGAGCCCGTCTTCGACTCCGGCCCCGTGGCCGACCCCCGCGAGTCCACGCCCAAGAGCCTGCCCGCGGGCGAGCCGAAGGGCCGGGTGCTGCCCTTCGAAATCGACCCGGCCCAGCTGGAGGCCGGCTTCCAGAAGCTCCGCGGCGAGCTGGTCCACTGGACCAACAAGGGCCGCTACACCAAGGTCCGCTTCAAGTTCCGGGGCAAGCAGCTGCTGCCCGACCTGCCCCTGGCCGCCGTCGTCGCCGCGGAGGGCCTGTCCTTCTACTGGGGCGGCATCCTGCGCGTGCTCGTGGCCAACGTGGTGGGCAAGAGCGTGTTCGAGGTGGAGCTGGTCAACGACGCGGACAAGCGCGTCCAGGCGGGCCGCGAGGCGCTCCTGTCCGGCGACGTGGACCAGGCGCTCACGCTGTTCCGCGAGGCGCTCGCCATGGACCGCGACAACGCCTCCGCGCACCTCAACGTGGGCGTGGCCCTGAGGCTCCGCGGGGACCGCGAAGGGGCGCTCGCCGCGTTCGAAACCGCGAAGGCCAAGGACCCCGAGGGCGGCGTGGGCGCGGAGGCCGAACGGCTGGCCGCGAACCTCCGCCCCAAGGCCTGAAAAACGGGCCCGGAACGGCCTGGAAACGGGCCCCGGACGCGGGCCCGGAAACGGCCTCCGGTGGGGCTGAAAACGCACCGCCCGGATGTTCCCTCCGGGTGCCCCGGAAAGGCCCTTTCCGACCCCTGGAACCGGGCGGGCGGGCAGCCGGGGCGAATCCCCCCTGTTTCCCTTATTGACTGAGGGAAATCCGGGGGTTACGAACACTCTCCCATCGGGCGGAGCCCCCCACGTGAGGGGCCCGTCCGCACCTTCCAGAGCCCATGGCTGACGACACCACCGACACGCCGGCAACGCCCCCCGCGCCTCCTCCGTCGAGCGGCGCTGGAGAGCTCATTCCCATCAACATCGAAGACGAGATGCGCCGCTCGTATCTCGACTACTCGATGTCCGTCATCATCGGCCGCGCGCTGCCAGACGTGCGCGACGGCCTGAAGCCCGTCCACCGTCGCGTCCTCTTCGCGATGAACGACCTGGGCAACCTCCACAACCGCGCCTACAAGAAGAGCGCGCGCGTGGTGGGTGACGTCATCGGTAAGTACCACCCGCACGGCGACTCTTCCGTCTACGACGCCATGGTGCGCCTGGCGCAGGAGTGGAGCCTTCGCTACCTGCTGGTGGACGGCCAGGGCAACTTCGGCTCGGTGGACGGCGACTCGCCGGCGGCCATGCGTTACACGGAAGTGCGCATGGAGCGGCTGGCGGAGGACCTCCTGGGGGACATCGACAAGGAGACCGTCGAGTTCGGCCCCAACTACGACGACTCGCTGGAAGAGCCGCTCGTCCTGCCGGCCAAGTTCCCCAACCTCCTCGTCAACGGCAGCAGCGGCATCGCGGTGGGCATGACCACCAACATCCCGCCGCACAACATGAACGAGGTCGTGACCGGGACGCTGCACCTCATCGACAACCCGGACTGCACCGTCCTGGACCTGATGGAGTTCATCGAGGGGCCGGACTTCCCCACCGCCGCCATCATCACCGGCCGCGATGGCATCCGCCGCGCCTACGAGACGGGCCGCGGGGCCATGACCATCCGCGCGCGCACGGAGATTGAAACGAACAAGAAGGGCGACCGTGAGGCCATCATCGTCACGGAGATCCCCTACCAGGTGAACAAGGCCCGGCTCATCGAGAAGATCGCCGAGCTGGTGCGCGAGAAGAAGCTGGAGGGCATCAGCGACATCCGTGACGAGAGCGACCGTCAGGGCATGCGCATCGTCATCGAGCTCAAGCGCGACGCCATCAACCAGGTGGTGCTCAACAACCTCTTCTCCATGACGCAGATGGAGACGACGTTCGGCGCGGTAATGCTGGCCATCGACGGCGGGCAGCCGCGCACGCTCAACCTGAAGGAGCTGCTGGACCGCTTCATCGCGCACCGCCGCGACGTGGTGACGCGCCGCACGCGCTACGAGCTGCGCAAGGCGCTCTCGCGCATGCACATCGTGGAAGGCCTGCTCGTCGCGCAGGACCTCATCGACCTGGTGGTCAGCCTCATCCGCGCGTCGCGTGACCCGGATGAAGCGCGCTGGGGCCTGATGAACATCCTGTCGCCGGAGCTGTACACGCGCGAGCGCTTCCAGAACCTGGACCGCATCGACTACGCGAAGGCCAAGGCGCAGATGGAGCTGCTGGTCAGCCGCGCGCGCAACGAGGAGCCGGCCTACGGCGGCCTGGAGCACAAGTACGAGGGCGCGGGCTTCAGCGAGGACCAGGCGCAGAACATCCTGGAGATGCGCCTGCAGCGCCTCACCGGCCTGCAGCGCGAGGAGCTCTTCAAGGAGCTGATCGGGCTGGTGCGCGACATCGCGCGCCTGCGCGACATCCTCGCCAATGAGAAGAGCCTGCTCTCCGTCATCAAGGCGGAGCTGATGGAGATCCGCGAGCGCTACGGCGACAAGCGCCGCACGGAGATCACCGGCGCGGTGGATGACCTCACCCGCGAGGACCTCATCGCGGAAGAGACGATGGTGGTCACGCTGTCGCACACGGGCTACGTGAAGCGCTCGCCCCTGTCGGAGTACCGCGCGCAGAAGCGCGGCGGGCGCGGCAAGACGGGCGCGGGGACGAAGGAGGACGACTTCGTCACCAAGGTGTTCGTGGCCAGCACGCACGCGTACCTCATGCCCATCACCACGAAGGGCAAGCTGTACTCGCTGAAGGTGCACCAGATTCCGCAGGGCAGCCGCACGTCGCGCGGCAAGGCCATCGTGAACCTGGTGCAGTTCGGGGAAGGGGAGCGGCTGGCGCAGGTGCTGGTGACGCGCGACTTCCCGGAGAACCGCTACGTCTTCTTCGTCACGAAGAAGGGCGTGGTGAAGCGCACGGACCTGAGCGCGTTCGAAAGCGTCCGCGCCAGCGGCATCATCGCGCTGGGCATCGACGAGGGCGACGAGCTGGTGGGCGTCATGATCACCGACGGCACCAAGGACATCCTCCTGTCCACGGCCACGGGCATGAGCATCCGCTTCAAGGAAGAGGATGTCCGCTCCATGGGCCGTCAGGCCTACGGCGTGAAGGGAATCACGCTGGAGGACGGCGACGAGGTGGTGGGCGCGGACCTCCTGGACAAGGAGCCGGAGGAGGGCCAGGCGCCCGCGGAGCAGAGCAGCGCCATCCTCACCGTGACGGAGAACGGTTACGGCAAGCGCACCGAAGGCGCCGAGTACCGGCAGCAGGGCCGTGGCGGCAAGGGCATCATCGACATCAAGGCCACCGAGCGGAACGGCCGCGTGGTGGGCGTGGTGCAGGTGAAGGACAGCGACGAGGTGATGATCGTCACCAACGGCGGCATGCTCATCCGCATGAAGGTGAAGGAGATCTCCGTCATCGGCCGCAACACGCAGGGCGTGCGCCTCATCGCGCTGGAGAACGGCGAGGAGAAGGTGATGGCCATCTCCAAGCTGCCCGAAGGCGAGGAGTCCGAGGAGGAGACGGAGGCCACCTCACCAGTGGAAGGGGCCAGCGCCGAGGCTTCGTCGGAGGCCGCGCCGGTGGAGGAGTCTTCGCCGGAGGCTCCGGCGGACGAGGCTGGCCCGGCCAGCACGGAAGGTGAGCCCGGCTCGGAAGGCTGAGTCCAGGCGGTAGAAGCACGGGAGGGCCGGGCACGGGACGCGGGATGCGCGCTCCGGGACCCGGCCCTCTTCGTTGGTGCGGGGGGACTACTTCTGGGTGAGGTCCTTGGGCACGGTGAGGCCGGCGGTCTTCTCGTCGATCCAGAAGATGTTCATCACCCACCAGCGCTGGCCGTCGTTGAAGAGCTGGATGCTGTTGACGCCCTTGGCGATGAGCGGCCCGTCCTGCGTGCCGCGCGCCTCATAGGTGCTCATGACCTGCACCAGCGCGCCGAAGGCGTGCGTCTGGCGCGCAATCTCCTTCTCGAAGAAGCCATGCGTCGCGGTGCTCTCCTGGCCCCACGTCACGTAGTCCTCCGGGGTGATGGGGCGGGCCGCCAGCGTGGTCGCGCCCGGCGGCTTCCCCAGCGGGATGAGCTGGGCACCTGGATAGAAGAGGGAGCGGAAGCGCTGCCAGTCGCGTGGCGCGCCCGCCGGTCCGCTGATGACGTCGTAGAGCGCCTTGAGGATGGCGTCCTGGGACTTCACGTCCTCGGGCTTCGCCTTGGGCAGTTGGGCGAGCGCGGCCTGGGTGCGCTCCGCGGAGGCCTTGATCGGATTTGGCTTCTCCGGAGCGGCGGCCGCGGCCTTGGGCTGCGACGGAGAGGCCGCGGGGGCCTGGGCGAAGGACGCGGTTCCCAGCAGGACGGCACAAGCGACGAGCAGGCGCGACATGGGGACTCCCGGAAAAAGGGGAAGGCGAAGAGCCTAATCCCACGGCGCGGAAGCCCTCGCTGGGATTCCCCTCCACGGAGCGCACCGCACGAGCCTGTCCGACAGTCGGACAGGTTGGGACCGGGTCGGGTGGCCGGTGCTTGGCCCGGCCGGTGCCGCACCGTAGTGTGCCCGCCGTCATGGCCTTCCTCTCGCTCGATGCCCTCACCCTGAAGTTCCTCGGCGCCGCCACCCCCGCGGTGCGCGACGTGTCGCTGGCGCTGGAGCCGGGGGACGCGGTGGCGCTGATGGGCACCTCCGGCTCCGGGAAGACGGCGCTGCTGCGGCTGGTTGCGGGCCTGGAGCAGCCGACGTCCGGCACCATCACGCTCGCGGGCCGCGTGGTCGCCGGGCCGGACGTGTTCGTGCCCCCGGAGCAGCGTCCGCTGCGCCGCGTCCTCCACGACGCGGAGCTCGAATCCGGCCTCACCGTGCGCGACGTGGTGATGGGCGTGCAGCCCAAGGGCGAAGGCCTGGCGCACGCGCGCGGCATGCTGGCGCTGTTCCAGCTGGAAGACCTGGAAGCGCGCACCTGCGGAACACTCTCACGGGGACAGCGGCAGCGCGTGTTGCTGGCGCGCGCGCTGGCCTCTGGCACGAAGCTGCTGGTGCTGGATGAACCCTTCGCCGGCATGGACGCCGGCCTGCGCGCCAACGTCCTCGGAGAGTGGCGCCGCGTGCTCAAGGCACGAGGCACCGCGGTGCTCTTCGCCACGCACGACGTGGGGGACGCGCTGGCCTTCGCGGACCGGCTGGTGCTGCTGCGTGGGGGCACGGTGGAGCAGCAGGGCGCACCCGAGTCCGTCTACGAAGCACCGCGCAGCGCCTTCGCCGCGTACTTCCTGGGCGGCACCAACCTGCTGCCCGGTTCAGCCTTCGGTCGCGTCGCGCGCACGGCGCTGGGCAACCTGCCGCTGAGCACGGAGGCGCGCGGCGAGGTGATGCTCTCCCTGCGCCCGGAAGCGCTGCGGCTCGTCCCCGACACGGACGGCGTCGCGGTGGGCGGAGCCCTGCGAGCGGAGGTGCTGGAGCGCGCCTTCCGGGGCGCGCACGTGGACTTCACCGTGTCCTGCGCGGGCATGGCGCTGGTGGTGCGCGCCGCCTCCTCGGCCCCTTTTCGCGAAGGCAGCCGCGCCCGGCTAGAGGTCGCGGGCCGCGCGGACGTGCTGGAGGAGACATCTGGCGCCGGCCGCTAGCACACCAGGCGTGCAAGCGCCCGGCACGGATGGTGCAATCACCCGCGTCCCCCATGCGTAGGGAGGGGTATGAACATCGCAGGCCTTCGAGGAATGGGAACCCGCTTCTTCCACTACGTGCGCGACCCTCGGGTGGCGACGTGGCGCAAGCTGTCCGGGCTGCTGGCCGTCCTGTACTTCGTGTCGCCCGTGGACGCGATTCCGGACTTCATCCCCGTGTTCGGCTGGCTGGACGACCTGGGCGTGCTGTCCGCCGCGGCCTTCTTCATGGTGCGCGAGGTCCAGCGCTGGCGCCCCGCCCCGCCCGCCGGTGAGCCCGCGTTCGATGGACTCCCGCGTGACGAGGAGGGCCAGACGCGCGTGCCCACGCTGCGCCGGCACTCCTAGCCGTCAGTCGTTGCCGCCGCGGCGGTCCTCGAAGTGCACGAAGTCGATGAGGAACGTCGCGGCCACCACCAGCGTCCGCACGTGCGGGTCGTGCAGGCCGTTGAACCGGACGCCGAAGTTGTCGGCGTCCGTGAACATCTCCTTGCCGAACCCGCTCCACTTCTTCGCGATGGTCCCCACCTCGCGGCCCTGCTGCTCCACGTTGAACGTCCAGGGCCTGAAGAACGGCCCGCTCAAGTGGGCCAGCTCTTCGTCGTTGGGCCCGAGCACGTCGTAGGCGCGGGTGAAGAAGCGGAAGCGCTGCTGGATGGCGCCCAGGTGCCGTCCCTCGCCGTCCTCCACCTCCAGCCGGGACAGCCAGAAGCGCCACGGGCGGCGCAGCCGCAGGAGCGTCTCCCCGCGCGCGGACTTGAGCTCCATCTTGAAGGGCCGCTTCGCCTTGAGGAAGCCGCGCAGGAGGAACAGGCCCAGCCCGCTGCCCACCTCGCCCGCGAAGAAGAGCGGGCGTCCGTCGTCGCCCACCACCTCGTAGCGGTTGCGGCCCTCGAAGCCCGTGAGGATTTCGCCCCACTCCTTCACCTGTCGCACGCGCAACGTGTGCTCGTCACGCAAGAGGGTCAGCGCCTGGGACTCGTCGGGCATGGGCGGCTCCGGGAAGGCCGAAGGAGGACTGCGGCCGCAGTCTAGAACTGCCCGAGCACCGCGAGCCCCATCCCCCCATGCCGCCCCATGGCCGCCGGGGCGACAGAGACGGTCGGAGTGTTGTCTGGTGCATCGAAGTCACGCGTGAGGAAGGTCGCGGTCCCCAGGCCGGCCAGCACGCCCACGGCGGTGCCCACCAGCAGCGCGTCCCCGTGGTCGCTGTCCAGCGCCAGGAACATCGCGCTCAAGCCCACCAGGCCGCCCAGGATGCCGCCCGCGTCGATGAGCAGCACCCGGCCCTGGGAGATGTCCAGGTTGCGCCCCACCAGCGCGAAGGTGAGCAGGCCCGCGCCCACCACGCCCTGCTCGATGGCGATGAAGTCGCGCGTCTCACCGCTCTGGGTGGCCATCACCAGCCCCGCCACCACGCCCGCCCACAGGCCGCCGGAGTTCGCCAGCGACACCTGGCCCGCGGTGGGCCGCGCGAACTCCGCCACCAGGATGCCCAGGCCCGTGAAGCCCAGCGCCCCCGCCATCACCGCCCCCGTGGAGCTCTCTCCCTCCAGGTCGAACGAGCTTCCGGACGCAAGGCCGTAGCCGAAGCCCCACACCGTGCCGGAGTTGATGGCCGCCGCCTGGCCCCGCGTCAGCCCGCTCCGGGTGGCGAGCATCGAAATCGCCGCCCCCGCGCCGCCGCCCAGGAGCGCCACCGCCACGTACGCGCGCCCGTCCTGGCAGTTGGAGATGGAGCACAGCATGACGCCCTGGGTGATGCCGTGCAGCGTCTGCACGACGGTCAACGACGCCCGGGCCTGCTGCGACGGTCCCTCCTGCGAAGTCACCCCTGGCTCCGCCACCACCGGCCGCGCCAGCGTGTCCTGCGCCAGCCGCGCGCCCGGCTCCATCCGCGTCCGCGCCAGCCGCGCCAGCTCCGGTGCGTACGGATGCCCGGGGCACACCTGCATCACGCGCTCCAACAACTCCAGGGCCTGCGCCTCCTGTCCGTGCACCAACGCGTCGAAGCCCGCCGCGTAGTCGGACTCGGCGGCGCAGGCTTCGTCACTCGACACGAGCGGCGGCGCGGAGACGGGCCCGGAAGACGTAACGGCGGGAGGTGCCGCGCCTTCCCGGGGCGAAGGACCGGGCTGCGCTGCGACGAGGACGGCCAGGAAGAAGGGCGCGAGGACCATGCAGGCTCCCACCCTAGTCACCCCCGCGGAAAGACGGGAGACCCGGGACCCCGGTCCTCCTGGAAAGGAGGCCCGGGGCCCGGGTGACGCCACGCGGCGGCCTACCGCGTCGCCAACGTCTCCATGTGCTGGCGGAGCGCGGCCATGTCCCCCAGCCGCCCGTCCAGACCCGGAAGGGGCTTCGCGGCCTGCTCGATGCGGCCCCGCGTACGCGGACCCGCCGCCACCAGCCACGCCACGCCCAGCGCCAGCTCCGCCACGTCCGGCGCCTGGCCCAGCTGCGAGGCCAGCGCGAGCAGCGCGTCCACGGCCTTCTTCACCTGCGCGCCGTGCAGCGGGTGGCTGCTGGTGATGCCCTCGCGCAGGAGCACCAACAGCACCCGCGCTGTGGCGCGAGCCTGACGCACCGGCTCCGGTCCTTCACCCGTGCCGGCCCACAGCCCGTTCGCGAGCTGCTGGCCCAGGATGCCGCCCACGTCCTCGGTGGGGATGGAGGCCTCCGCCACGGACAGCGGCAGGGACTCCTCCTCCTGCTCGTAGACCACCTCCGCCTTCTCCTTGACGACGCGCTCCAGCTCCGGGGCGCTCTGCATGGCGGCGTCCTTGCGCGGCTTCGCGGCGGACATCAGCCGGTCGAAGAACCCGCCCTTGTCCTTCTTCGCGCTCTTCGCGGACTCCTGCTCCCTGCGCTCCATGGGCGCGCTGGCGCCCCCGGGCCCGGAGCCATCCGCGAACTCCGCCTGGAAGGACGACCCGGTGGTGGGCTCCGGCCCCAGGTCGCGCGCGGGAGCGGGCGAGGGCGCGGACAGGCTTGGAGGCGGCGGGGGCACCGCGCCGCCCCGGGAACGGCCGACCGCCCCGGGCATCCCTCCGGGCGCGGGCATCGACTTCGAAGCCATCCGCTTCATCACGGGCGCCCGCGCCGGCGGGAGCGCGTCCACGAGCCCGCCCTCCGGCACGTGCTCGTCGTCCATGTCCCGAGCGGCCTGGTTGAACATGCTCCAGCCCGCGGGCGCGTTCACCGGCACCACGCGCGTGTCCGGCGTGCCGGATGCACGGCGGTCGCCCTGGCGCTCCTCCACCACCACGAAGGACGTGTACTGCGTGGCCAGCTGGTGCTCGACGGCGAGCCGGACGATGCGCTCCTTCATCGCCTCCGCGCGCCGGCCCACCAGCCCCGCGTCCATCCAGCCTCGGATGCGCTCGGCGGCCCACAACTTCTCCACCACCGGCCGGTCCGACAGCGCGGGCAAATCCAACCGCACCGTGAGGGAGAAGGGCTCACGGCCCGACTTCCCCTTCAGCGTCACGCTGCCCGTGCCCGCCTGCGCATAGCGCCCGAAGAGCGTCCACGGCGTGCCATCCACCAGCGGCGGCAGCGTGGCCGGCGCCAGCTCGCTGGCCTCCACACCGTCGAAGCGCACCTCCAGGTCGGTGACGCGCGGCGCGAGTGCCCGCGAGAACTGCGCCACCACCTTCTCGTCGATGCGCTCTCCCGGGTGGATGAACTCCACCGCGCCATCCGTGCGGCGCGCCAGGTCGCGCAGCAGCGCGTCGCTCACGTTGGTGCCGATGCCGAACGAGAACACCCGCCCCGTCCCGCGCGCCGCGAGCACCGCCTCGAGGATCTCGTTCTCGTTGCCGACCTGGCCGTCCGTCAGCAGCACCACCACGCCGTCCGGCGCGGCCTTCATCGCGGTGACCATCGGCTCCAGCAGCTCCGTGCCGCCGTAGGCCCTCAGCCCCGCGACCCACGCGTCCGCCTGCTCCAGCGTGCGCTGGGTGAACTGCACCGTCTGCGGAGAGAAGGAGCGGAACGAGTTCTCGAACGCGATGACGTTGAAGCGGTCGCCTTCACGCAGGTGGCGCAGGCACAGCCGGAGCGCGGCCTGGGCCTGGGGCAGGCTGTCGCCGTCCATGGAGCCGGACGTGTCCACCACGAACACCACCTCCTGCCGGGGCGGCGTCGTCGCCAGGTTCAGCAGGTCCGGCACCACCGTGAGCGCGAACGTGCCGGGGCCTTCCGCCTTCCGGTGGGTGACCACGGGCGTGAGCATCACGTCCGGGTTGGCGTTGCGCATCGTGAGCACCACGTCGCGGTCCAGCGCCACCTCGTTGCCCGCGAAGTTCTTGAGGAACGAATCGCGCTGCAGGGTCACCCGCGTGCGGGTGCCGTCCCGGGTGGCGGTGATGCGGTGGGACGGGCTCTCCACCACCACGTCACGGCCCACGTCGATGAGCAGGTCCATGCGCAGCCCGTAGTCCACGTTCATGCTCGTGGGCGGGGAGATGCGGTCCGCGTCCGGCACCCGCGTCGTGGGGGCCGCGCTGCCGTGGCCCGTGCGGTCGCCGTGCACCGCGCCGGGCATGTACCGGGGCGCCACCAGCGTGGGCAGCATCCAGCGCACGCTGCCTTCTTCCGCGGTGAGCGTCTGCAGGAACTCCACCTCCACCAGCGTCTCCTCGCCCGGCAGCAGGTTGCCCACCTGCGCGGTGAAGACGTTGGCGCGCTCCTGGTCCAGCAGCGCCGCGCCGTGACCTTCGGTGATGGCGTCGTCGTAGGCGCGGAAGGCCGCCTCGCGCTCCTTCACCACGCCGGCCACGCGGCGGCCCGCGCACGTCATGGAGAAGGCGCTGAGCGTCGCGTCGGAGGGCAGGGGGAAGGTGTAGATGGCCTCCACCGGCTTCTTCTCGTCGTTGCGGTAGCGCTGCGTCACGCGCACCCGCGCGTGCCCCCCGAGCAGCTCACCGGAGACTTCCACTCCCTGCAGGGGCACCTGGGCCCCGTCCCGCGTGAACAGCCCACACTTCGCCTGCTCGTTCATGACCGCGTTCCTTCCTGGAACTCCTCGATGAGGGCGCGCACCCGCTCGGCCAGCGCCCGGACCTTCGCTTCCGCCTGCTCCGACACGTGCAATTCCAACCCCGGCGCCAGGAGCCAGCGCTGGTAACGCGCCACCTCCACCGTCGGGTCTTTTCCCGGCCGCTTCGGGGGCATCCGGAGGACGTCCTCCGGTACCGGCAACGTCCCCGAGCCCACCGGCGACTCCGCCAGCCGGCGCAGCTCCTCCGGCGACAACCGCAAGAGCTCCGCCTGGATGGCGTCCAGTGGCAGGAACCTCGCCTGGAGCACCCGGATGGCCTTGAGCCGCACCCGGTGCTCCTCTCCGTAGACCGTGTCCGGCCCCTTGAAGGGCGGCGCGGGCAGGAGGCCCCGCTGGACGTAATAGCGGACCGTGCGAGGCGAGATGCCCACCTCCTCCGCCAGCGCGGTCAGCTTCCACTCCGTCTGTGTCTTGGGCGTGCTCACGAACCTGACAGTAGGTTGTGACAGTTGTGGTGTCAAGACTACGGTGGCGATTTGTCAGTGATGGTGTCGGGATGCAGGGGGTGGCGGCCGGGCGGGCGGTGGGACAGAAGGGGGCATGAACGTCGGCGTGGACGGCCTGGACCCCTCCTCCATCCAGCTCATTGGTACGGCGGTGACGCCCGCGGTGATGGTGTCCGGGTGCGGCATCCTGGCCACCGGCCTGGACAATCAGATTTCGCGCATCACCGCGCGGATGCGGGACATGGTCCGGGAGTGGCGCACGCTGCCGGAGGGCCATGCGCGCCGTTCGCTCCTGCGCGAGGAGGTGGCCATCATGGACCGCCGCCACGCCATCCTCGCCCGGGCCATTGGCTTCACCTACGCGGCGCTCTTGTCCTTCGTGGTGACGTCGCTCCTGTACCTGCTGCGCCGCAGCGTCGCGGTGCCGGAGGGGCTGCCGGTGATGTCCTTCTCCCTGGGCGTGGGGCTGTTGGGTTCCACGGCGGTGCTGGCCCTGGCGTCGCTGCGTTTGAGCCGCCGCGCCATCACGTTGGAGGGCGCGGAGCTCTTCCGCGACGGGCGGCCGGGCGACCCGCCAGCGCCCTGAATTTGTTCCGCAGCGCACGCGAAGGTGCTAGCGGGTGCCTCCGAGACGCGCGGGTCTGGTAGGTCCCGGCCCGCGCGCCTGGTATCGCGCAGGATTCCGCAGCCTCTCAGGCTCAACCCTCACCGTGGAGCACGTGAACATGGCAAACGCCCAGGTCTTCTTCGACATGTCGATTGGTGGCCAGCCCGCCGGCCGCATCGTGATGGAGCTGTTCTCCGACGACGTCCCCAAGACCGCCGAGAACTTCCGCGCCCTGTGCACGGGCGAGAAGGGCACCGGCCGCGGTGGCAAGGCGCTGCACTTCAAGGGCACGCCCTTCCACCGCGTCATCCCGAACTTCATGTGCCAGGGCGGCGACATCACGCTCGGCAATGGCTACGGCGGCGAGTCCATCTACGGTGAGAAGTTCGCGGACGAGAACTTCAAGCACAAGCACACGGGCCCGGGCATCCTCTCCATGGCCAACGCCGGCCCCAACAGCAACGGCTCGCAGTTCTTCCTCACCACGGCCAAGACGGATTGGCTCGACGGCAAGCACGTCGTCTTCGGCAAGGTCGTCGAGGGCATGGACGTGGTGAAGAAGATTGAAGGCGTGGGCAGCCAGTCCGGCGCGACGCGCCAGCCCGTGAAGATCGAGGACAGCGGCCAGCTGTAATCCCGCCGCTGCGTCTCACCCGAAAGGTCCATCCGTGCCTCGCGCGCGGGTGGACCTTCGTCGTTTCCGCCGGAGGCGTTTCAAGACGGCCCGTGGGACGCGTCCTCGTCCTCCTCCTCCTCGCGGGCCTCCTCCGGGCGGAAGGGCCGCGCGGGCACGGCGCCGAACGCGCGCAGCAGCTCCAGGGGGATGGGCAGGATGGTGTGGTTGCCGCCGCTGGTGATCTCCACCAGCGTCTGCAGGTAGCGCAGCTGGAGCGTGGCGGGGTTGCGGCTGAGCACGTCCGCGGCCAGGGCGAGCTTCTCCGCGGCCTGGTGTTCGCCTTCCGCGGCGATGATCTTCGCGCGGCGCTCGCGTTCGGCCTCGGCCTGCCGCGCGATGGCCCGCTGCATCTCAAACGGCAGGTCGATGTGCTTCACCTCCACGTTGGAGACCTTCACGCCCCACGGGTCGGTGCGCGCGTCGAGCACCTGCTGCAATTCGTGGTTGATGCGCTCGCGCTGGGACAAGAGGTCGTCCAGCTCCACCTGGCCCAGGATGGCGCGCAGCGTGGTCTGCGCAATCTGGCTGGTGGCGTAGAGGTAGTCCTCCACCTGGAGCACGGCCTTGTCCGCCTGGATGACGCGGAAGTAGACGACGGCGTTGACCTTCACGCTGACGTTGTCCTTGGTGATGACGTCCTGCGGGGGCACGTCGCGCGCCACCGTTCGCAGGTCGATGATGACCATCCGCTCGACGAAGGGGATGAGCCAGCGGAAGCCCGCGCGCTTGAGTCCCACGTAGCGGCCCAGCCGGAACACGACGCCGTTCTGGTACTCGGTGACGATGCGCACGCCGGAGATGAAGAGAAGAAACAGCAGCGCCACGGGGATGAGCCAACCCAGCGCTCCAACCAGCTCGTTCATGGCATCGACTCCGCGACGGTGAGGGTGAGCCCTTCCACGGCGCGCACCACGACCCGGGCGCCCTCGCGGATGGGAGTGAAGGAGACGGCGCGCCAGCGCTCGCCGTGGACGAACACCTCGCCGCCCGAGGGCGTGACGAGGCCCAGCGCCGTGCCGGCCTCGCCCACGAGCCCCGCGTCGCCGCCCCGCTGTGGCAGCTTGCGTGTCTGGGCGCTGCGGTACGCGATGAAGGCCGCGGTCCCCGCGAACACGAGCGCCGTGGGCAGCATCACGCCCCACGACAAGCGGAAGGATGGCTCCACGAACCAGCCCGGTTCGAAGCGATCCACCAGGAACACGCCGCCCAATATCAACAGCCCCACGCCCGCCGCGCCCAGCAGTCCGCTGGTGACGAACAGCTCCGCGAGGATGAGCCCCACGCCCACCAGCATCAGCACCAGCGCCCCCGAGCGCACCGGCAGCGTCGCCGACGCCATCAACGCCAGCACCAGCGCCACGCAGCCAATGAGCCCCGGCGCCACCGCGCCCGGATGGGACAGCTCCACCACCAGGCCCAGCGCCGCGACGAGGAACAGCAGGTAGATGAGCGACGGCTGCGCGAGCGCATGCACCACCCGCTGTGACAGCCCCGGCTCCAGCGACACCACGCGGGCCTCGCGGGTGGCGAGCGTCACGGTGTCTCCATTCGCGACCTCCACGCGGCGGCCATCGACGGCGGAGAGGAAGTCGGCCTCGGTGGGAGCGACGAGCTCCACCACGCGAAGCTCCACGGCGCGGTCCGCGGGAACGCTGGCGCTGTCGCGCACGGCGGCCGCGGCCCACTCCGGATTGCGGCCCCGCTGCCGGGCGATGCCCTCCGCGAAGGCGACCGTGTCGTTCTCCACCTTGCGGGCGAGTTCCTCGCCACCCACCTGCTCCACGTCTTCACCGCCAAGCCCCACGGGGTGCGCCGCACCGATGTTCGTCCCCGGAGCCATGGCGCTCACATTCGATGCGAGCGCGATGAACACGCCCGCGCTGCCTGCACGTGAGCCGGAAGGTCCCACCCACACGAGCACGGGAACGCGCGAGCCCAGGAACGCGCGCACCACGGTGCGGGTGGCGTCCAATGAACCACCCGGAGTGTCCAGCCGCACGAGCAGCGCCGAGGCTCCCCCGTCCTCCGCGCGCTTCACGCAGTCCGTGAGGTACGCGCCCGAGCCGGCATCCACCACGCCCTCCAGCTCGCACCGCGCGACGAAGGACGGCGACGCGGGCGCCGCCGGAGCGGCGAGGCCCACGAAGAGGAAGGCCAGGAGCCAGCCCCAGAGGACGTGACGGCGCCAGCTCATCCTGTCGACGTGGTCCCGCATGTCCGCCCCCGAATGCGTGCCCCTCGCGCACACGCACTCGGACAACGATGTGCATCGGACCTTCGGATGACCGGGTCTTGAAGCCGGGGGCTTGGAGGGCAGGCGGGCAGGGAGGGCCCGGCGCCCCGCTTGTGCATCCAGTCCTGGACGATGGAGGGGATGCGCGTTGCTGGAGAAGGACGCACCTCCTTAGGGTCAGCCTCTCGCTCTTCTTCCAGGAGGTTTCATGCGCCGTGCCGTGCTGATCATTGCTGCTCTGGGCCTGTCCGCTGTTGGGGCGGGAGCTTGCAGGACCACCCAGCCCCCGGGGACTGAGGACCAGATGCCCATCCAGGGCCCGGACACGAACCGCGAAGTCATCCAGAACGTGCCCAACGAACCGGCGGGCCCCGCGGGTCCCGTCAATGCGCCGGACGTGGACGGTGGCTTCCCCGAGGGCGGCGGGTAGTCTTTCGCGCCATGACGGCGGAGACCACGGTCTACAAGGCGGAGCGCGTGTGGACGCTCGATGCGGAGCGTCCGCGCGCGGAAGCATTGGCGGTGCGCGACGGAAGGGTGCTCGCGGTGGGGACGCTCGCGGAAGCGCGCGCCGCCGCGGGGCCTGGCGCGCGTGAAGTGGACCTGGGCCGCGCCACGGTGGTGCCCGGCCTGGTGGACGCGCACGCGCACCTGCACGGTCTGGGGAAGAGCCTGACCACGGTGCGCCTGGAGAAGGCGCCCTCGGTGGAGGACGTCCTCCAGCGTCTGGCGAAGGCGCCCGCGTCGAGCTTCCAGGGGGACTGGTTGCTCGGCAAGGGGTGGGACCAGAACGAGTGGCCCGGCGCCGTGTTCCCTGGCCGCGAGGAACTGGATGCGCGCTTCCCCACGACGCCGGTGTTCCTCATGCGGGTGGATCATCACGCGGCCTGGGTGAACGGCGAGGCACTGCGCCGCGCGGGCATCACGCGGGACACGCTGGATCCGCCAGGCGGCCGCATCCTCAAGGACGCGAACGGCGAGCCCACCGGCGTCCTCGTGGACAACGCGATGGACGTGGTGGAGGCCGCCATTCCCGCGCCCACGCGCCAGCAACTGGAGACCCGGTTGCGAGCCGCCCTGGAGCGGTGCGCGCAGGTCGGGCTCACGGGCGTGCACGACGCGGGCATGGACCTGCAGGCCTTCCGCATGTTGCAGGACTGGGACGCCGCGGGGACCTTGCCCCTGCGCGTGTATGCGATGGCGGCGGGGCAGGGGGAACAGCGTCACGGCTATCTGGATCAGGGGCCGTGGCAGGGGCGTCACCTGTCCATGCGCTCGGTGAAGTTCCTGGCGGATGGAGCGCTGGGAAGCCGGGGCGCGGCGCTGCACGACGACTACAGCGACGAGCCCGGCCAGCGCGGCCTGTTGCTCCTCTCGCCCGAGGAACTCGAGGCACGGGCACAGGCCTTCATGGCGAAGGGCTTCCAGGTGTGCATCCACGCCATTGGAGACCGTGCCAATACATTGGTCGTGGACGTCCTCCTGCGAGGCGCGGAGCGGACGGGCACGAAGGCCCTGCGTCACCGCGTGGAGCACGCGCAGATTCTGCGGCTGGAGGACATCCGGAGGTTGGGCGCGGCGGGCCTGGTGGCCAGCGTGCAACCCACGCACGCCACCAGTGACATGCCGTGGGCGGAGACGCGGCTGGGGCGCGAGCGGCTCCGGGGGGCCTACGCCTGGCGCAGGTTGAAGGACGCGGGCGCGCACCTGGCGCTGGGCAGTGACTTCCCCATCGAGAACCCGGACGTGCTCGCGGGGCTCTACGCGGCGCGCACGCGGCAGGACGCGAAGGGCTGGCCGGAGGGCGGCTGGTATCCGGAGGAGCGCCTGAGCGCGGCGGAGGCGCTGGAGGGCTTCACGGTGGGGCCCGCGTGGGCGTCCTTCGAGGAGGCGCGGCGCGGAAGGCTGAAGCCCGGCCTGGACGCGGACTTCGTCGCGCTGTCGGAGGATCCGCTGGAGGGGCCCGCAGCGGCGCTGGTGGACGCGCGCGTGCTGGCCACGGTGGTGGCGGGCGCGGAGGTGTTCCGGGCGGACGGGTGACGCGGCTCACCCGCCGAAGATGTGCGAGCGCGCGGCCTCGGCGATGGCGACGACGGCGGGGTGGCGCAGGCGGCGCTCCACGGTGATGGCGTAGAAGCACTGCTCGATTTCGTCGGTGTGCCCGATGGCGGTGACGTTGAACTGCCGTTGCACCTCGGCGTCGATGATGGAGGGCATGGCGAAGATGCCGTGCCCCTTCTGTCCGAAGGCCTGGAGCAGCGCGCTGTCGTCGAAGTCACCAGCGATGAGGGGCCGGATGCCGAGCCGCTCGAACCACAGATCCAGCGAGCGGCGCACCGACGACTCCTCCGACGGCAGCAGCATGGGAGCGCCGTCGAGCGAGCGCGGGAAGTCCTTGCGCAGGTGCGCGAGGGGTTGGGCGGCGAAGAACGTCACGCCGCACTTACCCAGCAGGTGGTTGAAGGACCGGACGCTGACGGGCTCGGAGCCAGGCGCGTCCGCGAGCACCACGTCCAGCTCATGCAGCGCCAGCTGTGCGAGCAATTGGGGCAGGGGGCTCTCGCGGCAGATGATGCGCAGCGAGGGCCCGGCATCCAGCGCGGGCTTGAGCAGCTGCTCGGCGACGAGCTTGGGGATGACGTCGAGCACGCCCACGTTGAGGCGCAGCTGCTGGCCGGTGGGCAGGCCGGAGACGACGTTCTTCAGCTCGTTGCCCAGGCGGAAGATCTCGTCCGCGTAGCGCATGACGGTGCGGCCCACGTCGGACAGGACGAGCTTGCGGCCCTTGCGCTCGAAGAGCTGGTGGCCCAGCGACTCCTCCAGCAGCTTGATTTGGGCGCTGATGGTGGGCTGGGCGAGGTGTAGCTCTTCGCTCGCCTTGGCGATGCTGCCCGCCCGCGCAACCGTCCAGAAATACAGGAGATGGTGGTAGTTGAGCCACGCCATGACTTAGAAATAACCGAAGGTTTTCATCCAAACTAGCTCATTTTTTAAAGTGTCGTCCCCGCTTATCTCTACGTCCGTCACCGCGCGATGGGTGCGCGGGGGACTGATTGGGGAGGTACGCGTCATGGAAGCCATCTACGAGGAGCTCGAGTCCACGGTGGAGGGTGTGGAGACGACCGAGGTGGACTCGGCGGAAGTGGAGATGCGGGTGCGGGGGCACCTGGAGCTGGTCCGCCGGCTGGCCTGGAAGTACCGCTGGACGGGCCTGTCGCTGGAGGAGCTGATGTCGGAGGGCAACGTCGGCCTGGTGGAGGCGGCGCGCCGGTTCGAGGAGCGGGGAGTGCCGTTCGGTGCCTACGCGCAGCAGTGGATCCGCGCGCGCATCCGGGCGTACGTGTCCCGCACCTGGAGTATGGCGGGGGGCCGCGCGCCGTGGATCGTCTTCCAGCTCCGGCGCGAGCGGGCGCGGCTGGAGGCCCGCTGGGGCGAGGGCCACCCGGAGGTGACGAAGCGGCTGGCCGAGTCGCTGGGCAAGAAGGAGGAGGACGTGGTGCGGGGGACGGACGCGCTGGCGAAGGACGTGTCCCTGAACGCGCCCCTGGGCCTGGAGGGGGACGTGACGCGGCTGGACATGCTGGAGTCGGACGAGGACTCGGCGGAGGAGCAGGCGGACCGGGGCGCCTGGGCGGAGAAGCTGCACCAGAGCGTGGCGGCGGCCTGGCCGGAGCTGGACGCGAGGGAGCGGGCGCTGGTGAAGGAGCGGATGCTGGTGGAGGACGGGGTGAGCGCGGAGTTCCTGGCGAAGCGCTTCGGGGTGACGGCGGTGCGCATCCGGCAGATCGAGCAGGGGCTGCGCCAGAAGCTGCGCCAGCGGCTGACGGCGGGCTGCACGGCCTGGGACAGCGAAGCGCCCCGGCTGGCGGCCTGAGTGTCGAGCGAGGAGGAGGGCTGGCGGAAAGAGGTTGACGTCGCGGGCCAGTGACCGTAAATCGGCGCTGCCGCTCGCGGTGCGCGGTACGCCCAAGTAGCTCAGTCGGTAGAGCAGGGGACTGAAAATCCCCGTGTCGGTGGTTCGATTCCGCCCTTGGGCACACCAGTAAGAAGAATCTGAAGGGCGTCGGACTCCGGTCCGGCGCCCTTCGTCGTTTCTGACGTCAGCGGCTCGCACGCGCCGGTGCCGGATGCGCTGCACGCGCACCAATGCGCGCCTGGTCTTCCTCGCTCCCGAAGCGCAGGTCGATGCGCCGCACCGCCTCCACCCATTCCTGGACGGTCCGCGCCCCATCCAGCATCGAGCGGACGAAGGGATCTCCGCGCCGCTCCTGGCAGCGGCTCCACAGGAGCTCGGGTGGCTCACTCAGCAGGTTCCCGACTGCGCCTTCGTAGGACGGCATCGCTTGCACGTCGCCGTCCGGCTGGATGTACCAGCAGCCACGGCCTGTCTTGAGGCTGAAGTTGCTGGTCGTCTGGACCGCCACGCCCGGTGGCGCGAGCGCCTGCAGCCTCGCGGTGACCGCCGGGTCGTCCAGGGCGTGCATCTCGTCGTCGGTCAGGAACTCCTGGCTGGCGAAGGTCTCCCGTGTCGCCAGCCCCGAGGGCGCGACGGCCCCCAACACCAGATGGCGAAGCCTCGGGAAGCGGGGCGCCACCTCCGTGCAGAAGCGCTCGAGTTGGTCGTGATTGCTGCGGACCACCACGCATTCGATGTCGAGCCGCATCCCGCTGGAGGCGTGCTGGTTGAGCAGCTCCAGCGCCGCCAGGGTCCGGACGAAGCTGCCGGGACGTCCCCGAATCCTGTCGTGGACGTCCGCCGTCGCGCCATCCAGGCTGACATGGACCTCGTGAAAGACTTCGCCGAGCCGCCGCGCCAGCGCCTCGGTCATCCCCCAGCCACTCGTATAAAGGATTGTCTGGACACCGGCATTGGACAGGCGTTCGGCAATCCCTGTCAGCCCTGGGACGGTGAGCGGCTCCCCGCCAGAGAATGTCACCTGGCGCAAACGCATGGAGAGCAGGACGTCGACCAGTTGCTGCATCTTCTGGGGCGGGAGCTGCCGGGAAGGGCGCCTGCCGGATTCGGAGTGGCAGTGAGTGCAGAGCAGCGGGCAACGGTATGTCACAAGCCAGACGAGCGCGCGAGAGTACGGGCTGCCTTGGGTCACTGTCTTTTGCATGGGCTGACAGCCTGGACCGAACAGGTGGAGAGACGCGGAGGCCCTCGCGTTCGCGGGAGCCTTTCAGGGATGGCTGGATTCGAAGCAATACGCTAGAAGGCATTGCCATTGTAGGGGGGGCCGGAACGTCAGGGATTCGGGGTCCGGCCATCTCCATGCTGACAGGAAATGTCTGCTCAGGGCAGAGCGGGAGGTCGTCATTCCCATTCAGGATGAGTGTTTCTATGTTCGCAACATGGCCTGCACCGTCCTGCGCCGCTCCGACGGGTGTCTGGTCGTCTCCGGGCGTGAGGCACTGGAATTGCGCCGTGCCGACGCGGCGATCGTCGCGGAGTTGATCCGTCTGGCCTCGGTGCCGCTTTCTGGCCGCGAGCTGCGCCGTGGCGCCGCGAAGCTGGAGAACGGCCCTGCCGTGCTGGAGGCGCTCGCGAAGGCCGGTTGCCTCACCGAGGGCCGGACCCTGGACGCGCTGGACGCGAAGTCCTCCCCCCGGCACAAGGCGCGAGGACAGCTACCGCTCGGCAAGGTCGTGTTCGGGCTGACCGGGGCCGTGGCCAGCGCCTACATGCTCCCCTCCATCGCGCGTCTCCAACCTTTCGCCAGGAGGATCGACGTGGTGGTGACGCGAGCGGCCCGGCCCTTCGTGGCGCCCGCTGCCTTCGAGGCCCACGGCATCCAGGTCTGGGGAAGCGCGTCCGCGCGCCGGGGAGAGGTGCGGGTCCCTCACATCGAACTCGCCGACACCGCCGACCTTGTCGTTGTCTGCCCTGCTTCCGCCCACGCCATCGCCAGGCTGGCCCAGGGGGCCTGCTCCGACCTGGTGTCACTCGTGGTGACCGCGACCCGCGCCCCCGTCATCGTCGTGCCCTCCATGAACGAGGCCATGTGGGACCATCCCGCGGTCCAGCGCAACGTGGCTCGCATCGTCGCGGATGGCGTCCATGTCGTGGAGCCTCACCGGGGGCTGGAGGTCGCCTGGCTTGCGCGGGGCGAGCCTCCACGTCTGGGCTTCGGGACACAGGGGCTGCTGGACGGGGCCATGCTCGCGACCTTGACGGCCGTGGCCGCCGGCAAGCCCCGGACGCGCGAGGTTTCGCGGGAGTGAGTCGTGGATGGGCGCTCATCGCGCATCAAGGAGGGTTCCCGGGTGGCTGTCTTTCCCTTCCAGCGGCTCTTGCGTGACGGACGCCTTCGCGTCCGGTCGCTCGCGACGGTGCTCTCCCAGGTGCGTGCCACCGTTCGCCTCGCCTGGGAGGCGGACCGGGCCTCCATGGTGTGGAGCGCGGGGCTGACGCTGCTCGCGGCGCTGCTCCCGCCGGCCATCGTCTACGTGGGAAAGCTCGTCGTCGATGGGGTCCTGGCCGCCACGAAGACCCGGAGCGAGGCCCTCTCCTCCCACACCTTGTGGCTGGTGGCGCTGGAGTTCGCGCTCGTCCTTGTCTCCGCCGCCCTGGGCCGGCTCATCGCGCTCGTCCACGAGGTCCTCCAGGCGCGCCTCACCACCGCCACCAACCTCAAGATCCTTCACAAGGCGTTGGCGTTGGAGCTGCGCCACTTCGAGGACCCCCAGGTCCACGACACGATGCAGAAGGCGCGGCGGGTGGCGGACAGCCGGCCCCTGGTGATTGTCGTGAACCTGTTCTCGACCGTGCAGCACGGTGTCACGCTCGCGAGCTACGCGGCGCTCCTCCTGGCCTTGTCGCCCTGGAGCGCGCTCATCCTGGTCGCGGCGTCTCTGCCGGCCTTCTTCGTGGAGGCACGCCTCGCCCGCGAGTCGTTCGAGCTCCACTCGGAGCGCGCGGGGGCCGCGCGGCGGCTCGACTATCTGGAATGGCTGCTCACGCGGGACAACCATGCCAAGGAGGTCAAGCTGTATGGCCTGGGCTCCATCATCCTGGACCGCTACCAGCGGTTGGCCCGGTTGTTCTACGAGCGGGACCGGAAGTACGAGCGGCGGCGTTTGTCCTTCGGGCTGGGCTTCGGGGCGCTGTCCATCCTCGCCTTCTACGGGTGCTATGCGTTCGTGGTGGCCCGGACCGTCATGGGCGTCCTCACCCTGGGGGAGATGATTCTCTATATCGCGGTCTTCCGGCAGGGGCAGACGGCGCTCCAGGCGACCCTGCTGTCCATCGGGTCCGTCTACCGGGAGTCGCTCTTCATGTCGGACCTGTTCCAGTATCTCGCGGTGCCCACGGACCAGGAGGGCGCGCGCGTGCTTCCCCCGCGGAGCCCGGTGCGGGGGCGGGCCCAGACCATCGAGTTCCGCGACGTGTCGTTCCGGTACGCGGGACAGCAGGGGTGGGCGCTGCGGCACGTCAACCTGACCCTCCCCGCGGGGGAGAAGCTCGCCGTCGTCGGGGAGAACGGGGCGGGCAAGAGCACCTTCGTGAAGTTGCTGCTGCGCTTCTACGAGCCGACGGAGGGGTCCATCACCTACGGCGGCGTCGACCTGCGGGACATGGACCCCGGCGACCTCCGCTCCCGCTTCAGCGCGGTGTTCCAGGACTTCGTCCGCTACCAGTTCAGCGCCGCCGACAACATCGGGCTGGGGGACACCCAGCACTGGCAGGACGCGGCGCGGATCCAGGCGGCGGCGGAGAAAGGCGGTGCCAGCACGCTCATCGAGTCGCTGCCCCGGAAGCTCGACACGCTGCTGGGCCTGTGGTTCGAGTCAGGCCAGGACCTGTCCGTGGGGCAATGGCAGAAGCTGGCTGTCAGCCGCGCCTTCATGCGCGACGCGGAGGCGCTCATCCTGGACGAGCCGACGGCGAGCCTCGATGCCCGCGCCGAGCAGCGCTTCTTCGAGAGCTTCCGGGCCCTCGCCGAGGACCGGACCGCGCTCATCATCTCCCACCGGTTCTCCACGGTGCGGATCGCCGACCGCGTCGTCGTGCTGCACAACGGGGAGATCCAGGAGCTGGGCTCCCACGAAGAACTGCTTCGCCGTGGTGGACAGTACGCGCATCTCTTCCAGCTCCATGCGGACGGCCACGGCGACGAGCCTGCTTCGGGACGCGCGGGGCGCTGAGCCCGCGGACTGCCCGGCCTCAGCTCAGCGCCCCCCGGAATGTCCGGGGCACATAGTGCAGGAACAGGGACGTGGAGCGGCAGCCCTCGGGGAGCGTGGGGCGGGCGTGGGGGATGTCGCAGCCACGGTAGAACGCACACTCGCCCGATGTCTGGTGGAGGGTGCCCGGCCTGCCGCCAGGCGGACTGAAGACGAGCGGCCAACTGCCGGGCCCCGTCCGGCCTGACGTGAAGTCGACCAGCAGGGTTCCGCTGAACCGGCACTGCGCCCGGTCGGTGTGGCGGGCGAGCCGCGCGCCGGGCTGGTAGCAGCCCAGGTAGTTGTAGGAGGGCCGGGCTTCGACATCGAAGAGGTTCGACACGACGCCCGCGAGCTGTTCGTGGAAGAAGCTGGAGACCGGGTCGTTGTGCCGCACGTAGCGCAAGCTCTGGGGGTCTCCCAGCACCAGCAGCCCGCTGCTCACGAGGCCCCGGTAGTAGGCGCGGAGGGCTTTCATCTGCGCGGGGTGGAAGAGCCCCGCCATGTTGGCATAGCCCCGGTGCTCCAGGAGGATGCGCGCGGAGTCGAGCGCGTAGCGCCAGGTGGCCCGCTCCCGGGTGAGCTCCTCCTGGGAGAGGAGGATGCGCGCGGCCCTCAGCGCCTGGAACTCCCGGGGCGTGAGCGTGGGCGCGGGTCCGCCAGGCCGCAGCCGGGTGCAGGCCCCGACAAGCCAGTCGGGGACCTCGTGGACGGCGGTGATGCCGGTGACGGCATCGCGCACCAGCGCGAGTGGGAAGCGCCCGGTCAGTCCGAGCAGGCCCAGATGGCGCTTCTCCCGAGGAAGCCGTGGGGGCGCCGTCAGCAGCTTGAAGCCCGTCACCACGACGGTGCCGGGCGCGAGACGCGGCTTGCGGCCCGCCGCCGGGAGGTCTTCTCCCAGGAGGCAGCCGAAGCGCGGGGCCTGGGGAACCTCCGAGGGCGGGACCAGGTATCCGGCCTCGCGCAGGACCGACACCTCGGTCTCGTCCAACTCCAGGCGGCCGCGGACGTGGCTCCGGGCGCTCTCCGCCAGCGTCCGGAGCGACTGGAACAGCCGAGGGTGCAGCCGGCTGTCGATGGCGGTCGTCAGCCTTCCTCTCCCGGGAAACGGCGCGGAGACCCGGAGCCCGACCGGGGCGGAGCGCTCGCGGGTGAGCTCGATGGATGCGAAGGGGTTCACCACGAGGTTGGACACAGCGCCTCCTTGATTTGGGCCGCTCCTAGCGGATCCGCCTGCGGTGCCGGTTCAGCAGCCGGTAGGCCGGCAGGGCCCATTGCTTGACGGCGTCATGGACGGCGGGGCCCGCGATGCGCCGCTTGAGCGCGGTGTCCGCGATGAAGCGGCGCTTGCCCCGCGGGTCCTTGGAGTACACCCGCAGGCTCTTCTCGACGCGCGCCCGCTCCGCCCGGGTGGGGTGGACGCCAAACGCATCCATGACCGCCACCAGCCGCTCCAGGTCGATGTCCTCGTAGTTGAGCAGGTGGGCCTTCGCATCCGCGCTGTCAGCGGCCACTCCGCAGAAATGGCTGACGGCTCGCGCGCAGTACTCCTCGCGCGTCATGGCGTCCACGGTCCGGGGACCCCAGCCAAAGTACCGTTTGACCTGCTCCGGTGTGGGCCGGTCCATCCAACCGGAGGGGCGGGCCATGTTGGACACCACGACGTCCACGGGGTCCCGGTAGATGAAGAGCCACGGCACGTCCGGCCAGAGCCTGCGGACGACATCCAGACGGACGGTCTCCAGGCTGGCGAACTTGATGAAGAGCCGGCGGTCGCGCTTCGTGCGGCGCCGGCCGAAGACCCTGACCAGACTGCGAAGCAGGGCGTCCCGCTCCGCCTGCGCCGCGGCGGCCGCGCCCCGGGGCCTGGGGCCCGGCACCGAGGCCAGCAGGAGCGACGACAGGACGTCGGGCTCGCCGGGAACGAGGGTGCCGTCCAGGCAGCGCAGCGCGTTCTGCACCAGCGTCGAGCCGCACCGGGACATGTGGAAGATGAAGCCGGAGGGCGATAGCCCGTCGATGGCTTCCGCCACCTGATGGACCGTGGCCGGACTGCTGACGTTGCGCCCGATGCGCGGATGGCGCTGGAGCAGGAGCGCGATGGACTCGTCGTAGAAGGGCCCTTCCTGGAAGCGCCCCGCCTCGTTGATCCATTCGATGCCGCGGGGCTCCTCGGCCAGACGGTCCCAGGCGGGAATCCACCCCTCCCAGAGCGCCGCCATGGCGCCCCGGGGCGGCGGGGGGATGGGATGCACCAGCTTCGCGCCCATGGAGTCACCCGTCATTGGACGACACGATGTGGAACAACCCCTCGTGGGTCAGCCGGCGCACGAGCGTCACCCTGCCCTCGTCATCCAGGGGCCCCGGAAGCTCACCCACCTGGAAGCGCGGCGTCCGCAAGATGAAGCGCAGCGCCTCGCCGAAGTCCGCCGGCACCGACACGGCCCGCTGGCCGAACTGGAGCGTGGCCTTGCCGTCGCCTTCGCGGTAGCGCATCAGGGGCCCGAACCGCCGCTGGACCTGGCTGCGCACGTGGACACGGGCCGCGTCTTCCTCGGAGCCCAGCGTCAACCCCGACACGCGCGAGCGGCTCCTCATCAGGACCTCGACGACCTCGGAGACCGCCGCGTCCGGGTCGAGCGACTGGAACAGCGCCTCACCCAGCCGGCGGAACTCCCCGCGCAATTCATCCCAGGCGGCGCTGTCGCTGGCGAAGCCCGGAGGCAGCCCGCGGCGCAGGCGGGGCTCCTGGTGGGCCCGCTGGAAGACGGCGGAGGCCAGGCAGTCCGCGTAGGTGATGGATTTGAAGCCCACCGTCAGGTGGAGCGAATGGCCGCCATCCGTCCGGGCCTCGTGGACATGGCCCCGAGGCAGGTAGAGCAGGTCCCCCGGCTCCAGCGTGAAGCGCTGGGTCGGCGACGAGTTGTCCACCTGCGAGGGCTGGTGGCGCGTGACGCGGAAGCGCTGGGCGTCCTCCAGGTTCTCGAAGCGGAAGGGCGGGACGTACTCGAGCGGCAGGTCCACCGGCGGAGGGCTCAGGCTCCACGTCTTGCGGCCGGCCACCTGGAGCACGAGGACGTCGTGGCGGTCGAAGTGGGCCTGCACCCCCTGGGACCTGGCCGGTGAGCAGTAGAGGTTGACGTTCACCGGCGCGCTGAGGCGCTGCTCCAATGACAAGCACAGGTCGCGGATGGAGGTCGAGAAGCGGTGGGCCGCGTTCACCCGGAGCGTGCTGCCGGCTTCGTAGCCCGCCTGGAGGAGCTGTGCGTCGGGGGCGCGGGTCGGGTCCTTCATCCTGTTGCGCGGCAGGTCGGAGCGCAGCAGCTCGACCGCGGTCGGGTCCAGCGCGAGGGCCGAGGCGACCAGGTGGTCGAGCCCGGCCTGGGACAGCAGGGGGGCGTAGAAGTCCGGCTGGCCCCGGGAAAGACGGTAGAAACGCTTCTCCCAATGGTCCGCCAGGAAGGCCTCTGGCGTCAGGTCTCCGAGCAGCGCCTCCAGGCTTGGGGCATAGCTGGCGGGCGCGAGGGCTTGCCGCCGCGTGGTCCGGGCGGAGCGGAGTCTGGGTTTCACGGGAGAGGGAGTCGGGCCTGGCGGGAGGGTGGATGGCAATGCATGGCTTTCCCAGGCGGATGGAGGACCCGGGCAATCATTGTTCTGGTGCTGTGTGTCTGACAAGTGAAAGCGTGAAGGGTTTCCGGGGAAATGACCCGTCATTGAGCCGTCATGGTAAAGAATTACGGAGACGACGGCCGGGGGCGGTTGCCATTCAGCGCGAGGATTGGGGTTCGGCGCGCATCCGGGCCTGGAGCAGCGTTTCCGCGAGGGCCAGTGCCACGCTTTCCTGTCCCCGCCGTGAACCCAGCCGGCGGTTCGCGGCCATGTGCGTGAAGGACAGCGCCTCACGAGGTCCCGCGTTGGGAGTGGCGTCGCGCCATGCCCGCAGCAGCTCCACCAGCGCCCGAGGGGGGGCGTCCCTCCCCAGCCGTTCCAGCAGGTCCTGCCGGGCGCGGATCCGGCGGATGAGGGGCGCGACCTCGGTTCGCCGGGAACGCTCGCGGCACGCGGCGGCGCCCGCGGCACGGCCCAGGAGCAGCTCCAGGTAGGCGGCCATCACCGCTCCCGTTTCGATGAGCAGCCGCTCCGGCTCCCTGCCCGCGCCCCAGCTCCCGAGCGCGGAGTCGCTGTCCCAGGTGAAGACGCGGAGCGCGGCGTCCAGCGCGTCGGCGCCGCCATAGCGGAAGGTCTCCGGGCGGAAGGTCTCCTGGCGGACGTCCGTGGCGCCGTGCTCAAGCGCGAGGTCGAGCAGGGACTCGAAACGGTCGAGCGGGGACTCGCCACGCCAGCGCAGGCGGACCAGCCGACGGGGCCCTTCCTGGAAGCGGACGTAGTGCCAGTCACCGGGGCTGGCGGGGAGCATGGGGCGCAAGGCGACGAGCAGCCTGCGCTGCGCCGCCTCATCGGCGAAGAGGGTGAAGGAGCGCCACTGCCGGTGGATCCGCGTCCCGTCGGTGGGGGGCCGTTGTTGGCGCGGAGCCGGGGCGGGCAGCCGGCGGCGGAAGCTGGGGACCACCTCGCACACCACGGTCCTCGCGGTGGCCTCTTCCAGCCAGGGCGCCTCTTCCAGATAGCAGGAGGCCGCGGCGGACCGGCTCGCGCGGAGGAGCTCCGTCCGTCCCCAGTGGGACTCCAGGTCGATGGGGAGCCGCCGCTCGTTCTCCACGAGGCAGACGACGCGGGGGACGCCATTCGCCTCGCGCCAGTCGCGCAGGGCCCCGGCGCGCTCCCGCGAGTACGGCCCGCCGGGCCGCCAGCGCGCCAGACAGAGGATCTGCCCCCGCCAGGTGAGGCGCGGCAGGCGGGGAAGGTTTCCGAGTTCCCGCCAGTCGAAGCCTCCCGGATGGCGAGCGCCCTCCATCGCCAGTTCCAGGAGCAGCCTCGCGACGCGCGGGCTCGCGCGGGGGGCCAGCATGTGACCCTGGTGCAGCACCAGCGGCGTGCCGTCGCGGAGCGCGAAGACGAAGCCCTCCGGCGCCGCCCGCACCATCACGTCCTCGGGGAGGACCCGCCGCCGGGAGGCCATCCGGGGAGCGCCGTTGCAGATCACCTCGCTCGACCAGGCATGCGCGGCCCAGCGCAGCGAGGGAGGCGAGTCCGCGCGTGTCCAGACCACCTCCGCGTGCAGGGCTCCCCGCTCCCCCTCCCAGGTCCGCTGGTGGCCCAGGACCTCGTCGCGGAAGGTCTGGGGCAGACACCCCAGGAACCTCCCGAGCGAGCGATGCGGCGCGCCCGAGCCGTGCAGGCTCCCTGGGACGAGCGTGAACGCTCCCCGCTCCAGGTCGGCCTGGCTGGAGGCGACGAGCAGACAGCCCGCCTCGAACCCGTCCGCGACGGGAACCTCCCGCGCGGCGGGGGCGGCGAAGCGCGAGAGCTCGTCATCCTCGAGGACGGCCCGCCCCCCGGCGGCCATGCCCCGGTGGTACACGGTGGCCAGCCAGCGGGCACGGGCCTCGTCGGCGGGTGACGGGGGCTCCAGGTCGGCCTCCCATGGCGCGGGCAGTCCGCTGATGAGCGGATCCGCCAGCTCCGCGGCGCAGACCCATTCGTCCGTGAAGCGGTCCCGGAACAGGCGGTGATAGGTCCGGAGCCTGCGGGCGCTGTCGGGGAGCGACTGGCACGACAGCAACGCCAGTGCCCGGTGGGCGATGGCCCGCCGCACCGATGCCGGCAGGGGGACCGTTTCGGCGACGACCGCCGCCGTCACGCCTTGGAAGGAGTCCACTTCACCGGGCTTCAGGAACCGCTCGGTCAGCTCCGGCTGCGCGACAGTGTCGAGCAGCCTCACCCGCACCAGTTGTTCCTGGACGGGGGAGCGCCCGCGGTCTGGATGGATGCCGCGCAGCTCGCGCCACAGCTCTTCGCGGAAGTCGAGGAGCGCCTCTTCCTGGGAGTGCGCTTCCGCCGCCACGATGCGGTTGCCGCGACGGGCGAGGACGCGCTCCGAGGCCAGCACCCGGCGGTGTCCGGTGTTCGCCTGGAGTCCCGCGACGCGAATGGGCAGCGCGCGGAGGTCCGGCCAGCAGCCCTCCGGTGCGTCGAAGCGCGCCGCCGCCGCCCACGCGAGCAACCCCACCGGTGTGCAGCGCGAGGCGGCGCGCAGCAGGTAGCGCAGCAGGGCGCCCCGGGCGGCGTCATCCTTCCCCCCGCCCTCCCAGTACTGGAGCAGTTGGGGGCTGGCCGTGGCGATGAGCGGACGCAGCTCCGGACGCTGGAGCTGCTCCTCCAGCCAGGTGTGGAGCGCCGCCGCCTCCTGACCCGGGTCGTCCCGGGCCAGGGCCTGGAGCTCCGCCAGGAGGCCCGGAGCCAGGGCGGGCAGGCGCAGCGCGCCGTGCACCAGGGACTCCAACTCCAGCGCCCCGAGTCCCAGCCGCCTCGCCATCCCGGCCAGGGACGCCTCGGGTGCGGCCCCCGGCGTCACGGGCCCTCTTCGGGCTGCGTCGCCAACCACGCCACGAAGACGAACTTCTCCCCGCGCGAGACCCGCTCGGCGCCATGGAGCAGGCTGGAGTCGAAGAGCACGGCCATGCCGCCATGCGGTTGGACGCGGATGTCCAGCTTGGGAAAGGCTGTCTCTCCGCCGTCGAAGTCGTCGTTGAGGTAGCAGACGATGGACAGGCGGCGCTTGCCGCCGGGGCGGTCATCCCGGTGGAGCCGGTAGAAGTCGTTCACGCCGTAGCGGACCAGTTGCAGCGGCGTCAGCATGAGGTGCCTCCAGGGCAGCCAGTCCGCGCCAGCCAGCGCCAACTGGAGCCGCTCCCGGAAGTCCGCGAAAGCCTCCGGGAGGACCTTCTCGGTCAGCACCCGCGCCGAGCGGACCTGGGGCTTCAGCACCTTGCCCTCCCGGTTCAGCACCGTCGCGGCATCCCAGTCCGGGGACTGCTTCGCCAGCGCCACGATGCGCTTCGCCTGCTGGCGGGTGAAGAGCTTGCCCAGGGCGATTCCCACCTCCAGGGGCATGAAGGCCTCGACCTGCCGCGAAGGTCGCGGCGCTGGCGCGCGCGCACGTTTTCCGGCCGCGCTCATGGGCGCCCCCCCTGGCGTGAGCGGGCGCGCCCACGGCTCCGTCCCCGGGGGGGCTCGGCGCTGGGCGGCACCGTCAGGTAGAGGGTCCGCGGCGCCTCTTCCTTCATGTGCAGCGCAATCCCAGGCGGGAGGTCGACACCGAGCACCTCCTTGATGACACGCCGGGGGGTCGCCAGCAGCTTCATGCGGAAGAGGGGATCGACGCGCGCGCGCCGGGCGATCGCGACCTTCAATGCCTGCCATGGGCTTTCCCAGTGCCGCTCCATCCCGTCAGTCCTCCTCTTGGCGCAAGGCGTAGAGCAGGCCCTCGCGGGTCAGCCGGCCCACCAGCGCGAGCCGGCCCTCGTCATCCAGTGGCCCCGGTAGCGCCCGCACCTGGAAGCGGGGGGTTCGCTGGATGAACCGCAGGGCTTCACCGAAGTCCGCCGGCACCGACACGGTCCGTTGTCCGAACTGGAGCCGCGCCTTGCCCGCGCCCTCGCTGTAGTGCAGGAGTTGCCCCGCCCGCCGCTCGACCCGGTCCTGGAGGCCCAGGTGGGCCGCGTCGTCCTCCGCGCCCAGCGTCATCCCCGTGAGCTGGCCGCGCTTGTGAAGGAAGGCCCGGGCGATGTCGGTGACCGCTGCCTCCACGTCGAGCGCCTGGGGCAGCCGCTCCCCCAGCCGGCGGAGTTCCTCGTGCACCTCTTCCTGGACGGTGCCTCCGAGGAGGAAGCCGGGCGGCAGGGAGCGGCGCAGGGCGGGCTCCCGGTGGGCCAACTGGTACAGGGCGGACGCCAGGCAGTCCACGTACGTGAGCGTCTTGAACCCGAGCGTCAGGTGGACCGAATGGGTGCCATCCGCGCGCGACTCGTGGACGTGGCCCCGGGGCAGGTAGAGCAGGTCTCCCGCCTCCAGCACGAAGTGCTCGGTGGGGCCGTCGCTCCCCGCCGGCTGGAACCGGGGGGTGCGGAAGCCGCGCGAATCCTCCAGGTCCTCGAAGCGGAAGGGCGGGACGTACTCGAGCGGCAGGTCCGTCTCCCGCGGCGACAGGCTCCACTTCCGCCGGCCAGACACCTGCAACACGAAGCAGTGCCGGTCGAAGTGCACCTGCGCCGTCTCCGAACGGGCGGGGGCGCAGTAGAGGTTGACGTTCACCAGCGCGCCGAGTCCCTGCTCCAGGTGTCCCCGGAGCTGGCGCAGCGGGCCCAGGAACCGGTGGGCCGCGTTGACGCGCAGGGTGTTGCCCGCGTCGTAGCCCTCCTGGAGGCGCTGGGCGTCCAGGGGACGCCCGGCGTCCCCCGGCCGCGCGCGAGGCAGCAGCTCCACGCTGGTGGGGTCCAGCGCGAGCGCGGAGGCGATCAGATGATCGATCTCCGCCCGGGGCAGCAGCGGCGCGTAGAAGTCCGGCTGCCCTCGGGAGAGGTGGTAGACCCGCTGCTCCCAGTGGTCCGCAAGGAAGGCCACTGGCGTCAGGCCTCCGAGCAGGGCTTCGAGGCTCGGCGCATGGACCGGAGGCGCGAACGCTTCCTGCCGCGCGACACGGGCGGAGCGAGGTCGGGGCTTCACGGAGGGACGGGGCGCCCTAGCAGGACGGCGGGTTGCTGTCGCCGGGGCAGTCCTCGGGGCAGGACGGCGGGAAATCGAGGCCGCTCTGGACGACCTCGATCTCCAGGGCCGTCAGCTTGCGCTCGCTCCTGGGAACGATGATGTAGAGCTGCTGGGGCGTCTCCTCGAAGGGCTGCAGGCGCAGGCCCTTGGGCAGCGGATAGCCCACGGCCTCCTCGAAGGCCGCCTCCGGGTGGGCCAGCAACTTCTTGCGGAAGTCCGGATCGTTGCGGGCCCGCGCCTTGAGCAGGGGCTTGAGTTCGGCCCAGGCGAAGACCGGCTCCGCGGCCAGCTGCGGCGTGACCGTGCTGCGGGAGCGCGTCACGACGGACTTCGTGCGCTGGCCGCGACCCTGCGCCGCCGCGGGCTTGATCATCTTCTGGGCGGTGCGCGTGGCGGACTTCGAGGACGTCGTCGTGGTGCGCCTGCCTGTCGTGCTGGCCATGATTCCTCCGGGCACTTCGTTTGTGTTTGCGTGTCCCGGGTGACCCTTCCAATCACTGAAGGCAGGCGCTCACCCGGCGCGCTCTGCATCAAAGACAAGCTACACAGGCATTGTCGTGGATTGCAAGGGCGTCAGGCGTTATTTGAAGGGCCTGGGTGGATTGGGGGCAATCATTGCAAAATTCCGCCAATCCTGGCGTGGGATGGCAGGCATTTCCCCCGGGGGCGCGCCATGGCTAGAGTTCGCGCGTGGTCGCGTCTGTTCAAGCAAGTCCTTTCATCCGGTCCCCTTCGCGCAGGTGTCCTCTCGAATGAGCGTCCAGATCCAGCACCCCCTGCCCATGCCCTCCCGCGCCGTCATGGCCAGACTCTGGAAGGGCTGGCTTCCGGCCGCGGTCCGGTTGGAGGCCGACGTCCCGCGCGTGCTGTGGCTCCAGGCCGGGGAACACTACGAGGAGGCCCCCTTCTACCGGCACGCGGTGGAGGCGCTGATGCGGCGTGAGCCGCGCATCACCCGCAACCGCACGAGCCTGGGGACGGTGAACCTGGTGGGGGACGTCCTGGACGCGCTCAAGCCTTCCGGGTTCATCTTCCACATGTCCCGCTGTGGCTCGACGCTGGTCCAGAACGCCTTGCGGTGCCTGGACGGAAGCATCGTCCCTGGCGAACCAGAGCCGCTGTGCACGCTGCTGACGCCGTACTCCCCCAGCGTGTGGCCGGGCGAGCGCGAAGACTGGGAGGCGAGGCGCGACGCGTTGCTCCGCAGCATGGTGCGCATCTTCGGGCAGCGGCGGCGGCCCGGCGACCGGCGATACTTCGTGAAGTTCACCAGCCGCAACAGCGTGCAGCTCGACGTCATCCGGAGGCTGTGGCCGGACGTGCCGTGGCTCTTCGTCTACCGGAACCCGGTCGACGTCATGGTCTCGAACCTGTCACGGCCTCCGGGCTGGATGCGAATGCCCGCGGACTGGAAGACCCTGCACTTTGGCTGGAGCGGGGAGCAGCTCGCGGACATGACGCCCGAGGAATACTGCGCGCGGGTGGTGGGGAGCTTCTGCTCGGCCGCGGCGCGAAGCGCGGACGGGCGTGCCTCCCTGCTCAACTACGAGGACATCGACCTGCCGCGGATCCGCGCGGTGATGGAGGCCTTCGGCGTCCGGCCCACCCGGGCGGAGCAGGCGCGCGTCGAGAAGAGCCTGCGGGTGTACTCCAAGGACCCCAGTGGCCAGCGGGCCTTCACCGGGGACACCGCCCTCAAGCGGCGCGTCGCGGGACCGGCGGTGGAGCGCGCGGCGGAGCGCTGGGCGCTGCCAGCCTTCTCCGTGCTTGACCGGCATCCCCGCCGGCTCCGCTAGCGGGTCCGGACGCGGTCGAGCACGCCGGGAAAGCTGGAGGCGCGCGAAGGAGGTGCCTTCAGGTAGGCGAAGTTCGACCGCCGGTCGTAGACCCGGCTCAGCAGCGCCAGCAGGTGCAGGTAGCGCTTGTGCAGGCGCAGCCCCTGGGTCGCGGTGGCGCTGGGGTGCCATTGGTCCGCGTACGTGGCGTCCGCGAGCGAGGCGCGCCTGAACGGTTCCAGGAGCGAGGCCAGTCCCCGGAGGAGGGCTTCGACCCTCGGCCGCAGCGCCGGCTGGTTCGCGTGGGCCCTCAAATAGAGGATGAGCGTGGGATAGGTGACGGCGATGGAGGGCTCCACCCGGACCTTGGCCACCTCCAGCCGCTCCACCAACCCGAAGGAGGCCGGCGTCGCGAAGACCCCGCGAATGAGGCCGGACAGGGAGTCCTCCAGCGCCTCCTCCGGGAGGTACAGGTTGATGCGCAGCAGCCCCTTCACGTCCACGGGAGCGCGGGTGAAGGCCGTGATGATGTCGGGGCGCCGCCGGGCGATCTCCGTGCGGGCACGCCGGGGTGACAAGCGCTGGTCCAGCGCCGCCAGGGCGGCTTCCGCGTACTCCACGCTGCGCAGGTTGGTGCGCCCGTCAATCTGCCGCCGCCATCCCTCCAGCGCCTCCTCCAGGGCGGGGAACGGGCCGCCCCCCATGCGCGCCGCGAGCTCTCGGCAGCACTCGTGCAGCAGCAGGTTGGCCTGGTTCAGGGGCGCGTTGAGGACGCGAACCCTATCCATCTGCTGTTCAGCGTCCGTGCCGGTGGGAAAGAGGATGAATGTGAAATTGTTTGGAATAGGTGGAATGAAGAGCTGGGAGTATCCCGTGAGCCCGAGGATCGCCGTGCGTTGCGCGACGCGGAGTGGGTGCATGGGAATGGCCTGGAATTGAAAGCGGTTGCGGGCGGAATGAGGGAGGATTCAAGGGCTTGCGTCCTCCATCAGGTGCTAGCGTATCGGGCGTGAAGAGGCCCTGCCAGTCCTTGACAGGGTTTCCGCCGCCGCCAGCGGCCCGGAAGAGAAAGGACACGTGCGCGCCATGTGGTGGGATGATTTGAAGCAGGACGTACGATTCGCGGCACGGACCCTGCGGCGTGCTCCCGGCTTCGTCATCATCGCCGTGCTCTGTCTGGCGCTAGGCATTGGAGCCAATGGCCTGGTCTTCAGCGTGGTCAACGGCGTGTTGCTGCGCCCGCTGTCCTACCCAGACCCCGAGCGGCTGGTGGTGCTGGGGGAGCGCAACGGCGGGGGGATGGTGTCCTGGCCCACCTTCCTGGAGTGGAAGCAGCAGACCGCCACCTTCGAGCGGATGACGGCTTTCACGGAAGGGGGTGTCATCCTCTCGGGGGAGGCCGCGCCCGAGCGTCTGATGGCCACGCGAGGCACCGCGGACTACTTCGCCGTCCATGGGGTTGCGCCGCTGCTCGGGCGCACCTTCGAGTCCGGGGAGGACCTGCCCGGCCGGGCGCCCGTGGCGGTCCTGGGCGAGGCAATGTGGCGGCGGCGTTTTGGCGCGGACCCCTCGGTGCTGGGCCGGACGCTGGTGATGGATGGGGTGTCCCGCACGGTGGTGGGGGTGATGCCGGCCTCGTTCTCCCAGGAGATGGACGTGTGGCTCCCCCTGGAGACCCCCGCGGACTCGGAGGCGCCCAATCGCAGCCACATCCTCACGGTGCGCGCTCGGCTGGGGAAGGGCGTGTCCGTGGAGCAGGCGGACGCGCTGCTCAAACAGCTGGCCGCGCGGATGGAGGCCCTGTACCCGGCGGCGCAGAAGGGGCGGGGGGCGGCGGTGCTCTCGCTGTCCCAGATGGAGACCCGTGCGTGGCGCACGCCGCTCCAGGTGCTGCTCGGCGCCGTCGGGCTCGTCCTGCTGATTGCCTGTACCAACGTCGCGAACCTGTTGCTGGCGCGCGCGGGTGCCCGTCAGCAGGAGCTGGCGATCCGCGTGGCGTTGGGGGCGCGGCGGGGCCGGCTTGTCCGGCAGTTCCTCGTGGAGAGCCTGTTGCTGGCGCTGGTGGGAGGGGGGCTGGGCGTCCTGCTCGCCGGGTGGGGGCTGTCCGCGCTGCTCTCGTTGACGGTGACGCCCCTCCCGCACCGGGAGGCCATCTCGCTGGACGGGACGTCGCTCCTCTTCGTTCTGGGGGTGTCGGTGGCCAGCGGCCTCGCCTTCGGACTGGGGCCGGCGCTGCGGGCGACCCGGCTCGATGTGCGCGGGGGGCTCGCGGGGGCGGGGGCCCCTGGGGGGAGTTCCCGCGCCAACCGGCGTCTGCGGGGGGCCCTGGTGGTGGCGGAGCTGGGGCTCACGCTCGTCCTGCTGGTGGGGGCGGGGTTGCTGGGACGGGCTTTCTTCCAGCTGATGGGGACGTCCCCTGGGTTCGCGGTGGACCATGTCCTGACCGCGCACCTGGCCATCCCCCGGGAGCGGTTCGCGGACGGGGACCTGCCGCGGCGCCTGTTCGAGCCGGTGCTCGAGCAGGTGCGGGCACTGCCGGGAGTGCGTGCCGCGGGGATGACCTCGCTGCTGCCCATCCAGCGGGCCTGGAGCAACTTGCGCTACACGGTGGAGGGCGAGCCGCCCCCGGACCCCGGGGAGACTCCGTCGGCGGAGCGCCGCGCCTCCAGTCCCGGTTACTTCTCCGCGCTGGAGATTCCGCTGCTCGCGGGACGGGACTTCACCGCCCGGGACGCGGAGCCCGGACAGCCGCCGGTCGTCATCGTGAACGAGACCCTGGCGCGCCGGCACTTCCCGGAAGGGAGCGCGCTGGGACGCAGGCTCCTGTTCGCCGGGGGGGCGGCCACCATCGTGGGGGTGGTGGGCGACGTGCGCCAGGCCGGGCTGGACAAGGTGCCGCTCGCGGAGCTGCACGTCCCCTACGGCAGGCCTTGGGGCGACAACGGGATGGTGCTGGTGCTGCGTACCGGGGGGGGCCCAGAAGGGCTTACGCCGGCGCTCCGGGAGGTGGTGCGGCGGCTGGATTCGGACGTGCCGGTCCACCGTGCGCTGACGATGGAGCAGGTCATTGAGCAGTCGCTTGGCATGCGGCGGCTGGTGCTGTGGCTGCTGGGGGGCTTCGCCGTCGTGGCGCTGGTGCTCTCGTCGGCGGGGCTCTACGGCGTCATCTCCTATCTGGTGTCGCAACAGACGCGGGAAATTGGAATCCGCATGGCCCTGGGTGCGCGCTCCGCGGATGTGCTCTGGCTCGTCATGGGGCACGGTGCGTTGCTGGCGGGCGCGGGCATCGGGCTGGGGCTCGCGGGTGCGCTGGCGCTGGCTCGCGTCCTGGAGAGCCAGCTCTACGGCGTCACGGCCCACGACCCCCTCACGTTCGGAGGCGTGGCGGTGCTGCTCGGGGCGGTGGCGCTGCTGGCCTGCTGGCTCCCGGCCCGCCGGGCCACCCGGGTGGATCCGCTCCTGGCCATCCGCTCGGACTGATGGGGGCTTGCCCTGTCGCTGGCCTGGGGCCTCCCGGCCGACGCACCGGGTGCACATCCGGGCGCGACGCGGTAGATGGGTGTCCCGGAGGTTCATCAACGCAATGGACGCGAACGTGGTGGCGGAGCTGGAGAAGGCGGGCGTGAAGGTGGAGGACCCCATGCGCCTGTTCATCCCCGTGGAACGGGACGAGCAGGGCCAGGTGAAGGTCGTGGGCGACGAGGTGCCCGTGCGCTTCGGCGACGTCACGGCCCACGTGCGCCTGCAGCCCATCTCCGCGCTGTGGACCGGCGACAAGCAGCCCCCTGACTTCAGCCGGCCGCCCTTCCCGGAGTACGAGCCGTTCTTCTTCCTCATCGAGGCCACCGCCGCCGGCTTCTGCCGCGACACCCGCCACGCCGAGGTCGACCAGGAGTTCTCCCAGCTCTACCGGCACCTCGTGCGCCGGCCCGACGGCCACCACAAGAACGCGCTCTTCTCCTACCTGCGCGCCGCCGCCCGCCTGTACCTGTCCCTGCGCGATGTCAGCCAGGCGGAGTTCGAGGCCGTGGCCCAGCGACTCCACCAGTCCGCCAAGCTGCACGCGGGCCACGTCGGCAGCACGAACTACTTCCAGGCCGTGCTGCGGCAGGTGCTGGGCGCCTGACGCTCGCTCCTCGGGGACACCCACGCGGCGTTTCTGGAATAGGGTGCGTGGCCGCCCGTTCCCGGGCGCCGCAGTGGTCCCTCCCCAGGAGCACGGATGTTCCGTCCACCGTTGTCGTGGTTCGCCTGTCTGGCCCTCCTGGGTGCGCCCCAGGCCGGGGCCCAGGCCGTCGCCGAGCCTTCCGCGAAGCCCGCCGCCGCCTCCACCCCCGTCGCGAAGCTGGGCTCGGACATCCAGGCCCGCACGCTGAAGAACGGGCTCACCGTCATCGTCTGGCCGGACCACGACATCCCCAACGTGGCGCTCGCCAACTGGTTCCGCGTGGGCAGCCGCAACGAGCGCCCCGGCATCACCGGCCTGTCCCACTTCTTCGAGCACATGATGTTCAACGGCGCGAAGAAGTACGGCCCCGGTGAGTTCGACCGCGTCATGGAGGCCAACGGCGGCTCCAACAACGCCTTCACCTCCGAGGACGTCACCGTCTACCTGGACTGGTTCCCGGCCTCCGCGCTGCCCCTCATCCTGGACCTGGAACAGGACCGGCTCCAGTCGCTCTCCTTCGACCCCAAGGTCATCGAGTCCGAGCGCGGTGTCGTCTACTCCGAGCGCCGCTCGGGCGTGGACAATGACAACAGCGGCGCGCTCCAGGAGCAGCTGCAGGCCACCGCCTTCGTCGCGCACCCGTACCAGATTCCCGTCATCGGCTGGCCGTCCGACATCGAGTCCTGGCGCATGGAGGACCTCCAGCAGTACTTCAAGACGTACTACGCCCCCAACAACGCCACGCTCGTCCTCGCGGGCGACCTGGATCCAGCCCGCGTCTTCGAGCAGGTGGAGGCCACGCTGGGCACCATCCCCGCGCAGCCCGCGCCAGAGCCCGTGCGCACCAAGGAACCCGAACAGCAGGGCGAGCGGCGCATCGTCGTGAAGAAGCTGGCGCAGTCCCCGCTGCTCCAGGTCGCCTACCACGGCCTCGCCGCCAACGACCCGGACATGGAGACGCTGGAGCTGCTGGGGCTCATCCTCTCGCACGGGGACTCGTCGCGCCTGCACCGCAAGCTGGTGGACGAGGCGCGCGTCGCCATCCGCGTCCGGAGCTCCACGGCCGGGGGATTCGACCCGTCGCTCGTCTGGTTCTCCGTGGACCTGACGCCGGGCGGTGACCTGGCGAAGACGGAGGCGCTGCTCACCGCGGAGCTGGCTCGCGTGGTGAAGGACGGCGTCACCGACGCGGAGCTGCGCAAGGCGCGCAACGTGGCCCTGGCCACCTTCTGGCGCAAGCTGGAGACCAACAGCGGCCGCTCCCGCGAGCTGGGGAACGCCGCCACCTTCCGGGGAGACTGGAAGGCCCTGTTCGACGCGCCCTCGCGCTACGAGCAGGTCACCCGCGACGGCGTGAAGGCGCTGGCCGCCCGCATCTTCAACCCCGACCACCGCACCGTGGGCTGGCTCGTCCCCACCACGGCTCCCGCTGCCCCGGCCAGCAAGGAGTCCGCGCGATGAGTGCTTCCTTCCGCCTTCGTTTCTCGGGTCCCCACATGATGCGCTCCACCCTCGCCGCGCTGCTGTTCACCTCCGCGTGCGCGACCGCGCCGACGCCCGCTCCTTCCTCCGCGCCCACGCCGCCGGAAGCCCCGGCACCGGCCACGCCCGCGCCCGTGGTCCCGCTGTCCACGAAGGGCGTGACGCTGCCGGAGACGACCTCCGTCACGCTGAAGAACGGCGTGCGGCTGCTCCTCGTGGAGAAGCACGAGCTGCCACTGGTGTCCTTCAGCGCATGGCTCAAGGGCGGCGCTGTCACCGACCCCGCCGGCAAGGAAGGCCTGGCCGCGCTCACCGCCGAGCTGCTCCAGAAGGGCGCGGGCTCTCGCAACGCCCAGCAGTTCGCCGACGCCGTGGACGGCGTGGGCGGCGAGCTGGACGTCGTGCCCGCACGCGAGGCGCTCGTCCTCAACGGCAGCTTCCAGTCCCGCGACACCGCGCTGATGGTGGAGCTGCTGTCGGACATGCTCGTGCGCCCTCGCTTCGACGCGCAGGAGCTGGAGAAGGCCCGCGCGCTGCGCGTGTCGGAGATCGCCTCCGCCAAGGACGGCGACCCGCGCATGCTCATCGGCGTGTACTTCAACGCCTTCCACTTCCCGTCGCACCCATACGGCGGATCCGCGGTGGGCAGTGAGGCGTCGCTGCCGGGCATCAGCCGGAGCGACGTGCTCGGCTGGGCGAAGGCGAACCTGGGCGGAGACCGGCTCATCCTCTCCGTCGTGGGCGACTTCGACGCGAAGCAGCTGGCCGCGAAGCTGGAGGCCGCGCTGGGCGGATGGGCCCCGGCGGCACAGTCGCTCGCCGCCGTGCCCGCCACCGCGCCCACGAAGGGCCGCCACGTGCTGCTGGTGGACAAGCCCGACGCCACCCAGACCTACTTCTCCATCGGCAACACCGGTATCCGCCGCACCGACCCGGACCGCGTCGTGGCGGAGCTGGGCAACACCGTGCTGGGCGGCCGCTTCACCTCGCTGCTCAACACCGAGCTGCGCGTGAAGACCGGCCTCACCTACGGTGCGCGCTCCGCGCTGGCCCCGGCCCTCCAGCCCGGCACCGTCGTCCTGACGTCCTATACCCAGACGGCCACCACGGGCCGTGCCATCGACCTGGCGCTGGATGTGCTCGCGCGCTACCGCCAGGACGGCATGGATGACGCCATGCTCGCCTCCGCCAAGGCCTATGTGCTGGGGCAGTTCCCGCCGACGCTGGAGACCGGGGAGCAGCTGGCCATGAAGCTGTCGGAGCTGGCGTTCTACGGACTGGACGCACAGGACGTGAACGGGTTCGCGGACGCCGTGTCCGCGGCCACCCGCGGCAGCGTGCACACCGTGCTCCAGCGCGTCTTGCCCGCCCAGGAGGACCTGACGTTCGTCCTCATTGGCAAGGCGGAGGCCCTGCGCGACGTGGCCCGCAAGTACGGTCCCGTCACGGAGATGAAGATCTCCGACAAGCGCTTCGCCCCGCCGACGGCGCCGGGCCGATAAATGTCAGACGGAGGTGGGCGCAAGCCTTGAAGCGCGCCCACCTGAATTACCCATTAAAAATTAAATATCCAGGAAGTCAGACCCTTCGCGTATAGGTGGCAGCGTCTGGTTGGGGCCGGGACCGGACAAACACTGCCAAATTCTTGTCACGAAGGGGCATCCATGTCCTTGCGACGTCTGTCTTTGTTGCTCGTCCCCACCTGCGCGGCCTGGCTGGGCTGCGGGGAAGCCGCGCCTTCCTCCGAGGAGGTGAACCCTCCCGAAATCGCCCTGGACCCTCGCGAGGGGACCGCGGTCATCGCCAACGAGGACATGCTGCCGGGCTGTGGTGAGCCCGACGCCGGCACGGAGCCGGTGGACGCGGGCACGTCCGTGCTGGTGACGGCGGACACGCGCTTCCACTCCAGCGCCGGGGTGACGGTCGTTCCCCAGAACCTGGCCGGCCGCGACCTGGAGATCCTCGTTCCCAACGGCGTCGACTTCGACCGGTACACCGGCACTCCGGTGGCGGGGGGCATGCGCTTCGACAACGTTCCGGACGGTGAGTACTTCCTGCGCTCGAGCCGGCACTACTTCCTGACGCGCGAGCGCCGCTTCGACCTGGGCGTCAACCGCATTGGCCGGCCGGACGCCGTCTACGTGCCCGTCACCGAGTCCCCCATGTCGGCGGAGCTCTTCAACCTGGATCCGTGGCAGGACTACACGTCCATCTCCGAGCCGGGCAGCTCCGTGCAGCTCATCAGCGCGGACGTGGACCTCTACAGCACGTCGTCCCTGTGGACCCAGGCCGGTGACACGTCCATCGTCGACCCGTACGCCTACGCGTACTTCAGCACCGGCTACGGAGCGCCCGTCCTGGATGCGTCGAAGGGCGACCGCATCTACGTGAACCAGCTCAACTCCGTGCAGGCCGGCACGCTGCCGAGCGGCGGGACCCTGGCGTACCAGTCCGTGGTGAGCAGCGCGCACCTGCCGTCGTTCTCGTTCACCCCGGACGGCACCACTTCGCTGCCGCTCGAGGCCACGTTGGCGCCCGTGAGGCAGACGCCCTTCTCCCTGGAATGGCGCCTGAACGAGTTCACCCGTTGGCGCTCGGACGCGAACCCCAGCGGCACGCTCAGCTATCCCTCCATGGCGCTGGTGCCCGCGCCGTTCGGCTACCAGCACGGCTGGGTGGGCTACCAGGGAGAGCTCTTCAACATGTGGCTGCCACGCGGTGAGAATGGCGTCATCGCGAGCCGGCTCGCCTACGGCAATCCCTATCCGTCCAACTGGGGCGTGGTGGGCTCCGTCGGCTATTCGTTCCGGTCCGCGACGCCCGTCGTCGTTGGGGGCCGGACCCACTACCCCAGCGGCAACATCTACGTCACCGACCGGCTGGACCACCTCATCGCGGGTCCCATCCAGCCGTCCGTCTCACCGCCGCGGGAGCTGCGCATCGACGGCGTGGATGCCTACGTGTCGCGCGTCGTGGGCTCCAACCAGCCGGTCATCGACTGGCGAGCCCCCGTCATGGGCACGCCCCGGAACTACACCGTGTCCGTCATCCAGCTGATCGACACCTTCGCCGCCAACCCGACGGTGCGCTTCTACGTGCCCGGTGACCGGACGCAGGTCCGCCTGCCGCCGGGTCTGCTGCTGCCCGGGTCGACCTACTACGTGCGCGTGATGGCGGAGGGTTCGCCGAACTACGAGCCCTCGCGCGCGCCGTACGTCACCGGGGAGCTGCTGCCCATCATCACCGCGGACACGTTCAGCGCCGTCTTCACCACGCCGTAGTCGCGACGTGGCGGCCCGCTATCGCGCAGGCTGGCGGTGGCGGGCCATGCACTGCTGGTAGCGGGCGTCCACCGACTTCGCGAACCACGCGGTGGAGCGCTCCCCGCTCAGCTTCACGCTCTTGAGCGTCACCTGGGGCAGCTGGGCGTAGGCGGGCGCCTGTCCCGTCCGGTTCGCGTACACGCGCTTCACCGCCAGGTACGTGTCCGTCTTCTCGAAGTCCGCTGTCTTCTCCTCCTCCACGTCCCGGCGCACCCGGCGCTCGCTCAGGTCCGGCGCGTAGCGCTGACGGAAGAGGAGCAGCGCCTTGAGGCTCTGGCTGTCCTCGCCGCGCGGCTCACCGTCCTTGTCATACAGCTGGAGGTCGCCGTCGGTCGCCAGGGCGACGCCGGTGAGCCGGCTGACCTGGGCCTGTAGCGCCGCATTGCGCGAGCTGTAGACGCCGCTGTTGAAGTCCGCGAAGCGGTAGAGCGGTGCGTCGTACGCGGCCTCGAAGCCCAGCAGCCGGGAGGTGCCGTAGCGCACGCCTCCCGCGCGCGTGTAGAGCGACTCGCGCACCGCCACCGGATCCGCGTCCGGGCCCGCCTTCGCCACCGCGTAGCGCACGCTGACCTGCATGGAGCCCGCGGTGGTAACGGGGTTCTGCCCCGCGAACGAGGACGGGCCGAACAGCGAGCTGGCCAGGTCCGCGGCCGCGTACGCCGCCGGGTACTCCGCTTCGTAGTACGCCAGCATGTCCCGGAAGAGCCGGTCCAGGTCCCGCTCCGTGCGCAGGGTGTCCAGCCGCGCCCCGAAGGTGCGCTTCGCCCCCTTCGGCTTCGCCGCGAGGACGTCCGCCAGCAGCCTGCGTCCCAGGGGACCCAGCCGTCCCGCCGTGCCGTCCAGCTTCTGACGCACCATCCTGGGCAGCCCCGGCACCGCGGGGTCCGCCTGGAAGCCGGACTCCTGTTCGATGATGGCCAGCACCTGACACACCTCCGGCGCCGCGGCGGGAATCGCCTCCGCGTCCAGGGCCGCCAGCACGTCGCCCGCCCAACCCTCGCGCTCCGCCCCCTTCACCTTCGCGGGCAGCAGCCGCGCCACCTGCGCCACCGACAACGTGGGCGGCGCTGGCACCTGCGTCACCACCGGCGCCCGCGACGCGCAGGCCGTGAGCGCCAGCAGCACCCCCACGCACAGCCCTCCCGTCCACCGGCGCCCGGCGTTCCGCGTCATGTCAGCCCCCTGATGCATCCTCTCGCCCGTCTCATGAAACATTTTTTGAGACATCCTGGCGGCAGGCCCGTTTCCTCGGGAGAGCCGGTGAAGAGCTGCAAAGCTGTTGAAATTTTCCAGAACGGCAATTCAGGTTCTCTGGGCTTGTTCGGCAGGGCGGGTGAAAGTGGCTAAACGTACTTTCTCCAAAAAGTAGTTGCTCTGATGATTTCAAGTGTGTCACGTATCATCCCGCTGTTTCTTCATGGAGGTATCGCGTTGGCTCATCGACTGTTGAAGACGATTGGCGCGGCCTGGTTGGGCGTGGCTCTGACGGCGTGCGGTACGCAGGGCTCCTCGGGCGAGGAGGTTCAGGCGCCTGAGCAGGAGAAGTCGGGCGAGGACATCCAGAGCACGCTGAACGCGCTCGGTGGCGCGCAGGTGCTGGGCGTGCACGCGGACGGCATCCCGGACAGCATCCGGGGCGAGCTGGGCCGGGTGGAGCGGACGCTGAACACGCTGGACGCGAGCCGCCAGGCGGTCGCGGGCGTGGCCCCGGCGTTCCGGCTGAACGCGGACGACATGGTGCTGCGCAAGTCGAACACCGACGAGCAGGGCAACCAGCACCTGCGCTTCACGCAGACGAAGAACGGCCTGGAAGTGGTCGGCGGTGAGCTGGTGGTGCACGTGCGTCCGGACGGCACGGTGTTCCGCGCCAACGGCTCCGCGCGCGACGGCCTGAACGTGTCCGCGCTGCCGCGCATCGCGGCCGCGTCCGCGCGTGAGGCGGCGCTGAGCGCGACGGTGGGCACGGGCCTGGAGGCCCAGGGTGCTCCCCGCCTGGTGTACGTGCGCACCGAGGAAGGCGCGCTGCGCCTGGCGTACGAAGTGACGGTGACGGGTGAGAACGACCTGATGCCGCTGCGCGACCGCGTGTACGTGAGCGCCCAGGACGGCTCCGTCGTGCTGCGCGCCCCGCAGATCCACTCCGCGCTCAACCGCAAGGTCTACAGCGCGAACAACGGCACCAGCACCCCGGGCACGCTCAAGCGCAGCGAGGGCGGCGCGGCCACCGGTGACTCGCATGTCGACACCAACTACGACATGCTGGGCTACACCTACGACTGCTACAAGGTGCTGTTCAACCGCGACTCGCTGAACAACGCGGGCGCGACGCTCATCAGCACGGTGCACTACAGCACCAACTACGTGAACGCCTACTGGGACGGCACCCAGATGGTGTACGGCGATGGCGACGGCGTGAACTCCATCGAGCTGGGCAAGGACGCGGACGTCACCGTCCACGAGCTGACCCACGCCGTGACGGAGTACGAGTCCAACCTCACGTACTCCGGCCAGTCCGGCGGTCTCAACGAGGCGATGTCCGACACGTTCGGCGCCGTCTGCGAGAGCCGCGTGAACAACTGGAGCACGGCCGCGGCCATCTGGATGGTGGGCGAGGACGTCTGGACGCCGGGCACGGCGAACGACGCCCTGCGCTACATGGACGACCCGGCGAAGGACGGCGCGTCCAAGGACTGGGCGGCCAACGTGACGTCCGGCACGGACGTGCACTACAGCTCCGGTGTGCCGAACCTGGCGTTCGCGCTGCTCTCCAAGGGCGGCGTGCACCCGCGCGGTCGCAGCACCATCAACGTGCCGGCCATCGGCGTCGAGAAGGCCGCTCGCATCTGGTACAAGGCCAACACCGACATCTACACGGCGGGCACCACGTTCGCGCAGGCGAAGACGTGGACCATCCAGGCGGCCTCGGACCTGGGCTACGACCAGGCCACGCAGGACGCGGTGAAGGCCGCCTGGGAAGCGGTGGGCGTGGGTGGCACGGTGACGCCCCCGACCTCCACCCCGCTGACCAACGGCACGGCGGTGACGGTGTCCGACAGCTCGGGCAACAGCAAGTACTACTCGCTGGTGGTCCCCGCGGGCGCCACGGCGCTGACGTTCACCATCTCCGGTGGCACGGGTGACGCGGACCTGTACGTGAAGTTCGGCGCGGTGCCGGACTCCTCGACCTACGACTGCCGTCCGTACGCCAGCGGCAACGCGGAGACGTGCACCATCACCAACATCCAGGCGGGCACCTACTACGTGATGCTGAACGCCTACGCCACGTACTCGAACGTGACGCTGAAGGGCAGCTTCACGGCCCCCGGCGGTGGCGGCGGCAACGTGCTGCAGAGCAACGTGCCGGTGACGGGCATCTCCGGCGCCTCCGGCTCGTTCACCAACGAGTGGATCACCCTGGACGTGCCGGCGAACAAGACGGTCACCATCACCACCACGGGTGGCACGGGTGACGCGGACCTGTACGTGAAGTTCGGCTCCTCGCCGACGACCACCTCGTACGACTGCCGTCCGTACAACTCCGGCAACGTGGAGACGTGCACCCTCTCCAAGACGACCGCGGGCAAGTACTACGTGAAGCTCCGTGGCTACTCGGCGTACTCGGGCGTGACGCTCAAGGCCGTCTACTAGCCGCACCCGCATCCAGCCCTGCTCCCTTCGCGTGAAGGGGGCTGGGACGAAGACAGGCACCCGGGGAGCCCTCATGGCTTCCCGGGTGTCGTCGTTTCATACGTCGGAAGGAGCTCGGGCTAGCGCCTCACCTGCACGTCGCGCGCGACGGTGCGGCCGCCCATGAGGACGAACTGCGCGCGCACCGGCGTGCCTTCCTCAAGCTCCTTGAGGGGCACGCGCTGGCCCTGGCGCAGGCCGCGGCTGCGCTGGTCGAGCTGGAGCTCGTAGACGGTGCCCTCGCCGTCGCGCACGTGCAGGGTGTCCCTGCCCACGCGTGTCACTCGGCCACTCACCGTGCTGGACGCGATGACGACCTGCTCCAGCGGCCGGTTGGCGGAGGTGTCCGTCACCGCCGCCTGCGCCGCCTTGGCCGCGCCCTCGTACCAGGACTCGTCGTCGTTGGCCTGCACGGCCTGGGCGCCAATCATCACGCGACCCTCGGCGGGCGCCTGCGTCGCGGGCGTGCCGTCCGGGTTGGCCTGGGGCCGCTGCGGGGCGTTCGCCTGCTGGGTGTTCGGATTCGCCGGAGCGGCCTGCTGGGGCCGGGCGGCGTTCGGGTTGGCCTGGGTGTTCTGACGGGCCGGGGCCTGCGCCGTGGCGCCTTGCGCGGGCTCGCTCACGCGGGGGCATGGCAGCGGCCGGGCACCGGGTGGCGGCGCCGTGTCCGGAGGCACCTGCGCGTTCGCCGTGGGCAGTGCGTCGCCGCTGGGGGCGCGGTCGCCGTCCACGGTGTTCCTCGCCAGCGCGGGCGTGGCCGGCACCATCAGTCCGCCGCTCGCGGAGTCGCGGGCCTGCATCGTCGTCGGTGACGCTGGCACCGCGTCCTCGGTGTCATGCTCCTGACAGCCGGAAGCGAGCGAGCACAGCCCCACCATCCCCCACCACATCCACCGTCCACCCATCCGCCAACCCTCCCGCAGGCAAACCTGCGGACGACCCCCTGTCGTTGCAAGCGTCCGGCGTGCGACGGGGTGTTGGGTTCTGGATGGCGGAGGCTACGCGGGGAACGTGGCGGCCACGGCGCGCACGTGCTCGCGCACCAGCGCCCTGGCGGTGAGCAGCTCCGTCGCATCCGAGGGCGTGTAGCCCAGGCACAGCACCACGTCGTCCTCGGGGGCGGCGCGCGTGCCCAGCGCCGCGTAGTCGAGTGAACGCGGGGCGGGTTCGCCTTCCGTGTCGTGGGTGAAGCGGCCGAACACGGTGGCTTGGCCGTCGCGGCCGGGCGCGGTCTCCTTGAGGGCGAAGAGGCGGCGCACGGCGGCGAGCGATTCGGGACGCTCGCGCAGCAGGTCCGGGGACGCGGGGCCTCCCAGCTCCCACTCGAGGAGCTTCAGGCAGCCGCGCACGAACTCCACGTCGGTGATGACGAGTCCGTACAGGTACCAGTCCGCGCACGCGGCCTGGACCAGCCTCGCCTGTGCGTCGGTGAGCCAGCCGAAGGACGGACAGGTGAACGTCTCACAGATGGTGGCGCGGTAGACGCCGCAGTCGCGCAGGTCCGTGCCGCCTGTCACCAGGGGGTGGCCCAGGCAGCCCACGCGTTCGTGCTCCGCGTCCAGGAATCCCAGCAGGGGACACACCCGCACGATGGGGAAGAGCGCGGGGGCGTCCCGGTTCGCGGTGAGCTCGCGCGCGGCCTCCGCGTAGGCCTCGGGCGTGTGGGGCGTGCGGGAGAGCCGCTCCGTCTGCGTGGTGAGCCGCCGGGTCAGCGCCGCGCGCGAGTGGTCTTGGAAGTTGTAGAGGCCGCAGCAGGCGCCGCACGAGGCGCCCGCGCCGGGCTGGCACAGGTGGAAGGAGACGGACATGTCAGAACCAGTCCGGACGCATGCGCGCGTAGGAGTCCTCGCCCGTGCGGCACAGGTGGGCGAGCAGCGGCACGCGCGGCACCTCCACCGCGAACCAGTACTGCGCGGCGGCGAGCTTGCCCTCGTAGAAGGCGGAGTCCTCCGGTGAGGACGCGCGCGCGAGTCCCTCCTTCGCGGCGGCGGCCTGCGCGAGCCAGCGCCACGCCACGGCCACCACGCTGAAGAGCTCCAGGAAGTCCGTGCTGTGGCGGAGCATCACGTCCACTTCCCCCGCCATGCCGCGCGCGCCCAGCTCCAGCGTGAGGGCCGCGGCCTGCTGGAGTGCGTCCTCCAGTGCGTCGCTCCACGCGGGCTCGACTCCGGCGGCGCGGGCGCGGGCGGTGGTGGCCCGCACCTCCTCGTCGAGCGCCTGGAGCGCGGCGCCGCCCTCCGCCACCGCCTTGCGGCCGAGCAGGTCCAGGCCCTGGATGCCGGTGGTGCCCTCGTGGATGCTGTTGAGCTTCTGGTCGCGCAGCCACGCTTCCGGGAGGTACTCGCTGGAGTAGCCGTAGCCGCCGTGAATCTGGAGCGCGAGCGCGTTGGCTTCGAAGCCCTTCTCCGCGGGGAACGTCTTGGCGATGGGCGTGAGCAGGTCCAGGAGCAGCTGCGCGCGCTTGCGCGTGGCTTCGTCCGGGGCGTGGTGGGCGAGGTCCGCCTGCGTGGAGGCGGTGAGCAGGAGCGCGAGGCCGCCCTCCACGATGGCCTTCTGGCGCAGCAGCATGCGCCGCACGTCCGCGTGTTCGATGATGGGGGACTGGGCGCGCGTGGTGTCGCGGATGCCGGCGGGGCGGCCCTGGGGGCGCTCGCGCGCGTAGGCAAGCGACTCCTGGTAGGCGACGGCGGCGGTGGACACGCCGTTGAGGCCCACCATGATGCGCGCCTCGTTCATCATCTGGAACATGCATGCGAGCCCGCGTCCGGGCTGGCCCACCAGCCAGCCGTGACAGTCATTGGCTTCGCCGAAGTTGAGGACGAGGCTGGGCAGGCCGCGCCAGCCAATCTTGTGGATGACGCCGGCCACCTGGACGTCGTTGGGGACGAAGGAGTCCCCTTCCGGCCTGCGCGCGGGCACGGCGAAGAGGGACACGCCGCGCGTGCCGCCCTCCGCGCCCTCGATGCGGGCGAGGGTGAGGTGCACGACGTTGTCGGTGAAGTCCTGGTCGCCGCCGCTGATGAAGATTTTGGAGCCCTGGAGACGGTAGGAGCCGTCCGGCGCGGGCGTGGCGCGCGTCTTCACGTCCGCGAGGCTGCTGCCGGCCTGGGGCTCGGTGAGGGCCATGGTGCCGGTCCACTCGCCCCGGTACAGCCGGGCCATGAAGGTGTCGCGCAGGAAGGGCGTGCCGAACACTTCCAGCAGGTGCGCGGCGCCAATGGTGAGGCCCAGGTAGCCATAGGCGCTCAGGTTGGCGGCCATGAGGTAGGCGCTGGCCACGGCGTGCACGGTGAGGGGGAGTTGCTGGCCGCCGACGTCGGGAGGGCGGGTGGCGGTGAGCAGGCCCAGGTCGACCATGCCTGCGTAGAGCGAGCGCATGGCCGGATGGACGCGCACGCGGCCGTGTTCGAAGACGGGCGGGGCGGCGTCCATGGGCCGGTAGGTGGGGGCGAGCACCTCGCGGGCGAAGCGGCGGGTGCTGTCCAGGAGGAGCGCGAAGGTGTCGCGCGAGTGCTCCTGGAAGGCAGGCAGCGCGCAGAGGGCGGTGGTGTCCAGCGCTTCGTAGAGCTGGAAGTCCACGTCGCGGTCCGACAGCAGGGGGTTGGGGCGGGGCACGCTCATGCCCTGGTTCCCTACCAGGACGCGATGGGGTCGTCGAAGTCGTCGTGCGGCGGGCATCCACCGTTGGACGCGGGAGGAGCGGCGTCCGGGCGTGGGGCGGGCGGGGGCAACGAGGGCTTGGGCTTCCAGGGAGGGGGTGGGGGGCTGGGGCGTTTGATGCCGGTGGTGTCTGGCATTGGCGCACCTCCATGTGGGGTGTCCCAACGGCTCTTTGGCAAAGGTGCGTCCCACGTCTGTCCATTGCCAGGCGGGGGACCCCGGGGTCGCAGACACGGGTGGGGACAGACAAGGAGACAAGGTCCCGCAGGGCGTGTCGGCTCAGGCCTGCGGGAGGGGCGGGCGCGACGCACAGTTGGAGGTGGAGGTGGTTCAGATGCTCATCGTCGGCGCGGTGGTGGTGGGAGTCCTGGTGATGATGCTGGTGATAGGTGGGGCCATCGTGGGGGGTGTGCTCGCGCACAAGAACGCGCGCGAGGATGACGCGCGGTGGGCGAAGGAAGACGCGGAGCGCGCGTCACGGCGCGACCGGGACGAGTCCGGGCCCATGGGTGGGGAACCCTTGCACGCGTGAAAGCCCGATGGGCCGGGCATTGGTCCTGAAGGGGCATGCGGCTAGGGTGGTCCGTGCGCGGCCGGGTGCATGAGCCGCTACTGTGGATCGGGTCCCTTGATGAAACGTCTCTGGCCATTGCTCGTGCTCATGACGGCTTGCGCGAGCGTGCCTTCCTCCAATGAGCGCTACGTCGAACCTGGGCGGGGCGAACCTGTGCGGGGGCCCTGGTCGGAAGTCGCTTCGTTCGAAATGCCGACGGGCGATGTCACCATCCCCATCGACCTGCTCAGGGACGTGGCCGACGCGTTGCTCAAACTGCCTGGTGCGAAGACGTGCGACCCCAGCAGTCAACGGCCCATCGTCGGACTCTCCATGGAGTATTGCTCGACGGTTTACGTCGCCGGGACGGAGGATGCGTTGTCCTGGCGGGTCACGAAGCCGCTTCGTGGGTCCTATAACGGATGCCAGCCGTCATCCGATGTGACGGACAGCGAGCATTCGGCCGAGCAGATCTGGATCGTGGGCTATATCCACAATCATCCGTGCGGAACGCCTCCCTCCACCCTCGACCTCACGGTGTGGCCCACGGATGCATTCGCAGGCAAGCCCGCGTTGGCGGAGTTCCGGATGATCCCGGGCAACCCAGCTCCCGCGATGTTCAAGGGCCAGGCCCTCCTGATGGCCTCGGCCCTCGTCGCGGAGCGGACGGATGGTTCGCGCGTCTTCCTTCGCTATTTTCCTACGGGTGAGATCGAACAATGGAGCCAGCAGGAGCGCCGCTGGCGGCTTCTGGGAACATGCATCCCGACGCGAACCCGTTACAACTCCGCGCCGCTGTGCCGGGACGGAGCAGTCCAACTCCTGGCCGAATAGGAACTGGGATGAAGAAGGTCTGTGCGCTGCTCGGCTTCGTGGTGATGGCGACGGGATGTGCCGCCCGGGTTCCTGCCTGGAGGGGGACTGTCGAATGGCCTGACGAGCAGTCCGCGAAACTCGTGGGCCAACCCCTGGAGGGAGGAGCTGTTCTCGCGGCGGCAGGTGCCATCCGCGAGTTGATCCGTACCAACCCCTATCCACACCTGTTCGAAGGTTGTTCGAGCCCGGAGCAGGGACTGGTGGCTGTGGTCTTCACGGGACCGACGGAGGGGCTCTACTACGTGAGGGTGATCCACGACTTCGGCCGGTGCCGTGGGCCGCGATTCCGCCTCCTGGATGGTTGGGATGTCTATGCGGTCACCCCTCAAGGCCAGGTTGTCGCGAAGGATCCGCTGGGGCCAGGGGAAGCCCGGCCGTCATCGGCTCCAAATGCGGCGCCTCCTCCGGAGCCTCCCGCGCAAGAGGCACCAGCCCCACCGCCCGCGCCGGAGCCACAGGTACCTGCTCCTACCGGGGACGCGGAGCGTAGTAGCGGCGCAGCCAGCGGCTGAGGCCGTCCAGGCCGGGGAAGAGGACCCGCTCGGTGATGTTCGCCTGGTCGAGCTTGTCCCTGATTTCCCACTTGAGCCGCGCCGGCACCACCAGCCTGCGCACGCCCTGGTGCTGGTGCCCCAGGAACTCGTTCAGGCTCAGCCCCGGCCCGTTCATCACCGAGAACAGCGCGAACTGATTCACGATGCGCGCATCCAGCGACGGCGGCTCGAAGAACAACACGAACGGGTGCTCCCCCAGCCCGTCGAACGTCGCCAGGTCCCCGGCCACCGTCGCCAGCATCTCCGCCGTGAACACGTCCGCCCCCTCCAACCGCAACTGCTCACGCAGCGGTCGGGGCAACTGCTGGTTCGTCTGGTGATAGTCCACGCACCAGACCGCGCCGTCCTGCTCCAGCAGGTCCATGCGCTCCGTCATGAAGTGCAGCGCCACATAGGGACTGAACGTCCAATCCAACAGCCGCGTCGGCATCCCGTGATGCTGCGCCAGCGCCAGCCAGTCCCAGATGGACGTCAGCCGCTCCGTGCCCGGCACGCCTCGCGCGTACTTGCGGAAGGCCCGCAGCAGGTCCCGCTCCAACCGCACGAATGCTCCCTGGCGGTTGAGCGTCGCCGTCAAATCCAACGTCGCGTCCGGAACGCCCCGGAACACGAAGCTCGTGCGGAACCGGCCCAGCGGTTCATTCCATGAGCCCGCGAACACCAGGTCCTGCAACTCCAACCAGGATGTGACACGACGCTCCTCCATCGCTGCCCCCTCGCCGCCTGACAAGGTGGGCCCTGTCCTCCTGGAACGCAGGGGCCGGGCGTCCAGGACGCCCGGCCGGCTCAATCACAGAGCTTGAAACAAAGACACCTACGGCTGCCCGAAGTTCGCGGGCTGCGTGAAGGCAAACGAGCTGGCGCCTGGTGCCTTGTCCTGCTGGAACATGGGGCACTTGGCGCAGGTGAAACTCTCCCAGTCCTGACGGACCGCCACGTCGATGCAGCCACCGTAGAAACGGCAGTGGACGTTGCGGTGATCCTCGATGGAGAAGGTATCGGCCCGCAGCGGGAGGTGGAACTTGGTGGGACGCGGCTGTGGACAAGGCATTGGGTTCTCTCTAGCCCCCCTCGTGGGTGCTGATTCCCTCTACTGACTGGTGCGTCGCGTCATTCCCGGCAGTCCGTCGCCTGGACACTGAACGCTTGCACCCCGGCTCATCGCTGCCAGCAGAAGACCGTGTGGGTGCGACACATTCAAAAGGCACAACAGCCTAATGACGGCGGGCGGCCCTGGCCCGTCCCGCCAGGATGTCTGCCTTCACGCGGAGCAACCAGCCGGGCAGGCCGTCGGAATCTTCACGCCCGGAGCGCTTTCCCGCGAGAATGCAGCGCGTGAGCTCCCCCGCCGCCCGACCCCCCCGCGATTCCTCCCGCTGGCTGAGCGCCCTGGCCCTGCTGTCGCTCGTGCTGCTCAGCGGCTGTTCCGCCTTCTCCCGCGCGGTGCGCGAGGGCGACGGCGCCGTGAAGGAGCGCCACTGGGCGGAAGCCGAAGCCGCCTACCTGCGCGCCCTGGCCGCGGATCCGGAGGCCTCCGAAATCACCGTGAAGCTGCGCGCGGTGCGCAGGGAGTGGGGCGAGGAGGTGTACCAGGAGGCCGGCGCCGCCCACGCTTCCGGGGACCTGCCGTCCGCCACCAAGCTGCTGGTGCGCGTGCTGGAGCTGAACCCCGACCATGAAGGGGCCCGCGCGCTGCTCGCCCAGACGCTGGATGCGCGCGTCCAGGTGGCCCTGGGACTGCTCAAGGAGGAGAAGCTCCAGGACGCTCGAGCGGAGCTGGACGCGGTGCTGGCCGTGGCGCCGGACCATGTGAACGCTCGCAAGGGCGTGGATGCCGTGCAGGTGGCGTGGGCGAAGCGTTTCTTCGCCAGCGCGGAGACGCTGGAGAAGGCCGGCAAGCTGGGCAACGCGCTGGTGGCCTACGTGCGCGCGGACCAGGAGCGCGTGGGTGCCACCGCCGCCCGTGAGCGCGCGGAGTCCGTGCGGCAGCGGCTGCGCGACGAGGTGGCCTTCCTGGTGGTGGCCACGCCCGTGGAGGACAACGCCCAGGCCCCCGACGTCGCCCAGCGGCTGAGCGCGGGACGGCTGGCCTCGGCGCTCCCCACGAAGCTGCCCCTGAAGGTCGTGACGGAGGCGCCCCCGGGCCGCGTGGGCGTGAAGCTGGACCTGTCCCTGGAGCGCGTGCTGCCGCTCAAGGCGGTGGAGGATTCCCAGCGCAGCCAGCGCTACCTCGCGGGCAACCGCTCCGTGCCCAACCCCAAGCGCGGCGACTACGAGAAGAAGCTGCTGGAGGCGGAGCGCACCCTGGAGGGCGTGGAGCGCAAGCAGGCCGCCGTGCTGCGCGAGTACCTCAAGGCCCAGTTGGAGCTGGGCACGCTGCGCGACGTCGCCGAACGCTGCCGTGAGCGGGAGAAGCGCGAGTGCCGCGCGGCCATCCAGGAGTGCGGCGAGGAGGCCCGCGACGCGAAGAGCCCGGGCAAGGTGCCCAGCGAGTGCGACCCGGAGCGGTGCTCGGGGCAGTGCACCCAGGATGAAGGCCTGATGTCGATGAAGTCCAAGGCGGCGCGCGTGCTGGAGGTGGCGGTGCAGGTGGCCCTGGACAAGGCGGAGACCCAGCGCACCGAGGTGCAGCGCAACCGCGACTCCGTCTTCCGCGAGCCCATCACCGTGGAGGAGCCCATGTACTCGGACTTCGTCTACGACGTGCAGCTGCACCGGCTCACCGTGACGGCCACGGTGACGTCGGTGATGCGCGACCTCTTGACGCCCCAGCAGGTGCCCGCGCCCAACACGCAGGACTACGCGGTGCTGCACGAGGACCTGGCGCACAAGGGCTATGACCGCTACGGCGTGCTCGCGGACCCCGTGCAGCTGCGCAACGAGCTGGAGCTGCGCGTGGACGCGGGCGACAAGGCCGTGGCGGACGTGGCGAAGCACGTGAAGGAGCGCTTCGACCTGTACCGCGGCAAGCGCGTGGAGGACGCCCGGCGCGGCATGGTGCGCCCCGGCGCGGAGGACGTGGTGGAGACCGCCGTGCGCGCGCTGCTGCTCACCGCGGACGCGCCCCCGCAGGACATCCTCCAGCCCGTCGCCCGCGCGCGCGGCCTCACCCGGCCGGAGGCCCTCCTGGGCGTCGGGCAGTAGGCCGCCGCACCTGCCTCACCCGGCGCGGTGCGCTCCGGCTTCGCGCCAGGGCGCCCGCCGCGCCCTTCAGTCCAGGCTGGCGCTCATCTCCGGGCGCTCCAGCCTCAGCGTCTCCACCCGGCGCCTGCGCGCTCCCGCGATGGTCAGGTGCCACGCGGCGGCGGCCAGGCCCACGCAGAAGCAGCCCGCCCACAGCGCGGTGGCTCCCACGTGGCCCAGCATCGCTCCTCCCAACGCGGGGGCGACGCTGGACGCCAGGCCCCACATCATGTGGTACGCGCCCTGGTAGCTGCCGCGCAGCTCCGCCGGCGCCAGGTCCGCCACCACCGACGGCGCCACCGGCGAGTGGACGATTTCGCCCAGCGTCCACACCGCCACGGCCGCCATCGCGAGCGGCACGGTGGCCGGCAGCGCGTGCAGCCCGAAGCCCACGGCGGTGAGCACGCCCGCCACCGCCAGCGCGGTGGAGCGGCGCACCCGGCCCACGCCGCGCACGACGAACGGCTGGAGCGCGACGATGAGCACGCCGTTGACGGACATCACCAGCCCGTACTGGGCGGGCGTCAGGCCCTGCTGGGTCAGCGTCACCGGCAGGCTCATGAAGCTCTGGTGGAAGAGCAGGGCCAGCGCGAACACCGGCAGGCAGAAGGCCAGGTACACGCTGTCACGGAAGGGCGTCAGCACCGCCCCCAGCGGGGAGTGCTCCGCGTGCGCCGCGCGGGCCTCCGGGGGCCGCGTCTCCGGCACGAATGCCCAGACGCAGCAGCCGTAGAGGAACGTGGTCACCGCGTCCGCGATGAAGAGCAGCCGGTAGCCCATCCCCGCGAGCAGGCCCGCCAGCGGCAGCGCGATGGCGAAGCCCAGGTTGATGACCCAGTAGAGCAACCCGTACGCGCGCGCCCGGTCCTGGGGCGGCACCAGGTCCGCCACCGCCGCGGACACCGCCGGCCGGTACAGGTCCCCCAGGATGCCCAGGAGGAAGGCCGCCACCGCGATGCGCCCCGGCGTCTCCGAGTGGCCGATGAGCAGCATGGCCCCCGACCCCAGCCACAGGCCCCCCGCGAGCGTCAGCCGCCGGCCCACCCGGTCCGCGAGCATGCCCCCCAGCGGCGCCGCCAGCACCGCGCCCGCGCCGTTGAGCGCCACGATGAAGCCCGCCTGCTCGATGCTGAAGCCGCGCTCGCGCGTGAGGTAGAGCGCCAGGAACGGCGCGACGAAGGACCCCAGCCGGTTCACGAAGGTGCCCACCCACAGGACCCAATACGTCCGTGGCAGGCCACCCCCGCCCAGCGCTCTCAACACCGTGGCAACGGGATTCATGGCGGGATGCCCGACGGACGTGGAGAGGAGGGACTGACCGCGGGCGCGCGCCAGCATGCGCTCGCGCCCCGCGCGTTTCCATGCGCCCTCTGGCTCACACGGGCGGTTGGAGCCTCATGCATTCCAGTCGCGCGCGAAACGCGACTTCCCCGGGCGCACCTTCATGGCGCTGGACATCGTTGGCGGGCTCCTCCAGGTTGCCGCGCCAATCCACACCCTGGAAGGCGGGACGCAAGGCGGGCATGGGGCAGGTCATCGGACTTCTGGGGGTGTGCCTCGTCTTGGGCGTGCTGGCGCGACGCAGCGGCCGGTTCCCGGAAGGGACGGCGCCCGCGTTCAACGTCTTCCTCCTCAACGTGTCGCTGCCGGCGCTGGTGCTGCGCGCCATGCACCGGCTGGAGTTCGCGCCCGGGCTGGTGGTGGCCGCCGCGGCGCCGTGGCTGCTCTTCGTGGGGGCGGTGCTCTTCCTTCGCCTGCTGGGGCCCCGGCTGGGGCTGTCGCGCGAGTCGGTGACGGCGCTCATCCTCACCGCGGGGCTGGGCAATACGGCCTTCGTGGGCCTGCCCATGGCCGCCGCGCTCCTGGGGCCCTCGAGCGTGCCGGTGGCGGTGGTGGCGGATCAGCTGGGCTCGTTCCTGGTGCTGGCGACGCTCGCCACGCTGACGGCGGCGAGGGCCAGCGCCCGGACGGAGCTGTCCGTGCGCACGCTCGCTCGCAAGGTGCTGGGGTTCGCCCCGTTCCAGGCGCTGGTGCTGGCGCTGCTCCTGCGCCCCTTTCCCTTCCCGGACTGGCTGGAATCCGTGCTGCAGCGGCTGGGCGACCTGCTCACGCCGCTGGCGCTGTTCGTCGTGGGCTTCCAGCTGCGGCTGAAGGGGCTCTGGCCACGTGTGCCGGCGCTCGCGCTGGGGCTGTCCTACAAGCTGGTGCTCGCGCCGCTGGCGGTGCTGGGCTTGCTGATGCTCATGCCCGGGCTTGAGCTGGTGGTGAAGCAGACCACGGTGCTGCAAATCGCCATGGCGCCCATGGTGACGGCGGCCATCCTCGCCGCCGAGCACGACCTGGACGCGGACCTGGCGGTGCTGATGGTGGGCGTGGGCATTCCGCTGTCGTTCGCCACCGCGCCGCTGCTCCTGTCCCTGGTGCACTGACGCCCGTGCGGCACGGGCGTCAGGCGATTCGTTTCAGGCGAGCGCCGTGGTCTCGAAGGAGAGCTCGACGCCATTGGGCTTCACGCGCATCTGTGGACGCGACAGCACATGGCAGTGCGGGCAATAGCCGTGGGCACCCGCTGGCGTGGCCCGGATGGAGACCGCGCCGCCACACATCATGCAGCCCTCGGGAAGATCGAAGTCCGCGAACCGCTCTCCGCTCTGGGTCTCGAATTGGGTCATGCCATTGAGTTAACGCAGGATCTGCCCGACACAAGCAGACCGGTTCCCTCCCCGCGAGGACCCGGTATGGCGCCTTGCCCCACCTTTCGGGCACAGAAGACGGCCCTCCAAGGCAGCCTGCAAAGGTTACCGGCCGATCTCCGACTGCTCACCCGTCGACACCGCAACCTCTTGAGCGGGCTGGCGAGCGCTGGCACGGGGATTTCATGGCGCACCCCCTCGGACAGCAACGGGATGGGGGAGGTGCGGGATGGGTGTAGGGAACACAGTGAAGGTCATGTGCGACCGGAAGGGCTGGCGGGTGGAGGTGGCGCACTCGGCGGGCGTGCGGCGCTACCGGTACGGCAGCGAGTCGCAGGCGCGTTATTTCGCGGCGGTGTTCGAACTGGGGCCGAGCGTGCTGCCCCCCAAGAACCACGCGCGAAGGCGGCAGGAGCCCTGCTTGGCTCTACCCAATGAGGTCTCTTTCGGAGAGGCTTGGCTGCATGAGTGATGCTCCCAAGCCCAAGCCCTTCATCCTCCCCAACCGGCAGCACGTCACCAAGGAGCCGGATCCGGGCGGCCGTTGGTCCGCGCAGTTCCCGGAGATGATTGGTTACACCAGCCAGGGCGGCGGCAAGGTGCCGGCCGACTTCGGGTGGAACACCAACCCCAAGCAGTGGCAGGAAGAGCTGACGCCGCAGACGCTGGCGGAGCGCTTCGAGGAGCTGCGCATCCTGCCTCCGAAGAAGGACGCCCCCGCGCTGCCCGCGACGGCCACGCCCGCGAAGCCCTGAATCGACGGGCCGTCCGCTTCCAGGGCCCGGAGGTTCCCGGGCCCCGTGGAGGCGTGAGGCCCGCTAGCTGAACGGCAGACTGGCCAGCCGCTCGCGGAAGCGGGCGAGCAGGTCGCGCGCGCCGACCTCGTTGAGCCCCTCCGAGGCCTCCTGACGGCCCTTGCGCAGGAAGGCGTCGAAGGGCGCCGAGCGGCCCGAGAGCGCGCCAGCCGCCGACACCGCCTCCTCCAGGACGCGCGCCGCGCCGGGGGACCCCAGCTCCAGGTGCATGTCCACCTGCTCCAGCCGGACACCGCTCGCCGCCCACACGGCGCGGTCGTGCACGGTGAGCCACGCGCGGGTCAGCTCCTCCATGGCTTCTTCCATCAGCGCGAGGAAGGGCTCCACGAGCCCGGGCAGCACGTCTGGCCCCAGCGCGGACTGCGTGCCCGCTTCGCGCAGCCGGCCTCGCGCCGCGACGATTTCGCGCTTGGTGGGCGTCTTCAGCGCGAGCGACGCGGGCAGGGACACGAACGCGGCCAGGCTCTCCTCGGCCTGCCTCGCCAGCGCGGGCCGCTGCGCGTCCGTGGCCTTCGCGGCGCGCTCCAGGCGGCCCTGCAGTGAGCGGCGCAGATCCGCCGTGGCGCCTCGCAGGGCCACGCGCGCGCCCACCTGGTTCGTGTAGCCGGGCACCACGTCCTCGCGGCGCACGTCCGCGAAGGCCGCGGCGGTGAGGTACACGAGGTCGCCGATGCGGTTGCGGAAGTCCGCGCGCGACGCGGCCAGCTCCGACATCAGCGTCCAGCGGTCGCTCACCACCTCCGGCCGGCGCATCTGCACGCCCAGCTCCTGCACGCGCTTGGACAGGCGCTCCGCGCTGGCGTGCAGCACGGCCTCCGCTTCCTGCGACAGGCGCTCGTCGGAGCTCGCGGGCGGCGGGGCCCAGCCGCCGTCGTTGGACGCGGCGGGGCGCGCGGGCGGCGGGAAGGCGTCGCGGATGGCGGCCACCAGCTTGTTGACGTCCGTCAGCGTCTCGCCGATGGCGGGCGCCATGGTCTCCCACAACGACAGGTCCGCGGCGTCGTCGGGTTCGGCGGTGGTGGGCTCGTACTTCACGATGCTCAGGTGCCCCAGCCGGTCGATGGCGACCGCGGCCGCCTGGTAGACTTTGCGAAGCCGCGTCGCGAAGTCGCGGTCCATCAACGCTTCGAGTAGCGCATCCAGGCGGGGCGGCAGGGCATCCTGCGGGGGACGGTTCTTCGAAACGACCATGACGCATCACCCTAGCTCAGCCGCCCGACGGATACGTCAACGGGGGGAGGTGGGGACCGGCTCCGCGCTTTCCGGCGTACAGTGGAAAGACGGGGAGAAAACGCATGACAGGTGGCATCCAGCGTCGGCGATGGGTGGCCGGCGGGCTCGGGCTGTTGTTTCTGGGGGGAGGCCTGGCCTTCATGGCTTCCGGGCGGTGTCTGTCCGCCTGGATGTTCCAGGGCGTGGAGGTGCCGTGGTGTCCGGACGGCGAGTTCCGCCAGACGGTGAGCATGTCCGCCAGCGGGCTCGCGCGAGGCGCCTCCAGCCGGGTGACGGTCTGGGCGCAGGCGCACGGGATGGACGCGGAGGGCCGCGAGCTCGAGGCACTCGTGGGCCGCGGCACGGCGGCGCTGTTCCTGGTGGACGCGGCCGGCAAGGAGACGCCGCTGCCGCTGGATGCCAAGGGCCGCTGGGAGCGCGAAGACTCCGGTTCCCTGTCGGCGCCGGTGACGCTGCCCGCGGTGCCGGACGGCGACTACCAGCTGCGCGCACGCCTCACCACGCCGCTGGGCACCGGCACGGTGGACGCGGCGCTGCCCCTGTACGCGCCCGCGCGGGTGCGTGTGCTGACGGACCGGCCCCTCTACGAGCCCGGGCACCGGGTGCGCTTCCGCGCGGTGGCGCTGCGCGCGAAGGACCTGTCGCCGCTCGATGGACGGCCGGGGACGTGGAAGGTGATGGACCCTTCCGGCGAGGTGGTGCTGGAGGAGCGCGCGCCCGCGGGCAACTGGGGCGTGGTGGCGGGGGATTTCCCGTTGGACCGGGGCGCGCCCACGGGCACGTGGTCGGTGGCGTGGACCAGCGGTGGCGCCTCCGGTGACGCGACCTTCACGGTGGAGCCCTTCACGCTGCCGCGCCTGCGGATGGAGGCGAAGAGCCCCCGGCCCTTCTGGCGCGCCAACGACACGCCGGAGGTGACGGGGCAGGTGTCCTACGCGTCCGGCGCGCCGGTGGCGGACACGGACGTGACGCTGGCGTGGAGCCACGCGGGCGCATGGCCTCCTCCGACGGAGTGGCTCCGGGGCGAGCTGCCCACGAAGGCTCGCACGGATGCCGCCGGCCGCTTCCGCGTGACGTTGCCGCGCGTGCCCCAGGACCTGCGCGGCCAGGCCACGCTGAGCGCGAGCCTGGAGGCGAAGGACCCCACGGGCGAGCCGGTGCGCGGCGGCGTGTCGCTCCTCCTGTCCGAGGACGCGGTGGCCGTGTCCTCCGTGACGGAGCTGGAGGACGGGCTGGTGGCGGGCTTCAGCAACCGCGTCTACCTGCGCGCCACCACTGCGTCGGGCCAGGTGCTGCCGGGCGCGGAGGTGATGGTGACGCGCGCGTGGGACCCTCGCGACAAGGGCGTGAGCGCGGTGGCGGACGAGGACGGCGTGGCCGCCTTCCAGTTGGACCCGGGCCCCGCGGTGAACGTGGTGGTGCCGCCGCTGCCGGTGCGCGTGCAGCCGCGTCCGCCGCCCGTGTCGCTCGCGTCGTCGAGGGATCTGCTGGGCGCGCAGGGAGGGCAGTCGTCGCTGGAGGATCAGCTCGCGCTGGAGCGGCTGCTGCCGGTGCTGCATCCCTGCGCGCGCTTCGTCAGCCCGTCCTCCGGCGCCTCCATGGCGGAGTTCGTGGTGCGGGTGGGCGCGTCCGGGCAGGTGCTGGACGTGGCCGGCGCGGAGGAGGGGTTGGAGGCGTGCATGGCGTCGGCGCTGCGCGCGCGGGGACTGCCGGCGCGCGCGGAGCGGATGCTCCAGCTGCGCTTCCAGGTCATGGATCCAGGGCTGCCCTCGATTCGCTGGAACACGCAGGTCGCCTTCGGGGACGAGCGGGGCGTGAGCGAGGGGCTGACGGTCGCCGCGCTGGATGCGCGCTCGTGCCTGCCGCCCACGCTGGACCGCGCCGTGGCGGTGCCCGGCGTGATGACGTGGCGGCGGTGGGCGGACAAGCCGGAGCTGGCGCTGTCCTGGGTGGCGGAGCCCGCGACGGATGACGCGCTCCCGGCGGCGGTGCTGGCGTGCGTGAAGGAGCGCTTCGCGCGCATCCGCGTTCCCGCCTCGACGCAGGCGGAGCTGCTGGCGGGACGCAGGCCGTCGGAGGCCATGGGCGTGGTGCGCTTCATCACGCAGCCGACGTACGGCGGCAACGGCATTCCCCGTCCGCCCCAGGCCACCACGTTCCTGGGCTACGAGTTGAAGGTCCGCGCGAAGTGGGACGGCCAGGACATGGGGGAGACGAAGTTCGTGCTCCGCCCCGCGCGCCTGCCGCCGCTGCGCCTCCGCATGACGCCGGTGCTGGCGAAGGCGGGCGAGTCCGTGAAGGTGGAGCTGCTGCGCGGCCCCGGCTTCACGGGCGAGCTGCCCAAGACGCTGGAGCTGGTAGCGGGGCCGACGCGGCTCAAGGAGAAGCTGGACGCGGCCACGCGCTCCGCGCACTTCACGTTGCCCAAGGACTTCGAGGGCTGGGCGCAGGTGGAGGGCGTGGCGGCGACCGCGCGCGTGTACGTGGCGCCTCGCGCATCGCTGACGGTGGAGGTGTCTCCGGACAAGCCCGCGTACGCGCCCGGGGAGCTGGCGCGTCTCCAGGTCCACACGCGCGTGGACGGCAAGGACGGCGAGGCGGCAGTGGGCCTCTTCGGCGTGGACGAGACGCTCGCCCAGCTGGCGCCGCTGCCGGGCGCGGATGCGCTGGATGGGCTGAGGCCTGCTCCGTCGGTGGCTACGCCGGCCTTCGGCGTGCTGGACGGTCAGGCGCTGGCCATGGGGCGCATCCGGGGCGCGAACGCGGCCGCGGCGGCGCTCTTGCGCGTGACGGCGGTGCCCACGCTGGAGGATGTGGAGACGCCCCTGTCGGCGAGCGCCACGAGCCCCTTCTCCCCGGACGCGGAGCTGACGGAGCCCTTCTACGCGGTGCTGACGGAGCTGCACGCGCGCACGCGCAAGTGGGAGGAGACCGCGCCCGAGGGTGAGACGTTGGACCCCGCGGGGCTCGCGCGGCTGTGGGCGGAGTCGCTCGCCGCCTGCGAGCAGCGCGGGCAGAAGGTGACGGATGCGTTCGGCCGCAAGCTGCGGTTGTCGCGGTTGCCGGAGGACCTGCTGGCCCTCACGGATCCGCGCGCGGTAGTGGTGAATGGAACGCGGTTGCCGGAGGACGTCGTGAACTGGGGCGCGTGGGTCGCCCGGGAGGCGCCATGAAGCAGCGCTCGTGGATGTCCGGGGCGGTGGGCCTCGGGGTGGGGTTCGTGCTGGGCGGGGTGATGATCGCGGTGGTGACTGGGGAGTCGGTCCGCCGCCTCATGGGGAGCTCCGCCGCGGCGCTCGCGGGGGATGAGTTCGTCGCGACCAAGAGTGCGCCAGGCTTCGGCGATGAGGGCCTGCAGCGCAAGACGATGAAGAGCTTCGGTTCGGCGAACTCCTATGACGACGAGTCCGTCGGTTCACGGGGAGGCGGCGGACCGGCCCAGGCTCCGATGGCCGCGGCGCCCGTGATGGAGATGGCGGCACCTCCTCCGGAGCCGGAGATGGAGGAAGGGGGCGTCAGCAAGGACCGCGACGGCGCGGCGGCGCCCACCCGCGCGTGGTTCCCGGAGACGTTCCTCTTCGAACCGCTGGTGGTGACGGACGCGAACGGCTCGGCGACGGTGCCGGTGCCGGTGCCGGACCGGCTGACGCAGTGGCGGGTGCTGGCGCTCGCGCACTCTCGCTCCGGCGCGCAGGCGGGGGCGGTGACGTCCTTCGCGGGCACGCTGCCCACGTACGTGGATCCGGTGCTGCCGCCCTTCCTGCGCGCGGGCGACACGGTACGCCTGCCGGTGCAGGTGGTGAACACCACGGACAAGGCCGTGGAGGCCTCGCTCAAGGTGGACGTGAAGGGCGCGCAGGTGGAGGCCGGCGCTCGCACGGTGCGGGTGCCCGCGCGCGGCAGCGTGGTGGAGCTGGTGACGGTGAAGGCCGGAGGCGCGGGGCCGGTGACGCTGCGCGCCTCGCTGGGGGACACGGACGCGGTGGTGCGTGACTTCGACGTGTGGGCCACCGGTCAGCCCGTGGTCCAGACGCGCGGCGGTTCGCTGGCGGCGCCGCGCACGTTGTCCCTGGTGGGCCCCGCGGACGCGCAGGTTGGCAGCGAGCGGGTGCGCTTGCAGGTGTACCCGGGCGCGCTGGGCATGGTGCGCGCGGAGCTGGCGGCGGTGGAGCGCCGTCCCGTGGACGTGGCCGGGGACGCGTACGCGCTGCTGCTCGCGGGCCAGGCGCCGGAGCTCTTGAAGTCGCTGGGCGAGACGGCGGACCCCGCGGCGCTGAAGGCGCTGTCGCTGGTGGCGACGCAGCGGGTGCTGCGCGCGGCGCGGGCGCCGTCGATAGAGGTGGCGACGCGGCTCGCGGAGGGCGCGCTGGCCCACCCGGACAACCCGGTGCTCGCGCGGCTGGGCGAGCGGCTGGTGGCTCAGGTGGCCCAGGCGCAGCGGCCGGATGGCACCTGCCAGGGCGGTGAGGGTTGGACGCTCCAGCGGCTGCTGGTGGCGACGGCGAACTGCGCCCGCACGGTGCGCGCGGCGCAGGGCACCCCGGAGGGCAAGCAGCGCGCGGCGGCCTTCACCGTGCGCGCGTCGGGCGTCTTCGAGCGCTACCTGCCGCAGGTGAAGGACGGCTACACGGCGGCGGTGCTGCTGGCGGAGGGCTCCGCGGAGGGCGGCGTGGCGGACGCCCTGCGCACCCGCGTGCGCGAGGCGCTGAAGACCGGCGCGGACGGCACCGCGTGGCTGCCGGTGGAGCCGGACACGGTGCGCGCGGACGGGGAGATGCCCTCGGAGGCGGAGGCCACGGCGATGGCGGTGCTCGCCCTCCAGGGTGATGCGAAGGCGCCGCTCGCGGACCTGGGCGCCTGGCTGCTCGCGCACTACACGCCGGGCCTGGGCTGGGGGGATGGGCAGGCCAACCGCGTGGGGCTGCGCGCGGCGCTGGCCCTCTTCAAGGATCCGCTGCCTGCCCAGGTGCGCGTGTCGGTGGCGCGCGACGGACAGGTCGTCACGGAGGGCACCTACGACACGAAGGCGTTGCGCGAAGTGCTGGCGCTGGAGGCCGCGGCGCCGGGCTCGGCGGGGTCGCACACGTGGACCGTGCGCGCGGAGCCCGCGGTGCCGGGGCTGGGCTTCTCCCTGGCGCTGTCCGCGGCGGTGCCCTGGAAGAGCGAGGTGAAGGGCGGCCTGCAGCTGGCCGTGACGGGGCCGAAGGAGGCGCGCGTGGGACAACTGACGAACGTGCGCGTCCAGGTGGGTGCTCCGTCCTCGTTGCCGCTGCGCTTCCAGCAGGAGCTGCCCGCGGGCGTGCAGGTGGATCCCGCGAGCCTGGCCGCGCTCGTGGCGTCCGGACAGGTGACCTCCTGGGATGTGCAGGATGGTGCGTTGTCCTTGGACCTTTCTCCCAGGGAGCAGGGCGCGCTGGTGCAGGTGGAGTTCCGCGTGCTGCCCACGCTCGCCGGGACGTTGCAGGCGGGCGCGGCGCGACTGGGTGTGCCTGGCCGGCCGGACATCACCGCGTCGTTGCCGCCCACCACCTGGGCGGTGCGCTGACATCCTCCGGTGCCGTGGGGTCATTCTCCACTCACGGCGCCGGTGCAGGTCCCTTCCGTCCGGCCTCGGTGGCAGGTGGAATGCGCGCCGGAAGCGCGGCAGGGGCCCGTCCCTCCGGGCGCCCCCCGCCCGGTGCAATCGCTGCCCGCATGCGTACACTTCAGGGTGCACGCCGGAAATGCATCGCGCGGCAGCGAGGAGACGGATGGAGCTTGAAGGCTCCGAACAGGAGGAACTGACCCACGCCCTCCTGGGCGCGTTCACCTCGGTGGAGGAGCTCCTCCGGATGGTCGAGGTGAAATGCGGCCGCAGCCTGGTGCCCCCCGTCGAACGGGAGGGGGCGGCACGGGCCCGGGCGCTCGTGCGCACCGCGGAGGCGGAGGGGTGGACGGACGTGCTGGTGCGCGGCGCGCACGCGGCGGCGCCGGGCCATCCGCGCATCCGCCGTTTCCTGCAGGGCTACCTGTCCTCCGTGCAGCGCAGCGTGTCCGGCAGTGCCCTGGCGCGCATCGTCCAACAGTCCAGGCTGGTGCTGACGCCGCAGGCCTGGCGCGACCGGCTGACCACGCTGTCGCGGCGCGTGTGCCGCGTGGAGCTGGAAGGCGGCCGCGCGCTGGGCACGGGCTTCCTGGTGGCGCCGGACATCGTGCTGACGAACTCGCACGTCATCGAGCACCGGCTGCTGGAGGCGCTGCGCGTGCGCTTCGATTTGAAGGTGCTGCCGGACCGCATCGCGGTGCATCCCGGCCGGGTGTACGCGGTGACGGCGTGCCTGGCGCAGAGTCCGCACAGCCCGGCGGACCTGATGCACCCGCGTCCGCGCGAGGCCACGCGCGACGAGCTGGACTACGCCTTCCTTCAGATCCAGGACGCCCCCGGTGAGGACCGGGTGGGGGACCAGTCGCGCGGCTTCGTCCCGCTGGCCCCGTCGTCGCCCACGGCGTTCGAGCCTGGCGCGCTGGCGCTCGTGGTGCAGCACCCGAAGGGCCGGCCCATGCAGGTGGCGCTGGACACGTTCCAGACGGTCAACCGCTCCCAGACGCGAGTCACGTACTGCACCAACACGCACCCGGGCTCGTCCGGGTCGCCGTGCTTCACGCCGGACCTGGAGCTGGTCGCGCTGCACCACAGCGGAGACCCGCGCCCCGGCCACGAATCCGCCGAGGACGACGAGGGCATCCCCCTGGACGCCATCCGCGGGAGCCTGTCCGGGAGCGTGCTGCGCCGCCTGGGCTGGGAGTGACGAGGCCGGGCCCCGGTCTTCCAGTACCTGTCCGACAGTCGGACAGGTTCGCGCGGTGCGCCGCCCACAGCGAGCCTGGAAGCGGGGTTGCTACACCCGTGTTGTGACGAGGCCACCGATCCGCACGCGTGGACGCGCATGCGAGCGCGGAGGAGGGGACTGCTATCGTCCGCGCGCATGAGCCTTCCCGCTCGAAGCACCATGGCCGCGAAGGTCCTGCTCCCCACGGGCGTGACACTGGCGTGCGCCGTGCTCTGCCTGTGGCCCATGCTCGCGGGCGCGGCGCCGCGCTTCGGCCTCGCCGGCCTGTCCTCCAACAACCAGGTGCGCCTGCGCACGTCCACTGCCCACCTGGAGACGGTGCTGCGCGTGGACCTGCTGCCCACGCCCACGGACGTGTCTCCGGAGTCACCGCGCGACGCGAGCGCGGAGGTCACGCGGGTGACGGTGCTGGTGGATCCGCTGCTCGCTGCGGACGGCACGCAGGTGCCGGTGACGGTGCGCGTGGGCACGACGGAAGGCGCGGCGGAGGTGCCCATCTCCGTGCGGCAGCCGGTGACGGTGACGCTGTCCGCGGACCTGCCCGCGGCTGGCGACTACCACGGCCGCGTGGTGCTCCTGGGTGATGGCGTGCGGGAAGTCACCCCGCTCGTCGTGCAGCGAGTGGCGATGGCGCCCACGGTGCAGTTCTATCCGGTGGCCCCCGCGCGCGGTTGGACGCTGGGGCCGTTCTCCGGCAAGGCCACGGTGCGGCTGACCTTCCGGGAGACGGCGGGCGTGGGCGGCGCGGTGGGGCCCGCGGCGGTGGTGCAACTGGACCGCAGGGCGGGCGGCTCGGGTGACGGTGCCGCGCCCGTGCAGGCGCAGGATGCGAAGTGGTTCTTCCGAGGACCGGATGGCCAACCGCAAGGCACGGGGAAGGAAGGCATCCTCCAGGTGCCCGCCTATGGCACCGGCCTGCTGAGCCTGGACGTGGACGACCTGCCGGAGTCCGGCGAGTACACCGGCACGGTGCGGCTGCTGGTGCCGGAGGGCGCGGCGGTGGAGCAGGCCTTCACCGTCTGGGTGAAGACGCCCGCGCTGTTCGGCGCGTTCCTCATCTTCCTGGGCGTGGTGACGTCCGCGGCGGTGCGCTTCTACGTGCAGCGCGTGCGCCCTCGCGTGAACCTGCGCAGCCGCGCGGAGTTCGCGAGACAGAAGCTGCTCTCGCTGGTGCCCGCCCGTCCGCTGGAGCGCGAGGCCACCGTGGCCGCGTCGCTGCGCCGTCAGGTGGACGCGCTCCTCGCGGACATCCAGCGGCCGCTGAGCGGGCTGGTCGTGCAGGACTCCGTGCTCGCCCTCTTCGAGGCGCGCCTCCAGCTCTTCTCCCTCTGGTCCGTGCTCCTGCGGCAGCTGGAGGGGCTCAAGGGCGTGGCGCTGCTGGACGCCGAGCGCAAGCTCAAGGCGGTGGAGACGCTGCTCCAGAATGATGAAGCCACGTCCGCGGACTTCACCGAACAGGTGCAACTGCTGCGCACGCTCGACCTGGAGGCGGTGGCCCGCGCGGTGCTGGAGGCGCGGCTGACGGAGCTGGAGCAGCAGTCGAGGACGCTGTCCTCCCAGCGCGGGGATGACCCCGTGAGCCGCCGGCTCCAGGGCGAGCTGCCCCTGTACGTGCTGCGCGCGCGTCAGCAATTGCCGGGGCCCGACCTGGAGGCGTCGCGCCGGCTGGTGGAGACCGCGCGCGAGGCGTTCCTCGAAATCCTCCTGACGGACCTGGAGGACGCCTTCACCGCGAAGGAGCTTCCCGGCGGCTTCACGCAGGAGGAGTGGGCGGCGCTGCGCCTGCGCGTGGGCGAACAGCTGGCCCGGTCGCGGGCCCGCATGTCCGCCAGCGTGGACGAGGCATACCTCTACTACCAGTCCGCGCACGCGCTGTACCTGCGCGAGCTGGTGGACAACCTGGAGGAGGCGTTGACGCAGCTCCAGGCGCAATCCGGAGGGGGCCTGAACACGCTGGCGGACTGGCGAACCGCGGTGGACGCGCGGCTGGCGGCGGCGCGAGAGCAGTTGGACAAGGGCGAAGCAAACCTGGCCGCGGCGGAGTACCGCGCCGCCCGCGAGGACTTCGCGCGCCACGTCACGCTCCCGCCGCCCCCGGTGTCCACGGGCGGCCGGTTGGCCCTGGAGTCCGTCCCCTCCGCCGTGACGCTGGACCCCTTCTCGCAGCCGGCCATGGAATCGCCGCAGCCGTCGCCATCGCCGCTGCCCGGCGGTCCCGCCACCGGGAACCTCTCCCCGCTGCCACCGTCATCGACGAAGGCGAGCACCGACGCGCTGGTGAACCTGGATTGGATTCCCCTGCCGCGCTCGAGGGACTTGTGGAAGGTGGAGCTCGCGGTGCTGGGGATGATGTCCATCATCGCGGTGCTGCTGGGGCTCCAGGTGTTGGACGTCTTCGCGCCCACGTGGGGTGGCTCCGGTGGGTGGATGACCGCCTTCCTCTGGGGCTTCGGCCTGCATCAGGTGGGCAACGCCACCTTCGACGGCCTGTGGGGCATGGTGTCGCGGCTGGAGAAGTAGCCTCAGGCCTTCTTGCCGCGGATGGCGCGCGCGGCCAGCTTGTCCACCAGCGCCGGCGCCACCAGCTTGAGCACCAGTCCCACGCGGCCGGTGAGCGTCATCACCAGCTCCCGGTCGCGGCGCTCCATGGCGCGCAGGATGAGGGCCACGCAGGTGTCCACGTCCATGGTGGGGCCTGCTTCGTCGCGAGGGCTCTGGCCCAGGGGCTGGCCCTCCGGACCCAGCGCGTGCGCGCGGATGTCCGTGGCCACGAAGCCCGGTGACACCACGAGCACGTCCGTGCCGGTGCCCAACAGTTCGATGCGCAGCGAATCGAAGAAGCCCTGCATGGCGTGCTTGCTGCCAGCGTAGCCGGTGCGCATGGGCACGCCCGTCTTGCCCGTCAGCGACGACACGGCGACGAGCAATCCCTTGCGCGCCTTGATGTACGGCAGCGCGTGGAAGGTGCAGTGCACCGCGCCCAGGTAGTTGATGCGCATGAGGCGCTCATAGAGGCCCAGGTCCTTCACGTCCTCGAAGCGCGAGTGCATGGTGATGCCCGCGTTGTTGACGAGCACGTCCACGCCGCCGAACGCCTCCACGGTGCGCTCCACCAGGCCGCGGCACGCCTCCGGGTCGCCCACGTCGGTGGGCACCGCCAGCGCCTTGCCGCCCGCGGCTTCGCACTTCGCCTTCACGCGCTCCAGCGCCTGGGCATCCCGCGCCGCCAGCGCCACGTTCGCGCCCCGGCCGGCCAGGGCCACCGCCAGCGCCTCGCCGATGCCCGCGGAGGCCCCGGTGACAATCACGGTCTTTCCTTGCATGGCCCCATCCTCTCAGGGGCGCGGCCCTTCAGCCATGGCCTCCCGCGAAGGCTTCCGCGAAGTGCAGTCCGCCAATGAGCAGCAGGCCACACAGGAAGCCCACCACGCGCTGGCGTGAGTCCGGGCCCCGGCGCAGCTCCGGCAACAGGTCCACCGCGCCGATGTAGAGGAACGAGCCTCCGGCGATGGCCAGCACCGTGCCCTGGAGCGAGGGCAGATACCGCGTGCCCAGCAACACGCCGGCGGCGCCCACCGCGGCGGTGAGCTGCACCGCGCCCAACGCGACCAGCGACCGCGCGCGAGTCCAGCCCGCGGCGCGCAGGAGCGCGTAGTCGCCCACCTCCTGCGGCAGCTCATGGACGATGACCGCGAACGCGGTGGCGAAGCCTGCTTGAGGAGACACGAGGAAGGCCGCCGCGACCGCCGCACCGTCACCCACGTTGTGCAACGCATCCGATGCGAGCAGCGCGGTGGGCAGCGTGGGCGAGACCGGGTGCGCATGATGATGGCCGTGCGCGTGTCCGGCGGCGGCCTCCGCGTCGTGATGGTGATGGCCCAGGGCCCACTCCATGAACGTCAGCACGACGAAGCTGGCGAAGGCCCACGCGAAGGCTGCATCGCCCTTGGCCTCCACCGCCTTCGGCAGCACCTCCAGGAACACCGCGCTCAAAAGCGTTCCGGCGGCGAAGGCCACCAGCGCGGGCAGCCGCCGTTGCAGCCAACGTTCGGACAACACACCGCCCGCAAGCCCGGCCAGGCCGTCCAGCCCCACCGCGACGAAGACGAGCAGGACGGTCTGTGTATCCATCAGGGGGCCATCAGCCACGTGAGCACGTCCTGGGGACTGTCCACGTGCACGAAGTGGCCGGCGTCCGGGAGGAAGGCCACGGGGCAGCCGCCGTCCTCCAGGCGCTGGGCGCTCTCATCTGACACGTACCGGCTGCGCCCGCCGCGGATGCAGCGCAGGGGCGGGTGCACGGGGCGCTCCACCGCGGGCCAGAGGTCCTCGCCGGTGACGCGGCGGTGGAGCCGGAGGAGCGCGTCGCGGTCGAAGCGCCAGCGCACGCCGTCACCGTCGGGCGTGAGGTTCATGAGGATCCAGTCCGTCAGCGACTCCGACAGGCCGTTTCCGGTGAGGTTCGCGCGCAGGTCCTTGCGGCTGTCCGCGCGCGGCGGGGCCTTCAGCAGGATGTCCAGCACCGCGCCGCTGTCCGACAGGTTCACCGGCACGGGCCCGGGCGCGATGTCGAGCAGCGCCACGCTGCGCACGCGCTCGGAGGACTCCAGGCTGGCGGCCAGGGACACGCGGCCGCCCAGCGAGTGGCCCACCCAGTCCACGGCGCCGGTGAAGCCCTGCGCGTCGAGCGTGTCCACCACGTCGCGCGCGAGCGTGGTCAGGTCCGCGTCCGGATGCAGGGCCGGGGAGGTGCCGTGGCCGGTGAGGTCGGGCAGGAGGATGCGGCGGCGCGGATCGGCTTTTGTCCACGCGACGGCCAGCGAGCGCAGGTTGCGGCCCGTGCCGAGGAATCCGTGCAACATCACCGTGAGCACATCCCCCGTGCCCACCTGAAAACTTTCGAGCACCACGCCACCACCGCCTTGTGTCGCATGCCTTGACCTGGAGGCACGCCTGCCGCTTCATACCGCGAACCCCCCTTTCGTCGAGGTGAACCCGATGGCATCCGTCTCCTGGTTGTTGCTGGCGCTCGGCGCCAACCCCGTCGCTGCTCCGGCCGCGGCCCAGGCTCCGGCCGACCCCAAGGTCGCGGTGGCCACGGTGCTGGACGATTGGCACCGCGCGGCGGCGGTGGCCAACGAGCCGCGCTACTTCTCCTTCTTCACGCCGGACGCGGTCTTCATGGGCACGGACGGCGAGGAGCGCTGGACGGTGGACCAGTTCCGCGCGTGGTCGAAGCCCTACTTCTCCAAGGGCAAGGCGTGGTCGTTCAAGTCGGTGTCCCGCAACGTGTTCTTCTCCAAGGACGGCCAGGTCGCCTGGTTCGACGAGGCGCTGGACACGCCCAACCTGGGCCCCGCGCGCGGCAGCGGCGTGCTGGTGAAGGACGCGGCCGGCTGGAAGATCGCCCAGTACAACCTCTCCGTCCCCATCCCCAATGACTTGATGGGCGAGGTAACGAACCGCATCGCCACGTACTCGAAGGCCAAGGCAGCCACACCGCCCGCCCCTGCAAGCAAGCCCGCGCCGAAGCCCTGACGCATGCCCGCCTGCGTCATGCCGGGCTTCATGACAGAACCATGACAAACGCATGGCGGAGCTGAGGCCCTCCGCCATTTCCTACGCTGTACGTTGGAGTCCTTCGCCGCGCTGTACCGGAGGCCCCAACGCATGCGTGTCATCACCCCCGACCTTCTCGTCGCGGCCGTGACGGAACTCTCCCGGGGATCGAAGCTGGTCCGACTGAAGGACGTTCAGGCGTGGTGTGAGTGGAACGGCGTGGACGCGCAGGGAGACGGCCTGCGGAACCAGGCGCTCTGGGAAGCGGAGCGCGCCGAGGCCCAGGGTCAGCGCCGGCTGCTGAAGTTCAAGAGCGGCGAGTGCAAGCAGTCCCGGCTGGGCTGGGCGCTCATCCCCCACGGGACCAAGGCGCGCGAGCTGGCCACGGACCTGCGCTGGTGCGAACAGGCGTGGAACGGCATGGACTGGGAGTGGGTGGGCGGCGTCGCGCCCGTCCCCGAGCGCCGTCCCAACCGGACGCGGACCGAGGAGCAGGCGCCCGCCTCACCGTGATCCCGGGGCGTGCAGGAGCACCGCGCCCCGGTGGCTTCAGACCGCGTCCTGGATGTTGTTCAGGTACGTGTCGATGCCGTGCTTGCCATCCAGGGCGAACACTTCGCCGTTCCCGGCGGAGTCGAAGGTGTGGATGGTGGCTCCTTCCGGATACTGGGTGGACGGGCCGCCGTTGAGGATGCCGATGCCGGGGAAGAGGCCGGACGCGATGCCGCTCACGATGTCCGTCACCGGGTTGAACGCGTGCGTGCCCAGCCACGTGGGCACGGGGTCCTGCTTGTTCACGTAGAAGGTGTACTTGGGCCCGTCCGGGAACGTCTTGCCCGCGCCCGCGAAGGTCGAGACGTTGATGTTCCCGAGCAGCGCCTCGCGCTTGTCGCGGTTGCCGTCGCCGAAGACGGGCAGGTTCCCCCAGAAGCCGCCCATGTCGTCCTTGATGCGGTTGTCCACGTCGCGCAGCGCGCTCGACACGATGGCGCCACCCTGGCTGTAGCCGGTGACGTTGACCTTCTTGCCCGCCTGCAGGTCCCGGTAGATGGCGTCCGCCAGCGTCTGGGCCGCCTTGTTGTCGCCAAGGCCCAACCGGTCCATGCCCGTCTGCGTCACGTCCGCGGGCAGTCCCTCCGTGGCGTTGTAGATGGGCACCACGTTGGTGCCCGTCTCGTTCGCCAGCTTCTGGGCCTCGCCCGTGGCGTTCCCGTCTCCCTGCGGCTGCGTGAGGATGCCGTTGACGTGGTACGTCGTCGGCGTCGGGGAGGCGATGGGCTTCTCCGGCTTGAACGGCGGCACCTCCGACACGGAGAACTTGTCCGGCGGGTAGGCGTAACCGTCCGAGCCCAGGTACATGCCGTCGTAGGTCTTCGGATCCGCGTTCGAGTCGATCTTCAGCGCGCCGCGAGCCACCTTCGTCGCGTCATCCAGCTGCACCGTGCCGGCCTGCACCGTGCCCGTGTTGGACTGGATGGGCGGCAGGTTCGCGTTGCCAGAGCTGGAGGACTGGGCGCTCTTCGCCTCGAAGACGTCCTTGGCCGCCAGCGGGCGCGCGAGCGCGTTCTTCGCCACGGGGCCGGACTGTCCCTCCACGGCGCGCGGCGTCACCTGCCGGACTCCGCCTCTTCCCACTCCGTCGATGGACATGTCCCGGACCTTCCGTGCTCGCGGTTCGAGAAGGTTATCGGGAGATGAGAGAAGGAGTTGTGCCCTGGGAGCGGATCCACCGCTAACCGTGGAGAGCGCCAGCCTCCAGGAGGTCGAGCGCGTATTGGCGGCAGGCGGGGGGACGCGGCGGTTCGGGAGAGGCCCCCTCCTGCCGCGCGAGATGGAACGCGAGGTGCCGCTCCAGCACATAGGAGTAGCTGCCACCCACGAACGCCAGGAGCAGGAGGGTGAGGTCCTCCCGCTTTCCCCGCCGCGAGAGCGCCCAGACGGCTTCGTCCGAGCCCAGGGGGACCTCTCGGTTCCGCACCTGTCCCCGGTCTTCGAGCGCGTCCACGATGACGGGATGGCCCTCCTCGACAGCCACTTCCCCCAGCCAGCGCACCGCCTCCGCGCGGAGCGAGGGCTCGTCGTCACGCGCGGTCCACCGCAGCTCGAACAAGGCGCCGGGCTGGCCTTCGCGAGCGAGCCCTGCCTCCGCGCGAATCCTCAGCGCGGGATGGCGGGCCTGACGCAGGGACATGAGCCGATCCCTCCAGCCATCGCCGGATTCCCTCAAGGCCAGCAGCCCCTCGATGGCGAAGCATTGCGCCACCGCGTCGGAGCCATGCAGGGCCTCCAGGAACACCTCCCGGTCGCCAGGCGCTGGCGCCAGGACCCGGTGGTGCAGCAGGACGCGGAACAGCGGTGCGTTCTCCGGGCGGGTCATGGCCTCTCGTCCCCAGTGAACGTCGCCCGGTCGCGCGTGCCCCAGGAACTGTTCCAGCAAGGTCCGGCGGAATGCCTCCGTCAGCTCCGGGTCGTCCAGCCAGCGTGGCAGCAGCGGGTGCGCGTCCGTCCATGCGCCGAGCACCGCGGCGGCGTGTGAGAGTAAATGGGGCGGTGGCTGGGCGCGCACGACGTCCTCCAACCGCCGGAGCAGTCTCTCCGGACCGAAGTGGGAGAGCAGCAGTGGCAATGGCAACCGCAGCGTCTCCGCGGCATGTCGAAAGGCCTGGGGGTGCGGCGCCGTCCACCATGCGATGGCTTCCGGCGTGAGCATCCTGAAGAGGAGCTCCCGCGCTTCCGCCGTCGGTGTTCGCAGTTGGCGCGACACGAACGCCTGGGACTCGGGATGGGGCGAAGTGGCGACCGCCACACGCAAGTGCAGTCGAAGGTCCGCCTCCACCTCCTCCGGCGAGAGTCGCGCGAGCTGTCTGGCCCAGCGCGCGTGCATCCAGTTTTTCAGCGCCGGAAACAGGCCAGGAGGGCGCCATCGCTCATGGGCGAGCGCGTTCGCCAGGGAACGCAGTGGAATGCGAAGCAGGGAACGCCTGGCATCGGCGAGGGCCTGGTCCGTGCGAATCAGGAGCAGGAGGTCGTCGAGCGCGGGGGCGTAGGGGTCGTGGGTGATTTCGCCGCATGCCTCCGCGATGGAGGCCTCCAGGAGCCTGACGAGTTCGGGGCCCGACATGTCGAGTCCCAGCCGCAGGCCAGCCCTCAGGGCGCTGACCCGGATGGGGTAGCCTGCCGTCCGGTCGAGGAGCAGCGCCTCCAGGAAGGGAAGTTGCTCCTGCCCACCGAACAGGCCGAGCAGGTCCAGCAGCTTCTCCCGGACGGGGTCTTCCCCTGGTGAGAGGGATTGCAGGTGTTCGTGAACCTGCATGCGCATGTTCTCGCGCGAAGACCATGTCAGCACTGGCAGGGAAGCCAAGGTGGACGCCGGATTGGGACCGGTGGGCGAGGCCGGCTGCGAGGGTGCAGGCTTCACGACAAGGCTAAGCCAGCCTGGAATCGCCTCGCAAGCCAGCGCCCCGTGTCAGGGCAGGACGCTGACGTGGATGCCCGGCGTGCGGCGCTCCGTCGCGCGCTCCACCACGCGGCCCAGACGCAGCAGCAGGTGCTCTTCGTAGGGGCGCCCCATGAGGTGCACGCCCACGGGCAGGCCCGCGCGGTCGAAGCCCGCGGGCACGGAGAGGGCAGGGCAGCCGGTGAGGTTCGCCAGGCGGATGAAGCGCATCAGTGCGTCCACCACCGGCAGGTTCGACTCTCCGGCGGGGAGCGTCGCCTCGGGGATGGCGGGCGCGGTGCTCGCCGTCGTGGGCGTGACGATGACGTCCACGTTCGCCATGAGCGCCAGCAGCTCGCGGGTCAGCCGGTGCCGGTGCCGCAGCGCGTGGATGAGGTCCGTGGCCCGGAAGTGACGCCCCAGCGCCAGGTTGGTGCGCGAGTCGAGCCCGAACACCGACGCGCGAGCCTTCACCTGCGGCAGCATCGCCTCCGCCATCTCACTCAGGATGATGCAGCTGTGCGTCCAGAGAATCGTGTTCAGGTCCGGCGCGGGCAGCTCCACCACCGTGGCGCCCGCGTCGGTGAGGGCGCGCACGGCCTCGCGGCAGCGAGCGACCACGTCCGCGTCCGCGTCTTCAAGATAAGGCGTGCAGATTCCCAGCCGGACGCCCTTCAACGCGCCGTCTTCATAGCCAGACAGGTGATGCGGAGGTTGCTGCCGGGCGACGACGTCGTGTCCATCCGGTCCGGCCACAATCGCATACGCCGCCGCGACGTCGTCGACGGTGAGGCCCAGGGGGCCCACGTGCGCCACGTTCCAGCACAGCGGTGGCACGCCCGTCTCCGGGATGCGGCCCCAGGTGGCCTTGAGCCCGACGATGCCGCACAGCGCGGCGGGGATGCGGATGGAGCCGCCGCCGTCCGCGCCAATGCTCACCGGGCACAGGCCCGCCGCCACCACGGCCCCAGAGCCGCTGGAGCTGCCTCCGGTGATATGGCCCCGACTCCACGGGTTGCGCGCGGCGCCGTGGTGCGGGTTCAACCCGATGGGGTTGATGCCAATCTCCTGCATGTTGGCCTTGCCCAGGATGACCGCGCCCGCGGCCTTCAGCCGGGCGGCCACGGTGGAATCGGCTTGGGCCGGCTCGGTGCGGAACGTGGTGCCCAGCGTCGTGGGGAAGCCCGCCAGGTCCAGCTCGTCCTTGATGACGACGGGCACACCGTCGAGCACGCTCAAGGGCATTCCGGCGCGCAGCCGCTCCGCGGACGCCTCCGCGGCCCGCAGCACCTCCTCCGGCTTGCGAGCGATGAAGAGCCCCAGGCGGTCCGCGCCGCCGTCCAGCCGTTCAATCGCCTCGTGGACCTTGCGCGTCACCGCCACCGGATCCGTGCTCCCGTCCCGGTAGGCGCGAGCGAACGCCGCGACCGTCTCCTGCCTCGGCGTCACGGGCGACGCGGCGGCGGCGCGCGCGGCCTGCTCCACCGGTGTCTGTGATTCGGAAGGCGGCGCACCCGGGGGCAGCGGGTACTGGATGGGCGGAGCATCGCCGGCGGACAGCTCGCGCCACTGCTCGATGCCGCTGTCCCGCATCAGCTTCTCCATCAGTGCCGGGCCCACGCCGCCCCGCTCCAGCGTGTTGACCATGGCCTTGAGGGCCATGCCGGAGAGTCGCGGAGCCTTCACCGGAGCGCGTCGGTAGGTCATGACCCCCGAGCCTACACCCCATGCACGTCCACGCATCAGGTCGTTCCCTGCGCCTGAAACAGCTCGTAGATTCAAGTCATGCCCAAGATTGCCAGAGGCACCCGCCCGAAGCGCTTCAACCACTTGTCCAAGACGGAGAGTCAGGCGAGCGTCGCCACCCTCTCCGAGCGGATCCGCACCGAGTTCGCCCGGGTGCTCTGCATCCGCAAGACGCGGCGGGTGGAGGATGAAATCAAATACAACATCCACCCGAGGTACAAATACTACCACCTGGGCATCGACGCGGTGGAGCCCTCGCTGGACAAGAACTACTGGCACGCGGCGTTCACCGTGCTGCAGGGGCTGCCCATCCAGGAGTACGACTCCTTCAAATGCCCGGGGGTGGTCATCAGCAACCAGGCGGAGCTCGCTGGCTGGGGAAAGGGGGACCTGGGGCTGCCCACCAAGAACGTCCTCGAAACCCAGTACCCCGGCGCGTTCCCCCGCACCGCGGCGCCGCAGGCCAATGGAAAGACCCTGGGGACCTGGGATCTGGTCAGCGCGAAGCTCGTGGAGATGCGGGAGCGGGTGAATGGCACCCGGCCCGACGTCAGCTCCACTGGAAAGCAGCGCGGTGTGGAGCGGAACATCGTCCTGGACGACGGCACTTCGTTCCCGAGCGGCGTCATCAAGGCGCCCTACCTGAACGCGGCCTCCATCCCCTACGGCGAGGCCCAGGTGCACTACCTCCCCGAGCACGTCCTGGGAGTCTACGCGGAGCTGCTGAGCCAGCAGCAGATCACCGCGTATCAGCAGGCGGACAACGCGCGCACGGCGGAGGTCGCCCTCCAGGACGCCGTGGAGGCCATCCGGGGGGCGCTGGACCTGCGCTTCTACCTGAAGACCACCTGCAAGATGGCGGTGCCGCTCGTCGAGTACTCCCTGGGCGCCGTCACCCTCCATGCATCGCCCAAGGCGCTCATGACGGCGGCCGAGGCGAAGTGCCCCGCGGCCGTCATCGAGGCTGTGAAGGCGAAGATCCCCATTGGCATGTATGGCGATGACGCCTGAGCGTCAGTGGCCCGTGGGGGACGGAGGCACTTCCGTGTCGAAGATCTTGTCCGACCCCGGCTTGCCAAACACCATCGTCTGATGGGCTGGCGGGAAGACGGTGCCCGGGACGTGCATGCCGGACGCCTCCCAGTAGTGTCCGGAGGCATCCGTCGGCAGCACGAGCTTGGTGCCCAGCGCGCCGGAGGCCGCCTGGAGCACCTCGTAGCAGGTCCGGCAGGGCGTCTTCACGCCACCGATGAACGCGGGGGATGACTCGCTCAACAGTCCCGCCGCGTCCAGGTTCATGAGGATGGGATAGAACATCTGCTCCGCGTGGATGTCCTTCTTCGTGAAGGTCCCGCGGCCCTGCTCCGGCACGACCAGGTAGACGCGGCCCGGAGCCACCGCGGGCGCCGTCCAGGCCGTGTAGTCGTCGCCGTTCTTCGTGATGGTGAGGAGTTCGTGGTTCGCGCAGTTCAACGACGCCCGGAGCTGCTTGAAGATGTACTTCCATTGATATTGGAAGTACTCCGAATAGGCCGCCTCGGTGTTCGAGACGAAGGCCGCCTTGTAATCTGGCAGTCGATCCGTGTGGGACTTCTTCAGGTTGCGCTTGGAGGAGTTGATGGACCCCGCGCCCGTCTTGCCAATCTTGATCTGCCCAATCAGCGCCTTGAGCGTCCCGTGCGTGCCCAGGGAGTTCTCCAGCTCCAGCCCATAGGAGTAGTTGTTGGAGGAGATGAAGAGCGAGCCGTGCGCCCACATGGCCTGGAGCTCGACGGGGTTCATCGAGTCTCCGCCGAAGTCGATGGTGTAGAGCAGCGTGCACAGCCGCCGCATGAAGGAGTTGGGGCCCAGCTCGCGGTAATCCCAGACGGCGTCGCGGCCGACGATCTTCGCGGCGTTCACCACCGTGGGGGCGGACTGGCTCAGACGGGGATAGCTGGTGCTGTTGACCGTCTCCCGGTGGGTCAGCAGGGTCTTGTATTGGTTGAGTGACACCACCCGGCCCGGGTGCGTGGTCGTCGTCTTCGGGTTCTGTGCATTCGACAGTGCCCCGAACTTCGTGTCGTAGTCCTGCCGCCGCCTCTTCACCTTCTGGTAGGCCCGCTCGGTGTCGATGCGCGCCTTGGCGTCATCGTCCTCCACGGGCTTCACGCTGAAGGTGGGGACCTCGTCCTGGAAGCCGTCGTCCAGCCGCCGCCGCTTGAGGTTCAGCACCGCCGCGTCCGGAGCGATGTCGAGCGAGCCGCTGACGTCGTGCCGCGCCGGGTTGAGCAATCCGGCCTTCTTGCGCTTCTGGGCCTTGTTGGCGTCCGTCGTCAGCGGGACGAAGAAGATGGAGTGGTTGTGTCCGCACGTCGGGCAGTCCGGACGGTTCGCCTTCTCATCCGAGTAGGTGCTGGGCGCGGAGTACATCCACCGGCCCTTGCAGTCAGCGCAGCCGAAGAAGAAGGCCATCGTCGACAGCTTGTCGACCTTGCTGCTGCCGCCTTCCTTCGTGCAGTGGTTGCACGTCGGCATGTCGCCCGGCAACTCACTCTCCAGGAAGATGCCGCTGGTGTTCAGGCACTTCTGACACTTGAAGTAGTAGAGCATCGTCCACCCTGGGGGAGCGCCAGAAGCCGCATGATATATTACGCGGCGTCATGAGCCCGCGCCGCCGAATCCTCCCCCTCGTCGTGTGTCTGCTGGCGGTCGCTACTGGCTGCAAGAAGGAGGCGCCGGCCGCGCCTTCCAAGCCCGCCATCGGCCTGGTGCTGGGGCTGGGAGGCCGGGGCGACCACGCCTTCAATGACTCCGCCCTGCGGGGACTGGAGCAGTGGGCCGGCGGAGTGAAATACGAGAAGGCTGGATATCAGGACACCACCGCGTCCGAGCGGAAGGCCTCGCTGGCGCCGGACGTCGCCGCGCGCGGGTGGGAGATGATTCCGCTGGGCATCACGCCGGTGGTCCTCCAGAGCCGCGTGGCGGAGGACTACGAGCCGAACCTCCAACTGCTCGCGGAGCAGCGCGTGTCGCTGGCGATGGGCGTGGGCTTCATGCTGGAGAACGCCGTGGAGACGGTGGCCCGGCGCAATCCCTCACTGCCCTTCCTGTTGGTGGACAGCCCGTTGCTGGACGCGCAGGGCCGGGTCATCACGCTGCCCAACGTGCGCACGGTGGTGTTCCGCGAGGAGGAGGGTTGCTTCCTCGCGGGCGCCCTGGCCGGGCTCGTCACGAAGACGGGCCGGGTGGGCATGGTGGGCGGGATGAAGATTCCCCTGGTGCAGCGCTACGAGGCCGGCTTCCGCGCCGGCGTGGCCGCGACGAACCCGAACGCCACGGTGCTGGTGAACTACACCGGCAGCTTCACGGACTTCGCCCTGGGCAAGCAGGTGGGGCAGGACCTGTTGCTCAAGAACACGGACGTCATCTTCGCGGCGGCCGGCGTGGACGGCCTGGGGGCCATCCAGGCCGTGAAGGAGGCGCGCGAGGCGGGCAAGACCGTGTCTGTGATTGGCGTGGACTCCGACCCGTCCCACCTGGCGCCGGAGGCGGTGCTGTCCGCCGTCGTGAAGCACGTGGACCTGGTGGTGTACGAGGCCATCCGCGAACAGCGCCAGGGACGGTTCCAGGGTGGGAATGTCTCGCTCGGGTTGAAGGAGGGCGGCATGGGGCTGGCTCCCGTGCGGCTGGACTTCCCGGGCAAGGACGAGGCGCTGCGCACGGTGGAGGCGCTCAAGGCCCGCATCATCTCCGGGGAGCTGAAGGTGCCCACACAGCCGGTCCCCGCCGGGACGGCTGGCGCCAATCCCTGAGCACAGGCGCCTGCTCGGACGACCGGAGGGAAGGGGGGCGGTCCAGCCTTGTGCTGCTGCCCGGCGCGCACGCCGCGTCCACCCTCCGGCCAGGAGGAGTCCCCCATGGCCATTGCCCAGAAGATCGTCACCAACCTGTGGTGCAACAACAACGCGGAGGAGGCTGTCGCCCTCTACACGTCTGTCTTCAAGGACTCGAAGGTCCTGAACGTCACGCACTCCACGGACGCGGGCCCCCAGCCCAAGGGCAAGGTGCTGACCATTGAGTTCGAGCTCGCGGGACAGCGCTTCGTCGCGCTCAACGGCGGACCCGGTGTTCCCTTCACGGACGCCATCTCGCTGAGCGTGGACTGTGAGACGCAGGCGGAGCTGGATGAGCTGTGGGACAAGCTCATCGCGGGCGGTGGCAAGCCGGTGCAGTGCGGCTGGCTCAAGGACCGCTTCGGGCTGTCCTGGCAGATCGTCCCCACCTATATGCAGCAGGTGTTGCTGGATCCGGACGAGGCGAAGCGGGCACGCTGAGCCGGAGATTCACGGCTCGCGTCGCTTCAGCTCCAGCTGCGTGATGGGGAGCGGCGCGGCCAGGTGGCGGCAGCAGTGATCACACCCACGGCGGCAGGGCCACCCGTCGTGGGCACCGGAGATGTCGGCGGCACGCGCTTCCACGCGTGCATAGACGGCCTCCAGCGCGCGACGCGCTTCGTCGGAGCGACTTTTTATCGCTCCTCCGGCACTGGCGCATTCGGCCTTCGGAGCGCTACGCCCCGGCGGTCCAGCCGCCGTCGATGTCGATGACCTGCCCGGTGGCGTACGCGCACGTGGCGAGGAAGTACGCCGCGTCCGCCATGTCGTGCACGGTGCCCGGCTTCTTGAGGGGCACCTTGCTCACGAGCGCGTCCAGGAATGCGCTGACCTGCTCCGGCGGGACGCCCCAGTCGATATCCGTGTCGCGCGTCAGCCCTGGGGACAGGACGTTGACGCGGATGCCCTTGGGCGCCAGCTCCACGGACAGCGAGCGGCCCATGGCGTTGACCGCGCCGCACAGGCCCGCGCCGCCCGAGTAGTTCACCAGCGCAGTGTGACCCGCGATGCCGGAGCACAGGATGATGGCGCTGCCCGGGGCCATCTTCGGCACCGCGTAGTGGCATGCGGAGAGCTGGCCGAAGAAGCGGTCGTTGAAGAGGGCCCGCCACGACTGCGAGGGCACGCTGTCCACCGCGCCGAACACGGCGCCACCCGCGCACGTCACCAGCAGGTCCACGCGAGGCACGGAGTCGATGAGCCGCTTCACCTGCGCGTCGTCGCCCACGTCGGTGACGACGCCCCGGGCGCCCCGGCCAATCTTCGCCGCCGCATCCTCCAGGCGCTGCTGCCGGCGCCCGGCGATGACCACCTCCGCGCCCTCGCTGGCGAAGCGCTCCGCGATGGCGAAGCCAATGCCCGTGCTTCCGCCCGTGACGACCGCGATCTTCCCGTCCAATGCGCCCATGTGTGTGCCTCCCTGGAATGACATACGGACGGCCTGGGAGCGGCTGGCAGTTGCCCCTGCTTCATCCTCGGTGGAGCACCCGGGCCCACAGGCCTGACGGCGAGTCTTGCTGAGAGGACTGCCCGGTCGCCATGGCCTGGCGGGGCAGGGCACCTGGGTGAAGCCTGGGCCGTGCGCGACACCCCCGGACCGGGGTAGACACACGGGATGTCCGCCCTGCTCGACAGCGGCGTGCGCCAGGGCGCGGAGGTTCGCTGCCCCGGGTGCATCCGCTTCATCCCTGCTGATGCCGCGTGCCCGCATTGCCTCTGTGGTGCCATCCCGCCGGAGCGCTATGGCTCCGCGCGGGCTTTGGTGAAGTCTGGCGTGGACCGCTTCTCCCTGGCGGCCCGCACCGCCGCGCTGGAGCCCGCCCAGGTGGCGGTGCTGGAGGCGCGCTACGCACGGCAGTGGGGCGCGGTGCAGCGCCTGTCCGAGGACGCCCGGCGCATCGAGCCCCTCCTCATCCAGCGCGGCTTCGTGCGGGAGCTGGAGGACGCGTGGGCGGTGATTCTGCCCATCGAGGAGGCATCCCTGGAGGAGATGCTCGCGCCCTTCAGTCCCATGCCGGACTCGGTGGAGTGGCTGGCGAGCAAGTCCCCGGATCCGACCCTGCGCCTGCTGGCGTCGCTCGCCTGGGTGCATCAGGGCACCTGGTCGCAGGAGGCGCGCTTCTCCGTGCGCAACCAGCTGCTGCACGGCGAGGGCCGCGTGGCGGTGGAGGCCATGCTCGCGATGACGCGCTGGCGCAGCGGCCTCTTCCCCCGTTTGAACCAGGAGGAGCGCGAGCGGATCCGCACCCTCGCCCTGGGCGTGCTCGACGTGCCGGAGCTGTCCTCACGCGCCGCGGTCGCCTGGGTGCGCGCGTCGCACGAAGCGCCGCCGGACAATGTCTCCACCGCGCTCCGTCGGGGCCTGTATGGCATGGACCCCGACGTCCGCTTCGAGTGCGCGCTGTGTCTCCACGACGAGGTGGAGGTGGCCCAGGCGCTGGACTCTTCCGATGCGGACCTCGCCGCCTTCGCGCGGCGCACCTTGAGCCAGTGGGGCTCACGCCGGCTGCTCACGCGCCTGCAGCGGGATGGGGACGCGGCCTTCGCCAAGGAGGTCCTCCGCGAACTTCCCACCCCTCCACCAGAGGGCGCCCTGGAAGCGCTGCTCACCGTGTCGCTGCGCACGGTCGGGTCGCTCGCGGACGAACTGCTCTCCTTCGCGAAGCGGCGCCCCTTCCGCGAATGGGGGCTGGAAGACCAGCGGCGCTGGGCCCGCTGGGCGCGCTCGGTGCTGAGCGACCTGCCCGCGGAGACCGCGCTCGACTTCTTCAGCTGGGCCGCCACGCCTCCCCGCGACGACCCCGAGCCCCCCGAGGAAGAAGAGTCCGAGGCGATGTGGGCCTTCCTGGAGGAGACCGTTCACGCCATCGACCGGGGCGCGAAGAAGGACCGCACCGAGTGCTTCCAGGACTCCTCGTTCGCGCGCTTCCTCCACCATTCGGGCGTGGACGAACAGCGGCGGCTGAACGACTGGGCCCGCGACCCGAACAGCGGCGAGGCCCTGTTGGAGGCGTTGCTCATGTTCCCCTCCAGGGCCCGGAACCTGAGCCTCATTCCGGAGCGCCCGAGCACGGAGAAGCACCCCGACCCCGGTCACTTCGGCCGGCTGCTGATGGCCGTCTGGGAAGGGCCGGGCCAGCACCTCCTGGTGGCGCCGCTGACCCGAGTGGTGCGTTCCTGGAGCTCCCTCACCGGAAGCGAGCTGTTCGTCGAAGCCGTGTGGAGGCGCTTCCAGTCCCATCCCGCCGAGCGCGCTCCCCTGCTCACCGCCTTCGCTGCCTGGCGAGACCGTCTGTGGGAGTACCAGTGCGACGTGGAGCCGGACGCGCTCGTGCGCTTCCAGACCTGGTGGCGCGTGGATCCGGAAGGGCTCTACCGCCAGACGGAGCAGCTGCTGGACCGAGTCCCGGTGGACGCGCTCCCCAAGAGGCTGCGCGCCCTCTGGGACGCGGCGGAGGAGTTGGTGGGCACGCGCCCGCGCACGGCGTCCCTCTCCGTATCGAAGGGCGCCATGGCGCTGCGCAACGGGCTGGAGTCCCGCGACGTTCACGTCCTCGATGTCCTGGACGCGGAGCTGGAGCACTTCGAGTCGTGGCTCCCTGCCTTCGAACAGCGCGTGCTCGCCACGCCGTCTCCGCAGGAGGAGTCCAACATCCACCGCGACTTCCTGGACGACACGCACAGCGCGCTGCGGATGATGCGCGAGCGCCGCGAGCGCAGGCGTGAAGACGAGGAGCGCGAGCGGCAGCGCGCCATCGATCGACAGGTGGCCGAGTCCCGCCGCCGCGACCAGGAGCGCCAATTGGAGGCCCAGCGCCGCGAGGCCGAAGCGCTCCGGGCCCGGCAGGCGGTGGAGCGCGAACAGCAGGAGACGCTCTCCCGCGTGAATGCGCAGCGCCTGCTGGTGACGCTCCAGCCCCGCGTGCCGCTGAAGGACGTGGACCGCGAGGTGCTCTTCCCGGAGTCCGCCTTCCCCACGATTGTGGACTACGCGCGGATGATCAAGGCGATGCAGCAGGGTGGGGACGTGATGAAGCTCTTCGAGACCCTGGGGCTCACGCCCGCCACCTGGGCCGCGCAGGCCACCGCCTGGGGACAGGTGATGGTGGGCCGCATGGAGCTGGGCATGCGCTTCGGGGAGCTGCTCGGGGCGCCCTGGGAGTGATGTCCCCGGGCGCCTGGAGTGGGGGCCTGCCGCGCTACTGCGCGGTAGCGCCGCCGTCGAGGACCATCTCCGCGCCGGTCATCAGCTTGGACTCGTCCGACGCCAGGTAGACGACGGCGTTGGCCACGTCGTCCGGCTCACCGAAGTGGCCCATGGGGATGCCCTTGAGCATGCGCGCGCGCGTCTTCTCCGCCTGTCCACCGGCCTGGGCCAGCGCCTCCACCATGGCGGTCTCCACGTAGCCGGGGTGGATGGAATTGCAGCGGATGCCGTAGCCCTTGTAGGCACAGTGCAGCGCAATGGACTTGGACAGCATGCGCACGGCGGCCTTGCTGGAGCAGTACGCGGGGAACTGCGGCACGCCCACGAGCCCCGCGATGGAGGAGATGTTGATGATGGAGCCCTTGGCCCCGCACTCCTTCATCACGCGGATGCCGTGCTTGCAGCCAAGGAACACGCCGTCCAGGTTGACCGAGTGCACGAACCTCCACTCGTCCAGGGACATCTCCTCCACGTCCTTCACGATGCCCATGCCGGCGTTGTTCACGAGCACGTCCAGCCGTCCGAACTTCTCCACCGTGCGCGCCAGCGCGCTCACCCACTGGTCCTCGCGGGTGACGTCCAGCGGGAGGAACAGGCCGGCGTCGCCCAACTCCTCCGCCACCGCGCGGGCCTCGCCCTCGCGCCGGTCGGTGACCACCACCTTCGCGCCCTCGCGCGCGAGCATCCGTGCGGACGCGGCGCCCAGGCCCCCCGCGCCGCCAGTCACCAGGACCACCTTGCCTTCGACTCGCTTCATGGTCGTCGTTCCTTCATGTGAACGGCGGGTGCTTCACGCCGTGGGGTTGGGGGTGAGGAGAATCTTCCCGTTGCGGCCCGGCTCCAGCGCGCGCTTCACCGCGTCCTGGATGCGCTCCAGCGGATAGGTGCCGTCCACGGGCGCCTGGAGCGTGCCCACGGCCATCAGCTCCGCCAGCCGCGCGAGCGTGGCGTTCTGCTCCTCGCGAGGGGCATCGCGCAGCCAGCGCGTCAGCCAGAAGCCGCGCAGGGTGACGTCCTTGAAGATGCTGGCCGCCGCGGACAGCATGGGGCCCTTGCCGCTCATGGCGCCGTAGTTCACCAGCGTGCCGCCGGTGGAGAGACAGTCGCCCACGCGGCGAGCGGACTCGCCACCCACCGCGTCGATGCCCAGTCGCACCTTCGCGCCGCCGGTGGCCGCGCGCACCTGCTGGGGCAGTTCGTCCGTGTCCAGCAGCACCACGTCCGCGCCCTGGGCCTTGAGCTCGTCGGCCAGCTCCTGGCGGCGCACGACGTTGACGGTCTTCAGGCCCATCACCTGCGCCAGGGTGATGAGGTAGCGGCCCACCGCGGAGTTGGCGGCGTTCTGCACCACCCACTCGCCAGGCTGGAGCGTCACGAACTGACGCAGCATCAGGTAGGCGGTGGGCGGGTTGATGAGCAGCATGCTCGCCTGGAGCAGGTCCAGTCCCGGCGGCACGGGCAACAGCTGCGCGGCGGGCGCGGTGAGGTGGGTGCGCCAGGTGCCCGCGCCCAGCGGGAGGAACACGAGGTCGCCCACGGCCACGGTGTCGGAGCCGGACACCTCCACCACGCGGCCCACGCCCTCGTTGCCGGGCGTGGCGGGCAGCTTGGGCAGCACGCCGTATTCGCCGGACAGGGTGAGCAGGTCGGACGGGTTGATGGGCGTGGCGAGCACGGCCAGCCGCGCCTCGCCGGGCTTCAGCGGCGCGGGGGACTCCTCGGCCAGCTGGACGACGTCGGAAGGCGGCCCGAAGGCCGAGAAGCGCACTGCTTTCATGGCATTGCTCCCGCGCTGTGAAGGCGGCGCCACCCTAACCGCCTTCCGCCCTGCTGCCGAGCGTGCGCTGTGGTGCCACGCGCGGTGTGCATCCGCTGGTGGATGGATCCGCTCCGCCTGCATTCCCGTCCCGGGGGCGCGGCGCTCTGTCCACCCCCAAACGCGAGAGGAAGGAGGCTGACGGTCGGCGACGATCGGGCCTCGCCACGACGCTGAGGGCTGCACAGGTTCTGAAATGGACCCCTCGGTGGGGCGGGTGGGGACGGGCGAGGAGGGCGAGTGTGAGCAACGTGCACCGCGAAGGGGCCCTGGCCGGGCCGGGGGCCGTCGCAAGGGAGGGGCTTTCCGCCTCACCGTGCGTCTGGAGACGCAGGCTGCTGACGGTACTCAAGCCGGTGTTCGCGATGGGCGGCCTGGGCATGCTGGGGACCCTGGTGCACAAGGCCGGCGCGGGCGAGCTGAAGACCACGCTCCTGGATGCGCTGCCGCTGCTCCCCTGGGTGGTGTTCATCGAAATGGGACGGCAGGCGTGCGACGCCACGGCGACGCGACTGTCCTATGGCGCGCGTGCACGGCAGGTGCCGTTGTCGGTGTTGGTACGAGCGCAGCTGATTGGAACCGCGGTGTCGAGCATGGCGCCCGCGGGCCGAACGGCGGCGGAGGCGACGAAGGCCACGCTGCTGACGCCGTACACGGGAGGCGCGGCCGCGACGGCGGCGGCGGCCACGTCGCAGTCGGCGTCGCTGGGAGCCGGAGGGCTCATCTCCTTCCCGTGCGCGCTGGCGGCATATCTGATGACGGGCTGGAGCACGTTCACGGTGGCGATGCTGGTGCATGGCGTCGTGTTGCTGCTCGCGTCGCTGGGCGTGCGCGCGGGGCTGCGGGCGAAGCGGCTGGGCGCGTGGATGCGCAGGCGGTGCGGGAAGTGGGGCGAGCACGCGGAGGCGTTCCAGGCATCGGTGTGCGCCGGAGGGCTGTGTCCGTGGCGGCCGATGCTGGCCTTCCTGGGCAGCCGCGTATTGCAGGTGATGCAGTACGCGGTGCTGGCGCACGCGGTGGGCATCGACGCGTCGGTGGTGCAGGCGCTGTTCACGCAGGGGCTCTACCTGGTGGCGCTGGCGATGGGCTCGCTGGTGCCGGGGCAGGTGGGCGTGACGGACGGGATGTTCTCGCTGGCGGCGGGAGCGATGGGGACGACGGCGGCGAAGGCGATGTCCATCGCGCTGCTCGCGCACACGGTGCAGGCGGTGTTCGTGCTGGTGGGAGCGCTCACGCCGCTGGTGTGGCGCGCGAAGGCGAAGGTGGCGGCCGCCGCGCCGGTGGTGCCGCCCGTGCTGTCCGCGCCCGTGTACCGCTAGGCCCTGGCAGCTCCAGGTTCCGTCTTCACGGATGAGAAGGCGAGAGCCCAGTGGGGCCTCGCTGGCGGAGTCGCACCGTAAAAACCTGTCCGACAGTCGGACAGGTTTTGAAGGACCGAAGCCCGGAGCCGCCGCTTCACCCGAGCAACGGAAACCTGTCGGACAGTCGGACAGCTTTTGAAGAGCCGCGGCCAGGGCCCCTGGTCCACCCGAGCGGCGAAAACCTGTCCGACAGTCGGACAGGTTCTGGAGAACCGTGGCCGGGGGCTCCGTCCCAGCCACGCTGCGGAAACCTGTCCGACAGTCGGACAGGTTTTGGGGAACCGTGGCCGGAGAGCCTCCGCCCCATCCGGGCGGTGAACCTGTCCGACAGTCGGACAGGTTTCGAGGAACCGCGTCAGACCGGCGGTGTACACCCCGGATGTTCGGGGATTCAGGCTGGTCGGACCTGGACCGGTGTCCCGCTGAACGCGGCGTTGCCGCTGACGGCGTCCAGCGCCTGGTCATCCGTGAGGTCGTTGATGCTGGCGCCCGCGTGCGCGCTGGCGACCTGCTGGCGGATGCCTGGGCGCTGGTGTCCGTAGCCATGCGGCAGGCTGACGACGCCGGGCATCACATCGGCGGTGACGGCGACGGGCACGGTGACCTCTCCCACGCGTGAGCGGATGGTGGCGTTGGCGCCATCCGCGAGCCCTATGCGTGAGGCGTCGTCCGGATGGACCATGAGCGTGCAGCGGGGACGGCCCTTCACGAGCCCCGGCACGTTGTGCATCCACGAGTTGTTGTCGCGCAGGTGCCGCCTGCCGATGAGCAGCAGCTCGCCCTCGCGAGGTGCCACGTCGTCCGGGAACGCGGCGCGAAGCCGGGCCACGTCCGCGACGAGCAACTCCGGTGCCAACTGGATGCGCTTGGCGCGGTTGCGGAGCCTGCCGGGCAGGCTGGGCTTCATCGGGCCCAGGTCGATGCCATGAGGCGCGGCACGAAGCTTCGCGAGCGACAGGCCGTGCTTCTTGAGCGGATGGAAGCGCGAGCCATAGGGCCCCATGCGCAGGCCCAGGTCGAGGATGCGCTCCGGCCCCATGCGCTTGAGGGCCTGGTACTGGAGCAGTGCGCGAACACTCCGTCCCTTGCGCAGGGTCTCCAGCCGGTGCTGGAGCTCCAGGGCGATCTCCCAGTCCTGACGCGAGTCCGGACCCGCTGGGAACACCGGCGGCGAATACTTCGCGGTGTTGCGCACGGCGAGCACGTGGAAGACGAGGTCGTAGTGTCCTCGCTCCAGCAGGGACGCGGGCGGCAGGATGTAGTGCGCGTGGCGAGTGGTCTCGTTGAGATACGGATCCACGCTCACCATGAAGTCGAGCTGTCCCAACGCAGTGTCCAACTGCGTGCCATTGGGCGTGGACAGCACGGGGTTTCCGGCAAGGGTGATGAGCGCGCGGATGCGGCCCTCGCCCGGGGTGAGGATCTCCTCCGCGAGCGCCGCGACGGGAAGCTCTCCGGAGGACTCCGGCAGGCCACGCACCCGGCTCTTCCAGCGCCCATGGCTGCCAGGGCTGACACCGAACGCGCGAGGCCCGCCAATGAGGTCGAAGGCAGGAAGGGTGAAGAGCGCGCCGCCCTCGCGGTCCAGATTGCCGGTGACGATGTTGAGGACGTTGATGAGCCATTGGCAGAGCGAGCCGAACGGCTGCGTGGACACACCGACACGCCCGTAGCAGACAGCCCCGTCCGCGGCGAGGAAGTCCCGGGCGATGCCGCGAAGCACCTCCGGTGCGATGCCCGTGTGAGGCGCCGTACGCTCCGGCGGGAAGTCGCGGACGAGCGGCAGCACGGTGTCCAATCCGTCCACGAACTCCGCGAGCCGTCCCATGCGGTGCGCATTCCCCTCCAGCACGACATGCAGCAGGGAGAAGAGGGCGAGCGCGTCGGTGCCGGGCCTTACGAAGACGTGCTGGTCCGCGATGACCGCCGTCTCCGTGCGGCGAGGGTCGATGACGACGACCTTGCCGCCTCGCTCCTGGATGGCACGCAGCCGGGCGCGCACGTCCGGCGTCGTCATCAGGCTGCCATTGGATGCGAGCGGGTTCGCGCCCAGCACGAGCATGTACCGGGTGCGGTCGATGTCCGGGATGGGCACCAGCAACTGGTGGCCGAACATGAGATGGGCCGCGAGCTGATGAGGAAGCTGATCCACGGAGGTGGCGGAGAACCGGTTGCGCGAGCGCAGCGCGCGAAGCAGCCCGGGCCCGAACATCATCGCGCCCAGGTTGTGCACGTTGGGGTTGCCCAGGTACGCGCCCACGGCGTTCGGTCCATGTTCCTTCTGGATGGCATGGAGCCGCTGCGTGATGTCGCGGAAGGCGTCCTCCCAGGACACGCGCTCCCAACCGGAAGCGGTGCGCTTCATGGGATGGCGGAGCCGGTCCGGGTCCTCGTGCAGGTCGCGGAGCGCCACGGCCTTGGGACAGATGTGGCCCCGGCTGAACGGGTCCTCCGTGTCCCCCTTGATGGACGTGATGCGCCCGTCCGCCACTTCGATGCGCACGCCGCACATGGCTTCACAGAGATTGCAGGTGCGGAAATGGACGGAAGCGCTCATGGACGGAGAGCCTACGCCGGCTCTTCCCCGCGTGGGGCCGTTGGGTGACAGACTGTTCCCCACGATGGCTTTCCTGAACGTGCCGGTCCACGACGCCGAGGTCTCGGGCGTGCGGATGGATCGGGAGAAGATGTTCCTGCAACTGGAGCTGGTCCTGCACACCCGCGAAACCGTCTGGTTTGATTTCCACGGTGCGGAGGAATGGTCCCTGGAGAGGCTCTGGACTCAGAACGTGCTCTTCGACATCCGCGAATGGCGAGCGGGGATGGACGGAGCCGCTGAGTGTTGCGCGGAGTGGGCATTGGATGCCGTCTGGACGCAGAAGGTCCTCGCGGGTGAACTCGCCCTGTACGAGTTCGAGCCGTCCGTGGGGATGGGCGGCTACGTCGTCGCCCGTGCCGCGACGATGGCGCGCACCTGGGAAGAGAGCTCCCTGCAAGGCGTCTCCATCGAGCTCGACTTCCTCCTCAAACCCGGTTGGAAGCGGACGAGAGAGGACGGCGGGAACCACGTGGTCACAGGCCCCGCGGGTCCTGAGTTCGTCTCGGAGATCTGGCGCATTGCCCAGTTCATCACGTACGGCGACTACATGAGCCTGGAGAAACTGGATGAGGCGGGGCACCTCTACCGGCTGATGTCTCGCGCACGCAAAAGCATTGGGTTTCAGGTGACCTTCCGTGCGGTGGACGCCGAACAGCGACTCGCCGCCACGGCGGAGTAGCATGGGGCAGCCCATGTCCTTCTTGAACGTGCCGCTCCACGACGCCAGCGTCACGGGCGTACGGATGGATCCGGTAAGAGAACTCCTTCAGCTGGAGCTGGCCCTGCACACCTGTGAGAAGGTCCGGGTGGACTTCTCCAGCGCCTGTCAGTGGTCGCTCTCTCGCTTCGAACGGCAGAACGTGCTGCTCGACATCCATGAATGGAAGGCGAGCAATGTCGCAACCGCTGAACGCTGCCGTGACCTGGGACTGGATGAGTTCTGGACGCGGATGGTGCTGACGGACAGGTACACCTTGTATGAGGTGGCTCCCTCCGTGGGTTTTGGCGGTTGGGTTCTGGCTCGCGGCGCGGAGGTGATTCGTGCCGCGCCCGAGACGGCTTTCGCACCCGCTCCAGATGTCTTCGATTTCATGGAAGGCTTTCGAAAGCGCCCTGGAATGTTCGTGGGGTTCGATGACTCCCAGCGGGTCGAGCAGCTGCGGGGCCTGGAGCTTCTTCTGCACGGGTATTCGTCCGCGCTGAGGGCCCACGGTGTTCCAGAAGCAGGCTTCGGCTTCGTCATGGACTTCGCGAACTACCTCCAGGAGACGAGAGGCTGGAGCGCGTGCTGTGGGCCGGTCGCCATGATCGTGAAGGCGGCCGGACGCAAACACGACGTGTGGGTGCTGTTCTGGAAGCTCGTGGACGAGTTCCGCGAATCGCTGGCCCGCCCCAACCCGCTTCCGGAGTAAGCTCAGCTCCCGGGTTTCATGACACCCTGCGCCATCCGTCGTGTCCGCCGGACAACCGGGGAGTCACTTGAGCCCCCAACAGCCTTGCCTTGGGCCTCCGGTTGCCGTCCAATGGTGCACAAACCAATGATCGTGACCGGTGGCGGTTTTTAAGAGCATGCGCACCGTTGCGATCACCGGCGTTGGGAAGAGGGTGAAGGGGAAGGCGATGATGGGGACGGCGTTGAAAAAGGGGGCGCGAGGGCTCGCGCTGGGGATGCTCCTGCTGGTGGGCGCTGCCGCCCATGCGGGACAGGCGGGCGGGGTCAACATGCCGGATTCCCTCCAGGTGGAGGGGCGCACACTGGCGCTCACCCACATGGAGCTGAAGAAGAAGCTCTTCTTCAATGTGTACGTGTGGAGCCTCTACATGGAGGAGGAGCCCACCTGCTTCAAGGAGGCTGTGTCGTCCAACAGCCTGAAACGACTGCACTTCCGCTTCCTGCGCACCATCAGCAAGGACCAGCTCGTGGGCAGCTTCCGCGAGGGCCTCCGCCAGAACCCGGCCATGCGCCAGGACGCCCTCAACCAGTCCCTGGAGAAGCTGCTGTCGTCCCTCCATGACGTGCGCAAGGGCGACGACCTCGTCCTGACCTACCTGCCCGGCTCCGGCCTCCACGTCTCCGGCGGCGCGTCCGGCGGGGTCCACATCCCCGGCAAGTCCTTCGCCGACGCCCTCTTCAGCTCCTGGCTGGACACCCACCCCATCTTCCCCAAGTAGGGCCGCTCGTCGGGCGGGGAAGCTTTGGCCTCAAATTGGATGCGCGTTTCTCCTAGGCTGCGGGCCCGAGAGCGGTAATCTCGGACCCACCAACATCCTTGTCAGGAGGAATCGCACCTATGCGGACACGTCTGGTTCTGGCTGCCCTCGTTGCCCTTTCCACGGGTTGCGTCTCGCAGGGGAAGTTCAACGAGAAGGCCCTGGAGGCGGAGGGGCTGACGAAGAACCTCACGGATGAGAAGGCGGCCCGCGCGGCCGCCGAGGCGAAGATCAAGGAGCTGGAGGAGAAGCAGACCGCGCTGGAGCAGGAGAAGACCGCGCTGGAGACGCGCCTCAACGCCTCCGAGAACCGCCTCACCGGCGCCGCGGCCGAGCGCCGCGCCCTGGAGGAGAAGAACGCGCAGCTGGCCGCGCTCAACGACGAGCTGGGGCGCAACGCCAAGAAGCTCGCGCAGGCGAAGGAGGAGCTGGAGAAGAAGAGCTCCGAGTACGAGAACCTGGCCCAGTCCCTCAAGCAGGAGATTTCCGACGGCAAGATCGAGCTGTCGGAGATGAAGGGCCGGATGACGGTGCAGCTCAAGGACAAGATCCTCTTCGCGTCCGGCTCCGCGCGCGTGGGCAAGGAAGGGCAGGACGCGCTGGTGAAGATCGCCGACGCGCTCAAGACGGTGAAGGGCCGCATCGTGCGCGTGGAAGGCCACACGGACGACGTGCCCACCGGCGGCGGACAGTTCGCCACCAACTGGGAGCTGAGCCTGGCGCGCGCGATGGCGGTGGTTCGTTCGCTTCAGGACTCTGGCGTGGACCCGACCATGCTGTCCGCGGCGGGTTACGGGCAGTACCAGCCGCTCGTTCCCAACGACACGCCGGAGCACAAGAGCCAGAACCGGCGCATCGAAATCGTGCTCGCCCCCGGCCTCGGGGGGCGCTAGGAGGGGGCGCGGGAGACCCGCGCACCCTTCATGAGAACGCTCCTCTGCGTCGTCTGTGTATTGCTTGCGACCGGAGCCGTGGCACAGGCTCCGGACGCAGGAACTCTCGCCGGCGATGCTGGCGCTCCCACGGGCGTGCTGACGAAGCCGCCCGCCCTCCTGCGTCAGGTCGAAGCGGCCTACCCACCGGATGCCGCCGCCCAGCAGCTCGAGGGCACGGTGGTGATGTTCATCGACATCTCGGAGACGGGCGCCGTCACGAATGTCGAAATCACCCAGCCCGCGGGCCACGGCTTCGACGAAGCCGCCACGGAAGCGGTGAAGCAGTTCCAGTTCGAGCCCGCGGAGGTGGACAACGTCCCCGCGCCGGTGCGCATCCAGTACGCCTACCAGTTCGTCTTCCGCGCGCCGGAGCCGCAACCGGAGGCCTCGCCGGACGGCGGCGTCGCGGAGCCGCAGGGGCCGGTGAACTTCAGCGGCCAGGCGGTGGAGCGCGGCACGCGCAAGCCCCTGGTGGGCGCGGAGGTGGTGCTCACGGAGTTGGACCGCTCCACCGTCACGGACGGCGAAGGGCGCTTCTCCTTCCGAGGCGTCCCCGTGGGCACGCACCCGGTCGTCGTGGTGCTGGGCAACTACGACCGCTTCAAGACGCAGGAGACGATTGAAGAGGGCAAGGAGACGCGGGCCACGTACTACGTGCAGAAGCGCATCTTCAGCCAATACGAGACGGTGGTCCGCAGCGACCGCGAGCGCAAGGAGGTGACGCGCACGACCATCTCGGTGGCGGAGGTGCAGCGCATACCGGGCACGCAGGGTGACACGCTCAAGGTGGTGCAGAACCTGCCGGGCGTGGCGCGGCCCGCGTTCAACGGCGGCGCGCTGGTCATCCGAGGCACCAGCCCGCAGGAGTCCGGCGTCTTCCTGGACGGCCTGCGCATCCCCATCCTGTACCACTTCGGTGGTCTCACCTCCGTGTACAACTCGGACCTGCTGGAGGCGGTGGACTACCTGCCCGGCAACTTCTCCGCGTACTACGGCGACATCACCGGCGGCGTCATCAACGTGCGCAGCCGCGAGCCCCGCACGGACCGCTACCACGCCACGGTGGGCATCAGCCTCATTGAGTCCAACGCGGTGATTGAGGGCCCCATCACGGACACGCTGAGCTTCGCGATTGGCGGCCGGCGTTCGTACATCGACCTGGTGCTCAAGGCGGTGCCGTTCGACGACGACAGCCTCCAGGTGGCGCCGCGCTACTACGACGCGCAGGCGAAGCTGGTGTGGAAGCCGAGCCGCCGCCACACCTTCACGCTGCAGGGCCTGACGTCACGCGACCGTCTGGCATTGCTCCTGGACCAGCCGGCGGATGGCGACCCGTCCGTCAATGGTGGCCTGGATGTGACGACGGGCTTCAACCAGCTGCGCCTGCGGCACCAGTTCCGCGAGGGCAGGCTGACGGTCGACACGCATGGGCTCGTGGGCAACACCATCCTGGACTTCCAGATTGGCGAGCGTGGGCTGCGCATCGCGTCCACGGACCTGTATCTGCGGCCCACGGTGGAGTACGCGTTCAACGACAGCGTGATGGTCGCGGGCGGTCTGGACGTGGTGGCGAACCTGGCGAACGTGACGGCCAGCATCCAGCAGCCGCCGCGCGAGGGTGAGCCGCCGTCGCCGCTGGTGACGGAGGACCTCATCAACATCGACGGGAAGTTCACCCAGTACTACCCGTCCGCCTGGGCGGAGGTGCGCTGGCGGCCCATCAAAGACTTGCTGGTGGTGCCGGGCGTGCGCACGGAGAGCTACATCTTCACGGACCAGCAGGAGGTGAAGCGCACAGTGAACCCTCGGCTCGCGGTGCGCTACGCGCTCACGGAGACGCTGACGCTGAAGGGCGGCGCGGGCGTCTACCACAGCCCTCCGGTGCAGGATGAGCCGTCGCCGGGGTTCGGCAATCCGGACCTGGGGGCGAAGCGGTCGCTCCAGTACAGCGTGGGCGCGGAGTGGCAGGCGCGGCCGGAGTGGTTCGTGGGCAGCGAGGTCTTCTACAACGACCTGGATGACCTCATCGTCCGCTCGAACGCGCGCGTCGTGCGCGACGGCGAGTCCGTGCCTGAGAACCTGAAGAACGGAGGCGTGGGGCGCATCTATGGCTTCGAGTTGCTGGTGCGCCGGGCGCTGACGGACCGGCTGTTCGGCTGGATTTCGTACACGCTCAGCCGCAGCGAGCGCCGGGACGCGCCGGGAGCGCGCTGGCGCAAGTTCGACAACGACCAGACGCACGTGCTGACGGCCATCGCCAGCTACAAGCTGCCGAAGGGCTGGGAGGTGGGCGCGCGGTTCCGCTTCGCGTCCGGCAACCCGACGACGCCGGTGCTGGGCTCCAAGCGCGACGACACGACGGACGTCTTCATCCCGTACTACGGGCTGGTCAATTCCCAGCGACTGCCGTCGTTCAACCAGCTGGACATCCGCGTGGACAAGAACCTCATCTTCGACACCTGGAACCTGGACCTCTACCTGGACCTGACGAACGCGTACAACAACCAGTCGGTCGAGGGCGTGGCCTACAACTACAACTATTCCAAGCGCGAGTACTTCAAGGGCCTGCCCATCCTGCCCGTGCTCGGCTTGAAGGGAGCCTTCTGAACGCCATGCGCACTCCCGTCCTGCTGACTGTCATTGCGTTGCTGGGGTCGAGCGCATGCAGTGGCCCCGACTTCGAAGCCCAGAGTGAGATTCGCAGCGTGCGCGTGCTCGGCATCAAGGCGGAGCCGCCGGAGCTGGCGTTGGAGCCAAACGCCTCCACGCTGCCGCCGCCGGTGACGTTCACCGCGCTGGCGGTGACGCCGGATGCGCGTCCGGTGACGGTGACGTACGCGCTGTGCCGGCCGGACGTGAACCCCTACGGGGACGTGGCGTGTCCGGGGGACAGCGGGGTGCCGTTGCCGGGCGGGGTGTTGTCGTTGAGTGACCCGGCGGTGCAGGCGCTGCTCATCGCGGCGTTCCAGGCGGCCACGGGGAGCACGGGGGGAGGGCAGGGAGGCTCGTTCGACTTCAACGACCCGGCGGTGCAGCAGGTGTTGCAGGCGGGGCTGCCGCTGTTCGTGGGGTACGAGGCGACGGACGGCAGCGGGACACCGGAGGGAGTGGAGCGGGGCGTGCGGCGCATCACGTTGCGTTCGACGGAGACTCCGAACCAGAACCCGGTGGTGCAGGACGTGCTGTGGAACGACGCGCCGCTGTCCGGGCCACTGCCGCTGGACGCGGAGGTGACGTTCACGCCGGTGCTGGGAGAGGGCAGCGAGGAGTCCTATTCCACGGCGGACGGGCTGAGGACGGAGCAGGTCTTCTACAGCTGGTTCGCGACGGGCGAGGGCGAGGTGGGGTCGTTCCGCTCGTTGGAGCCGGTGGACGGCAAGCCCGGCGACCCGACGACGACCTACACGACAGCCAAGACGCCCGAGCGCATCACGGTCTGGGTGGTAGCCCGCGATGGTCGCGGCGGCACGGACTGGACGACGCGCACGGTGGACGTGGGGCCCTGAGGGGCCTCACGGAATGTTCGTCGGGTCGCTGTCGAAGAGCGCGTCGAACAGGGTGGTCTGGGGCGGCTTCATCCAATCGACGACGACGGGCACAGGTGTGGCGGCCACCTCGCGGGGCAACTCGCTGACCTGATAGCGGGCCTCCAGCTCCCGGGCGACGATGCTTGCCGTCTCCTCCATGGCTCCGGACAGCGGCGTCAGGTGCAGCTGGGTCGCACGGCGCTTGCGCCCCTCGTATTCGAACGTGATGCCGTACACGGTGAAGACCGGGGCCAGGATGCTCATGCAGCCCACGACGGCCCAGGGAATGGGCGGCATGGGGTAGCCCTTCGCGGGATAGACGATGCACCGGAAACTGCATCGCGTGGGGCCCGTACCGTCGCCTACTGAGAAGCCAGGAAACAGCGTGCGCAGATGGTCGAGAAACCAATGCCACTGGCCCAGGCCCTGAAGTGCTTCGTCAAAGCGTTTGAAGAGGCGGGAAGGTTCAGGACCAGGTTCGCTCGCGTCGGAGACCGAGGCAGGCCAGTAGTGTCTGGCGATGGCCAACAACTGCTCCGTGCTGGGAGTCATCGTGCGCGGGCTCCGGCCTCAAAGGGTGAAGTCACCGAAATGCACAGGGAGGGCTCGCTCGTGACATACGGCCGGGACCTTCGAGCCCGCGATGGACGCAGGGACGGTCGTTCGCAGCGTGGCCTTCACTGACTCGCAGAGCATCCCCAAGGGAGACGCCATGGTGGAGGAGCTGAAGATGGCTTGCGTGGCTTCGTTGATGCGGTCCGCCGCGATTCGCTGGGCTAGCGCTGTGGAGATGGGGCCCTCGACGTTGTGAAGGGGCGTTTCAATCCCGAACCTGCACAGGATGGACTCACCGGTGTTGTCTCGGGAAATGCGGATGTGGATGCAGGCGGCCCGCCAGCCACCGGCCTTACCCGAAGCTGCTTCGACGATGGTCACGAAGCGGATCTGCCGGGGCAAAATCCGCCCCGTGACGAAGGTCCGGTCCGTGGGCCCGACACACGCCGCGCACAGGGACAGCACGGCCGCGACTTGAAGCCACCGTCGCCGTGCTGCCTGTGCCGCCATGGTTCACCCCGTCAGCCACGCGGACGCGCGGCCCAGGCCCTCCGCCACGGAGGTGAATGCGTCCGCCGTGCGCACGCGCTCTTCCCCGAAGCGCTTCACGTACAGCTCCCGCACCGCCGGAATCTGCGACGAACCGCCCGTCAGGAAGACCGCGTCAATCTCCCTGGCCTCCGGGTGCTTCGCCAACAGCCCTTCCGTGCACTGCGACAGTTCATCCAACAACGTGCGGCTCGCCGTCTCGAACTCCGCCAGCACGTGCTGCGGAATGGGCAGCCGCCTATGGCTGAAGCCCTTCACCTTATACGTGGCCCCACTACGTCCGGCTTGCAGTCAAGGTCCCCATCGCGACGGCCCAGCGGCACGGACTGGGCGACGCGTACGGTGGACGTGTGGCCTTGAGAACCCGAGCGTTCATAGGGATGGTGTGGGCGGCCTGTTCAGGAGCACTGCGGATGCCACGACTGACGAGCGCGATGCGCTGTGGAGGGCTGGGCCTGATGGGCGGAGTGCTGCTCCTGGCGGGCTGCCTGGGAGGACAGGGCGCCCGGCCCGCTGACTGGGAGGGCGACCGGAGCATTGCGTTTCCTCCGTTCTACCTGCAGTCAGCGGTGCAGGTGGGGGGCGAAGAGCAGGCGTATGTGCTGGACGGTAACCTGCTCAGGGCTGTCCAGGTCGCCATGGACGACTTCTTCCCCAAGCGGTCCAAGGACACACCTTGCTGGGGAAGACCGGAGGCATACCGCTACCGTGTCATCCGTCAGGGCGACGTCTTCTTCATCCTGATCCACGAGGCCCCGGACGCCTGCGGCAACGCCTTCATCGGTGTGGACACCGGCGCACGCTACGCGGTCAGCCTTGATGGTCGAGTCCTGAGGCGCAGCGTGGGTGCGGAACCTGAAGTTCCACTGGCGCCTCCGGACATGGATGCAGGAGTCCTGGAAGGCGTTGCATTGGACGGTGGCGCCCCGTAGCCGGTCCCCCGCTCACGGGACGATGGTCGGCTCGCTGTCGAAGAGCGCGTCGAACAGGGTGGTCTTGGGGGGCTCCGTCCACTCGACGACGACTGGAACAGGGGTCGCTGCCACTTCACGGGGCAACTCGGTGACGTGGAAGCGAAGTTCCAGCTCCCTGGCGATGATGCGCGCCGTTTCCTCCATGGGTCCGGACAGGGGCGTCAGGTGCAACTGGGCCGCACGGCGCTTGCGCCCCTCGTATTCGAACGTGATGCCGTACACGGTGAACACCGGAGCCAGGATGCTCATGCAGCCCACGACGGCCCAGGGAATGGGCGGCATGGGGTAGCCCTTCGCGGGATAGACGATACAGCGGAAGGACGCCTGGGACGTCGTGGTGCCGTCTCCCATGGAACAGCCTGGGAGCAAGGCTTTGAGGTGCTGGCGGAATCCGTCCCACTGCTCGACTTGTCGAAGCGCTTCGTTCCAGCGTTGGGTGCGTCGCTGGAACTCAGGATTGGCTTCTTCGAGCGCATCCGCCATCGATGCAGGCCAGTAGTGTCGCGCGGTGGCTAGCAGGTCATCCGTGCTTGGGCGCATGGCGCGAAGACTCCGGCGTCAGAGGATGAAATCACCGAATTCCACAGGTGTAGTCCTGGCATCGCATCGGGTCCTGAAGCGGGCTCCAGCAAGAGATGCCTCGAAGCTTGTTCGCAGCGTCACTTTCAGTGACTCACACAGCATTCCGAGCGGTGACTCCAGCGTGGCGGCACTGAAGATCCGCTGCGTCGCTTCATTGATGCGATCCGCGGCGATGCGTTGAGCCAGCGCCGTGGAAATGGGTCCTTCGCGGGTCCGCAACGGCGTGTCGACTCCGAACCTGCACAGGATGGACTCACCCGTATTGGCACGCGAAATCCGGATATGGATGCATGCGGAGCGTTGGCCTCCTGCTTCGTCGCCCGGTGTTTCTTCAAGAATCGTCACGAAGCGGATCTGCCGGGGCAAAATCCGCCCCGTGACGAAGGTCCGGTCCGTGGGCCCGACACACGCCGCGCACAGGGACAGCACGGCCGCGACTTGAAGCCACCGTCGCCGTGCTGCCTGTGCCGCCATGGTTCACCCCGTCAGCCACGCGGACGCGCGGCCCAGGCCCTCCGCCACGGAGGTGAATGCGTCCGCCGTACGCACGCGCTCCTCCCCGAAGCGCTTCACATACAGCTCCCGCACCGCCGGAATCTGCGACGAACCGCCCGTCAGGAAGACCGCGTCAATCTCCCTGGCCTCCGGGTGCTTCGCCAACAGCCCTTCCGTGCACTGCGACAGTTCATCCAACAACGTGCGGCTCGCCGTCTCGAACTCCGCCCGCGTCATCGGCTCGTGCAGGTGGATGCGCGCGTCCTCGAAGTCGATGGTCGCCACCTCCTCGCTCGACAGCTTCACCTTCGTCGCTTCAATCGCCCGGAACAGCCGGTAGCCCAGGTTGTCCATCACCAGGTCGTAGAGCGCTTGAATCTCCGCGGGGTGGTCGCTCGTGTCGAGCATCACCTCCAGGAGTTCCTGCGTGGACTTCTCCCGGATGAAGGACATCTCGTGCCAGTTGAGCAGCTTCGCCAGCACGTGCTGCGGAATGGGCAGCCGCTTGTGGCTGAAGCCCTTCACCTTGTACGTGGACCCCGCCCCGAACTTCGGCAGCAGCTTGTGCCGCATGATCTCCGCGTCGAACCGGTCACCACCGATGCGCACACCCGTGGACCCCACCACGTCCGGCCTGCGGTCCAGGTTTCCTCGCCGCGACGGGCCCAGCCGCATCAACGTCAGGTCCGTCGTGCCGGCGCCGAAGTCCGCCACCAGCACCAGCTCGTCCTTCTCGAGCCGCGCCTCGTACGCGAGCGCCGCCGCGATGGGTTCAATCAGGAACTGCACGTGCGTGAAGCCCGCGATCTCCGCCGCCTTGCGCAGCCGCTTCTCCGCCAGCGCGTCCGCATCCGCATCCGGCGTGAACACCGCGGGCCGGCCCAGCACCACCGCGTCCGGCGGCTCGCCCAGGTGCGCCCCGGCTGCCTCGCGCACGCGGCGCAGCAGGATGGCCACCAGGTCCTCGATGGTGTACGTGCGCCCCTTCACCTGCGTCGCCCGGAAGGACGAGCTGTGCAGGAAGGACTTCACGGACTGGATGAACCGGCCGTTGTTGTCCTCCAGGTAGCGCTGGATGGCGTCCGCGCCCGTGAAGACCTCCCGCTCCTCCTCCGCGAAGAAGAGCACGGAGCGGAACAGCCGGGGCTCCGGGGTGTGGGGCTGCAGCGGCAACACGGTGCCGTCCGGCAGGGCCAGGGCGGTGTTGCTGGTTCCGAAGTCGAGTCCGCAGGCGCGCATGGGGGGGCGCCCCTTATCGCCATTCTTCCGGACGCGGTAGCCCCAAAGTGACTGTCTGCCGCAGGGCGAGCGGCCGGGCGGGCGCTCGCCAACGGATGGCTTGGCGCTCCACGGGCCACCGCCATCTTTGCCCTGTCATCCCTTTGACAGGAGAACCCCATGAAATCGCGCGCAGCATGGCTGGGTGCCGGAGTCGCCGCACTCGTAGTGGGCACCACCGCCTGCCAGGACGGAGACCGCTCCCGCCAGGACACCGCGGAGAAGAACACCCCCGGACAGCAGGTGGAGCAGGCCCAGCTCCAGTCGGAGAAGGCCTTCGACGACGCACGTGACGCGCAGAAGGAGGCCTCCAGTCAGCAGCGCGAGGCCGCCCGCGCCCAGGAGGACGTGCAGCACAAGCAGCAGGAGCTCCAGGAGGCCCAGGCCAAGGCCCAGAAGGAATCCCAGGAGGCCCAGGCCAGCCAGCAGCAGGCGCAGGCGCGCACCCAGCAGGCCCAGTCCGTGGCCCAGCAGGCCCAGGCCAGCGCGTTGGCCGCCCAGCGCCAGGCGCAGCAGAACTTCACCACGCAGCAGCAGCAGGCCTCCAACGAGAACGCCGCCGCGAACCAGCGCGTCGCGAACCCGGACGCCCAGCAGCAACAGGCCGTGAATCCGAACGTCGCCACGCAGCAGGCCGCCATCGCCCAGAACTCGCGGGCGGCACCCGCCCAGGAGCAGCAGATCTCCGGCGACGTGCTCAGCGCGAGCGCCCAGGAGGTGCTGGTCAGCCAGCGCGGAGAGCCGCGGCTGCGCCTGAAGGTGGGCCCCAGCACGCAGGTGCAGGTGGACGGCCGGGCCGCGAGCGCCGCGGACATCCAGGAGGGCGCGCAGGTCCGCGCCTCCTACCGCACGGACGCGAGCAGCGGCGAGCCGCAGGCCCTGCGCATCGACGCGACGTCCCGCGCGCAGCCGGCCGCGCCCGCACCGGCGGAGAGCGGCGAGTCCTCGCCCGGCGTGCCCCGGTAACCGTGACTCCAGACATGCCACGGCCCCGTGCCTTCGCGCTTCCCAACGCGAGGGGACGGGGCCGTGCCGTGTCGCAGCCTTGTTGCTACCCGCGCGTTACGCGGCCAGCTCGGCCTGGTCCAGGCCGGCCTCGGCCATCAGGTTCGCCAGCTCCGCCTTCAGCTTGTCCTTGGCGCGGATCTCCAGCTGGCGGGCGCGCTCGCGGGAGAAGCCGAAGTGCTCGCCCAGCTCGCTCAGGGTCATCTCCGAGTCGCTCATCACGCGCTGCTCGATGATGAAGCGCTCGCGCGGATCCAGGCGCGTCAGCGCGCGCTGCACCAGGTTGCGGGTGAGGCCCGCCTGCTGCCGGTCGGCGACCTCGTCCGCGTGGGAGGCGGCATCGGACTCCACGAAGTCCAGGTGCGTGGCGTCGCCGTCCTCGCCCACCGGCGCGTCCAGGGACAGGTCCCGGCCGCCCATGCGCTGCTCCATCTCACGCACTTCCGTGGGCTTCACGTTCAGCTTCTTGGCGATTTCGTCCGCGTTGACGATGTGGCCGTCGCCGGCGCCCAGCTTCTCCAACTCGCGGCGCGTGCGGGCCAGGCTGAAGAACAGCCGGCGCTGCGCCTGCGTGGTGCCCAGCTTCACCAGGCTCCAGTTGCGGAGCACGTAGTTCTGGATGTACGCGCGGATCCACCACACCGCGTAGGAGATGAGGCGGATGCCCTTCTCCGGGTCGAACTTCTGCACCGCCTTCATCAGGCCGATGTTCGCCTCCTGGATGAGGTCGGACATCTTCAGGCCGTAGGAGCGGTACTCGTACGCCACCTTCACCACGAAGCGCAGGTTGCTCGTCACCAGGCGGTGGCCCGCGGACAGGTCGCCCGCGCGGAAGGCGCGCGACAGCGACTGCTCATCCTGCGGGTTCAGCAGCGGGTACTGGTTGATCTCCGAGAGGTACGTGGAGAGCGAGTCGGCGGAAGAGAAGGAGCTGGAGGTCTGCATGGGGGTCTCTCTCGGGGAAGAGGGCGGTGTGTGCGACCGCCGTTTGCTGCGACGGGGAGACCTTTAGCAACGCACGGGCCAATGCCAGCCGACGGGCAACCTCAATGATTCCAGGCCGTTGCGCGAATTGGCTTCGATGCTTAGGGCGGAACCCGGCACTTTTTACAGCGAGGGGTTCCGACACTTCTTCCGGGTGCCCCGAAGGGAGGGTTGCCTGCCCTCCGACCCGGGCACAGGGCGGATCACATCCAGCAGGGATGTGGGCACGCCCCGGCCCCCACACCAGGGGACCGGGGCGCCGGGTGTCCGGAAGTGGCGGACCGCTCAGGGGTCCACGGGCGTGAGCTCGTAGCCCACGTCCACCTGGACCGCCGCGGGCAGGCAGGCGGGGGCGTCACCGGGGTGGGTGACCTTCCAGCAGAGCTGGTTGCCGGGCGTGCCCGAGACATCCACGGTGACGCTGTCCGCCCCGCGCATGAGCGGCAGCGGGTGCCAGGTGGGCGTGGGGTTGGATGCGCAGACGCCGTCGCCGCACACCTGGCAGTCGGTGGCCAGCGCATAGGAGGGCGCGGGCTGGCTGGTGGCGCAGCCTGTCGGCACGGTGTCCGTCTTCGTGAAGCGCACGCGGGACACGGCGCAGCTTGCGTCCGGAGGGTTCAACACCTTCGAGCGCGCGGCCATCGGCGCCTGGCCCTGGAACAGGAAGACGGCGTCGTTGAAGTCCCGGTCGCCGCCACCATTGAGGTCCTCGAAGCCCAGGAGCCACTGGCCCGGCACGGTCGTGGGCGCCGTCATCAGCACATGCGGCATGCGGAGGTTGCCCGACGCGGGGACGGTGGCGCCTTCCCTGGGAAGGACGAGGCCCCCGTAATGCGGCTGGGCGCTGCGCTGCAGCACGAACGAATCCAGCCAGCCACACATCTTCTGGCTGGTCGCCACCACGGCGCAGGCCTTCGAGGAGGACTGGGCGTGGTCCGGGTCACACTGGTCGGAGAAGGCGCAGCCGATGTTCCGCTGCAGCGTCGGCATCCGGCCCACGGGGTCCTGATCCAGGTTCCACTTCGCCTTGGAGAAGAAGACGGACAGGGGCGTCTTCAGGTGCAGCGTGCACTTGAGGTTGGCGTCCCTGCGCAGGCACGGGAAGACGGTGCCGTCGTCCAGGTAGTGGGCCGCGTCGAAGGCGGTGACGAGGAAGAAGACCATCTCCTTGCCTCCCTGGATGAGCCCCAGGTCCACCGTGCGGTCCTTGCGGGTGATGCCCGGATCCGGGTTGACGGACCGCACCAGGCCCCGCGTGTCGTACCGGGACACGTCGTAGTCCGGGATGCCGTCCTCGAAATCATCGGCGTCCGGCACCAGACCCATCGCGCGATAGGTGGTCAGGTTGCTGTCGTCCTCGGTGCTCAGGAAGACCAGCGAGCCCATTCCCATGAAGTTGTTGGTGGGGTGGGCGGGCTCCAGCAGGTTGGGGATGTGCGGGAAGAGGCCGTTGTCGGAGAAGCCGGTGCCCGCGTTCGCGGAGGGAACGGGGGGGACGGTCCCCACGATGTCGGCGGTGATGTTGTAGGCGGAGGAGGTGCGGCCGGGACGGGCATCCGTCAGGTCCTGGCTGGTGAAGAAGGCCGAAGCGCAGACCGAGTTGAGCGCCAGCTCCGGCTGACGGAAGAGGAAGCCACCGGACGTGAAGGTCCGGCTACAGCGGGGGCTCACGCCGATGTACGGGCGGGCCTGGACGCCGGAGGGCGGGGCCAGGTTGTAGAGGTCCTCGTGCAGGTCCGCGATGCCATTGCCGTTGGCATCCACCAGGTCGCCCTGGGCGTTGACGTAGCCGCGAGCGACGAGGTCGTCGTAGTACACGTAGCCGAACGCGTGCGTGGCCTCCGATTCCTTGGCGATGAAGGTGACGCTCAGCTCCTGGTCCGTCGCGAACACGATGCGCTCCGGGGACCTGGGGGCCAAAGGAGCGGTCAACCACAGCTCCTGCCAGGACGCGGCGCCAGCGTTCTCCAGGAGCTCGAAGCCCGAGTCCACGAACGGCGGCTGCCGGTTCACCGCCAGGTCCTGGGCGACGCTGAAGCCGAACTGCGAGGAGATGGACTGGCCATAGCTGCTGGTGACCGTGACGGCCACCGGCGTGGCGTCCTCCGCCAGGCACTGCGGCGCGGTCCAGGTCTGGAGGCTCGAGGTCCCGGTGTCCACCTGCGTCCCCAGGGTGCCCGTGCTGGCGTCCCAGGAGAACGTCAGCGGATTTCCCTGGGGATCCATGGCCAGGATGCCCACCTCCGCGGTGCCGCCGGGAGGCAGGACCGCCGAGGACTGCGAGAAGCCGGTGAGTCGCGGCAGCACATGGAAGGGCTTGGTGCTCCCGGGGGCCACCGCGTGGGCCGCGCGCGGTGAGGGAATGACAAGCAGGAACCCCCCGGCCACGAAGGCCAGGAGGCGAAGGAGATGAGGCTGCAAGGACAGACTCCTCGGGGTGGAGACAGCCCCGAGGGTCTATCAGATGGAGGTGACGGGCAGCTCCATCGGTGGCAATCCCTGGCTGTCAGGGATTGACGGGTCCGGACTCGTAGCCGATGTCCACGTTGTTGATGGTGGCCTGGCACGGACCGTTCCCGGCGATCAGGTCCGCCTTCCAGCAGAGCTGATGGCCGGGAGTGCCGGACACGTCGAGCACGGCGTCCCGGTTCCAATCGAACGTCACCGGATGCCAGGTGGGCGTGGGATTGGGGACGCATGTGCTGGCGAGGCACACGCGGCAGTCGGTGGCCACCGCGTAGTGGATGGCGACCGGAGAGGAGCAGGTGGGGTCCTGGGCGTCGTCCTTGTGGATGTACACCTGCTGGATGGCGCAGCTGGGGGCCGCGGGGCTCAGCACGGTGGAGCGAACGCGGCCGGACGTGGGCGCCCAGTTGCGCAGCATGAAGACGACGTCGTTGAAGTCCCGGTCGCCTCCACCCGGGAGGTCCTCGAAGGCCAGGAGCCACCGGTCGGACGCGGGGCCCACGTTGCTCAGCACGGCGTGGGGCATGACGAGGTTGCCCGGCGCGGCGACGGTGGTGGCGGCCATGGGCAGGCTCGTGTTGCCGTAGGGCATCGTCGCCAGGCGCTCCCGGGTCCAGTCATCCAACCACCCGCACAGCTTCTGGGTTGTGCCGGCCAGGGTGCAGGCGTACGGGGACGAAGCCGGGTTCGCCGCGTTGCATGCGTCGCGGTAATCACAACCCATGTTCCGGGACACGACGGGGTTCTGGCCCATGAAGTCCTGATCCAGGTTCCACTTCGCCTTGGAGAAGAACACGTTGAGGGGCGTCTTCAGGTGCAGCGTGCACTTGAGGTTGGCATCCCTGCTCAGGCAGGGGAAGACGGTGCCGTTGTCCGTGTTGTGTTGCGTCTCATAGGCGGAGACGAGGAAGAAGATCACCTCCTGTCCGCCAGCGATGACGCCCAGGTCCACCGTGCGGTCGTAGGGCGTGATGCCGGGGTCCGGGTTGGAGGTCCTCGGAAGGCCATGGCCGTCATAGGCGGAGACGTCGTAGTCGGGGACGCCGTCGTTCACATCCGTCGCGTCAGCGACGGTGCCCAGCCCCTGGAAGGTCTCCCTGTCGGAGTCGTCGTCGGCCAGGAGGAAGGCCAGGTGGCCGATGCCCATGTTGTTGTTGGACGCGTGCGCGGGCTCCAACAGGTTGGGGATGCGCGTGAAGAGCCCGTTGTCCGAATAGCCGGTGCCGGCCGCTGACGGCGGGGTGCTCCCGACGACGTCGACGGTGATGTTGTAGGCGGAGGAGGTGCGGCCGGGACGGGCATCCGTCATGTCCCGGTTGGTGATGAAGGCCGAAGCGCAGGCCGAGTTGAGCGCCAGGTCCGGCTGGCGGTAGGTGAAGCCACGGGAGACGAAGGTCCGGGAACAGCGGGGGCTCACGCCGATGTACGGGCGGGCCTGGGCACCGGAGGGCGGGGCCAGGTTGTAGAGGTCCTCGTGCAGGTCCGCGATGCCGTTGCCATTGGCATCCACCAGGTCGCCCTGGGCGTTGACGTAGCCTCGGGCCCGCAGGTCGCTCATGTACACGTAGCCCAGCGCGTGGCTCGCGCCGGCGCTCTCGTACACGAAGCTGATGGTGACGTTCTGGTCCGACGGGAACACGATGGAGTCCACCGACGTGGGCGTCCAGAACGGGTTCACCGACCGCAGCGTCTTCTGCGGGGTGAGCGTCACCTGCTGGAGTTGGTCGAACCCCGCGGCGGTGAACGCGGGCTGCACGTCCTCGTACAGGTCCCCGGGGCCGCAGGTGTCGGCCGCATGGGCCGGACGCAGCGAAGGAATGACAAACAACGCGCTCCCGGCCACGAGGGCCAGGAGACGGGAGGGGTTCGGGTGCAAGGACAGACTCCTAGGATGAAGATGGTTCCCAGGGTCTATCAGAAATAACATGGAAGACGGCTCTGTCCTGGTGTGTCAGGCTTCACCCATGAAGACGACCCGTCTGCCCCTGTTGCTGTCGCTGGTGCTTCCCCTCGCGGCCTGTTCGACGGCGAGGGCGACCTCGTTCGCGCTGCCCATGGAGCGGGCCACGGAGTGCCGGCAGCTCTGCGAGCAGATCGACATGAAGCTGAGCGCGGTGGTCATCATCATGAACTCCGCCGGCTGCGTCTGTGAGCCGAAGCCGGCGGAAGGAACAACGAACGCGGCGCTGACCGGTGCCGCCGCGGCGTCGGGCGGTGCCATCATCCGCGCCGCCGCGGACGCGGCGCAGCAGTCGAGCAACAACACCGCGCCGAGCAATCCCTAGCCGCCAGGGCGTGACGGGCACGGATCAGGAATCCCACGAGCCCCAGGTGCGTCAGGTCAACGCCTTGCGCAGCCGTTTGGGGATGGCCTCCGCGTGCCATCGCTGCACCTCGCGGGCGATTTCGGCGGACCGCTCCGCGCGCTCGTCGCGGGCCTGGGGCAGCAGCTTTCGCGCGGCCTTGCGCTGGCCGGGCGGGGCCTCCGCGGCGGCGCGCTCGAAGAGCTCCAGGCGCACGTCCGCGTCGTGCAGCTCGCCCAGGCCGTCCTGGAGCGGCACCAGGACCTCCAGCAGCGCGCCCACGGTGCGGCGGAAGGCAGGCTGGAAGATTTCCAGCTCATAGCGCAGCTTCTTCAAATCCTTGCGCAGGGCGTGCGCGGAGGCGGCGTCCGGCGCGTCCGCGTAGCGCTCCAGGCGCTTCTCCACGCGGCGCAGGCGCTGGCGCAGGTGGCTTCGCACGCGCTTGCCGGCGAAGCGGTGGGTGTCCTCCAGCGTGTCCACCTTCTTCAGGAGGCGCGGCACGGTGCGGTCCGTCCAGCGCTCCAGCTCCGCGCGCAGCTTCTTCTCCCGGGACTTCAGGCCGGACAGGTGGGACTCGCGCAGGCCGGCCAGCGCCTTGCTCGCGTCCTTCTTGCCTTTGGCGGCGGTGTCCAACCACTTGTCCTGGACGTGCAGGTCCCTCACGTCGCCCAGCGCGTCCTGGAGGCGCTTCACGTCCGTCTCCAGCCGGGTGAGCTTGCCGGTGGCCTGGAACACCTGGAGCGCGGCGCGCAGGCGGCGGGTGGCCACGCGCATGTCGTGCACGCCGTCCTCGCCCAACTCGTCGTCCAGCTGGGATTCGGGGTGGCGCACGTCGGCGAGTCGGCCGGCGAGGATGCGGCGGGCGGCGTCGCCCAGCGCGGTGTCGGGGCCCAGGCCCCGGATGGGAGTGGGAGGCGGCATGGCGGGTCAGTCCTCCTTGAGGGCGTATTGTTGAACCATGCGCTCCGCGGCGTCCGGGCCCTCCCAACCGAGGATGCGCGCGTCCTTGTCCGCGAAGTGCACCACCGCGAGGAAGAAGTGCTCCAGCTCCTCGCGCTCGCGCTTGGACAGGTCTTGATAGGAGTTGAGGTCGTCCGAGCGGGTGGCGTTCACCGGGACGAGCAGCAGGCGGTCATTGCGCTCGCGCTCGCCGTTCGTCGCGCCCTTCGGTTTCTGGTCCACCAGGAGCACGCCCAGGGGCCGGCAGGGCAGCACCACGCCGGGCCAGGTGGGCACGTCCCAGTACACCAGCGCGTCCAGCGGGTCTCCGTCCGGGCCCTTCGTGCTGGGGATGAAGCCCCAGTCGAATGGGTAACGGAAGCCGCGCGTCAGCGGCCGGGACAGCGTGAAGGCCTGGAGCTTCGAGTCGTATTTCAGCTTCACCGTCGAACCGCGGGGCGACTCGACGACGACGTGCAACGCATCCTGAGCGCCGCGCAGGGGCAGGCGGGTGAAGTCGGTGGCCATGGACCTTCAGGCTGGGGTCGCCGTTCCGTCCCCGGCAAGTGCCCCCGTGCCAGGGGGTTTCACTCGCCAACCTTGGGGGGCGCCGAGCGCCTACCAGCGCCCGGAATACAGCCGCATTCCGAGCGTCAGCAACAGACCGATGCCGGTGAGCGCGAGCCCGGCGATGGCCTTCTTCCGGTCGATGCGGGGCGAGTCGGGGTGCCGGTTGCGCACCAGGCTCACGGTGTTGAGCACCAGCGACACGACGTGGACCGCGTAGCACATGGGAATCACCGAGATGACGCCCATGAACAGGCCCGAGTTCGCCAGCGTGAGGCCGGGGGCCTTGGCCTGCACGGCGATGGTGTGGCCCCGCAGCTCCCAGCAGCCCGGGCACAGCGGCAGCGACTCCCTGCGGACGCGGTTCTCACAGCGCGGGCACATGAACGCGCCGCAACGGGTGCACACCTGGTTCGCGACGCTGTCGTCGTGCCGCGCGCAGAGGGCGTGAGCCGGAGCTTCGTTCGCGTCCAGGCTCTCACCGTCATCCCGTGCTGGAGACTTCAGCCCGGCCAGGAAGTGGCCCGTGATGGCATGCGCGGCGGGACCGTTGGGGATGGCGAGCGAGATGTTGTCCGGGTCGATGCGCCGCACCTTGGGGCCCCGGCCGCGCAGGAAGAAGACCCAGGCGAGCACGGGGATGGCCACGCTCGATGCCAGCGCGACCAGGCCCTGCCATTCGGGCGCGTCGGACGCCAGCAGGCAGAACGCCAGGATGAGCAGCGCGATGGCGGCCAACACCGACACGGCCATGATGACCTGTCCGCGCTTCCACCGGCTCCAGGCCTCTTCCGTGAAGGGAAGGGTGCCCGTCACCCGCTTCGTCATCACGGACGCGACGATGATGGCGATGAGCAGGTTGAGGAGGGCGAGGAAGCCAATCCAGCGCGGATACCAGGAGAAGTTCACCGGCTTGAAGACCACGCCCTGCCGCTCACCCGTCACGATGCAGATGGCTGGCAGGTCGAACTCGTTCAGCTCGCCGGAGGGGATGTCGATGTGATGCATCGCGGAGACTTGTAGTCCACCGCGTGCAACGCATTCCAGTCACCAGCCCGGCTGGGGCTAATGCAGGGGCCGGCCCAGGGGCGGCTCTGGCTGACGGCGCGCCACCAGCTTCCGTGTGGCGCGCGCCGCGGCCAGTCCTCCCAACGTGTACCAGGCCACGGTGAGCAGCGACGTGGACGGGCGGGCCTGGGACGGCTTGCGGCCCAAGCCCAGCTTCGGAGGCAGCACCACCGCACCCAGGCCGGCGAGCAGGCCCAGCGTGGCGCCGCGCAGGTACGGCCGCTTGGGACGTCCCAGGGCCACGAGCGAGAAGAAGAGGCCGTTGGACAGGATGTCGCCCGCCAAGGTCTGGCGATGCAGCTGGCGCCCCTTCGCGGGCTCGCCACCGAAGAAGCGGACGCCCTTCTCCAGGGAGCGCATGCCCAGCACGTCCATGCGCGGCGGGTGCTTCAACACGCGCCGGGCGCTCTCGTGCACCAGCGTGAGCGCGGCGGCGCCGACGAGGCCAGGACCCAGGGCTCGGAACACGATGCGGGGCGGAGCGGCAGGTTCGATCATGCCTTCCAAGCTAGGCACCGCGCGCGCGGGATTCCTGTCCGCGGGCGCCTGCCCGCCTGCCCGGCGTCCCGTTGTGCCCTCGCGTCACGAACTGCAGCTCACCACCAGGTGCCGTCCCCACGTCGGAGGCGAGGCCGCGTAGGCCTCATGACCGGGGTGTTCGTCGAAGGGCGCGGCCACCAGCGCGAGCACGCGGTCCACCTCCGCGAAGTCCCCTTCCTGGGCCCGGGCGATGGCCTGCTGCGCCACCCAGTTGCGCAGCACGTACTTCGGGTTGACGCGGTCCAGGCGCGCGTGGCGTTCGCCGTCCACGCTCCCTTCCGACTCCAGCCGCGCCCGGTAGCGCTCGGCCCACCCGTCGAAGCCCTCTGGCGGCAGGAAGTGGTCGCGGAGCGCGTCGTTGCGAGCACCGGGGCTGGAGTCGAACCGGTTCAGCGCGCGGAAGAAGCGCGTGTAGTCCACGTGCGAGCCGGCCATCAGCGCGAACAGGTCCTCCAGCAGCGAGCGGTCCTCGTCGCGGGCCTCCGTCAGGCCCAGCTTCTCTCGCATGCGCGTCAGGAAGTGCCGCGCGAACGTGGGCTGGAAGAGCGTCAGCGTGGCGCGCGCCTCGTCCTCGGTGATGAGCGTGAGCAGCGCCTCGCCCAGACAGGCCAGGTTCCACAGCGCGACGCGGGGCTGCTGGTCGAACGCGTAGCGGCCCTGGTGGTCGGAGTGGTTGCAGACGAAGCCGGGGTCGAAGTCGTCCAGGAACCCATAGGGGCCGTAGTCCAGCGTGAGCCCCAGGATGGACATGTTGTCGGTGTTCATCACGCCGTGCGCGAAGCCCACCGCCTGCCATCGCGCTACCAGCTCCGCGGTGCGCTCCACCACCTCCGCGAAGAAGCGCGCGTGGCGGCCCTCCTGGCCCGCGAGGTGCGGGAAGTGCGCGGCGATGACGTGGTCCGCGAGCGTGGCCACGTGGCCGGGCTGCTCGGTGTGGTGGAAGTACTCGAAGGTGCCGAAGCGCACGTGTGACGGGGCCAGGCGCACCAGCATGGCGCCGGTCTCCACCTCCTCGCGGTACACCGGCGTGCGGCTGCCCAGGATGCACAGGGCCCGCGTGGTGGGGATGCCCAGCGCGTGCAGGGCCTCTCCGGCCAGGTACTCGCGCACGGTGGAGCGCAGCACCGCGCGCCCGTCACCGCCGCGCGAGAAGGGCGTGGGCCCTCCACCCTTCAGCTGCAGGTCCCATCTGTCGCCATCCGGGCCGCGCGCCTCGCCCAGGAGCAGCGCGCGGCCGTCTCCCAGGCGCGGCACGTACACGCCGAACTGGTGCCCCGCGTACACCATGGCCAGGGGCTCCATGCCGGGCAGCGGCGTGGCCCCGCCGAACACGCGCGCGAACTCCGGGCGCGCGGCCTCCTCCGCGTCCAATCCCAGCAGCCGCAGGGCCGCCGGGTTCACGCTCACCACGTACGCGTCCGGGAAGGGCGCGGGGGCCACCCGGGCGGCGAACCCGGGAGGCAGGCGGGCGTAGCTGTTGTCGAAGACGAGCTGTTCGAGCGAGGCCATGGATGGAAACAACAGACGTCAGGGAATCTGCATGCCCCGCTGGACGGCGGGACGGCTGCCCACGCGGTGCAGGTACTGGAGGATGTTGGGCAGGTTGTTGAAGAGCTCCGGGAAGAAGTCCCGCGAGCCCTTCAGCCACGGGTACGTGGCGATGTCCGCGATGGAGTACGTGGTGGCCAGGTAGTCCCGCGACGACAGCTGCTGCTCCACCACGCCCAGGACGCGCTTCGCCTCGGCCTCGAAGCGGTCGATGGCGTAGGGAATCTTCGCGGAGGCGTAGCGTCCGAAGTGGTTGAGCTGGCCGAGGGTGGGCCCCAGGCCGCTCATCTGGAACATCAGCCACTGCGTCACTTCCGCCTTGCCGCGCGGGTCGGTGGGCATCAGCGAGCCCGTCTTCTCCGCCAGGTACAGCAGGATGGCGCCGGACTCGAAGAGCGCCAGGGGACGGCCCCCCTGCGCGTCGTGGTCCACGATGGCCGGAATCTTGTTGTTGGGATTGATGGCCAGGAACTCGGGCTTGAACTGCTCGCCCTTGGAGATGTCCACCGAGTGCGTCTTGTAGGGGATGCCCAGCTCTTCCAGGGCGATGGAGATCTTGCGGCCGTTAGGGGTCTTGAACGTGTACAGGTCGATCATGCCTTCACTCCCGTGAGCTCTTCGCTCACCTGCCAGAGCCGCTCCGCGAGCGCTTCGTCCCGGGCGGCGGACGACGGCTTCGCCTTGCGGCATTTGATGAAGTATTCGCCGCTGACGCCCGCCACCTCCGGCGACGACGCCAGGTAGATGGACGTCCTCGCGCCCTTTTCGGGGGAGAGCATGAAGGGTCCGGCCAGCTTGATGAGGTGCTTGAAGAAGCCCTGGCTGTTGTGCCCGAAGCCCGTGCGCACCGCGCCGGGGTGCAGTGCGTTCGCGGTCACCTGCGTGCCGGCCAGCCGCTTCGTCAGCCCACGCGAGAAGAGGATGTTGCTGAGCTTGGCGTTGCCATAGACGCGGATGCCGTCGTAGCGACGCTTCTCCGTCTGCGGGTCGTCCAGGAAGTTCGAGTACGCCAGCCGGTGTCCTTCCGAGGACACGTTGATGATGCGCGCGGGGCCGCTCGCCACCAGCAGGTCTCGCAGCAGGTGGGTGAGGAGGAAGTGGGACAGGTGGTTCGTGGCGAACGTGGCCTCGTAGCCGTCCACCGTCACCTGCCGCCGGTCGATGATGAGGCCTGCGTTGTTGATGAGCACGTCCAGCCGCGGGTGGCGGTCGCGGAACGCCTTCGCCAGGTCGCGCACGGACTGGAGGGAGGACAGGTCCGCGAGCAGCGTCTCCACCCGCGCTCCGGGAGCGGCCTCGCGCACCGCGGCGACCGTGGCCGCCGTGCGGGCCTCATCCCTGCCGGAGAGCACCAGCGTGGCCCCCCGCCGCGCCAGCGCCTTGGCCGTCTCCTGGCCAATGCCACCGGTAGCCCCGGTGATGAGGCACACCTTGCCGTCGAGACGGTCTTCGGGAAGCCCTGCCGCCATGGGACGCGTCCTCCTGGAATCCGGGGACGCGTTCTATACGCTCCCCGCCTTCCCCGCGCAGGAGAACCTGCCAGGGAGGCGGAAGCGGGTGGCGTCAGGCGTCAGGTGGAGGCCTGGCTGATGTCCTCGGCCTGACGGCCCCGGCGGTTGCCGCCCTTGGGGGGCAGGGTGGCGCTCGCGCGCGCGTCGCCGTTGAGGTGGCTCTCCAGGAACCAGAGGTCCTCCTCGGTCTCGCCCAGGGTCTGGGTGAGGATGTCCGCGGTGACGGGGTCGTTCACCTCGTCGGACTTGTTGATGCCGTCGCGGAGGCCGGCGGCGTAGCGGCCCACGCGCTCGACCAGCGCGCGGATGTGGGCCTCGCCGTCCACGGCCTGCAGATCGTATTCGGGCAGCTGGCTGTTGTTGGTGGCCAGGCGGATGGTGCCTTGGGCGTAGCCGCCCAGCGCGCCCGAACGCTCGGCGTAGGAGTCCGCGTGCTTGCGCGCGTGCTTGGCCACTTCATCGAAGAGCAGGTGCCGGCTGTAGAAGTGCGTGCCCCGGATGTTCCAGTGGGCCTGCTTCACCTGCCAGTGCAGGTCGATGGCGTTGGCGAGCAGCGTGTTGAGCATGTCGATGAGCTCTTCGCGCGCGTCCTGGGGAAGGTTCACGTGGCTGGTCGTGTACATGGTCCTGGTCCCTCGCTGGTGGGGTGCGCGCGGCAGGCCGTCGGCATGACGTCTCGGCGCTTCCCACAGGGTGGGGATGGGCCGGGCCCTTGGCCATGGCGCGGCATGCGTCGCCTGGCCGCCCGGCTGGCTCGAAGGGCGGGCGGCCGGGCGTCGTGGATGATCAGCCCGCGTCGGGGGCGGTCAGCCGGGCGGCGACCTCCGTGGCGGCGCGCTCGCCGGACTCCACCGCGCCGTCCAGGTAGCCGCAGCCTTCGATGGCCGTCTCGGTGCCCGCCCAGTGCACGCGGCCAAATGGCGCCCGAAGCGCGTCGCCAATGGCGGTGAGGGTGCCGGGGCGGGGCAGGCCCACGTAGCAGCCGGTGCTGAACGCCTCCTGCTTCCAGTCCAGCGCGGCGATGGCCACGGGCGACAGCGCCTGGGGGCCGAAGAAGCGCGCGAAGTCCGCGAGCGCCGCGCGGTGGATGTCCTCCTCGGGGCGCCCGGTCCACGCGCGCGCGGTGTCGCCCAGGAAGAAGCCCACGAGCGCGGGGTGGTGGCCGTGGGGACCGCAGTCATCGAAGCACAGGCGCACCGGGCCCGCGTCGCTGACGGCCTCGCCGGACAGGCCTGCTTCGCGCCAGAAGGTCGTGGCGTAGGTGGCCACGACCTTGATGACGCTGCCCATGGGGATGTCCGCGTGCGCGCGGCGGCGACCCGGCGGCAGGTCCGCGCCAAAGTCGATGCGCTCCGCGAGCGCGGGCGGAGTGGCCACCACCGCGTAGCGAGCGCGGAAGGTCCGGCCATCCTCCGTGGTGGCGGTGACGCCGCGAGCGTCCTGGAGCAGGGCCTTCACGGGCGCGGAGAGGACGACGCGGCCCTCGGGAAGCGCCTCCGCCAGCCGCCGTGAGAGGGATTGCGCCCCGCCCACGAAGCGCTCCGCCTGGGCGCCGCCCTCGATTTCGGTGAGCGGCATGAGGCCGCCGTTGGAGTGCACGTAGGAGAGGAAGTGCAGGAAGGACAACTCGGAAGGTTCCGCCGCGAACACCGCGCGGGTGGCGATGTCCAACGCGGCGCGGGCGCCCCAGGTGGGCACGTGGCGCTGCTTCCAGTCCTCCACGGTGAGGGCGTCCCACTCGGCGGCCTTCAGCGCGGCGGCGGGCTTCTCACGAGGGACGCGCTTCGCCAGTCCATCCAGCTTCCAGACAATGCGCTGCAAATCCAACAGCGACAGGAGGGGCAGGGACGGGACCTTGCCCTGGTACGTGCGGCGCTCGCCGCGCAGCTCCAGCACCTTGGTGCCCTGGTGGTGCTGGGGGAAGCGCTGGAGGCCCAGGCCATCCGCGAGCTTGAGCACGTGGCGCTGCTTGGGGCCCACCCACTGACCGCCCAGGTCCACGAGCCCGCCACCCAGCTCGCGGGTGAGGGTGCGGCCGCCCACGCGGTCGCGCGCCTCCAGCACGGCGACGGTGGCTCCGGTGCGAGCGATGTCCCGGGCCGCGGTGAGTCCCGCGACGCCCGCGCCGATGACGACCACGTCCGCGTTGTCACCCATAGGTCCGCGGACTCTATGCCGGAAGCGCCGGGTGGCTAGGATGCGCGCGGGACGTCAGCAGGGAAGGGTGGAGGACCGGATGTTCGCGTTGGAGATGGTGGAGAAGGTGCGGCAGGTGTCGCCGGGCGCGGCGAACGCGCTGACGACGTTGGCGGTGAAGAACATCGTCCCGTTGGCGGCGGCCATGGGCTACCGCGTGGACGAGGTGACGGACGCGCGCGTGAAGGCGACGGTGCCGCTGAACCGCAAGACGAAGAACCACGTGGGCAGCGTGTACCTGGGCGCCCAGGTGACGGTGATGGAGCTGACGATGGGCGTGATGCTCTTCCGCCGCTTCCCGCCCAGCCAATACAAGATGCTGGTCAACCGCATGGAGGTCGCCTTCCACGCGAAGGCGAAGACGGCGGTGAGCGCGGTGTGTGAGCCGGGGGATGAGCTGCTTCAGAAGCTCGCGTCGGAGCTGCGCGCGACGGGCGACAAGGCGGAGGCGTGGATTCCCGTGCGCCTGCTGGGTACCGACGGCCAGTGCGTCGCCGAATCGCGCTTCCTGGCCGTGTTCAAGCGCGGGTAGGGCCTACTCCAGCGGCGTGGGGAACGCGGGCAGCGCGGCGAAGTCCTCGGGCACGTGCTCGCGGATGACCCGGGCGTGGGTGTCCTTCGCCAGCGCCTCCACGCGCTTCATGGACTCCAGTGTCTGTTCGCGGCTGGCGTTGTAGACCGGCACCAGCTGCCGCTCGCGGGACTCGCGCAGCGGCCACAGGTCGCCGGTCAGCAGGACGGCGCCGGACTTCGCCGTCTTCACCAGCAGCACGGTATGGCCGGGAGTGTGCCCGGGCGCCTGGTGGATGGAGACGGTGCCGTCGCCGAACACGTCGTAGGGGGCGTCACCTTCGATGCGCACGGTCTTCGCCTGCTCCAGGGCGCTGTAGTGGGGGACCTCCCCGCGCCGGTGGGCCTGTTCGGAGAAGGCGCCGTCGCGCTCCTCCGCATCCACGAGCCATGTCGAGCCCGCGAACAGGTTGGCGTTGCCCGCGTGGTCGAAGTGCAGGTGGGAGAACGACACGAACTCGATGTCCGCCGGTGAGAGCCCCAGCTCACCGAGCGAGGCGGTGAGCTTCTTCTTCACCTCGAAGTGCACGGGCTGGCCCTGCGGGCGCATGCCGTCCGGCATGTCCGCGATGCTTTCAGAGAGGCCGCTGTCCCAGAGCAGGTCCCCCTTCGGATGGCGGATCAGGTAGCACGGAACGACGGTCTCGGCGGGCACGCCCTTCATCGAACCGTCGTCCGCCATGAAGCCGGAGTCGCCGAGCTCCACGCGGCCGCAGTGGATGGCGTAGAGCTTCACGCCGGGCGCGGCCTCCGGGGATGTGCGCGAGGCGGTGTTCGTGCTGGCACAGGCAGTGAGCGTGAGACAGGCGGACCACAAGCGAAGGGTCTTCATGGCGCGGCTCCAGGGCGGTGAAGCGAGGCGAAGAAGCTAGCGCGGCGCTTCCTCTTCCATGAGGAAGTCGCCAATGGTCTTCCACATCGCCTCGAACTGGGGGCGGCGGAAGCCGGAGCCGGAGATGAGCCAGTCCACGTGCGGGGGCTGGTGCGCTGGCTGGTCGAAGTGGCCAATGGCATCCAGGTGGTCCGCGCGCACCGCCGCCAGCACGCGGCCGTACACCTGTGAGCGCGTGGGCACGATGCCGTCACACGCGGTGGGGCCGGGCATGGCGCCGTAGGCCTGCACCAGCGCCGCCGTCTGCGCGGGCGTGTGCAGGGGCAGCTGCGTGAGCGGCATCCGCTGCGTCTGGCCGTACACGAACGCGTAGATGGTGTGCGTGAGCTGCGCGTACGGGTCCAGGCCCGCGGCCAGCCGCGTGCGCAAGGACGGCGGCCGGGCCTGCGTCACCACGGAGCCGTAGCGCACGCCGGGCCGGTCATGCGTGCCGCCGTTGAACAGGTCGATGCCCTCCGGCGTGAGCTGGGGGATGAGCGACGTGTCACGGCCCACGTCCCACAGGAACTTCGTCACCGCGTCGCGCCGCTCGCTGGAGAAGTCGCCCAGGAGCTGGTCGAAGAGCTGGTCCAGCAGCGTGGCCTTCCACCCCAGCTGATCATCCGCTCGCGCCATCAGGTGCCCGAAGCGGAACACCACGCTCAGGGGCAGCCGGCCGAAGCGCAGCACGTACATGGTGAACAGCGACAACAGCTTCAAGAGCTGCTGGCCGAAGAGGCCCAGGAAGAACGTGGCCAGCGGCGTGCCCGCGTGGGGCGCGGACAGCGTCACGACGCTGCGCACGCGGCGTGCGAAGGGCTCCAGCTCCAGCGCGTCCGACACCTGCGCGCCGGGGGAGACGAACAGCCGGGCGTCCAGTCCGCCGGTGGAGTGGCCCACCAGGTGGATGGGGCCGTCATCTCCGGAGGCTGTCTCGCTCACGGCCTTGAGCAGGTCCGCGGTGCGCTGGCGGATGGAGGCAGTGGGGTGCGAGACGATCGTCACCACCTCCGCGTCGATTCCCCTGCGGGCGAGGTCCTGCTTCAGGAACTCGTACGCGTGGCCGAAGTAGAGGAGCTCGCCCAGGTTGGTGAAGCCGAAGAAACCAGGGACGAGGTAGACGTGGTGCTTCACGGACATGGGTCGCCCAGCATACCCCACGCTCCCCGGATGGGCTTGGAATACCCAGCGTCCCACGGGGTTGACGCGCGCCCGGACGCATTGACAAAACGGTCGCCCGTTTCCCCTACCCACGAAGGAAGACTCCCCGTGTACCGCAGACTGCTCGCGCTTGGCCTGCTGTCGTCCCTCCCCGCCGCGGCGGAAGAGGGCATGTGGACCTACGATGCCTTTCCCGCCGCGCAGGTGAAGAAGGCCTACGGCTTCGAGCCGACCCAGGCGTGGCTGGACAAGGTGCGCCTGGGCTCCGTGCGGCTCGCGGGTGGTTGCTCCGCCAGCTTCGTGTCGCCGGACGGCCTGGTGATGACGAACCACCACTGCGTGCGCAGCTGCATCGAAGAGCTGACGACCGCGAAGGACGACCTGCTGGCGAAGGGCTTCCAGGCGAAGACGGCGAAGGAGGAGCGGCGCTGTCCCAAGGTCGAAGCCAACCAGCTGGTGGAGATGACGGACGTCACCGAGCGGATGAACGCGGCGACGAAGAGCCTGACCGGCGCCGCCTTCAACACCGCGCTCAAGAAGGAGATGGCCGCGGTGGAGGCCGCGTGCACCACCGGCGCGGACGTGCGGTGTGACGTGGTCACGCTCTACAACGGCGGCAAGTACCAGCTCTACAAGTACCGCCGCTTCCAGGACGTGCGGCTCGTCTTCGCGCCGGAGTTCTCCATGGCGGCGTTCGGCGGGGACGCGGACAACTTCAACTTCCCTCGCTACGGCTACGACGTGTCCTTCGTGCGCGTGTGGCAGGACGACGCGCCGGCCAAGAGCCCGGACTACCTGCCGTGGGCCAAGGAGGGCGCGAAGGAGGGGGACCTCGTCTTCGTCTCCGGTCACCCGGGCGGCACGGAGCGCAAGAGCACGGTGGCGGAGCTGGAGTTCCAGCGCGACGTGGCGCTGCCCCAGACGCTGCTCCAGCTGTCGGAGATGCGGGGCGCGCTGCGCGAGTTCACCAGCGCGTCGCCGGAGCGCTTCCGCGTGGCGCGCTCCAGCCTGCGCGGCGTGGAGAACGGACTGAAGGCGCTGAAGGGCCGGCAGGAGACGCTGGCGGACCCCGCGGTCCTCGCGCGCAAGCGGCAGGAGGAGGCGGAGCTGCGCAAGCGCATCGACGCGAACCCCCAGGCCAAGGCGCTGACGCAGGGCATGTGGGAGGAGACGGCGCAGGCGCTGGACGCGTGGCGCCGGATGACGAACGACCACCGCATGAAGGGCGCGGGGGATGCGTTCCGCTCCGACCTGTTCTCCTACGCCCAGGCGCTGGTGCGCGCGGCGGATGAGCTGCCCAAGGCCAACGCGGAGCGCCTGCGCGAGTACACGGACGGCCAGCTGCCGACGCTGAAGCAGCGGCTGCTGCGGGAGGCGCCCATCCCGGCGGAGCTGGAGACGCTGACGCTGACGTTCGGCTTCAACAAGCTGCGCGAGACGCTGGGCGCGGATGATCCGTTCGTGCGCCTGGTGCTGGAGAAGGAGGCCCCGGCGGACCTGGCGAAGGCGCTGGTGAAGGGCTCCAAGCTGGGCGACGTGAAGGTGCGCAAGGCGCTGCTGGAGGGCGGCAAGGCGGCGGTGGACGCGTCGAAGGATCCGATGATCGTCCTGGCGCGCAAGGTGGACGCGGAGACGCGCGCGTCGCGCAAGCGCTACGAGGACACGGTGGAGGCGGTGCTCAAGCGCAACGGCGAGCGGCTGGCGAAGGCGTACCTGCTGGTGAACGGCACGGCGGGCGCTCCGGACGCGACGTTCACGCTGCGGCTCAACTACGGGCAGGTGAAGGGCTGGGAGGACAACGGCAAGGCCGTGCCGGCGCTGACCACGTTCGGGGGTGCTTACGGGCGCGACACGGGCAAGGAGCCCTTCAAGCTGCCGGCGCCGTGGGTGAAGGCGAAGGGGAAGGTGCCGGACGCGACGCCGCTGGACATGGCGACGACCCACGACATCATCGGCGGCAACTCCGGCTCTCCGGTGGTGAACCGGGACGGGCAGGTGGTGGGGCTCATCTTCGACGGCAACCTCCCGTCGCTGGGAGGCCGCTACCTCTACGTGCCGGAGACGAACCGCGCGGTGGCGGTGCACGGCGACGGCATCATGGCCGCGCTGGAGCACGTCTACGGTGCCACCCGCGTCGTCAATGAGCTGAAGGGCGCGCAGGCGGCGTCCGCGGCTCCGGCTCGCTGAAGCAGGGCTGCCCGAGGGGGCGGGGGGACATCCATCCCTCCGCCCGCAGCGCGGCCAGCGTGGCCGGGATGTCTCCCAGGTTCGCCTTGGACCGTTCCAGGAAGATGCGCACCCAGCGCACCGGCGCGTCCATCGTCTCCGAGGAGAAGCAGTACGCGCTCCGGCCATCAAGCTTGAGGGAGTCCACGAAGGCATTCACGTCGTGCGCGCCGCGCAGCGGACGGTGAGGCAGTGGGGGCGTGCGTGGAATCCATCCCTTCTTGGAGGACGGTGAGCGCCGCCAGGTGGCGTGCTCGCGCAGGTACTGGTTGAAGGTGGCGTGGCCGTCCGGTGCGGCGAGGATCTCACGCAGCAGCGAGGCCACCTCATCGCGTTCCCGCTTGCGGGCCAACTGCTCCCGGTGCTTCCAGTGATGCGCGCGTGCTTCGCGCTTCACGGTGTCTTCGAACGCGGGCGTGTGCTCCAGGTGGGACCACGCGTGCCTACCGATGACGCCCTTGGGCAGGATGCCGCGCACGTAGCCCTCGCGGGCATCATGGGGCATGCGGCGCACGCGGGCGGCGGCCCAGCGGACGAAGGGGTTCACCTTGTCCGCCCTCCGCCGGTCCAGCACCATCAACTCGATCTCGTGCTTGCGCCAGGGGACCTCCGCGGGCTCGTCCGCGTCCAGGTCGCCGGTGCGGAGCCACGCCACGACCGCCAGCCGGGCTTCGCGGCGGGCGGCGCGGTTCGTGACCGTCCGCTCCTTGCGCGCCTGTCGCCGGGCCGTGGACGGCAGCAGCGAGCGCGCCATCTGCAACGCCTTCTCGTTCGAGTGGATCATCGCGCGTGGGCCTCTCGCGGATGCGCTGGGACGGCACGCTCCATCAGTCCTTCGGCTTCCAGCGCGGCCAGCACGGAAGGGATGCAGCCGCGGTGTTCCTTGAATCGCTGGAGGAACAGGCGCGCCCAGTGCAGCGGCGGCGTCAGGGTGCCCCACCTGAAGTACGGATCCCACGCAGCGGGTTCCAGCGTGTCCAGGAAGGGGAGCACGTCATGCACGCCAAGCAGCGGGCGGTGCTTCAGCAGCGTCGCGAGCTTGCGGTTCTCGGGGACCTGGGCGTTCACGGTCCGTGTCCACGTGTGTCGCTCGCGCAGGAAGCGGTTGAAGGTGGCGTGGCCATCCGGCGCCGCGAGGAGCGCGCGCAGCAGTTGGGCCATCTCCCCCCGCTCCATCCGGTGCACCTTGCGTCCGGAGCGCGACCATTGGAGAACGCGCCACTCGACTTCGGTAGGGTCTCGGAACGCGGTCGTGTGCTCCACGTGGCCGAGCGCGTGCTCTCCGATGACGCCCGGGGGCAGCAGGCTCCGCACGTGGCTCAGGCGATCCTCCCTGCGCAGCTCACGCGTGCGAGCGGTGGCCCAGCGGATGAACGGCATCACCTTGTCGCCGCCGCGCCGCCACCGCACTTCCCCGCTGATCTCCTTGCGCTCCCACGGCGCGAAGGGCGGCAGGTCGTGCTCCATGTCTCCGGACTTCATCCACACCGCCAGCTCCTGACGGGCCTCCTTGCGGGCCGCGCGGTGGATGTGCTTGCGCGAGGTGCGCGCGGCCTCCCGGTTCTTCGACGGCAACAGCGAGCGCGCCATCTGCCGGACCTTCTCGTCTGAGTGGATCATGGCCCGCGGGCCCTCCGTGACCGGCGCGGACGTTGCGCGCCCCCGTCACCTGACTCGCACTGGACGTCTCCCACCGCGACGCGTCGGGTGCAGGACAACCCTGGTCCAGAACCTACCGGGTGATTGGTGCGTCGCGTCAGGAAGTCGCTACCTTGGGGATGCGGACTTGAATCCGCCTCTGTCTTCGCACGGTTGCGTTCCCCGGAACGTCTCCGTCCGGGCGCCTTCCCGGGGTGGTTGGGAGTCGGCGCCCGACGTGCGGTAGCATCTCGGTCGTCTCACGCCGGGGGGAGGGAGGATGCACGATGGTGGTGGAGGCCCCGGAGCCCCGGACGATGTCGGCCATCATGTTCACGGACATGGAGGCCCCTGCAGGTCAACGCTGGCGGGATGAGTCGCTACAACAAGCGCTGCATGAAGAGCAGGGCCAACTGGTGCGCGGGCTGCTCGCACGGCACGGTGGCCGCGAAGTGAAGCGGATGGAGGAGGGCGGCTTCCTCCTGGAGTTCGAGTCGGGTCTGCCCGCGGTGGCCTTCGCGCTGGAGTGGCGCGACGCCGTGGATGCTCGCAACCGCGCCGTCCCCACCGAGCGTCGGATGTCCGTCCGCGCGGGCGCGCACCTGGGCATGGTGGTGCACCGCGACGGCGACATCTTCGGCGAGGGCGTCAACCTGGCGGCCCGCATCGAGTCCCTGGCGCGTCCGGGCACCGTCTACGTCAGTGAGACGGTGGCCGCGCAGTTGGAGGGACGGCTGAAGGCGCCTCCGGTGAAGCTGGGCCGCAACGAATTGAAGAACATCCGGCTGCCGGTGGCGGTGTTCCGCATCGACTCGCCGGTGGAGGGCCGCGGCGAGCGGGCGCTCATGTCGCGCGTGCGTTCACTGCTGGGCCGTAAGCGCGCGCGCGCGGACGGTTGAAGCTGACTGCCGGACGCGCGGCGGTATGGTGCCGCGCCATGTCCGAGCTCACCCTGGTTGTTGGTTCCAAGAACTACTCCTCGTGGTCGCTGCGCCCCTACCTGGCCCTGGCCCACACCGGCCAGCCGTTCCGGGAGGTGCTGGTGCCGCTGGACACGCCGGAGACGGCGGCACTCATCGCGCTGCATTCGCCCAGCGGCCGGGTGCCGGTGCTCAAGCACGGCGACACGGTGGTGTGGGATTCACTGTCCATCTGCGAGTACCTGGCGGAGGCCTTCCCGGAAGCGAAGCTGTGGCCCGCGGACAGCGCGATGCGCGCGATGGCGCGCTCGGTGACGTCGGAGATGCACTCGGGCTTCCAGGCGCTGCGCACGAACCTCCCCATGGACCTCACCGCTCGCAAGACGGTGCCGGGGGTGGACGCGCCGGGCGTGCACGCGGACATCGCGCGCGTCCAGGCGCTGTGGGCGGGCTGCCGCGAGCGCTATGGCAAGGGCGGGCCCTTCCTCTTCGGCGCCTTCTCCATCGCGGACGCGTTCTTCGCGCCCGTCATCACCCGCTTCGTCACCTACGGCATCCCGTTCCGCCCGGAGACCGCCGCGTACCGCGACGCGGTGCTGGGCCTGCCCGCGATGCTCAAGTGGACGGAGGCCGCCCACGGCGAGCCGCCGCTCGCGCGCTACCGGTAGGAGCGCTACGGGGCTCGGAGCTCTTGAAGGCGCTTGTGCATCGTCCGCCGCAGGAAGTCCGTGCGGCGCGCGTCGAAGCCAATCTCCTCCAGGCGCTCCATCCAGGGCTCCGCGCTGATGCACAGCTTGTCGAGCATGGCGCTGACAGCCTTCGCGTTCACGCCGTAGCGCTCGCCAAAGGAGATGAAGTGCGCGCGCCGGAAGTTGTCGTCGCGCCCTTCGAACTTCAGGGCCATGCGGTGATCGCCGTAGGGCAGGGTGGTGAGCAGGTCATAGGCGGGTGACAAACGGAAACCGCCGCCGGGCCCCTCCGCCAGGATGCTCACGTTCTTGGCGTGCAGGTCTCCGTTCCCGATGAGGTAGCTGAACGCGAGGAGGTGGAGGAAGCGCGCAAGCTCGGGAACAGGCGCGGCGCAGGTCTCGCGAAGACCCTCGGCGATGGCCGCACAGGTGAGCCGGTACTTGTCGCTGGTGTAGCGATCCAGGAACTGACAGGCGTCCTCCTGGTGGATGCGGCGCAGGCGCTTCTCCGCCTTCTCCCAGCTGCGATCAAAGCGTTCGACAAGCAGCCCGTCGTTCCCATCGCGGTCATGGACGAGCCGCGTGGTGGCGACGCGCAAACCGCACTGCTTCGCCATGCCCATGAAGAAGTGCTCGTTGCGCACGAGTTCGGGCTTGTCCCTCGGGTTGAGCTTCAGGATGTAGTCACGCTGCCCCGACGAAGACACCGGGAAGGAGATGGTGGAGGCGGAGAGCTTCTCCTGGACGCCTGGAATCGTCGGCTCGGTGTTCTCCGTCCCCAGGCGCGGGAGGCTCTGGGCGAAGAGGTCCGTGAAGAGAACGGACTCGGGCTTCCACTTCGCTCCGCGAGGGACGGGTCGCGGGAATGTCTGTCCCTGGGGAACGACGGAGAGGTCCCCCACGGTATCGGCCCCCGCCGCCACCAGCAGGCTGAGCAGGTCGTCTTCCGACGTCTTGACGTTCTGGAGGAGGACCCGCAGCCGGAGTCCTTCAGGAAGGAGTCCCGCGAAGTAGGTGTGGAGGTTGGCGCCCAGGGTCTCGGTGCGACGTCTCGAATAGGGCAGGTGGACCGCGATGCCACCAGGCCTTGCCGCGTGTTGCTCGAAGAAGTCCGCCGCGTACTCGAAGTTGGAGCCGTGAGCGGTTCGGGTGATGGAGCCGACGTGGGTGGACTCGCGCCACACCTCCGCGACCTCGATGTCGGTCGGGCGGATCATGACGCCGGCTCGCTCACCCGAAGGCGGTGCTGGCCCGGCTCGAGCGTCAGCTGGAGTCCCAGGACATGGAGGACGTCCAGGAGCTTGTCCAGGCGCAGCGTGGCCTTCTTGCCGCTCTCCACGTCGTAGATGAAGACAGGTCCGCAACCCGCCAGGACGCTGACCTCTTGCTGGGTCAATCCAAGCTTCGTGCGTTGTGCCCTGACGGCCTCCGCGAGGGGACGGAGCCAGGAGGTTTCTGGTCGAGCCATGTGCCGTGGACTCCCAAAATCCATCCGTTCGAATGGATTTCAGCCCGGAATGTATCGGCATGACAGGCCGTCACGTCAATATCCATGCGAGCGGATGGACTCAGAATCCATCCGCTTCGGGGCTCACAGCCCCAGCGACTTCAGCTGCGCGTCGAACGCAGGGGCATCCGTGAAGACGTACCCGCGCAGTCCCAGCGCGCGGGCCGCGTCCACGAACTCCGGCAGGTCGTCGAAGAAGGCGGCCTCTTGCGGCGCGCAGCCCGCCTTCAGGAGCGCGAGCTGGTAGATGGCCGGCTCCGGCTTCACGTGCCCCACCTCGCAGCTCATCACCAGCGCGTCGAAGCGCTGGAGCACGGGCAGCAGGGGCTTCAGCCAGGCCACGTGCAGCGCGTTGGTGTTGGACACCAGCACCAGCTTCACCCGCCCGGCCAGCCCCTCCACGCGCGGCAGCACCGCGTCGTGCACCTTGAAGTGGCTGCTCCACAGGGGCGCGAACTCCTCCATGGGCAGGTCCACGCCCAGCGCGCCGCACACGTCCTTGCGGATGCCCTCCGCGTCCAGCAGGCCCCGGTTCGCCGCCGTCCAGCCCGCGCCGGTGAGCCGCCTCGCGGCCTCTTGCGGCTCCAACCCCGCCCGCGCCGCGAGCCTCGCGAAGAGCAGCGAGTTGTCGTGGAACACCAGCACGTTGCCCAGGTCCAGCAACACGGCCTTCACGGCGGACACGGTGACTCCTGTTTCAGATGCGGTAGGCGCGCGCGACGCCTTCCATCTGGCTGGCGACTTCCTGCAGCCGCTTCGCCGCGCCGGTGGTGGACTTCAGGCTGGTCTGCGTCTCCGTCATCATGGAGGACAAATCCGTCACAGCGCTGAAGATCTGCGCGATGCCCGCGTTCTGCTGGTTCACCGCTCCGGCGATCTGCCGCGCCGCCGCGGCGTTGTCCTGGACGATGGTGGCCAGCTCCTTCAGGTGCTCGCCGCTGGTGCGCACCTGCTCCAGCCCTTCCGCGACGCTGGAGTGGCTCTGCTCCGTCATCTTCGCCGTGGAGATGATGGCGTGGCCCAGGTCCCCCAGGATGTCGCGCACCTTCTCCGTGGCCTGGATGGACTGGTCCGCCAGGTTGCGGATTTCGCGCGCCACCACGCTGAAGCCCTTGCCGTGCTCGCCGGAGCGCACCGCCTCGATGGCCGCGTTGAGCGCGAGCATGTTGGACTGGTCCGCCAGGTCCTTCACCGTCTGGGTGATGCCGCCAATCTGCTGCGTGCGCTCGTTGAGCTGCACGATGCGCATGGCCATCTCACCGGACTGCTCGTGCAGCCCCTGGAAGCCACCCAGGCTGTCGCGGATGGCGACCTCGCCCGCGCGGCCCACCTCCTCCGCGCGCGACGCCACGCCCAGCACCGTCTCCGCCTTCTCCGCGGCCAGGAGCGACGTCTGCTTGATCTCCTGCGCCGTCACCTGCGTCTCCTGGAGCGCGGCGGCCTGACGGGCCACGTTGCGCTCCTGGACCTCGGAGGCGAGGTTCAGCTCCGCCACGGTCTCGCTGAGGACGTGCGTGCCCTCCTGGAGGCTGGTCGCCGTCTCGCGCAGGTTCTTCATCATCTGCGCGAAGGCCTGCGTCAGCTCGCCCACCTCGTCCCGCCCCGCCGTCACCTCCATCTCCTGCGTGAGGTCGCCCTCCTTCACCACGCGGCGGACCACCTCACCGAGCGCGCGCAGCGGCCGGGTGATGCCGCGCGCCAGCACCCACGAGCCCAGGCCCACCGACGCCACGAAGAGGGCCGCCAGCCCCAGCACCAGCCTGCGCATCCCGTTGAGGGGCGCGTAGGCCTCCGCGGGGTCCACCTGGGAGATGAACCTCCACCCGTCCCCCACGTCGCGCACCTCCGAGCCGTTCACCGCGACCACCGCCACGCGGCCCGAGTCGTCGTGCTCGCCCTTGCGCGTGTCGAACAGCGTCCGGCCGTCCGCGCCCTGGACCTCCAGCGAAAAGGTGGCGTGGCCGCGGTGCTGGGCGCGGTTGAGCGCGGGCTTCACCAGTTCTCCTACCTGTCCCCAGTCGAACGCGGCGAGCAGCACGCCCAGCCGCTGGCCGCGCTCGTCCATCACCGGCACCGCCAGCGGCAGCACGTGCACTCTGTAGATGGGGTCTTCTGCTTCCACGCCCTCGGCGGTGGTGGTGCCGGCCTGCGCCTTCTGGAACCACGGCGTCTGACGCACCGCTTCCGCGCTCCCGGCGTAGGACTTGCGCAGCTCGGACGTGCTGGCGGAGATCGCCGCGCCGTCGTCGCTGAAGAGCACGATGCCGTTGAGGGTGAGGTAGCGCCGCTGCAAGAGCGACAGCATCGCGTCGCTCGCGGTGGGGTCCTTCGTGCGCAGCGCCTGCCGCAGGACGGGGTCCTCCGCCCAGCTGTGAGCGCTCGCCTCGCGCTCCGCCAGGGTGGACTCCAGCAGGTCCTTGAACCCTTCCGCCTCCATGCGCAGGGAGGTGTGGATCTGCGCCTCCGTCTGCTGGCGCATCAGCTTGTCCTGCATGCCGGTCAGTGCCAGGAGCGGCACGCACGACACCAGGGTCATGTACAGCAGCAGCCGCCCACGCAGCGTCAGGGACGGCAGGATGAAAGAAGGCATGGCACGCCGGCGCTAAAGAAGAGGACCCGGATTCCTATACCAGAACCCGGGCCCCGAACCCCCTGTCCGGCTGGCCGCCTACAGCACCGGCACCCGGTCAGGCAGGTCCCTCGCGGGCAGGCTGGAGTAGTCCGCGTCCAGGTCCAGCCGCACCCGCTGCCTCACGCGCGTGCTGAGCAGCCCCCGGAGCATGCCCAGGAAGGCCGGAGGCGCCGCGATGACCAGCTGGTCGAACGCGTGCGAGTCCACCCCCTTGTCCAGGCGCCCGGACAGCTCCCGGGCGAAGCGCTCGTGCTCCAGCTCCCTGCGGCCGTTCGGGTCGTTCTCCGGCACCGGGCCGTGCAGCGTGCCCGCGTTGGGGTTGTCCGCCTGGTTGAACAGCTCGACGGGCTTGGTGCGGCTCTCGTCATGCTGGAACTGCTCGATGAGGTCCCACTTCTCCGCCTTCGCATCCGTGGCGAAGAGCCGGGCGCGACTCGCGTTGGCCACCAGGATCCAGAGCCTCTTGTCCGCCATCTTCACGCCTCCTTGTCTCTTGAGGGATGCGGACCCCCCCGCCCACCGGCAAGCTTCCCCCACCGAGCCGACTCCCCTCCGCGCGCTGGCCAGGCGACCCGCCCGCCGCCCCCTTCGCGCAGCGGGAACACGAACGGGAACACTCTGCGTGCCCCCCGGTGCCTGACGACCTCCGCCCACGTTGACCCGCCGCATCCAAGCGGCGACCATCGCGCGCTGGGGGATTTGGACGGGAGTGGGCTGTATGGAGAAGTATTTCAATGTCCGTGGACTCAAGGTGTGTGGCCACCGTACATGCCACCCGTCCATCCGGTACACGGCGGGTGAATCGTCACGTGCCGAAAGTTTTTCCGCTTCGCGCGCGATTGATGCCCTCCCGTGGGTTGCAGGGTCGCCCGGGCATGGAAACCTGATCCCCCCATGGGCACCGACGACCTCTTCGCACACACAGTCCTGTCCGAATCGGGTGACGCCGTGACCGACGGTGGCGGAGCGCCTGTCGTGATGTCGCCGGTCGGACAGGAAGCGCAGGAAGGCGCGGTGCTGGGCAACTACCAGCTGGAGAAGCTGCTGGGCGAAGGGTCCATGGGCCGCGTGTTTCAGGCGCGGCACGTGCGGCTGGGGCGCCAGGTGGCGCTCAAGGTGCTCAAGCCGGAGCACGCGCGGGACAGCTCGTTCGTGCAGCGCTTCTTCCAGGAGGCGCGCACCGTCAATCAGATCAACCACGAGCACATCGTGGAGGTCTTCGACTTCGTGGACGAGTCGCCCGACGGGCATGTCTACTGCGTGATGGAGCTCTTGCGCGGGCAGAGCCTGGCGGCGCTCTTGAAGGAAGAGGGGCTGACGCTGGAGCGCGTGCAGCGCATGGGCGTGCAGGTGTGCGCGGCGCTGGGCGCGGCCCATCAGGTGGGCGTGGTGCACCGGGACATCAAGCCGGACAACCTCTTCATCACGCAGCGCTCCGGGCAGCGGGACTTCGTGAAGGTGTTGGACTTCGGCGTGGCGAAGCTCATCACCACGCAGACGGGCGTGAGCCTCACCGGCACGCTGGACGGGACCATCATCGGCACGCCCGCGTACATGGCGCCGGAGCAGGCCGCGGGGCTGCCGGTGGACGGGCGCGCGGACATCTACGCGGTGGGCAACATCCTCTACGAGATGCTCTCCGGCCACCCGCCCTTCCAGGCGTCGGCCTTCGGGCAGCTGGTGGTGCAGATCATCACCCAGCCGCCGCCGCCGCTGCCGTCGCACCTGCCTTCGGGCGAGCGCGTGCCGCCGGAGCTGGCGCAGTTGGTGATGCGCTGCCTGGCGAAGGAGCCGGAGGGCCGGCCCCAGCAGCTGGCGGAGGTCACCACGGCGCTGCTCCTGATGCCCACCGCGCCGGCTCCGGAGCCGCGCACGGAGGCGCTGGTGGTGGAGGAGGCGGAGCGGCCCACCCTGCGCATGCGGGTGCCGGGCCTCCTGCGCTCCCGGCGGCTCCAGGTGTCCGTGGGGTTGGCGGCGCTCGCGCTGGTGTCCGGCATCACCACGTGGAAGGGGCTGCACTCGATGCGCGCCTCCCATGCCGGGCAGGATCCGGTGGCGGTGGCGTCCGTCACGGAGTTGGCCGCGGAGGGGACGCCGGTGGCGGGCGCGGCGGATCCAGTGACGCTCACGGTGCACTCGTCGCCGCCGGGCGCGAAGGTGGTGCGCGTGGACACCGGCGAGGAGCTGGGCGTCACGCCGCTGACGAAGGCGCTGAGCCGGAAGGCCGTGCCGCCGCAGCTGCGCGTGGAGCTCGCGGGCTACGTTCCGCTGGAGCGGGCGGTGGAGCTGAAGCAGGGTGCCGCCGCCGCGGAGCTGTCCGTACCGCTCGTGAAGGCGAGCGCGGGGCCGCGCCGTGCCCCCGCGCGTGCGCCGGGCCGCAAGGGAGGAAGCCGGGATGCGGTCATTGATCCGTTCGCGTCGCAGTGAGCCCAAGGCCCTGTGCCTGGCGCTCGCGCTCGCGCTCGGGACGCCGTTCCCAGTGGTGGCGGCGGAGGCGACGGCGACCACCGCGGACGACCCGGCGCGGGAGAAGTTCTCCGAGGGCAACCTGGCGTACGACCTGGGCGAGTTCGACCGGGCGCTCAAGGCCTTCAGCGAGGCGTACCGCCTCAAGCCGCTGCCCGCGTTCCTCTTCAACATCGCGCAGTGCCACCGGCAGCTGAACAACCCGTCGCGCGCGTCCTTCTTCTACCGGCGCTACCTGTCGCTGTCGCAGGAGGAGCCGGCCAACGCGGACGTGGTGCGCGAGCTCGTCGCGGAGATGGACGCGAAGGCGCGCGTCCAGGAGGAGCAGCGCCGGGAGCGCGAGCGCTTCGCCAGGGACCGCGAGCTCCAGAAGGCGCGGGAGCAGGCGGCGCTGGCGGAGGCGCGCGCCAACGAGGCGAGGCTCGCCGCGAATCCGTCCGCCGCGCCGGAGAAGAACGGGGCCTCGGAAGCCCTGGCCATGCAGGTGCCGGACGCGTCCGTGAAGACGGAGGCGGGCGCCTCCAAGCCGTGGACGCGCCGCTGGTACGTCTGGGCGGGCGCGGGCGCGGTGGCGCTGCTCGCGGGCGGCGCGGTGTGGCTCGCCACGGCGCCGAATCCCCGGGACACGACGCTCGGCACCGTGGGGCGTTAGGCGGCTTCCCAAAGCCGCCCGGACGTTCACGACACGCTTCCGCGGCGCGGGCGAGGCAGCCCGCGCGGGCCTCAGCGCGGCGAGGCGGCCCGCACTGGCATCAGCGCGGCGAGGCCGCCCGCACTGGCATCAGCGCTGGGGCGACGGTGGTGTGGCGGCCTGCGCCAGCACCTGCGCGGCGATGCGGCCGATGCGCGCGTGGAACGACGGGGCGTCGTGGAAGGTGAGGCGCACGTCGCCCACCTTCAGCTCGTCGCCCGTGCTCAGGAGGCGCGGTTGTTCCGCCTCCAGCGCCTCGCCGTTCACCGTCACCGGCCGGGACTGCGCCAGCCGCTCCACCTTCCAGCCGCCGTCCGGCGCGGGGTGCAGGGCGAACTGCTCGCGCGACACCGTGGCGTCATTCACCACGAAGGTGTTGTGCGACGCGCGCCCCAGCTTCAGGGGGCCGCGGTCCGCCACCCCCATCAGCTCGAAGCACAGCGCGTCGCCCGCGGGCAGGCAGTCGCGCAGGTCCATCATGGGCAGCCGCGTGGCCGCCACGTTCTGCTCCTCGGGGACGTTCCACGCGCCCGCCTCCCACACCAGCCACGCGTGCGGGTACTTGGCGTTGAACTTCTCTTTGAGTGCCATGTGCTGCCGGATGAGCAGCGAGAGCAACAGGGCTCGCATGGCCCATTCATAACCCCATCCGCCGCTTTCGCGTCGCCCTGACGGCCGCCCAGGTGTCCACGAGTGGGCGAATGGGCCCACCCGAAAGGCTACAACCGGGCAACGACGGCCTTGGCCATCCGCTCCGCCGCGCCCGCGTCCATGGGCAGGAAGAGGCACGGCTCCGTCACCTCCACCTCCTGCAGCCGGGTGCGCCCTTCGTTGTCCGTGGCCACGTCCACGCGCGCGTACAGCAGCCGAGCGCCCCCGGACGCCTCCATCACCTCGTGCGCCAGCTGCTGCTCCGCCGCGTTGTCCGGCGTGAAGCCGTGCGGTTCCGCGAAGCCCCGGGGCGCGGTGGTCAGCGTGGGCGGGCGGCGCACCGCGTGGCTGAAGACGCCGTTGAAGAAGATGTACGAGCGCTCGCCCTCCGTCTCGAAGGCGCGCAGGTAGGGCTGCACCATCACGTCGCCCTCCTTCGCCAGCTCCGCCACCTTCGCGCTCGCGTCGTCCCACTGCTCGCGCCGGACGATGAAGACCTTGAGCCCGCCCGCCGCCACCGCGGGCTTGAGCACCACCGCGTCCCAGCCGCGCTCGCGCGCCGTCGCCGCCACATCCAGCGTCCCGCCGGGCGGCACCCAGACGGTGGGCGTCAGCGGCAGGCCGCGCGCCTCCAGCGTCTTCAGATAGCCCTTGTGCGTGTTCCACCGGAGCACGTCCGCGGGGTTGAACAGGCGCGTGACGCTGCCCACGCGGTCCGCCCAGGCGAGGAACTCCTCGCGGCGCAGGTGGCTGTCCCAGGCGTTGCGCACCACCGCCGCGCGGACGCGGCTCCAGTCCACGGAGGGGTCGTCCCAGATGACCGGCCGCGCGTCCAGGCCCAGCGCCCGCAGCGCGGGCACCAGCGGCGCGTCCAGCGGGTTCATCCGAGGCAGTCCGGCGTAGGTGATGACGGCGATGTCCAAGGCGGCGGGCTCCAGGCGACGGGAAACGCGCCGCGTTCTAACGCGCTCCCGTGCCCCGTGCAGCCACGCCCCGCGTCACGCCAGGCGCGCGAGGGACGGCCCCACGGCCGCCGTCTCCACGGTCTCCTGCGTCAGCTGCTCCGTCAGCGCCTTCGCCTCGCGCGCCACCCGCCCCAGCTCTCCCTGGCCGTGAGGGAAGGGGGCCGCGGGGCCGTCCAGCGCCAGCAGCTGCTGCCGCAGCGCCGCGCCGTTGGGCGTGCGCTTCTCCGGGTCCTTCTGGAGCAGCTGCATGACGATGAGGTCCAACGCCAGCGGCACCGCGGGGTTGAGCTGCGAGGGCGGGACGACCTCCTGGTCCACCGCCGCGCGCAGCAGCACCTCCTCCGAGTGGCCGCTCAGCGCGCGCCGGCCGGTGAGGGCTTCATGCAGCGTGAGCCCCAGGGCGAAGAGGTCCGCTCTCCCGTCGATGTCCTTGCCCATGGCCTGCTCCGGCGCCATGTAGCCCAGCTTGCCGCGCACGCTGCCGGCCACCGTGAGGTTCGCGCGCATCGCGTCCCGCGCGATGCCGAAGTCCGACAGCTTCACCTCGCCAATGCGAGACACCAGGATGTTGGGCGGGTTCAGGTCGCGGTGGACCAGCCGCAGGGGCACGCCGTCCGCGCTGGTGCGCCGGTGCAGGTAGTCCAGAGCGCCCGCCAGCTCCGCGGCCAGGAACGTCGCGGCGGACACGGGCAGCGGCCGGCGGTTCTGCGGCTTGAGCAGCGCGCTCAGGGGCAGCCCGTCCACGTACTCCATGGCCAGGAAGTAGGTGCCGCCGTGGCGGCCCAGGTCGAACACCTGGACGATGTTGGGGTGGTAGAGCGACGAGCACAGCTCCGCCTCGCGCCGGAACATGGTCACGAACGCCGCGTCGTCCGCGTACGACGGCAGGATGCGCTTGAGGGCCACCTGCTTCTCGAAGCCGCCCTCCGGCGAGTACGTGGCCCGGTACACCTCCGCCATGCCGCCCGCGCCCACGCGCTCATGCAGCACGTACTTGCCCATGACCTCCTGTTCGCGCAGCGCAGCGAGCGCGCTCCGCGTGCGCTCCAGGAAGTGCCGCGCCAGCGTCGCCGTCAGCGCGCCGGTGGCCACGAAGAAGAACGCGCGCACGCAGATGAACAGCGGTCCCAGTGTGACGAGCGGCTCCTCCGGCAATAGCGGCCGCACGAAGCCGAAGTAGAGCCCCAGGTACTCCGCCGCCACCAGCGCGCCCGCGGCCAGCCCCAGGCGCGGGTTGCTGCGCAGGCCCGCCAGCGTCACCAGCGTGCCCCAGATGACCAGCGTGGGCGCGGTGAGCGCATAGACGGGGCCCTTGAAGTGCAGGTCGAACGCCAGCACCACCGCCGGGATGCTCACTTCAATGAAGACGTTCAGCCACGGGATGGCCGGGTGGAACGCGCCGGAGCGCAACACCCACCACATGCAGCCGTAATAGCCCGACAGCACCGCGGACAGCCCCATCAGCGCGAGCGTCAGGTCCCAGCCCATCGCGGGCCCCAGCGCCGCGGCCACCACCACGCAGATGGCGGACAGGATGCTCATGAAGCGCGCCACGGACAGCTCCCGGGCCTGCGCGTCCCGCCGCAGATGCGAGTCCAGGAAGCGCGACACGGTGCTGGATGGATTCCGGGTAATCATGTCCCCCCACTCTAGAACGTGGCAGGACGCGTCATCCGCCTGCTCCCCCACACGTTGGGTGTGCTCCTAACATACCTTCCGCCACACGGAAGGCCCTTGGAGCCCCACGAAGTGGACTTCAGGGGTCAGGTATCGCTGAAATGTTGCACCCCCGTCCCAGGCGGCATGCGAGGCACGGGGGCTTTCCTCGTCGCACCCGTTCTTTCTTCACGGCACTGCCTTCGGGCAGGAGGCTTCATGCGCAGCTCCCCCCGTTTATTGCTGGCCGCTCTGGGCGCGGTCCTTCTGTTGGGCAGTGCCTGCAGTTCAGATCCAGAGGTCAATGCGGTCTGTGGTGACGGAAAGAGGGAAGGCGCCGAGCAGTGCGATGACGGCAACACCCAGGGGGGAGACGGGTGCGAAGCGAACTGCACCCTCCCGGGTACGAAGTGTGGTGACGGCGTCAAGGCACCCACGGAGGCGTGCGACGACGGCAACACCACGGGTGGAGACGGGTGTGAGGCGGACTGTACCGTCACGACCACCCAGACGGTTCAGTGTTGGGCCACGCCTCCCGCGCCGCTGGCGAACGGCGCCACCTGTGAGGTGACGAAGGCGGGCACGGCGGGCCAGCTCTTCACGGGCATCGTGCTCAAGGATGGCCAGACGCTGGTGGGCGGCCAGGTGCTGGTGGACGCCCAGGGCGTCATCACCTGCTCCGAGTGCGACTGCTCGAAGGCGGCCGGCGCCGCGGAGGCCACGGTGGTGACGTGCCCCACGGGCGTCATCTCCCCGGGGCTCATCAACCCGCATGACCACATCACCTACCCGGGCTCGCCCCTGGCCAGCACCAGCGTGGAGCGCTACGAGCACCGCCACGACTGGCGCACGGGCAAGAACAATCACACCTCGCTGGACAACAAGGCCAACCCGAAGGCGGACGCGATCCGCTGGTCGGAGCTGCGCCAGGTGATGGCGGGCACCACCGCCATCGCGGGCGCGGGCGGGCAGGCGGGGTTCCTGCGCAACCTGGACGTGTCCACCACCGCTCAGCAGGAGGGCCTGGGGATGTCGTACGCGGACTCGGACACCTTCCCGCTGGGTGACAGCTCCGGCAGCACCCTGACGGACGGCTGCTCCTACTCCTCGTTCCCGTCCTCGGCGACCATCACCGGGCGCACGTCCGCGTACCTGCCGCACATCGCGGAGGGCATCGCGGCCACGGCGCAGAACGAGTTCCGCTGCTTGTCCACGGGCGGCGGCAACGTCCTGTTCCCGCGCTCGGCCATCATCCACGGCGTGGGCCTGACCGCCCGGGAGATTTCGGAGATGGCGGCGCACGGCACGGGCCTCATCTGGTCGCCGCGCTCCAACATCTCGCTGTACGGCGACACGGCGATGGTGACGGCCTTCAAGCGGATGGGCGTGTCCATCTCCCTGGGCACGGATTGGATCCGCTCCGGCTCCATGAACATCCTGCGCGAGCTGGCGTGCGCGGACCACCTCAACACCACGCGCTACGCCAAGACCTTCACGGACGAGGACCTGTGGCGCATGGTGACGGCCAACGCCGCGGACGCGGTGGAGGTCTACACGCGCGTGGGCCGCATCGCCCCGGGCAAGATGGCGGACCTGGCCATCTTCCGCGTGGGCGCGAACGCGGCCTCGCCGTTCCGCGCGGTCATCACCGCGCAGCCGCAGGACGTGGTGCTGACGGTGCGCGGCGGCAAGCCGCTCTTCGGCGACCAGGCGCTGGTGGACGGCCTCAAGGGCACGGACGCCTGCGACGCGCTGGACGTGTGCGGCACCCAGAAGGCGGCGTGCGTGAAGTCGGAGATTGGCAAGACGCTGACGGAGTTCCAGGGCTCCCCGGACACCCAGGGCCTCTACCCGCTGTTCGCGTGCGGCACCCCGCAGAACGAGCCCACCTGCGAGCCTTCTCGCAGCGCGGTGAACACCTCCTTCCCGGTGGCCGCCGTCAACGGCTCCACCGTCTACACCGGCGCGGCGAGCGCGGCGGACGCGGACGCGGACGGCGTCGAGGACGCGAGCGACAACTGCCCCACCATCTTCAATCCCGTGCGCCCCATGGACAACGGGCGGCAGCTGGACACGGATGGCGACGGCGTGGGTGACGCGTGCGACCCGTGCCCCCTGGAGGCCGGCACCACCGCGTGCCAGGCCTTCCGCGGCGAGGACGACGACCACGACGGCGTCGCCACCTGGAAGGACAACTGCCCCTTCGTGGCCAACGCGGACCAGAAGGACACGGACGGCGACGGCAAGGGCGACCTGTGCGACGGCTGCCCGAATGACGCGGCCGCGTGCTCGGTCACCGACCCGTCCGACTTCGACTACGACGGCGTCGCCGCCCCTGGTGACAACTGCCCGCTCGTGGCCAACCCGGACCAGAAGGACACGGACGGCGACGGCCTGGGTGATGCGTGCGACTCGTGCACGGGGACCATCCTCGCCGGCGGCGTGTGCGCCACCAGCGTCTACGACGTGAAGCTGACGCCCCGCTTCGGCAACCAGTCGCTGGTGAACGGGAAGATAGCGGTGGACGACGTGGTGGTGACCGCGGTGGATGTGAAGGCGACCAACGGCTACTGGGTGCAGGTGGCGAACTACCCGGCGGGCAAGGGCGCGGAGAACTCCGGCCTCTTCATCTACAGCCCCAAGGCCGACGTCGCGGTGGGTGACAACATCCGCGTGGAGGGCACGCTGAAGGAGTACTTCGGCCTGCTGGAGGTGACTGACGGCAAGGTGACGAAGCACAGCGCGGCCAACCCGCTGCCGGCCCCGATGGTGGTGCGCACGGAGGACATCCGCACCAACGGCCCGAAGGCGAAGGAGCTGGAGGGCACGCTGGTGGAGGTCCGCAACGTCTTCACCACCCGCCTGGAGAACACCAACCGCGAGTTCATCGTGAACGAGAACAAGTCCGGCGACCCGGCGTCCTCGGGCCTGATGGTGGACGACCAGTCCTTCACCTACCCCGTGCAGGTGCTGGGCACGGAGTACACCACGCTGCGCGGCGTGCTGAACTTCACCTTCGGCGACCACAAGGTGCTGCCCCGGAGCGCGGCCGACATGGTCATCCCGCTGCCGCCCCTGCCGGCGCTGACGGGCTTCACGTCCGGCGGCTTCGCGCGCGTGGGCGGCACCCGGGCCATTCCGCAGCCCCTCACCGTGACGATGGCGAACGCCTACCCGGTGGACGTCACCGTGACCGTTTCCTCCAGCGACGCGGCGGCCCTGTCCGCGGCGGGCGGGCAGGTGGTCATCCCCGCGGGCCAGACGAGCGCCACGGTGGCGCTCGAGGCGAAGGCGGCGGCGGCCTCGGTGACCCTCACCGCGACGCTGGGCACGTCCTCCCAGACGGCCGCGCTGCGCGTGCTGGGTGAGTCCGAGGCGGCCAGCGCCACGGGCCTCACCCCGGCGACGGCGGGCGTGGCGCCGGGCGGCACGGCGCGCTTCACCGTGACGTTCGACCGGCCGGTGCCGGCGGGCACCACGCTGGACGTGACCGTGGCCCCCGTGGGCTTCGGCACCGTCACGGCCCAGGCGGTGACGACGGACGCGCTGACGGCCACCTTCGACGTGACCGTGGACGACGCCAGCACCGGCTCCGGCACGGTGACGCTGGGCACGCTGAGCGCCACGGTGAACGTCATCACGGACATGCCGCGGCTCTCTTCGCTCACCCCGTCCACCGCCACGGTGAACGCGGGCGCGACCCAGGTGTTCACGGTGACGCTGGAGTCCGCTCCGACGGAGCCCGTGCAGGTGCTGCTGGCGCTGACCTCGCCGGCCACGCCCTTCGGCGCGCTGTCCGCCACGTCGGTGACGTTCGCCGCGGGCGAGACGACGGCGACGGTGACGTTCACCGCCGCCGCGGAGGGTGATGGGACGGGCGCGGTGTCCGCCTCGCTCAACGGCATCACGCGCTCGGCGCAGCTGACCGTGCTGCCTCCGCCCGCGAAGCTCGCCAGCGTCACGCCGGCCACGGTGACGGTGACGGTGGGCACGACGCAGACGTTCACCGTCACGCTGGACCGCAAGGCCCCCACGGGCGGCGCGGCCGTGGATGTGGCGTTCAGGCCCGCGGAGCTGGGCTCGCTGGCGGCCACGACGGTGACGGTGCCGGAAGGTCAGACGACCGCCACGGTCGTCTTCACCGCCACCGAGGCCACGGGCGAAGGCCAGCTCACCGCGTCCTACCAGGGCGTGACGAAGGAGGCGGCCGTGACGGTGGCCGCGCCCCAGGGCCACGTGGTCATCAGTGAGCTGGCCCCCGGGGGCCCGGGTGGCTCGGACGACGAGTTCGTCGAGCTCTACAACCCGACCAATGCGGAAGTGGATATCGGCGGCTGGAGGCTGCAGTACATGAAGGCAACCACCGGCACGGCCTATTCGGGCAACTTCGAGATTCCCGCTGGCTCGAAGATCGCGGCGCATGGCTTCTTCCTTGTGACGAACGCCAAGTACGTCGGCTCCGTGACGGGTAACGCGAGCTGGGGCTCGTCCTTCTCCATGGCGGCCGCGGGCGGGCACATCCGCATCGGGCCCTCGACGCTCGGCACGGGCGCTTCGGAGACGGCGGTGGACAAGGTCGGCTACGGGACCGCGGACCAGGCGGAAGGCAAGAGCTCCGTCCCCGGGACCATCGCCAACGGCGGCAGCGTGGAGCGCAAGGCCCGGGCGTCGTCCACCGCCGCGACCATGGGCGCGGGCGGCGAGGACGAACTCGCTGGCAACGGCCAGGACACGGACAACAACGCGGCGGACTTCGTGCAGCGCACGGCGCGTCAGCCGCAGAACGCGTCGAGCCCCACCGAGATGCCGTAGTCCCGGCATCCCGCCCCGCTCCCCTCACCGGGGGAGCGGGGGCTGAAGCCTCCCTGAAATGAAAAACGCCCGGTCCCCTCACATGGGGGACCGGGCGTCTGTTCTTCCGGGCCGCCCGGCCCGGTGGGGTCAGCGCATCAGCCCATGGGGCCGCGCACGTGGAGGCCGCCGGAGAGGATCTGATCCAACGACGCCATCAGCGGGTCGTAGTTCACGGCGGCGCGGAACAGGTTGTGGTGCAGCAGGATGCCCAGGTAGCCGCCCATCATCGTGTGGGCCATGTGCAGCGGGTCCACCTCCTGGCGGAACTCATTGCGCTTCTGGCCGAAGCGGATCATCCCCGCCAGCACCGCCACGTAGAGGGAAATCTTGTCACGCAGTGCCTCCGCCACGCGGTCGTTGGACTCCGCGGACTCGGCGGACAGCATCCCGAAGAAGATGCCGTATTCGCGGTGGTAGCGCAGGAACTGCGACGTGCGGGACACCACGAACACCAGCTGCTCCCGGCCGGACAGGATGCGGCGCTCGGCGAGCAGCGGCGCGAACTCCATCAGGTAGCGCTGATGCAATTCATCGATGGCCGCCAGGAGCAGGTCTTCCTTTGTAGGGAAATGCCAGTAAAGCGCGCCCGGCGTCATCCGGATGGCTTTCGCCAGGTCCGACATCGTCGTCGACAGGTAGCCCCGCCGAGCGAACAAATTGATGGCGGCCTCCAGGATTTCGACCCGCGTTCGCGCGGCCCGCTCCTGTTTGATTTCGCGCTTCGCTGGTTCCTTGCTCATTTCCGGGTAAATCTACACCTCACGCCAGGAGCGTCACCTTAACGATTTCAGACGGCGCGGCGACGCGAAGGGGTGGGCCCCAGAAACCGGTGCCCCGGCTGACATAGAGGTGGTTGTCGCCTTCCTGGAAGAGGCCGGCGTCGTGCTTCCAGATGGCGGAGACGGCGACGGTGAACGGGAAGAACTGGCCGCCGTGGGTATGTCCGGACAGTTGCAAGCCCATGCCTGCCTTCGCGGCCACATCCCAATTGGATGGTTGGTGCGCGAGCAGCACGGCGGCGTGGTCCGGATTCCGGCCCTGGAGGGCGGCGTCCAGGTTGTAACCCTTGGGGCCGTTACGCATGGACCAGTCGTCCACGCCCACCAGGTCCAACGCGCCGCCCGCGTCTCCAATCGTCACGTGACGATTTCGCAACACGGTGACGCCCAGGCCGGTGAGCGCGTCCGCCCAGGTGCTGGCGTTCCAGTAGTACTCGTGGTTGCCGGTGATGAAGTGCGTGCCCGCGCGCGCCTGGAGGTTCTGGAGCGCGGCGACGGAGTGGCGCAGGTCCGCCACCGTGCCGTCCACCAGGTCGCCGGTGATGGCGACCAGGTCCGGCTTGAGCGCGTTGGCCCGCCGCACCAGCTCGTCCATGAATCGCCGCTGGATGACGGGGCCCACGTGGATGTCGCTCATGTGGACGATGGTGAAGCCATCCAGCGCCTTGGGCAGGCCGGGCAGCCGCACCGCGACCTCGTTGACCACCGGCGGATGGAAGGCGCTCCACATGCCGTAGCCGGTGAGGCCGCCCGCCGCGAGCACCGCGCCGCCCGCGGTGGCCCGCGAGAGGAACAACCGGCGCGCTTCGTCCACGGGGGGCACGGCGGGAGGCGGGGGCGGCACGGTGACGGCCAGGTCCGACAGGGACGGCGGCGTGGCGGGGTCCGGCGCGGGCGTGGCGAGCGGCGCGGCGACGCCCCGGTGGCCACGCGTGCGCGCCACGAGCCAGCGCACCGCGCCCAGCAGCGCCAGGGAGAGCAGCAGGTAGACGGCGACGCCCATCCACGTCCACGCGAACACGGCGACGATGAACGCGGAGGGGATGATGCGCGTCACCACCCAGGACAGCAGCAGCGGCACGCACAGCGCCGTCAGCAGCACCTTGCCGGCGGTACGCCAGGCGCGGTTCGTGGACGTGTCGCGGAAGAGGCGCCGGTACAGGTAGACGTGGACGTAGACCGACGCGACGCTGACGAGGAGGACGAACAGGATGATGCGCAACGGGCTTTCCACCATGGGAGGCCCATCTTCACGTTCACGCGCCACGGCGCAACCGGCATGCGCGTGAAGAAGCGTGAAGCGGCGAGGGAACTCCGAGCCTGGAGCCTGGAGCCTGGGAGCCCGGCTGCTGGCTACTTGCTGCTGGTGCCCAGCGCGGCGCCGATCTGCTGCCACTCCTGGGCGTAGGTGCCACGGGAGAAGGCGCGCAGGTCGTCGCCGGTCACCGTGCCGCGGGAGAGCGCCGTGTCGAGCGCCTTCACGATGGCGTTCTTGTGCGGCTGCTCCACGTACGGGTTGTCCTCGCGGAAGACCTCGCCGAAGAGCGACTCCAGGCGGCCGTCCTGCTTCAGCCGCTCCACGATGCGGTTCTGCGACACGGGCGCGTCCGCGTGCGCGTGCAGCATGGCGGAGGCGATGCCGCTCTGCGCGTCCGCGTCCGGGAACTCCTCCAGGAGCCCCAGCTCCATGTCCGCCTGGGCGATGGACTCCGCGTCCGCCGGAGAGGGCGGGGCCTTCACGGCCTGGGTCTGCGGAGGCGTGGGGCGCCCGGCGGTGGGGCGCGCGGGCTCGAAGTCGCTGCGGCCCTGGAAGGAGCGCACGTTGGGGTTGGCGGGCGTCCGGCCCTGGGCTCCCGGCTTGCTGTCGCGCGTGACGTCGCTCCGCTCGGACCGCTCGAACTCCGAGCGCTTCGGGGGAATGGACGGGCGATTGCCACCATCGACGCGAGACATGAGGGGACTCCAGGCGCGGGGGAAGGCCCGTCGCGGTACTCGCTCCGGGTTGCGCACCTACATCTGTTATCGGGCCGTCCTTCCCCAGGGTTGCGTAGCCCCCCAGTCCACAGGCCCTGTCCGGCCGCCCGCATGCCGCGTCAGAGCCCCCTCTCAATCCTGGATCATCCGGCCTTGGCCGCCTTCCTTCCCGGCCAACCCCTTGATTCCAGGGGGCTTTCATCCCGGACGGAAATCCGGCGCTTCGCCGCGATGCGTCACCCAGGGGTCGAGAAGATTTCTTCAAGGCCGGCCGGGAGGCTGGTCTGCCACGCGGGGTAATTATGGCCCCCGCTGTAGGTCCGGTACGTGGCGCGGTGCCCGGCCGCCTGGAGGAGGGGCAGGAGGCGCTGGTTGCCGTCCTGGAGGCCCTCGAAGCGGCCGCAGTCCATCCAGACATGGAGGGGCGGCTGGGCGGTGCGCCGGGCCAGGTCGAAGACGACCATGTCGGTGCCTTCGATGGAGAAGGCGCCGGACTGGGACAGGACGCGGCCGAAGACGTGCGGCAGGCGTTGGGCCACGAAGAGCGCCATGAGGCCGCCCAGCGACGAGCCCAGCACCGCGTGCGCGCCCGGCGTGCGCTGCTCATCCACCAGCGACAGGTGCTCGCGGGCCAGGGGGAGCACGTGCTGGTGCAGGAAGGCGACGGTGGCCTCGCTGCACGCGTACTCGAGGGTGCGGGCCGGGCCGCCGTTGGCCACGAAGGCCATGGCCACCGGGCGCATGCGGCCCGCGGCGATCAGGTTGTCCACCACCACGGGCAGCTGGACGCGCTGGAGGTAGTCGTCGCCGTCCAGCACCACCACGAGCGGCACGGGGCCTTTCACGGGCGGCGCGTAGAGGGCCACCGCGCGCTTCTTTCCCACGGCGCACTCGTGCGTCGCCAGCTGGTGGCGTGTCACGCGGCCCCTGGGCACGTTCCGGATGCGCTTGCCCAGCGGGGTCGCTGCGCCCTTCGGCATCCAGAAGCAGTGGTTGAAGTCGCCGAAGCCGTTGTCGGAGCGGCGCGGGTTGAAGGCGTCGCGCACGCGGCGGCCCTTCGCATCCTGGAGCGCGTATTCGACGTAGGCGTCCTCGGGCAGCGCCAGCGAGCGCGCCCACAGCCCCTTGCCCACGCGCTCCAGCGGCAGGGGCGTGCCGCGCCAGTCCTGGAAGTCTCCCTGGAGGAAGACCTGCCGGGGGCCCTTCCACACGAAGGTGGCGGTGTCTCCGTCGATGAGCGGCGTGCCCTCTTTGCGTGCGCGGGCTTCCAGCGTCCGGGTGTCGTCCATGCGTGGCGCGCACTGTATGCACTGCGCCTGGAGCCTGGGATGGGGAGCGTGGCTGACGTGGATCCGCGTCCACCCGCGGACATCACGCTTGCGGCCGCTCAGGGCGACAGCAGGTCGCGCAGCGCTCCGGTCAGGTCGGGGTAGCGGAACTGGAAGCCCGCCTCCAGCGCGCGCCGGGGCATCACCCGCTGGCCCTCCAGCGCCACGCGCGCCATCTCCCCGAAGCGCGCCTTGAGGACCACCCCCGGCACCGACAGCGCCGCGGGCCGCTCCAGCACCGCGCCCAGCATGTGCGCGAAGGTTGCGTTGGTGACGGGCTCCGGTGACGTGGCGTTCACCGGGCCGGACATCGCGGTGTGCTCCAGCGCGAAGCGCATCAGCTGGAAGAGGTCTTCTCTGTGCACCCAGCTGACGTACTGCTGGCCGTTGCCCACCTTCGCGCCCGCGCCCATGCGGAACACCGGCAGCATCCGGTGCAGCACGCCGCCCGCCGGGTGCAGCACCACGCCGATGCGCAGCCGCACGGTGCGGATGCCCGCTTCCTCCGCGCGCAGGGCTTGCGCTTCCCAGTCCTGGCACACGTGGGCGAGGAAGTCGTCGCCGGGCGGGTCCTCCTCCGTCAGCGTCTGTCCCGCCCGGGCGCCGCCGTAGAAGCCTACCGCCGACGCGCAGACGAAGTGCCGCACGCTGCCTGCCTGCTTCATCGCCTCCACCAGCACGCGCGTGCCCTCCACGCGGCTGAGGTGGATGCGGTGCTTCGCTTCATGCGTCCAACGTTGGTCCACCGGCTCCCCGGCCAGGTGCACCACGCCTTCCGCGCCCGCGAGCGCGTCCGGCGACAGCGGCGTGCTCCCATCGAAATAGGAGCCCGTGACTCCGGCGGGCAGCCGGCCGAGCGCGTGTTCCACGTTCCGGCTGAGCACGTGCACCGTGTGGCCGGCCTCCAACAAACCTTGGACAAGGCCTGGACCGAGGAAGCCGGTGGCGCCCGTGCAGGTCACCCTCAAGGGGGGGCCTCCTTTTCTCGGTCAGCGGTCAGGTCCTGGCCCACCAGCTCACTCAGGGCGGTGAAGAAGCGGGCCTGCTCCTCCGGCTTCATGCGCCCGGAGTGGCGGTAGACCGGCGCGCCCTCCGCGTCCAGCAGCATCACGGTGGACGTCTTGGTGGGCAGCTTCAAGGGCTCCTGGCCCAGGGTGCCCTTCAGGTCCACCAGGATGGGCACGCCGGCCTTCTTCTCCTCGTCACGCACGTACGACAGGGCGATCTCCCGCGCGGGAAAGAAGTCGTATTTCTCCAGATTGGCCACCGCGACCACGAACGCACTCTGCAGAAGGCCGTGCTCGCGTCCCCGGGTGAACAGCTCCGTCTTCAGCGCGGCGTTGAGTGTCGTGGAGTCTTTGTCCTCGTAGAAGAGGATGACGGGTTTCCCACGCCAACGGGCCAGCTGAACCCGCTCTCCGCTGCTGGTGCTTAACGTCGCGTCCACGGGCTCCGGATTCGGAGCGGCGCCACCCGCGCTTCCCGCCGCCAGGGTCACCGTCAACGCGCCTGCGATCCACGCCTTCATCGGGAGTCTCCGTGTACAAGGTTTTTGCAAACCTTAGACATAGTCTTGACAATCTCTGGACGCAAACGCTACCTCTAGGTGAGAAGGCTGCTGCCGTGCTCCCGATTCCGGAGATCCGCTGTATGGCCACCCTGCTTCCCAACGTGCAGCAGACCTCCGCCGGAGCAGCACACCCTGAACAAGCCTGGTTGGAGCTCGTGCAGGCGCAGGTGGAGGGCGCGCTCGCGCAGCTGTTCGAGCTGCCGGACGAGCAGGCCCTGGACGCACGTTGGACACACGCGGCGGCGCAGGCGAGGGCCTATGCGCTGCGGCCGGCGAAGCGGCTGAGGCCGGCGCTGGTGCTGGCTGGGCACGGGCTGGCGCGCGGGAGCACCGCGGTGCCGCCGGGGCTGTGGCGCTTCGCCGCGGGGCTGGAGCTCTTGCACACGTTCCTGCTCATCCACGACGACGTGGCGGATCAAGCGGAGCTGCGACGGGGCGGGCCGGTGCTGCACCGGATGCTGGCTCCGGGCCGGCCGGGCGAGGACCTGGCGGTGGTGATGGGGGACCACCTCTTCGCGCGCTCGCTGGAGGCGATGCTGGAGTCGGGGCTGCCGGGAGCATCCAGCGTGGCGCGCTACTACCTGGGCGTGTGCCGGCACACGGCGGCGGGGCAGTACCTGGACCTGGACCTGGCGCGCGTGCCGCTGGCGGAGATGTCGCTCTTCCAGACGCTGCGCGTGGCGCACCTCAAGACGGCGCGCTACGGCTTCTGCGCCCCGCTGGTGTGTGGCGCGATGCTGGGCGGCGCGGACGCGGGGCTGTTGGAGGGCCTGGAGCGGGTGGGGCGCTCGGTGGGGCTCGCGTACCAGCTGCGCGACGACCTCATCGGTCTGTTCGGCGACGCGGCCGTGGCGGGCAAGGCGTCCGACGGCGACTTCATGCAGGCCAAGCGCACCTTCCCGGTGGTGGCCGCGTACGTGCGCGCCACGCCCGAGGGCCGCGAGGAATTGGAGCAGCTGTGGGCGCTGCCGGTGGAGTGCAAGGACGACGCGGCGCTCGCCCGTGCGCGGGAGCTGGTGGAGCACTTCGGCGGCCGTGCGGCGTGTGAGCGCGCGGTGGAGCGGGCGTCGCGTTCGGCGCGGCGGAGCCTGCAGGCGCTGCCCAACCCCCATGGTCTGAGGGATCTGCTGGATGCCCTCATCACCCGGCTGTCGCGTCGCGCTTCCTGAGGACACCGTCATGAGCGCACAGGGCAAGCGGGTGGTGGTGGTGGGCGCGGGGGTGGGCGGACTGGCCGCGGCGGCGAGGCTCGCGAGGCAGGGCTTCGACGTCCAGGTCTTCGAGAAGACGCACGGCCCGGGAGGCCGGTGCAACCAGCTCCAGGTGGATGGCTTTACGTGGGACGTGGGCCCCACCATCGTGCTGATGCCGGAGGTGTTCGAGGAGACCTTCCGCGCGCTGGGCCGCCGCATCGAGGACTACCTCACGCTGGTGCGGTGCGACCCGAACTACCGGGTGCACTTCCGCGACGGCTCGGACGTCACCTTCACTTCCGAGCTGTGCACCATGGGCCGCGAGCTGGAGCGCGTGGAGCCGGGCAGCTTCCAGCGTTACCTGGCCTTCATGGCGCAGGGCCGTGAGCAGTACCGCATCAGCCTGGACCACTTCGTGGGCCGCAACTTCAACGGCGTGAGCGACTACTTCTCCCCCCGGGTGCTGGCGAAGATTTTCAAGGCACGCGCGCACCGCCGCATGTACGCGGACGTCAGCCGCTACTTCCAGGACGACCGGCTGCGCGCGGCGATGACGTTCCAGACCATGTATCTGGGTGTGTCTCCCTTCGAGTCGCCCGCGGTGTATGGCCTGTTGCCCTTCACGGAGCTGGGCGTGGGCATCTGGTTCCCGAAGGGCGGCCTGTATGCCATTCCGCTCGCGCTGGAGCGCCTGGCGCGTGAGGAGGGCGTGACGCTGCACTATGGCCAGGCGGTGGAGCGCATCCTCACCGAAGGCGGGCGCACCACGGGCGTGCGGCTCGCGGGCGGCGAGGTGGTGTCCGCGGATGCCGTCCTGTGCAACGCGGACCTGCCGTATGCGTACGAGAAGCTGCTGGATCCGAAGGACGCGCCGTTCAAGCGGGGGGAGAAGCTGCGCTTCACCTCCAGCGGCTACATGCTCTACCTGGGCATGAAGAAGAAGGTGCCGGGCCTGCTGCATCACAACGTGATGTTCGGCCGGGACTACGCGGGCTCGTTCGAAGACATCTTCCAGCGCTTCCGCGTGCCGGAGGACCCCAGCTTCTACGTCAACGTGCCCACGCGCACGGATTCGTCACTGGCGCCGGAGGGGAAGGACTCGCTCTACGTGCTGGTGCCGGTGCCGCATCAGCACCCGGGGATGGACTGGAAGGTGGAGGGCCCGAAGGTGCGCGCGAAGGTGTTCCAGCGCATGGCGGAGCTGGGGTACCCGGACCTGGAGGCGGACATCGAAGTGGAGCGCGTCTTCACCCCGGATGACTGGGCGGGCACGTACAACCTGGCGCGCGGGAGCGCGTTCGGGCTGGCGCAGAACTTCTTCCAGATTGGTCCCTTCCGTCCGGCCAACGTGGACCCCCGCGTGAAGAACCTCTTCTTCGTGGGCGCCTCCACGCAGCCGGGCACGGGCCTGCCCACGGTGCTCATCTCCGCGCGGCTCGTCACCGAACGGCTGACGGAGTGGGCCCAGAAGCAGGGCGTGGCGCTGTCGCCTCGCGCGGGCGCTCCGGCGGTGGAGGTGGCGGCATGAGCGTCACCGCTTCCTCGGCGCTCATCGCGCAGGGCTACCGGCGCGCACGGGTCGTCACGCGCCACCACGCGAAGAGCTTCTTCTTCGCGTCGTACCTCCTCTTCGGACAGCGGAAGAAGGCGGCCTTCGCGCTGTATGCCTTCTGCCGGCGGCTGGACGACCTGGTGGATGCGGGCGAGAGCGCGCTGCCGGGCGAAGCGCCCATGGACCTGGCGACGCGCCTGGCCCGGGCTCGCGAGCGCGTGGCGGAGGTGTACCTGCCGCTGCCGGAATTGGCCTCGAAGGAACTGGGACCGCCGTCCGCGCGCCAGCCCTCCGCGGACGCGCCGTCGCCGTGGGACCCGAGCGAGTTCGCGGCGCTGCGCCACACCATCCACCACTACCGGATTCCCGAGCAGCCCTTCCAGGACCTCATCTCCGGCATGGAGATGGACCTGACGAAGGTGCGCTACGACACGTGGGAGGAATTGGACCTGTACTGCTACAGGGTTGCAGGTGTGGTCGGGTTGATGCTGACGCCGGTGCTGGGCTGTGTGGACGCTCGCGCGGTGGAGCCGGCGGCGGACCTGGGCCGCGCGATGCAGCTCACCAACATCCTGCGCGACGTGCGCGAGGACCTGGAGCGCGGCCGGGTGTACCTGCCCTCCGAGGAGCTGCGGGCCTTCGGCATCACCGAGGACGACCTGCGCGCGGGACGGGTGGACGCGAAGTGGCGTGACTTCATGCGCTTCCAAATCCAGCGCGCGCGGGCGTACTACGCGCGGGCGGCGGCGGGCGTGCACTATCTCACCGGCTTTGGCAGCCAGCGCATGGTGCGGCTGATGGGCTCCATCTACGGCGACATCCTGCGTGACATCGAGGCGCGGGATTACGACGTGTTCAGCGGCCGGGCCCACACGACGACGGGGCGCAAGCTGGAGCTGACGGCGACCGTGTTCCTTCGGCCCCGAGCCGCGCTGCCGGAAGCGCCCCTGGCCCTGCCGTCCGCGCCGGTGCCGCTGTTGCCCACGGGCACGGGAGGCTCGCGATGAAAGCCTCGCGCGTGGCGGTGATTGGCGGCGGCATTGGTGGGCTGACGGCCGCGGGCCTCCTGGCGAAGGAGGGCCACGCGGTGACGCTGTTCGAAAGCGGCCCGACGCTGGGCGGCAAGGCGCAGGCGGTGATGGTGGAGGGGCTCACGCTGGACACGGGCCCCACGCTGCTCACGTTGCCGGCGCTGGTGCGCGGCACGTTCGAGCAGTTGGGCGCGCTGGACCTGCTGCCGCCGTTCACGGAGCTGGAGCCGCAGTGCACCTACCACTTCACGGACGGGTGCGGCTTCACGGCGTACAAGGACCTGGAGCGCATGGCGGACAGCGCCGCGGAGCTGCGGCCCGTGGAGCGCAAGGGCGTGCACTCCTTCTACGCGGAGGCCGCGGCCATCTGGCGTGCGGCGGGCGAGCCCTACCTGGAAGCCCCCTTCGAGGGCATGGCCGGCTTCATGGCACGCGTGGCCCGCCGGGGCATCGGCGCGATGTTGGCCGGGATGAAGATGGACACGCTGCACGCGCTGGCGGCGAAGCACTTCCAGACGCACCACCTGCGGCAGTACGTGGGGCGCTTCGCCACCTACGCGGGCGGGTCGCCGTATGCGTCCAGCGCGGCGTTCGCGCTCATCCCGCACATCGAACATGCGTATGGCGTGCACCACGTGCGAGGCGGCATCGGCGCGCTGGTGGATGCGCTGGGGCAGGCGGTGCGGCGGTTGGGTGTGACGGTGCACCTGGACACGCGCGCGCGCTTCGAGCGCATCACCGAAGGCTACCGCGTGGAGCCGGTCGCGGAGGTGTTCGACAGCGTGGTGGTGAACGCGGATCCTCTGGCGTCGCTGCGCCGGGAGTCGGAGCCGCTGTCGCTGTCCGGCTTCGTGCTGCTCCTGGAGGTGGAGGGGCGCACGGCGGTGCCGCACCACGCGGTGATGTTCGGCGGAGATTACCGGAAGGAGTTCGATGAACTCTTCGCGGGTCAGCTCGCCGAGGACCCCACGGTGTATGTCTGCAACCCGTCCGCCACGGATTCAAGCATGGCGCCGCCGGGCCGCACGGGGCTGTTCGTGATGGTGAACGCGCCGGCCATGCCTCTGGAGGAGGGCAGGGCGGAACAGGCCCGGCGTGATTGGGAGTCCAGCGCGGAGCGAGTGCGCGAGCAGATGTTCGAGAAGCTCGTGCGGCACTACCCGGCGTTGAAGGGGCGCGTGCGCGTGGTGGGGCAGCGCTCGCCGGTGGACCTGGCGGCGCGCGGGGCTCCGGGTGGTTCCATCTACGGCTTCCTGCCGCACGGCCGCTTCGGTCCGTTCCGCAGGCCGCGCATCCGGGGCGGCACGCCGGGGCTGTTCTTCGCGGGCGGCGGCACGCATCCGGGCGGCGGGGTTCCGCTGGTGATGCTGTCGGGCCGGTTCGCGGCCCAGATGGCGTCCGCGCACCTGCGGGAGGTCGCATGAAGCCCGGCCTCGCGCAGAACCTCCTCTCCGACGCGGCGGAGTCGTGCGCGCTGCCCGCGCTGCCGGACATGGCGGGGGCGTACCGCTGGTTCTACGCGGACGTGAGCGCAGGGCCGTACAGCGCGGTGTGCATCTTCATGCTGGGGTCGTTGTTCTCGCCGCGTTACTCCGTCGCGGCCCGGCGTGGAGGCCATCCGCTGGCGTACAGCGCGGTGAACTTCGCGCTCTACCACCAGGGTGTGCGCAAGTTGTGGGTGCTGAGCGAGTACCCGCGCGTGGAGATGCAGGGGCCGGGACGGCTGCGCATCGGCCGCTCCACGTTGACGCACGCGGTGGATGGCACGGTGCGCATGGACGTGGATGACGGGACGGCGCCGTGGGGCCGCCCGGTGCGCGCCAGCCTGACGTTGCGGCCGCTGACGGGGCGGGGCACGGAGGTGCAGCTCATGCCGGGCCTGCCGCATTACTGGCAGGCATTGGCGCCCCGCTCCGAGGCCCGGCTGGAGGTGTCCACGCTGGGCGTGACGGCGGAGGGGATGGGCTACCACGACACGAACCACGGCCAGGAGTTGCTGGGCGCGCGGCTGTCCGGCTGGCACTGGGCGCGCACGCACCACGCGAACCACACGGTGGTGGACTACCACCTGCCGGACGGCGTGGCGCCGGTGCGCATGATTGCGGGCGCGAATGGCGTGGTGTGCGAGCGTGGCCCGAACCCCGAGGCGCGTCCCACGAACCTGACGGGCTGGGGGCTGCGCGTCCCCTCGAAGCTGCACACGGGCAACGAGGTGGTGGGCGTACCGCACCTGCTGGAGTCGTCGCCCTTCTACGCGCGCCTGGAGTCGCGGCGGGACACGCTGGACACGATGGGAGAGGTGGCGGACTTCCGCCGCTTCCATTCCCCGTTCATCCGCTGGATGGCGCACTTCCGCACGCGCGTGGGGAAGGCGGCATGAACGCGCTCGGCTTCTTCACGCTCGGGTGGACGGTGATGGCCGGTGGCTTCAGCGCGGTGGCGCTGGCGCGGCTGTATCGCCGTGCACCCGTGACGGTCGGAGGGCCACTGCCTTCCGTGCTGCTCCTGCGCCCCGTGGATGCGCCCACGCCGCTGGAGCTGGAGAACCTGGCGCACACCATCGACTACGCGGGTCCACTGGAGCAGGTGGTGCTGTCTCCGTACCGGCCGCGCCTGGCCGAGGGCGTGCGCTGGCTTCCGAGCGACCCCGTGTGCCCCAACCGCAAGGTGGGCCATCTGCTCTACGCCCTGGAGACGCTCGATGTTCGAGGGCGCGTGGTGCTCGCGGTGGACGCGGACGTGGCGGTGACGGGCGCGCTGGTGGAGGGCCTGGCCTCTCCGCTCGTGGCCGGCGCCGCCTTGAGCACCGCTGCTCCCACGCCCGTGGGCGCGATGGACGCGGCGGGCCGCGCGATGGCGGGGCTGCTTCGCTACACGCATCACAGCTTCCGCGCGCTGCACGCGATGAGCGCGGGCGCGCAGGCTGTGTGCGGCAAGGCGCTCGGGCTGTCACCGCGCGCGGCGGAAGAACTGGTCGGACTGTCGGACCACATTGGCGAGGACCTGGAGCTGGCGAAGCGACTGCACGCGCGTGGCCTGGACGTGGCCCTGAGCCCCTCACCTGCGTGGGTGCCTGTCGCCAACGGGACGTCGTGGCGCGTGCCGCTGGAGCGTTTCACGCGCTGGATGCAGGTGCTCGCGAGCCACAGGCCCGGTCTGTATCCCACCGTGCCGCTGCTCTTCACGCCCACCGTGCCGCTGCTGCTGCTCGCCGCGTGGCTTCATGAGGTCACCGTATGGCTCGCAGTGGCGGCGCTCGTCGCCGTGCGCACGTTGCTGTCGCTGCGCCTCGCCGCGCTGAGCCGTGTGCCTTCGGAAGTGGACCGGGGCCACGCGCTGACGGACTGGATGCAGGGTGAGTTGCTGCTGCTCGTGGCCTTCGCGGCCTCGCTGACGCGGCAGGGAAGGGTGACCTGGCGCGGCCATACCTACGCGCTGGAAGCTGGGGGACGCATGGTGCGGGTGGCGTCGCAGTGGAGTGGAGGCCCGGGATGACCTACGCGCGCTTCCTGGGCATCTTCGTCGTCCTGCCCATCCTGTTCCTGCTCGTGCGCTACCGCCGCACGCTGTCGTGGCGCGGGCTCGCGCCCATGGGCTTGCTGTTCATCGTCGTCTACGCGGCCACGTCGCCGTGGGACAACATGGCCGTGAAGTGGGGCCTGTGGGGCTTCGACCCGGAGCGCATCTGGGGCGTGAAGCTGGGCTACCTGCCTTTGGAGGAGTACCTCTTCTTCGGTCTCCAGACGCTGCTCGTGGGCTTGTGGGCGCGCGACCGGCTGGAGCGCGTGCTGGCGAAGAAGCCACAGCCCGTGTCCCGCGAGCAGAAGTCCGTCCGCGCGGAGCGGACCCTGGAGCCTTCCGAGGTGTCGCCATGATGGAGACGCGCTGGGCGTACCTCATCCACCTGCTGGCGTGGACGCTGCCTGTGATTGCCATCCAGCTGGCGGTGCTCGTGAACCACTACAAGTCCCGCTCGGGCGAGGTGCTGCGCGCGGTGCTGCCCCCGGCCCTGGTCGTTGGCGTGTACCTGTCCATCGCGGATCACCTGGCCATCTCCACTGGTATCTGGAACTTCGGAGAGGGACGCCACGTGGGCGTGTTCATCGGCGCCGTACCGCTGGAGGAGATCCTCTTCTTCCTCATCACGAGCGTGCTGGTGTCGCTGGGGCTCGCGCTGTTCACGGCGCTCCTGCGGCTCCGGGAGGCTCGGGCGTCTTGATTCGCGCGGCCAAGGGTGGGCCCTTCGGGTGGGCGGTGGACCGGTACATCGGGTGGAAGGTCCGCTCGACGTTCAGGGGCCTGTGGGTGCGCGGCGAGCTGCCCACTGACGGCGTGGGCCGGCTCGTCTACCTGAACCACTCCAACTGGTGGGATGGCTTCGTGCTGCACCAGCTCTGCCAGGCGGCGGGCTGGGACGGGTACTGCCTCATGGACGAGGAGAACCTCCGCCGCTATCCCTTCCACACGAAGATGGGCGCCTTCAGCATCCGCAAGCAGGACGCGATGTCGTCCCTGTCCTCGCTGCGGTACGCGAAGGAGTTGCTGCGCAAGCCGCGCGCCGCGGTGTGTGTCTTTCCGGAAGGCGAGCACCGGCCCTTCGGTGTCCACCCGCTGAAGCTGGAGCGCGGCGTGGAGTTGCTGGCCCGCGCGGCGAAGGCGGAGTGCGTGCCCATCGCCATCCGCTACGCCTTCTTCGAGCACGAGCGTCCGGACGTCTTGCTGGAGGTGGGCGAGGTCCACGAGGCCGGTCCCCTGGAGCGCTTCCAGAGCGGGCTGGAGACGGTGGTGCGGCGGGTATCCGAGGCCAAGAGCCTGGAGGGCTTCACGCGGAAGATGGCGGGGGCGCGAGGCGTGGCGGAGCGCTGGGACCGCGCGCGAGGCTTGAGCCCATGAGCCTGCGCATCCGCACCATCGCCCGGCTCACCGGCATCCGCGAGGCCACCCTGCGCGCCTGGGAGCGCCGCCATGGCTTCCCGCGCCCGGAGCGCAGCGAGAACAACTACCGCGTCTATTCACGCGACGAGGTGGAGGCCGTCCGCCGGGTGGCGAAGCTGATGGAAGAGGGCCTCTCGGTGAGCGAGGCCATCGCCCAGGTGCGCGACGAGCCCCGGACGTCCGTCCCTCCGTTGGCGCGGCATGTGGAGCGCTTCTGGGCGGCGGTGATGGTGCTGGACTCGGAGGCCGCGGACGCGGCGCTGTCCGCGGCCCAGGTGGGACTGTCCGCGACCACGTATTGCGACACCGTCCTCATTCCGCTGCTGCGCGAGATGGCCTCGCGCCTGGACGTGGCGCGCGAGCACATGGCGTCCGCGCTGGTGCGGCATCGGCTGCGCATGCTGCTGGCGGGGATGGCGCGTGTGGGCGAAGGGCCCCGGGGAGTCCTGGCGTGTCCTGCGAGGGACCACCACGAGGGCGGGCTGCTCGCGCTGGGCGTGCACCTGAAGGCGCGGGGCTGGCGGGTGACGCTGCTGGGGGCGGACACGCCCGCGGAGGCGTTGGAGGGGGCCTGTTTGCAGGTGCGCCCGGACCTGGTGGCGCTGTCGTTCATCCGCCGCCGGGACTCGGCCGACTTCGTCTCGGTGTTGTCCGAAGCGATGCATGCGTGCGCGCCGGTGCCGGTGGTGGTAGGCGGGCCTGGGGCGCGGGAGCACCTGAAGACGCTGTTCACCCTGGGCGCGCAGTACGCGGAGTCCACGGAGGAGCTCATCGCCGTCTGGCAGCAGGCGCGAAACGCGCAAAACCGACCGTGAAGCACGCACACCATGGCTGAGCGCACCTATCGCATCCACATCGCCGCGGAGTTGTCGGGGGTCCGGGTGGAGCTCATCCGGGCCTGGGAGCGCCGCTACGGGGTGCTCGAGCCGGAGCGCACGCCCGCGGGCTATCGCGTCTACACCGACCGTGACGTAGCCCTGCTCAAGCGGCTCAAGGCGCTGACGGACGAGGGTGTTGCCATCAGCGAGGCTGCGAAGCTTCTGCCCCAGCTGCGCGCGGAGCTGGACGTGGTGTCTTCCGCGCCCATCGAGAATCTTCAGGCGCGGACCGGGTCGCAGCCGGAGACGTGGCGCGCGGCGGTGATGGCCGCGGCCGAGGCATATGATCAGCCCCGCGTCGTGCGCATCCTGGACGAGGTGCTGACGGCGCTGCCGCCGTTGAAAGCCTTCGAGGACGTGCTGGTGCCGGTGCAGCGCGAGGTGGGCGACCGTTGGCACGCGGGCACGTTGACGGTCGCGCAGGAGCACCTGGTGACGCAGGTCGTGCGCGAGCGGCTGGTGAGCCTGCTGCACGGTGCCCCACGGGGAGGACGCAAGCACGCGGTGCTGGCGTGCTTCCCGGAGGAGGAGCACGAGATTGGCCTGCTGGGCGTTGCGCTGCGGCTGCGCCACGCGGGCATGCGGGTGACGCTGTTGGGGCAGCGCGTGCCGACGGAAGGGCTGGGCGAGATGGTGGCCCGGGCAAAGCCAGACGTGGTGGGCCTGTCAGCGGTGACGAACCGGGGCGCCACGGTGTTCGAGGATGTCCTCACGCGCATCAGGGATGCACTGCCCAAGGGCCTGCCCCTCTGGGTGGGAGGCCCCGCCGCCCAGGTGCACGCGGAGGTTTGCGAACGCAAGGGTGTGAGGCTCTTTGCCCACGAAGATGACTGGACGCGGATGGCGGGCTGAGCGTCCTCGTCGCTATTCCGGATCCAGGGCCCAGGTGCCCTCATCCCAGCGTTTCAAGGTCTGCCCTGCCTTGAATGGCACGAGTCCTTCGCCCCTGGCCGCCTCCATCAAGACCTCGCGTGCCTCATGCGTCCGGTAGCGAAGCAGGTAGGCCGCGGCCATGACTCGCACATCCATCCTTGGATGACTGAAAAGCACCGTAAGCGCTTCGCGGCCTGCATCCCCATGCGCCCGGAGTTGCTCGAAAGCGGAGATGTATTTCCTCGCGCGTCGGTTTCCGGCCTTCGCGTCGCCCTGCCAGATCGCGTCGGTCTGGGCGGCGACGTTGTCCGCGAACTGCCTGACCCATCCTTCCAGAGTCATCGCCAGGTACGTCTCCCTTCAGGGGCCGCCACGCATCCGGTCCGCCAACTGGAACGGTTCTACCCTTCCTGGGGAAGGGTTCCGCTCTTCCACGCATCAAGGGTCATGGCCGCACTCACACTCAGTAGAGTCGGCGGCGGCTCCGCCAACATGGCAAGCGCACGTTCTGCCTCGCTGGGAGCGAAGCCCAGGGTGGCTGTCGCGGCCCAATACCGCGTTCCTGGCTCCGGATCGGTCAGCAATAGCAGCAGGCATTTCTCCGCATCGGACCCACGGGTACGCAGTTCTCTCCTGACGGCTGCCGCGAGAAGGTAGTCCTTGTTTGCAGCCCGAGTGTCGCGCGCATTCAGTAGGCGCCCGTGCCTGGCTGAAACCTCGCGAAAACGCGCAATCAACTCCTCTGTCCCTGACGCCTTGAGGTCCTGTGTCTTCATGCTCGAGCGGGGCCCGCCCCTATTCCGGATCCAGGTCCCAGACGCCTTCTTCCCACCCTCTCAACGTCTGTTGGGCGCCAAAGGCAACAAGCCCCTCTCCTTTTGCAGCCTCTTCCAGTACCGCCCCGGCTGCGGCGGTGCGGTAACGGAGCAGGAAGGCCGCAGCCGTAGCCCTCACGTCCATCCTGGGGTGTTTCAGGAGGATACAAAGCGCCTCTCTTCCTTTGTTACCTTGGGCACGGAGTTCGTCAAAGGCCGCGATGTACCGGTCGCCGTATTTGTCCTCGGGATCCGCACCCACCTGGAAGATCGCGTCCGTCTGTGCCGCGACATTCTCGGCAAACTCCCTGACCAGACCCTCCAAAGTCATCGCCAGATTCCCTTCTTGATGTTTTCTATTACGAGTAAGCCGAAATCGCATTGGGTTGCGTGCTCAGCCACTTTCGAAAGGCTCATGCGGGCCCGTCACGCGCTCGAAATGCACTCCCAGATTCCCGACTTCCTCAAGTGCGTTCTTGATCTCCTCGGAAACAATCAGGGCGACTTCCCACCCCTTCGGTCGAAAGACATGCACGTCGTCAAGCTTCGAGGTGTCAATCCGCAGGCCTGTAATCGAGCGGTACTCTCCCACCCGTTCAGGCACAGCGCCGTCTGGAGGGTATACTTGAACCTCCCGAGAGTTTTTTTCGTCAATGCACTGGAAGCGCTTGGTTGCATTGACGATGTAGAACCGTCCAGGTGTCCCCTCGACATCAACTGGGAACAACTGTACGTCGTCAGGTGCAAGTTTACGGAAGACGCTCGCGGCCTGCTCATTCGCGACGGGCGTCTGATCCGCGTTGCCCACCGTCAGGGTCCGCATCTCGCCCAGGCTCAAAGGCCTGGTCTTGAGGCGCCCTGGCTCCTTCACGAACCTGCCTTCTACGAACATCCAAGGCTCATCCAGGGTGCCACCCGCTGCTGGTGCGGGCGTGTCGAGGCACCATTGGGGCACATCGGCAATCTCCACGGCATGGAATACGCGCGCCATCTTACTCCCCGCCTTTCACAATCATGCGCCGCAAGTCCGAGCCTTGCGTAAGCAGGTCATTGGCAATCCTCGCAAGCTCTTCGAGCAGGCGGTCACGACACGTCCCTTGGGACCTGCAATTTCCCAGTGCTGTTTGAAGTCGGTTGACCACGGCTTGATGGTACGCACGAGGGTGCGGACCTTGGTGGGAGTTCAGTCGCACTTGATTCGCAACATCGTCCAGCTTCATTCCTGCTCGGCCGAATAGCTTTTCACACAACGGTGTCCACGGGCCGCCGGACAGAGCGGAGACCAGATTCTTGTTGGTGCAGATGTGATGAACAGGGCCCTCTGCGTCACCGGGTATTCGTCCCTGCTGGTACATCGCAATCGCTGCGACGGCACCCGGTGCGAGCGTGACGTTGAGCACACCTGTGGCGGGCAGCGCGATGGATGTCACGCCCCCATTCAGCGCTGCCCCAAGTGAGAATCCCGCCTCGGCTTGTCCTCGGAGCGCGGCCTGGGTGAAGCCTGGGAGCTTGGGGCCCTGGGCCGCCATGGCGTTCTTCCCGCCAAGCGCCGCCGTGACGAGCAGCACCAGGACGCGCGTGCCGTTGGTCCCCAACACCCGCCCGAACCGGTGACCGATGTCCTGCAGTTCGATGACGGCCGTTGCCGTCCCTGCGTCATCCCAAAGTCGCACGAAGCCCCGGCCGATCTCCCAGACCGGCACGATGCCCAGGTAGGCCACCATGGCGGCCGTCAGCGCCACGGCGATGACCTTGGTGACAGGCTCGGGCAGCGTCATGGTGAGAAGCACGCTCAGCGCGGCCGACGTCACCATGGCCTTGAGTACCGCCGGGTTGAGCATCTTGCCAACTTCGGCCTCGACGCTCTCCCACACGCTATCGAGCGCGAAGGACAAGGCCATGAGCGTCCGGTCCTTGCGCGAGAACGTCAGCCCCGCCCCGCCTACCAGGTCCAGGCAGTCATCCTTCTCGGGGCAGAGGCGCGCGTACAACGATTCAGGCGAACTCCCCGAGCCAGGGTCCGCGAGGCCCTTTGAGGAGGCGAGCAGCGTCCTGGACCGCACCCACCCTCGCGCATCCGCTGCTTCCGCCTCACGGAAGGCAACGTCCATGCGCATGTCCAGGATGAGCTGCGTGAGGGCGGACGTGAACGCGTCCTCGCTCACCTGGACCGGGGCGGCCTCCACCGGCTCGTGGACAACCCGGGGTCCGCTCCCGGTATCGATATGGACAATGCGGCGGGTCGCACACCCCGTCGCGAGCAGCAGCAACAGCGTGACGGCTCCGGCCAGCCTCATGGCGCTCCCCAAGCTCAGGAAGCGCGGCATCCTGACCTCAGTGCGTCAGGGCCTCCAGGGCTTTCGCCTGCGCGTCGATGAGGTGCCCGTAGTCCGAGTCCACCTGATCCGAATAGGCACAGGCGAACTCCGCGATGGCCTCGTCGAAGTGGTCGTTGCCGCCCAGGTATCCCGCGATGAGCGCGGCGTCTCCGGTGCGCGCGTGGGCACGGGCCAGGGTGGCTCCACACGCGTCCGCGTAGTCCTGGAACACCGGCCCCTCCATCTTCTCCGCGTCCAGCGAGCCCTTCATGTCGCGCAGCTGGCGCACGTAGAAGGCGCCCATGCCCTCCACTTCCGTCCAGCCGAGGAACAGGTCGGAGAAGGCCTGCATGCGCCGCTGGCCCACCACCACGCGCTCTCCCGCGCTGTGGAACTCGCTGGGACCCAGGTAGGGCTCCAGCACGGAGGCCTTGGCCTCCTTGAGCTGCAACACCAACGGGTCCTCCCCGCCGTTGCCTTCACACAGCACGACGTAGGCCTGCAGCCCCACGCTGCCCACTCCCACGACCTTGAAGCCCCACTCCTTGCGCCGGTAGCGCAGGCACAAATCCCTCACCGCGCCGTCCAGCGACTCCAGGTAGCCCACCGTGAGCCGCTTGATGCGCCGATCCAGCTCCTTGGGCGACACGTCCATCTTCACCGCGCTGAGCGGGAAGAGCAGGGGCGGCTGGTAGGCCAGGTGTCGCTGGCCGTTGCGCTCCACGGTGAGCTTCTCCACCGCGTGCGCGCTCGTGTGGCGCTTCGCCTTCTCCACCGCCTCCGCGGCGAGCTTCGCGGTGTCGACGGAGTCGGAGTTCTTCAGCTCCTTCGCGTCCACGTGGAGCGACCAGACCTCCAGGAGGCTCCGGGTCGTCAACTCGCGCATCGTGAGCCGGTAGGACTCCACGGCCTTGCGCGCGGCCTTCTTGCCGCAGCGGGCACCCAGGCCGTTCTGCTTCGCGGCCACGACGAAGCTCGCGGCCAGGCGCTTCACGTCCCATTCGAAGGGGCCGGGCAGCGTCTCGTCGAAGTCGTTGAGGTCGAAGATGAGGTTGCGCTCGGGCGTGCCGAACAGGCCGAAGTTGGCCAGGTGCGCGTCGCCGCAAATCTGGCTGCGCAGGCCGCTGTGCGGCGTGTGTGCCAGGTCGCGCGCCATGACGAAGGGCGTGCCGCGCAGGAAGGCGAACGGGGACTCGGACATGCGCTCATGGCGCACGGGCACCAGCCACGGCAACCGCGTGGCGTCGGACTCCTTGAGCTGCGCGAGCGGGTCGCGTCCCCGGAAGGCCTTCCACGCGGCGTGGCTGCTCCGGGGACAGCGCTTGCGCAGGGCGCGGCCCGCGTCCATGCGCTCCTCCACGGAGCGGAAGTCCACGGCCTGCAGCCGCGAGGGCTTCAGCTTCCGGGGCGTGCGCCGCGTGCGCTGCTGTTTCTGGTTGGATACGAGGGGAACCTTCGCGGCTCCCAGCTCGGATGTGCCGTCCGCATCCATGGGGTGTGTGACTCCTCACCGCCAAAAGTGGGACCGGCATCTCGGAACCGGAAGCGTCCGGGGCCGGAAAATCGCCCACCCCTGGAGCAGGGGCGGATGCAGTGTTCACCGTTGAGTAGAGTCCCACCCGATGCAGCTCAAACTGGTAGTCCTCGTTGGAGCGCTGCTCCTGACCGCGTGCGCCGAAACGCCATTCCCCGCCGCCACCACCGGGCCTGTCCGCAAGTGGGTGGGACCCCAAGTGGACGTGCCCGGCGGAGGCCAGTTCCGGACCGTCATCTATTACGGGCCGTGGCAGTGCAGCTCGCAGCTCATGACCTACTGCCAGGAGAAGTGCGCCGGGAGTGGGCATGTGCTTCAGGGCTGCATGTGGTTGGCGGACGTGAAGATGGACTTCGCGGGCACCGTGGTCAGGGCCGGGAGCCGCTTTGGCATGGCGCACTGCTGCTGCAACTTCGGGACGCTCAGCTCGCAGCAGACAGAAGCCGCCCGGAGTCGTTGGAAGAACGGACGCGAGGGGTTTCGTGGGCAGTGGGCGGACCGCTTCGGAGCGTGGCCCACCGAGGCCAACGGGAAGCCCTTCGAGGGGCACCACATCCGCGACCTCTGGCATGGCGGCAATCCCACGGATTGGGACAACGTCCTCCCGTTCCCCAAGGAGATCCACCAGGATCTCTTTGGCCTCTATAACCAGTGCTACGCGAACGAGCCTCCGTGGACCCAGGTGGGCCCGGACCATCCCTATGGAGAGTAGGCCCATGTCGATGAGGGAGATGCTCGAAGAGGTGTCACGCCTCCACCACGCGCGCCCACCCGCGACGCCAGAACAAATCGAAGCGTTTGAGCAAAGGGTGGGATGGCGCCTGGATCCGGACCTTCGCGCCTTCTATCTGCACTGCGATGGCGCGGACCTGTTCGACTCAGTCGACCCTGCCTTCTCATTCCTTCCCCTGGAGCGGATTCGTCGTGCGCGAGTGGTGATGCGCAAGGACGACACCGACCGCGGGGGGCCCGCGTCCTGGTACGTCATCGCTGAAGTGCAGGACAGCAATTACATTCTGCTCGACGTGGGGCGCCAGCAGGACGGCAGGTATTCCATCCGCGATGGCTACAACGAAGCGTTCCCGAACCCGGACTACTGCCGCCAGATCGCAAACTCGTTCTCAGCGTTCCTCGGCGGAGCGCTCCGCTCCAATGGGCGCTGGTTCTGGCTCCGCGAGGAGTAGGCACCTCGGGCGCTAAACCGCCCGTGGCGTGAGCGGGATGCCGCCCTTTGGACGCAGGGTGATGGCGGGAAGAACCTCGGGTGCGGGCCCCGGCGCGGCGTCGAAGTGGAAGCGCTGGAGCACCGTGGCCAGCACCAGGCGAATGACCATCAGCGCGGAGCCCGCGCCGATGCAGAGCCGGGGCCCTCCTCCGAAGGGACAGTAGGCAAAGCGCGGGATGCGCCGCTCCAGCCCGTCCGCCCAGCGCTCGGGTCGGAAGGACTCCGGCTCCTGGAAGTGGCTCGCGTCCCGGTGCAGCGCCCACTGGGACCACGCGACCACCGTCCCTGCTGGCACGTGGACTCCGTCCATCCGGTCGTCCTGCTCAGCCACCCGGCTCATTCCCCACGCGGGCGGATACAGACGCAGCGACTCCTTCACCACCTGCTCGCAGTACGGCAGTGACGGCAGGTCCGCCACCGTGGGCTCGCGGCCTCCCAACACCGTGGACAGCTCCCGCCGCAGCGCTGCTTCCGCCTCCGGATGACGCGCCAGCAACCACAGACTGAGCGCCAGCGCGGCGGCGGTCGTCTCATGTCCGGCGATCATCAATGTCAGACATTCGTCGCGCAGCTGCGCGTCCGTCAGGTGCTCGCCGTCCTCGGCCTGTGCCTCCAGCATCAGGCCCAGCAGGTCCTCTCCAGGGCCTCCCTGCTTCCTTCGGCGCTCCACCACGTCGTCCACGACGGCGTGCAATGCGCGCAGGCCGGCCCTGAACCGCAGCTGTCCTGGCGTGGGCACCCAGGCGGGCAGCGTGATGGGCGTGTCGAAGAGGTGCTGGGCATGCAGCATCACCGCCTCCATCGCCCGTCCCAGCTCCCTCGCCTGCGCGGAGAGGTTCGCGCCGAAGAGCGTCTCCGCCACCACGTCCAACGTCAGCGCCATCATCTCCGGGTACGCGTCGAACGCCTCGCCCTCCCGCCGTGACGCCATCCAGGTGTTCGCGGCCTTCACCGCCACGCTCCCGTGCGCGGCCAGCAGGTTCTTGTGGAAGGCCGGCTGCATCATCCGCCGCCGCCGCATCCAGAAGTCGCCGTGGCTGGTGAACAGGCCGTGGCCCACCACCGCCTCCAGGGCGCGCTTCTGGAAGGCGTCCTTCGGGTAGTTGCGGAAGTTCTTCACCAACACGTGCTCGATGGCCTCCGACGTGTTGAGCAGGTAGACGTCCGTCCCCACGAAGCGGGTTCGCACCACCGCGCCCCGGTCCGCGTAGCGCAGGAAGAAGCCCAGCGGATCCTTCCGGTACTCCAGCCCCTGGCCCACCCACGGCAGCCCCGCGGGAAGTGAGGGCGGAAGGACCGCGGAGTCGGAAGGGGCGGCGTGCATGCGGCAACTCCTGGACGGGGGCACAAAAGACCTTCCCGAGCGCTCGAGTGTACCCGAGCCAGTCCGGTGGAGGCCCAACGGTGACGGCGCACGCTACAAACCCAGCCGCGTGTGACATGCGGGGCCACCGCGACTTACCGCGTCAGCTGTTTTTGCATGGGAGTCAGGGAAATTTGTTTTCGCATGTTACTGGCTCGGAGGGTGCAGAGGCCGTCGGCACCGCTCGCGGGGCGGATGTCTCGCGCGCGGTGTTTCACCCACCGGGTGAAACACACCCCATTTCGAGGTTGAAGACATGCGGACGATGAAGACCGGATTCGTGATGGCGGCGGCGTTCCTGTCCCTGGCGGGTTGCCAGGGGCCGGACGACAGCGCGCAGGCCCCCACGGGCACGCAGGAGTCGCAGGCGCAGGGCTGTGTCTCGCGGTTCAATGGCATCCAGAGCTGCGCGGTGGGCAACGCGCAGCTGGCCGCCACGGCGGAGGGGCTCCAGGTGTTCGGGCTCGCGCAGGGGACCGCGAACGGCGTGGCCAGCCGGTTCTCCAACGCGACGGGCTGGCAGCAGGCCGCGCGGATGAACCTGGGCGGCGGTCAGGGCCAGTTCTCGCTGGCCGCGCGTGACGCGGACCAGGTGGTCAGCACCCTGAGCGTCACGCCGAGCGCGAACGGGTCGCAGTTGTCCGTGGCGCCCGCCTTCACCGGCACGGCCGGTGGCTCCACCTATCGCGTCAACGTGTACCGCGACGGCGTGTTCCAGGGCGGCGGCACCCATGAGCCCGCGGCCCGCGTCGTCATCTTCACCGACTGGATGGGCAACGTGTACATGGCCTGGGGCTTCGCGGCCATCGACTTCCGCCATCTGCCGTTCCCGTTCGCCGTGCGCGCGGACTCCGTGCCCCAGACCGAGGACGGCGCCTGCATCTGGCGCATGAGCCTCAAGGGCAAGACCTTCACCACCCAGGTGAATGGCCAGCAGCTCACCGGTGACACCCTGGAGCTGGTGGAGCAGATCGGCGACGGCGCCTATCCCTACCGCCACTTCTCCGGCATCGACGTGAAGGGCTCCGCCGGCAGCTACACCATCGTGAACGAGGCCACCGCCCTGGTCAGCGCCGACGGCGCCCAGGCTCGCTAAGCCGTTTCGGTGAAACACCTCCCGTCCCCCGGCTTCGTGCCAGGGGACGGGGGCGTGGGATTCACCAGAGCTGGAAGAGCTTCTTGTTCGAGCCGTCACCCGGGTTGTTGTAGAGGACGGCGTCCGCCCAGCGCGTGACGTCGAGCAGGAGCGCTCCCCACTCCGCGACCGCCGAGCCCGCGAGGATGAGCGCCTTGTCGGCTTCGCCCGGGATGAGGCCCGCCATGCCCTCTCCCGTCATGCCGCCGAAGGACAGGACGTTGGCGCCGAACTTCTCCGTGTCCCAGAAGGTGGAGTGGTAGGGCACGGAGGGGGCGATCTCCCCATCCAGCTCCAGGATGTAGCTGACGACAGACAGGACCAGGCTCACGAGTCCCATGAACGTGAGCAGCGTGCTGTCCGTCATCTCCAGCGCCTTCGCCAGTCCCTTCGACTCCACGTCCGCGCCCCGCGTCCAGCTCAGCAGGGACACGAGTCCGGTGACCACGGCCTCCAGGGAATAGAGCGCCCAGACCATCCGGTCCAACTGCTGCGAGGGCACGTCCTCGTCGAAGGGGAAGCTCCCCGCCACCCCCGTCCAGGTCGCGACGGTCTGCCCGGTGGAGAACCACCGCTGCGCGGGCGCGCTCTTCGTGAGCTGCCCCCCTGTCAGGAAGAGCGTGTAGCAGAACGAGGAGATGATCGAGAGCGCACCGCCGATGACCGAGTAGTTGTGGGCGGAGTCGCCAATCACGTTGTCGCCGTTGTCGTCCTTCGACTCGGGCAGCGCCACCAGTGACGTCGTCCGCCAGGGCGTCATGACCCGCATGAAGCTGGATTGCTTCTGCTCGGGGATGGGCGCATGGCCCGTCAGCAGCTTGAAGACAATCGTGACGGGGATGGCCGCGAGCAGGCTGAGCGCGCCCAGCATCGTCAGCGAGTCCTCGCCCGTGAGCTTCTTGTACAGCCAGCTCAGGACCGGGATGTTGAACGGGCGCAGGAGCACGTCGTCGAGAATCGCCTGGCTCACGTCCGCGATGACCTCGCACAGGCCCACCAGCAGGTCCCTGGCGGCGGCGAGCAGCGTCTTCGCGGCCTCGCCCGCCAACAGCTGGACGATGGAGTGCAGGCTGACGGTGCCCTGCCGCACCATCATCTGGAGGCCCTGGCACAGCTCCTTCACCGAGTCCGCGACGTCCGACAGGATGTTCCCCACCGTCTGGAGGAAGTCGGTGACGGCCTGCGCCACCGGCGCGTCGGAGTCATCGGCCGTGCTGTCGCCGATGCCGCCGTGGGACACTTGGTAGGAGGAGAAGGTCGCGCCCGGGCTGGTGGTGAGGCAGTCGGTGGCGGACTTCTGCTCCGGCGTCTGCGCGGCCTGCGTCTGCGTCACCACCTGCTGCGTCGTCACGTCCGGCATGCCCAGCGCCGTCTGGCAGACGCCGTCCCACTTCGCGATGAGCCCGTTGAAGTACTCCGTGATGGAGGCCTCCATGCCCTTCATGCTGCCCGCGAGCGCGAGGACCACGTCCTTGGTCATCGCCTCCATCACGCGCTGGGTGGCCAGGATGTCGTCCCACGCGAACAGGAAGCCCAGGAACGCAATGATGTCTTCAATCAGCACCGCCAGTTGTTGGAACAGCCAGCTGATGAGCTGGAGCGCCTCCTTGATGGTGCGCACGACGAACGTCACCACCTGCTCGCCAATCTTCACGAAGAACTGGAGCAGCGTCTTCGTGCCGCTGAGGATGGGCTGGATGACGTATTCGTAGACGGCGCCCGCGGCGCTCTTCAGCGCCTGGAGCACGTCGCCCGCGGCCGTCTCGATGGCGTTCGTCACGTTGCCCAGCACCGCGAAGGACGTCTGGGTCTTCGCCATCGCCGTGGGCGCCGCCGGCTCCAGGGGCGCCGACGAGCCGTCCGCGGGCAGGCTGTCCATGTTGTCCATCAGCTGCTGGAGCGACGCCTGCACCTGCGCCACCAGGTCCGGGTCCGCGCCGGGGGGCACCATGGGCGTGCCGTCCGACTTCGTCCACTGGGACAGGTCCTGGCCCTTCAGCTTCGCGGCCAGGTTCGCGCGCAGCTCCGCGCTGGGGTCCGCCGTCACGTCCTGCGCGAGGAACGGCGCGCTGAAGCGGAACACGGGCGTGCCCACGTCGGACACCTTGTTGATGAGCGTCACCGTGCCGCTGGCATCTGTCTTCACCTCCACGCGCGTGCTGGTGTCCAGGTCCGTCCAGTAGCCGTTCACCATCACGCGGGACCACTCGGAGGAGTTCACCTGCACCGGCTGGCCCACCAGCGCCGCGCCCTGCGCGTCGGTGAAGCGCACCACCGTGGTGTAGCTGGGGAACTCCTGCCCGTTGGCCAGCGTGGGCAGCACCATGTCCGTGTTCTGCCACGCGGTGGTGTCCGGGTCCTGCCACAGGTACGTGATGAGGCTGTTGTCCGTGGAGGTCACGAACAGCTCCCCCGTGGAGCGCTTCTGGTTGCGACGCGGGGCCAGCCGGGCCACGTGCTCGCGCTGCTGGAGCGGCGCGGACCAGCCCTCCGTGGCGCCCACCGTGTTGTTCAGGGAGAACAGCCGCTGGCTGCCGTCCACCGCCCACACGCTGACGCGCTGGGAGTCCTGCTGCGCCAGCACGGAGGTGACACCGGACAGAACGTTCGAGGACGCGATGGCCAGCGCGGTGCTCTTCGCGTTCTTCAGCCCCGTGGAGGGGAACCACGACAGCCCGTCACCGCCCACGTACAGCGCGCTCAGGCCCTGGTTCTGACGGTCCTCCAGCGCCCACAGGCAGCGGCCGCCCGACGGCGCCGTCACCGACAGCGAATGCGTGGTGTTGGTGGACGGGTCCAGGAGGCTGGTGAAGGTGAGGCACCGCTTACCGGTGTTGTCGTCGAACAGCGACCAGGTGCCCCGATAGGAGATGCCGGTGATGGAGGCTCGGGCCACCACCACGTCGTGCAGCGTCTGCATGTCCTTGGGCGGCGCCCAGTTCACCCACGCGCTGTTCGTGGCGCTCGTGGACGCATCCACGAAGTATCGGCCGGTGGAGCCGTTCGTGTTCTTCACCTCCGCCACCAGCAGCGGCGCCTCGCTGGCGCTGACGAAATCGCCCAGCAGGAGCCGCTGCACGGGCATGCCGCCGGGAGCGCCGTTGCGCTGGACCCACGCCGTGTTGAGCGTGTTCCATGGGCCGCCGTCCGGCGTGGGCGTGAGGGCGGGGGAGACGAACACGTGGCTGCCGCCCGCGCCGTCATCCATGGCCACGGCGATGATGACCTGGCCGGAGGGGGCCTGGACCACCGCGTAGCCCTGCACGTCGTGGTTCGCGTCCGGGCTGAGCTCGACCTGGCGCCAGCCAGTCGTCACGGTGGTGTCGCGCAACATCACCCACAGCGTCTTGCGCGCGGTGTTCGCCGAGGACGCGCCCACGCTGAACAGCAGCGGCGAGCCGCCGGTGTCCTCCGCGGAGGCGAGGGGATAGGCCGCGTCCACGGAGGTGGCGGCCAGGTAGTTGTACATCAGGCTGGAGGAAACGGTCGCCGAGCCCGTTTGGGTTGTCTGGGACATGGATGGGTTCCTTGGATGTCTTTGGAAGGGACGGGGACGTTCAGCCGGGGAACGACACGTCCACCTGGACGGCGCCTTCCGAGTTGAAGACGAACTGGCTGTAGTCATGCGCGGAGCCCGTGGGCAGCACGACGCAGTCCTCGATATCCAGCGACATGGAGGCGTTGTTCTGGAAGGTCGCGGCCAGGTTGTTGGCGAAGTCCTGCGCCTTCTGCGTGATTTCGTCCTGCGGCGACGTGGAGGACCAGTTGAACAGCTTGTTCAACGCGTTGAAGACCCAGCCATCCAGGGTCTTGTCCACGTCCGGCGCCGGGGCCTTGCCCAGCACGATGCTCACGGACGTCACCAGCTTGCCGCCGTTTCCGGCCGCGAGGGTGATGGTGCCCGTCCAGGGCTGCACGTAGGTGGCCTTTCCCAGGACGTCCTTCAGGCCCAGCCCGATGAAGTCCAGGGGATACTGGCTGGCCTCGATGTTCACCTGGAACTGGCCGTTCATCGCCACCGTGCAGCGGTCGGTCTGGGTGAGGTTGGGCTGGGTGGTGAAGACGATGGTCTCCGTGCCGCGCACGTACTGGTCGAAGCCGTTGTCCACCTGGACGAACTCCCCCCGGCCGTCGTTCTTGCTGGAGTTATTGCGCGAGCCGACGCACTGGTACATCAGCGGCGCCAGCCGCGAGATGGTGCCGGGGATGCCGGAGGCCCTCAGGATGGCGGGCAGCACCGTCGGCTTGAGGTAGCCCTCGCCCAGCGTGTCCTGGCTGAGGAACAGCCTCGCGCGGGCCTCCGCCGGGGTGCCGTCCGGGTTGGTGGTGGCGGCCAGCGGCGCGGGGAAGCCGAAGCGCGAGTTCCAGTTGGGCTCCTTCCGGCCCCGGCTCATCATGCACACGTTGAGCGTGCTGAAGTTCCCGTTGGTGCTGTAGCGGGTCGTGCGCTCCTTCGCGAACGTGGGGACGATGCTCGCGGGGCTGCCCGGGGCCTGCGTCGTGTACGCCACGTCCATGTGCCCCACGCCGGCCAGCGTGGCCTGGAGCGCGCTCTGCGCGGCCTGGCTGAGTGACACGGACTGGTTGCTCGCGTTCACCACCTGGAGCGCGCGGAACAGCGACGGCTGGGCCAGGTCCAGGAAGAGGCGGTAGACGGAGTAGTTGAGCGACTGGAGGCCCTGGATGTGCTGCTTCGCCTCCGACGTGGCGGCCAGCGTGTTGGGGTCCGTCACCTGCGCCTGCGACAGGTCCAGCGACACGATGACCGTCGTCCCCGACAGGTCCTGCGTCTTCGTCGCGCCTGACTCCACGTACTGGAGGGTCGCGGTGGTGAAGGGCAGGTGCACGTCCAGGTGGGTCGTCTGGTCGTCGGGCACCGACACGGTCGGGTCGCCCATGGCCGTCACGGTGAGCTGCGCGCCTCCGCTGGCGGCTTGCGTGAAGGAGGACGGGATGAGCTGGTAGTAGCGCAGCGCGTGCAGTTGCTTGTTGATGAGGCCCACGGACAGCGCCCACACTAGGTCCCACTCATGGGGCGCGCGCGGCTTGAAGTCCACCCGGTAGGTGGTCGCGTGGTGGTCTCCGCTCGCGTCCGTCTGGGTGATGACCACCGGCGCGAGGCTGGCGTTCGTGGTGGCGGTGTAGTGCTCCTCGTGCACCGGGCCGCTGGCGAAGTCCCAGTAGAAGGAGAGGGGCACCTGCTCGTTCCCCGTCTCCAGCTTGTACGTCACCGTGCCTTCGGGGCCGGGGGAGACGGAGTTCTTCTGCTCGATCTTGAAGGTCGTGCTGGAGCCCGCCGCGATGCTGGTGGCGGGCGCGGATCCGCTGAGCGTGCCGTCCTTGTAGTCAGGCGTGCCACGGCCATCGATGGGGCAGCCGGAGTTGTTCTGGATGGTGAGGGTCGTGGAGATCGTCACGGAAGGACCTGGCAAGAGGGGGACACCTGCCGTGAAACAAAACCTGTTTCACGGACGCACCCGCTCCAACTGCAAGGTCAGGACCAGGGCTCAACCCCGCGTGATCACATCCACGGCCCGCGCACGCGCCCCACGCTGCGTGCTGACAGGACGCACGTGCGTCGTGTCACGCGCTACCGCTCGTCGCCCAGCGCCGGCCGGAGCTGGCCGCTGTTGATGGCCAGGGACAGGCGCTGCTCCATGGCCTCGAGCTCGTCGCGGGTCCCCGCGCGGAGGGCCTGGTGGAAGCGCTGTTGATCCGCTTCCGTCCAGCGGCCCCTCGTGATGGCCTCCGCCAGGACCTGTTGGCTCTGACGGGACGCCTCCACCTGTTCGGGAGTGGGGGCCGGGCGCGCCTCCTCCACGGGCTCCGTGGGCGGAGGAGCCTCCATGGGCTGCCGGGTCGCGAGCACGGCGAGCTGTTCCCGGATGAGCCGCAGCTCCTCGCGGGAGTCCTGTGCCTGCATCACGACGGAAGCGGGTGCGGGGCGGGACTGCACGAGGGGACGAAGTCGGGCGAGCTGCGCTTCCAGCTTCGCGTCCAGCATCCGCTCCACCCGCGACTCCAGGGTGGCGAAGGTCAGCGCCACGCCCCCGGTGATGCCGAGCGCGATGCCCGGGACCTGTGACAACAGTGTCTGGAGGAAGGTCTTCATCGAAGGCTCCGGGGGCGTGACGCAAGCAGCGGGACTACGGAGCCTTCGGCTCCAGGTGCGAGCCCTTGAGCACGTCGATGGTCTGACAGACGCCGCCCGCGTCCCAGGTGAAATAGATGTACGCCGAGTCGTTGGCGGACTGGACGCTGCGGACGAGCGCCGGCGAGTACGAGTAGCAGGACACGTTGCCGCTCGCCGTGTTGTTGGCGAAGCACCGCACCGACTCACCCAACGTCACGTCCGCGAAGGTGCGGCAATAGATGTTCTGGACGGTGTCCGCGCTGTTGCGCGCCGTGCCCATCGCGCCGTACGCCGTGCGGGCGGTCGCGTTGATGGTCACGAAGAACTGCGTCTTCGACCCGGCATAAGCCACGGGCACGGCCAGCAGGACCAGCGCGGCGGACATCCCCAACGCCTGCGTGAAACGCTTCATGGTGCGGACTCCTTCAGTGGAACGGCTGAAGGGGTTACGCCGGGGTCCGCGATTATTCCCGCGCGGCTTTCCGGTATCGTCCGCGCACATCCCCTTCGCAGGAGCGTCCGCATGGGCAGCTATCTGGACTTCTACCGCCGCTCCATCGAAGCGCCGGAGGCGTTCTGGGCGGAGCAGGCCCGGCTCATCGACTGGGAGCGGCCTTTCGACGCGGTGCTGGACGACTCCCGGCCGCCCTTCGCGCGCTGGTTCGTCGGCGGGCGCACCAACCTGTGCCACAACGCCGTGGACCGGCACCTGGCCACCCGCGCGGACCAGCTGGCGCTCGTCTTCGAGTCCACCGAGACGGACCAGCGCCGCCAGTACACCTATGCGCAACTCCACGCGGAGGTGAACCGGACGGCGGCCATGCTGCGCTCGCTGGGCGTGAAGCGCGGGGACCGCGTCATCGTCTACATGCCCATGGTGCCGGAGGCCGTCTTCGTGCTGCTGGCCTGCACGCGCCTGGGGGCCATCCACTCGGTGGTGTTCGGCGGCTTCGCGGCGCACAGCCTGGCCATGCGCATCGACGACGCAAAGCCTGTCCTGCTGGTGACAGCGGACGCGGGCATGCGCGCGGGCCGGGTCGTCCCCTACAAGCCGCTGGTGGATGAGGCCCTCACGCTCGCGAAGCACCCTCCCGCGCGCGTGCTGGTGGTGGACCGGGGGCTCGTGCCCAACAGCCCCGTCACGCCGGAGCGCGACGTGGACTTCGCCACGCTGGGCCGCGAGCACGAGGGGGCCCAGGTGCCGGTGGAGTGGATGGAGTCCTCGGAGCCCAGCTACATCCTCTACACGTCCGGCACCACCGGGAAGCCCAAGGGCGTGCAGCGCGACACGGGCGGTTACGCGGTGGCGCTGGCCGCGTCCATGCGCCACATCTACACGGGCCAGCCCGGCGAGGTGATGTTCACCGCCTCAGACATCGGCTGGGTGGTGGGCCATTCGTACATCGTCTACGGCCCGCTGCTGAACGGCATGACGACGGTGCTCTACGAGGGCCTGCCCATCCGCCCGGACGCCGCCGTCTGGTGGCGGCTCATTGAGCAGTACAAGGTGAGCGTGATGTTCACGTCGCCCACGGCCATCCGCATCCTGAAGAAGCAGGACGCGGCGTTCTTGAAGCGCCACGACACGTCCAGCCTGCGCTACCTGTTCCTCGCGGGAGAGCCGCTGGACGCGCCCACGCACGCGTGGATTTCGGACGCGCTGCCGTCCACGCAGGTGTTGGACAACTACTGGCAGACGGAGACGGGCTGGCCCATCCTCGGGCCCGTTCCCGGGGTGGAGCCGCGCAAGCGCAAGCTGGGTTCACCGGGCGCGGCCATCTATGGCTATCGCGTGAAGCTGGTGGACGGGCTGAGCGGCGAAGAAGTGACGGCGGCGGACCAGAAGGGCGTGCTGGTGATTCAGCCGCCGCTGCCGCCGGGCTGTCTGTCCACGGTGTGGGGCGACGACGCGCGCTTCGTCTCCACGTACTTCGCGAGCTTCGACACGCCCCTCTACAACACCTTCGATTGGGCCACGCGCGACGCGGATGGGGACTACTTCATCCTGGGCCGCACCGACGACGTCATCAACGTGGCGGGCCACCGCCTGGGCACGCGTGAGATTGAAGAGGCCATCAGCGGCCATCCGGCCATCGCGGAGGTGGCGGTGGTGGGCGTGAAGGACGAGCTCAAGGGCCAGGTGGTGATGGCCTTCGCCGTGCCCAAGGACCCCGTGCGCCTGCAACGCGAGGAGGACCGGGATGCCCTCTCGCGCGAGGTGATGGACACGGTGGGCCGGACGCTGGGCGCGGTGGCCCGCCCCGCGGCGGTGTACGTGGTGGCGAACCTGCCCAAGACGCGCTCCGGGAAGCTGCTCCGCCGCAGCATCCAGGCCGTGGCGGAGGACCGCGAGCCGGGAGACCTCACCACCATCGAGGACCCGGGCGCGCTGGAAGGCATCCAGGCGGCGCTCAAGGCGCGGCCTCCGAAGGCGTAGCCTCAGCTCCGGCGCTTCGGCTCGCGCTTCGCGCCGGGGGCCGCCGGGTCCTTGGGCAGGTGTCTCAATCCCATCCACCCGAGCGCGGCGACGTGGCGGGCCACGTTCTCCGTGGAGAAGGACTTGCCCTCCGCGGCCCACCAGTGGCCCACCTGCGTCACCATGCCCACCAGCGCGTTGGCGTAGATGGGCGCCACCTTGGACGGGTAGCCGGCGCGCTCGAACTCGCTGCGGAAGACGTCGCTCACGCGCTGGGCCAGGTCGTCGATGACGCGCGTCAGTCCGCGCCGCGCCGCCGCCGTGGGCGAGTCCCGCGTGAGCACCGCGAAGCCCGCCGGCTCCTCCTTCACGTAGGACATGAACGCCAGCACCGCGTCCTCGAAGCGCTGCCGGGGCGTGCCCTGCGCGATGCTCGCGGACACGCGCGCCACCAGGTCCTCCAGCTCCCGGTCCACGATGGCCGCGTACAGCCCTTCCTTCGCGCCGAAGTGCTCGTAGACGATGGGCTTGGACACGCCCGCCTGCTGGGCGACCTCTTCAATCGAGGTTGCCTCGTAGCCCTTCGAGGCGAAGACCGACCGGCCGATCTCCATCAACTGGATCCGGCGTTCCGCGCCCGTGAGCCGCTGTTTCTTCTTCAAGTTGACCTCTAACCTACCCATCGGTAACTTACCGGACCGAAACCTACCATTCCGTAGGGGAAGCGTGGAGTCGCCACCGTCATGAAATGCTTCGTTTCGAAGGGTGTCGAGTCCGTCATGGGGCGCGCGTGAGCGCGGTGGTGTTGGGAATGGAGAAGCCGAAGCTGCGCGGGGTGTTGCACCAGTGGGCGGCGGCCTTCTCGGTGGGCGCGGGCGTGGTGCTGGTGGCGATGGCGCCCACGCCTCGCACGATGCTGGCGTCGGCGCTGTACGCGCTGAGCCTGGTGGGGCTGTTCACCATCAGCGCGACGTACCACCGGGTGAACTGGTCGCCGAAGGCCCGCGCGTGGATGCGCCGGGCGGACCACGCGGCCATCTTCCTGCTCATCGCGGGGACGTACACGCCGGTCATCCTGCTGGGGCTGCCTCCCGAGGTGGGCAACCCGCTGATGGCGTGGCTCTACGCGGGGGCGCTGCTGGGCATCCTCCAGTCGATGTTCTGGGTGGGCGCGCCCAAGTGGGTGACGGCGGCGCTGGCCATCGGGGTGGGGTGGACGATGATGCCGTACTTCGGCGACGTCTTCCGCGCGGTGGGGTCTTCCGCCATCGTGCTCATCATCGCCGGGGGGCTGGCGTACACGCTGGGCGCGCTCGCGTATGCCTTCAAGCGGCCCAATCCCCGGCCCGGCGTCTTCGGCTACCACGAGGTGTTCCACGCCATGACGCTGGTGGGCGCGGGGTTGCACTTCGTGCTGGTGCTGCGCCTGGTGCGCGCGGCGGGGTAGGGCGCGCTTCCCTTCAGCGCCCCGCCACGGCGAGCCGGCGCTTCGAGGCCGCGAGCTCCGGAGCCTTCCGGCCCAGGTAGGTCTCTCCCCAGGACTTGAGCGCGGCAATCACGCCTCGCAGCGTCTGGCCCTGCGTCGTGAGGCTGTACTCGACGCGCGGAGGCACCTCCGCGTACACCTGCCGGTGCACGAGCCCGCTCTCCTCCAGTTCGCGCAGGTGCTGCGTGAGCATCCGCTGCGTGACGTCCGGGATGCGCTTGCGCAGTTCGCCGAAGCGCAGCGTGCCTTCGAGCAGGTGGTAGAGGATGAGCCCCTTCCACTTGCCGCCAATCACATCCAGCGTCGCGGACACCGGACAACCGGCGGAGCAGTCATAGGTCTTGTGCCGGGCCATGGTTCCCTTTTCGTGCGTATGGGCGGAAATCCTGCGTACTTGTCCGTTCCGACCTTCGGGACGATGTTGCACGCAAAGGAGCCCCCAATGCGAGCCGTCGCCCTCACGAAGTACCTCCCCAGTGACCATCCCGAAGCCTTCGTCGACGTGGAGCTGCCGGACCCCACGCCCGGTCCTGGAGACCTGCTGGTGCGCGTGCGCGCCGTCTCCGTGAACCCCGTGGACGTGAAGGTCCGCGCGCCCAAGGACAAGGTGGAGTCCTCGCCGCGCGTGCTCGGCTGGGATGCGGCCGGCGTGGTGGAGGCCGTGGGCAAGGACGTGAAGCGCTTCCGCCCCGGAGATGAAGTGTTCTACGCGGGCTCCATCGCGAAGCCCGGCACGGACTCCGAGCTGCACGTCGTGGACGCGCGCATCGTCGGCCGCAAGCCGAAGGGGCTGACGTTCGCCCAGGCGGCCGCCATGCCCCTCACCTCCATCACCGCGTGGGAGCTGCTGTTCGAGCGCCTGGGCGTGCCCCAACAGAAGACGGGCACTCCCAAGGATGCGCTGCTCGTGGTGGGCGGCGCGGGCGGCGTGGGGTCCATGGCGATTCAAATCGCCAGCAAGCTGACGGACCTCACGGTCATCGCCACGGCGTCGCGGCCGGAGACGGTGGAGTGGTGCAAGTCCCTGGGCGCGCACCACGTGGTGGACCACCGCCAGCCCCTGGCCGAGCAGGTGAAGGCGCTGGTGCCGGGCGGCGTGCGCTACGTGATGGCGCTCACCGCGACGGAGCAGCACTTCGCGCAGCTGGTGGAGCTGATGGCGCCCTTCGGGCACCTGGGCATCATCGACGACCCGCAGACGCCGCTCGACGTGAACGCGATGAAGCGCAAGAGCCTGGCGCTCCACTGGGAGCTGATGTTCACGCGCGCGCTCTACGACGCGGATCCGCTCTCCCAGCAGCGGCTGCTCGACGCGGTGGCGGACCTGGTGGAGGCGGGGACGCTGCGGACCACCATGACGCAGGACTTCGGTCCGCTCTCCGCCGCCAACCTCCGGCGCGCGCACGCGGCGGTGGAGACGGGCCGCACGCTGGGCAAGATTGTGCTCAGCGGCTTTCCCTGAGTCCTCGCGGAGGCAGTGAAGTCCGCGGCGCGCGCCGGTAGACTCGCGGGCCTCGTGGGCACTGTGGAAGACACCTCTGGAAGCGCGTGGCGTGCCTGGGCGAAGCGGGCCGCCGCGTGGTCCGTGCCCGCGCTCTTCTCCGCGCTGGAGACGTACACGTTCAGCCGGGACATGGCCGGGGCGCCCGCGCTGTGGCGGGTGTTCGCGGCGCAGATGCCCGCATGGTACGTGTGGCTGCCCCTCACGCCGTGGCTCACCCGGCTCGCCGCGCGCGAGCCCCTGAGTCCTCCGAGGCCGCGCCCCGTCTTGGTGCACCTGGCGGCGTGTCTGGGCATGGGCGCCCTGTTCGCCGCCGTGTACGCGCTGACGACGGCGCAGTTCATGCCGGGGCGGGATGCCACCTGGGCCGCGCGGTGGCTGCGTGCATGGTGGGGCTGGCTGCCAATGATGGGCATGGCCTACTCGACGGTGCTGGCGGTGGCCTCCGCCACCCGGGCCTCCCAGCGGGCGAGGGACAGCGAGCGGCAGGCCGCGACGCTCGCGGTGCAGCTGGCCGAGTCACGGTTGCTCGCGCTCCAGACGCAATTGCAGCCGCATTTCCTCTTCAACACGCTCAACGCCATCGTGGTGCTGGTGCGCGAGAAGGAGACGGAGGAGGCCGCGCGCATGCTGGTGCTGTTGAGCGACCTGCTCCGGCAGTTGCTCCAGCAGGGCGCCACCCAGGAGGTGTCCCTGCGCGACGAGGTGGCTGTGTTGTCGCGCTACCTGGAGCTCCAGCAGCTGCGCTTCGCGGACCGGCTGCGAGTGGAGTGGGCGGTGGAGCCGGAAGCGCTGGAGGCCCGAGTGCCCCATCTGGTGCTCCAGCCGCTCGCGGAGAACGCGCTCCGCCACGGCATCGGCGTGCGCTCCGCAGCCGGGGTGCTGCGCATCGGCGCACGGCGGTGCGGAGACGCGCTGGAGCTGACCGTGCGTGACGACGGTCCGGGGTTGCCTCGGGACTTCGACCTGGAAGCGGCAACGGGCATCGGCCTGTCGAACACGCGCGCGCGTCTGTCGCAGCTCTACGGCGAAGCGGGGCGGCTGGGAGTCGCCAATGCGGAAGGGCAGGGCACCGTGGCCACGGTCCTGCTGCCCTGGCGTTCCATTCCGGGCGCCGCTGGGGTGGCGCATGGCTGAGCTGCGGGTGCTGCTGGTGGACGACGAGCCGCTGGCCCGGAAGGGATTGCGGCAGGCCCTGGCACGCCATCCGGACGCGGTGGTGTGCGGCGAGTGCCGCGACGGCCGCGAAGCGGTGGATGCCATCCGTGCCCAGCGTCCTCACCTGGTGCTGCTGGACGTGCAGATGCCGGAGCTGGATGGCTTCGGAGTGCTGCGCGAAGTGGGCGTGGAGCAGATGCCCACTGTCATCTTCATCACCGCGTTCGACACCTTCGCCGTGAAGGCCTTCGACGTGCACGCGGTGGACTACCTGGTGAAGCCCTTCGACGACGCGCGCTTCGACGAGGCGCTGGCACGGGCTCGTCAGAGGCTGCGCGCTGGCGAGGCCGCCGAGCTGGGACGGCGACTCGCGGACCTGCTGGCGGACGCGGGCCCGGCACCAAGGCCCGCCGAGCCTCCCGCGGACCGGCTGCTGGTGCGGGTGGGGCTGCGCTCCGTGCTCGTCCCGGTCGCGGACATCGAGTGGGTAGAGGCGGACGACTACTGCGTCACGCTGCACGCGGACGGCAAGGCCCACGTGCTGCGCGAGAGCCTGGCGGCCCTGGAGGCGCGGTTGGACCCGGAGCGCTTCGTGCGCATCCACCGCTCCGCCATCGTCAACGTGGCGTGCATTCAAGAAGTGCACCGGCCCTCGCCCACGGAGCAGGTGGTGGTGCTGCGAAGCGGCATGCGCCTGCGCGTGAGTCGTAGCCGCCGCGAGCACCTGGAGCGGCGACTGGGCCGGGCTCGCTGAAGCCGCCCGACAGCCCAGGTTGGCCCGCGCCCGCCGGGCGCGGTCTTCCAAAACCTGTCCGACAGTCGGACAGGTTTTCGCTGTGCGCCGCCGACGGGGTGGCCCGGCTGGGTTCTCACTTTCTCATCGGTGGCGACAGGGTTCTTGGCCGAGGGCCTCAGGGCTTGCGGACCTTGTCCACGGCGGTGGTGAGGGTGCTCCAATCCGTGGGCTTCAGGTGCATGCCGAACACCTGGGACACCGGGAGCTTCTCTCGCGCGGCCACCTCCACCGTTTCGTCCACCTGCTGCACGTTGAAGAACGTGCCGTCCGGCTGGGGCTGCACCAGGTCGGACGTGTAGAGCAGCCGGTGCTCCGGTAGCCACGCGAACAGCATCCGCTCCCCCGTCTCCGTGCGCACCGGGACGAGCTCCAGCCGGTTCTTCCCGGTGCCCAGCACGCGCCGCGCGTCGACGACCTGGAGCTTCGCTGCTCGCGGCTTCCTGGCGAGCGTGTCCGGCACGAGCGTGCGTGGCGCCGCCACCAGCCGCTCCACCAGCGTGCGGTTGAGGTCCAGCACGTACACCGGGATGCCCCGGGCCACGTACTCGCGCAGTCCGCCGATGTGCGGCCATGCGTCGCTGGTGGACACCACGGCCTTCACCTTCATGCCTGGGAAGCGCTTCGCGGCCTCGTCCAGCACTCGCGCCGAATAGCCGGACGCGAGCGGGCCCTCCACCACCACCACGCCGTCGTCTTGCGCCACCAGCGCCACGTTCCACGCTCCCGGCAGCTGCACCACACCTGGCGCCACCTCCACGGGCGGGGCTTCCGGACGGACCGCGGGGGCTTCGTCCAGCTTCCTCGCGCGGCGGGCCTCGAAGCCCTGCTTCACGTCATCCGCCACGGCGAAGTCCGCGTCCGCGAGCGGCGGATCCACCGTCACCGCCGTCACCGTGACGGAGTGGTGGGCCTGACCGTTGCGCGCCCACTCCCAGTGGCGCGGGTAGCGCAGGCCTCCCGGCTCCAACGTCCACGCCTGGAAGGACAACACGGTTCGCACGTCTCCCCAGACGCTCCAGAAAGGGTCCTCCGGATGCGCGTCCACCGTCTCCACGGCGGTGGGCAGGCCCGTGCGGGCGTTGAGGAACAGGCGCACGCTCGCGCGGTCCTGATGGAAGGTGACGACGTGGTGGGGCACCTCCTGCAGCACCGTGTCCGCCTGGGCTCGCAGGTCCTTGGCGTCCAGGGCCGCGAGCAAGACGTGCTCCGGCGCGAAGGTCAGTCGCTCCTGCATGTCCTGGAGCTGCGCGGCGCCCAGCGGTCTCCATTTGCCCTGGAAGTCCGCTGCCGCAACGCCGTCGGCCAGCAGCATCGTCACTCCCTTCCACTCATCCATCACCATCCCGCGGCTCTCCGACTTCTGGCTCAGGCGGCCCCGGCGCAGGTCGCGCACCTCTTCGAACTGCTCGTACATGACGAGGAAGGGCGGCGTGGGGCGCTCGGACTGCTCCAGCAGGTTCCAGTGGCCCACGCCTCGAAGACGCAGGCTCTTGAGCGCGCGGAGCCGAGCCTCGCCGCCCATGGCCTCGGCGGCGGCGCGGACGTGGGCGCGGCCCGGGTCCTCGGCGGCGGAGGCGGGCAGGGTGAGCAGCAGCGCCGTGACAGCGGACAACAGCAGGGGGCTTCGCATGGCCCCACGATGTCGCGGACGGTACCTGCCTCCAGGGGCCATGCCGCCAGTGACCTGAATGGCGCGGCGAACGGTGCTCGGGGCGCGGCGAATGGCGACCGCCCGACTGCACCGGGCAGCCAGCCTTGCTGGGGGCCCGGCTGCACGGCCGGTCGCGAGCCAGCGGGACGGTGCACATCTTCGCCCAGGGTGAACCGGCCCAGGCGAGGGATGGACCATGAAGAAGACGGTGGCGGACCAGTTCGTGGAGGTCCTCGCGCTCGCGGGGGTGAAGCGCATCTATGGCGTGGTGGGCGACAGCTTGAACGCCCTCACGGACTCGCTGCGCCGCCGGGGCGACATCGAATGGGTGCCCATGCGCAACGAGGAGGCCGCCGCCTTCGCAGCGGGCGCGGAGGCGCACCTCACCGGGCAGCTCGCCGTGTGCGCGGGGAGCTGCGGCCCCGGCAACCTGCACCTCATCAACGGCCTGTATGACTGCCACCGCAGCCGGGCGCCGGTGCTGGCCATCGCCGCGCAGATTCCCTCCGTGGAGCTGGGCACCGGCTACTTCCAGGAGACCCATCCGGAGTCGCTCTTCAAGGAGTGCAGCCACTACTGCGAGCTGGTCTCCGGGCCCAACCAGATGCAGCGCACGGCGGAGATCGCCGTCCGCAGCGCGGTGGGCAAGGGCGGCGTGGCCGTGGTGGTGCTCCCCGGCGACATCGCCATGCTGAAGGCGGAGGACGCTCGCGCCCCTACGCCGGAATCGCTGCGCGCGTCGCTGTCCCAGCTGATGCCCTCATCCGCGCAGGTGGAGCAGATGGCCGCGCTGCTCAACCGCGGCGGGCGCGTGACGCTGCTGTGCGGCGCGGGCTGCGAGGGCGCGGGCGCTCAGGTGGTGGAGCTGGCGAAGCGGCTCCAGGCGCCCGTCGTCTCCGCGCTCCGAGGCAAGGAGTTCGTGGAGAAGGACAACCCCCACTTCGTGGGGCTCACGGGGCTCATCGGCTACGCGTCTGGATACTGGGCGATGATCGACTGCGACGTGCTCCTGATGCTGGGCACGGACTTCCCCTACCGGCAGTTCTACCCGGACGGCGCCGATACGCGGATCATCCAGGTGGACGTGCGCGCGGAGAACATCGGCAAGCGCACGCGGGTGGACCTGGGCGTGGTGGGCAGCGTGTCCGCCACCGTCCAGGCGCTCCTTCCCCGCATCGAAGCGAAGCGCGACACGAAGCACCTGGAGCGCGCGCTCGTGCACTACCGCAAGACGCGCGAGGAGCTGGACTCGCTGGGGCAGGGCACGGTGGGCAGGAAGCCCATCCACCCGCCGCAGGTGGCCCGCGCGTTCGACCTCCAGGCGGCGGACGACGCCATCTTCACCTGCGACGTGGGCCTGCCCACGGTCTGGGCCGCGCGCTACGCGACCATGAAGGGCGGCCGGCGGTTGGTGGGGTCCTTCAACCACGGCTCCATGGCGAGTGCCTTGGCGCAGGCCATTGGCGCGCAGAAGGCCTTCCCGGACCGGCAGGTCATCTCCTTCTCCGGTGACGGCGGCTTCACGATGCTGATGGGGGACTTCATCGGCCTGGTGCAGCTGGGGCTGCCCATCAAGGTCGTGGTGTTCAACAACAGCTCCCTGGGCTTCGTGGCCATGGAACAGCAGGTGGGCGGCATGCTCGACGTGGGCACGGCGCTCCAGAACCCGAACTTCGCCGCGCTGGCGGAGGCCGTGGGCGTCAAGGGCCTGCGCGTGGAGGACCCGGCGCAGGTGGATGAAGCCATCCAACTGGCGCTCGCGACGCCTGGGCCCGTGCTGGTGGACGCCGTGGTCAGCAAGGCGGAGCTGGTGATGCCACCGCGCATCACCGCGGCCATGGCAGCGGGCTTCACCCTGTTCGGCATCAAGGCCCTGCTCAACGGCCGCACCAACGAGGTGCTGGAGCTGGCACGCACCAACCTCTGGCGCTGAAACCCCTGGCATTTCCAGCGGTTGGGCGGGGCTGGAGAAAAATCAGCAGGGCCGCGAATCCATTCGCCTCGTGGCCGCCTCTTATCTGGCGAATGGGGATTTTCCCCGTCGCACGAGGCCGCCTCCATGGGTTCGACCACCACTCCCGACGCGCTGTTGCTCGCGGCCCACGCCGGTGACCGCGACGCGATGGTGCACCTGCTGCAACTCCAGCAGCCGAACCTCCGGCGCTATGCGCAGAAGCGCTGCCTCATCAGCGACGTGGACGACGCGGTCCAGGAGGCCCTGCTGGTGATGTCCCGCCAGCTGTCCGCCGTGCGCAAGCTGGCGTCGTTCTCCGGGTGGATGTTCCGAATCGTCCAGCGCGAGTGCCGCCGGCTGGCCCGCACGGTGCTGAGGAACGACCCCTACGAGGAAGCGCTCGTGGACCAGTGGATGTCCGCGCACACGCCGGACTCGCTGCGGCTGGACATGGCGTCCGCGCTGGAGTCGCTGCCGCCGCAGTACCTGGAGGTCGTCGTGCTGCGCGACTTCGAAGCGCTCTCCATCCGCGAGATGGCCGAGCGCCTGTCGTTGGAGCCGGCGGCGGTGAAGAGCCGCCTGCACCGCGCCCGCGTGATGATCCGCGAATACCTGCTGGCCTGAAGCTCAATCCCTCTCATCTGGAGTCCTGTCATGGCGAACCCCCTGTCCCTCCTGGGCATCATCCACACGCTCGTGAGCGTGCCTCCCATCGTCTTCGGCGTCTGGGCCTTCGTGCGCGACGGGCGCATCGACCCGGGGACGCGTGTCGGCAAGGCGTACGTCGCCAGCATGGTGACGTCGGTGGTGACGTCGTTCGGCCTGTCCAGCACGGGCGGCTTCAACCCGGGCCACGCGCTGGGGCTCATCGCGCTGCTGCTCATGGCGGTGGGCGCGGCGGCGCCAGGCCTGGGCGTGTTCGGCCGCGCCACGGAGTACGTGCGGACCCTCACGTACTCCGCCAGCTTCATGGTGCTGCTGGTGCCGGGTATCAACGAGACGCTGACCCGGCTGCCCGCCGACAAGCCCCTGGCCGACAGCCCGCAGTCCCCCCTGGTGCAGGCCGCCCTGGCGACGCTGCTGGGCCTGTTCCTCTGCGGCGCCACGTACCAGGTGCTGCGGCTGCGCGCTCGGACGTACGGCCATGTAGGCGGAGTGCCGAACCGCTGAAAAACGCGGGGCGTGTCGATTCGTGTGGGCCTGAATCGACGTGGAGTAGAAGGCCCACGATTTCCACCTGAACGGAGCACGTCATGGACGCCACCCTTTCCTCCTCCACCCCCGGGGTGGACGCCACCCCGAAGAAGAAGTCGTTCGCCCGCTTCCTGCCGACGGCGGCCCGCGTATTCATGGGGCTGGTGTTCTTCGTCTTCGGCCTGAACGGGTTCCTGGAGTTCATTCCCATGCCCAAGGACCTGAACCCGGCGGATCCGGCGGTGGCCTTTGGCATCGCGATGAAGGCGACGGGCTTCCTGTTCGCGCTGGTGAAGGGCACGGAGACGGTGGTGGGCCTGCTGCTGCTGGCCAACCGCTTCGTCCCGCTGGCGCTGGCGCTCATCGCCCCGGTCATCGTGAACATCTTCCTGACGCACGCCTTCCTCGCGCCGTCGGGCCTGGGCCTGGCCGTGATGCTCCTGGCGGCCGAAATCTTCCTGGCCTGGTCCTACCGGGCGGCGTACCGCCCGATGCTCGCCATGAAGGTCAACCCAGGCTCTTGAGGTCGATGACGAAGCGGTACTTCACGTCGCCCTTCTCCAGCCGCGTGAACGCTTCGTTGATGCCTTGAATGGGAATCAGTTCGATGTCGGAGACGATGCCGTGCTCGCCGCAGAAGTCGAGCATGGCCTGCGTCTCCGGCAGGCCGCCGGTGCCGGAGCCGGAGAAGCTCGCGCGCCGGGAGAGGAGCGAGACGGGGGCCACCTCCAGCGGCCGGGCCGGGAAGCCCACCAGCACCAGGTGCCCGTCGCGCCGCAGCAGCTCCAGGTAGGCGTTGACGTCGTGGGCCGCGGAGACGGTGTCGAGGATGAAGTCGAGGCTGTTCGCCTTCGCCGCCATCTCCTCCGGCCTCGATGACACGACCACTTCGTGGGCGCCCATCCGCAGCGCATCCTGCTTCTTGCGGTCCGTGTGGCTGAAGACGGTCACGTGCGCGCCCAGCGCGAGCGCGAACTTCACGCCCAGGTGCCCCAGCCCGCCCAGCCCCACCACGCCCACCTTCTGCCCCGGCCCCACCTTCCAGTGCCGCAGCGGTGAGTACGTGGTGATGCCCGCGCAGAGCAGCGGCGCCACCGCCGCGGGGTCCAGGTTCGCGGGCACCTTCAGCGCGAAGTGCTCGTCCACCACGAGCCGGTCCGAATACCCGCCCTGCGTGATGCCCTTCCCGTCCTTCTCCCGGCTGCCATAGGTCAGGACGCCCTGGACCTTGCAGTACTGCTCGTACCCGTCCCGGCAGTCCGTGCAGGCGCGGCACGAGTCCACCATCGTGCCCACGCCCGCCAGGTCTCCCGGGCGGAACTTCGTCACCTCGCTGCCCACGCGGACGACGCGGCCCACGATTTCGTGCCCCGGCACCAGCGGGTAGGCCGAGAAGCCCCAGTCGTTCCGGGCCATGTGCAGGTCCGTATGGCAGACGCCGCAGTAGAGGACGTCCAGCTGCACGTCGCGCGGGCCGGGCTCGCGGCGCTCGAAGGGGAAGGGGGCAAGAGGGGAAGAGGCATCCGGGGCCGCGTAACCGCGAGCGGAAATCATGGGCAGTGCTCCTGAGGGAATGTGTCGCTTCCGACGCCCGGAAAGATGTCCCTGGGAGGCTGTTCGCGAAACGGATGGAATCCGCACGCGGCATGTCGGAAAACTTCCGAATGGCCACCACGCCCCTCAATGCCCTGAACGCCTTCCTCGCCGTGGGACGCCGGCGCAGCTTCGCGGCGGCGGCCATCGAGCTGGGCATCTCCCCGTCCGCGCTGAGCCAGCAGGTGCGCCAGCTGGAATCACGGCTGGGCGTGCCGCTGCTGACCCGCACGACGCGGAGCGTGGCGCTGACGGACGCGGGCCAGCGGCTGCTGGAGCGCGCCGGTCCTTCCGTGGCGCAGGCCCTGGAGGCGCTGGAGACCGCCACGGCCAGCGCGGGCGAGGTCACGGGCCGCGTGCGGCTGTCCGTGCCCACCATCTCCCTGTCCACGGTGGTGACGCCCATCCTGCTGCGCTTCGCCCAGCGCCATCCCCAGGTGGAGGTGGAGCTGCGCATCGAGGACCGCTTCGTGGACATCGTCGCGGAGGGCCTGGACGCGGGCATCCGCCCGTTCGAGGCCGTCGAGCGGGACATGGTGCAGGTGCGTCTGTCCAAGCGGTTCCGCTACGTGGTGGTGGGCTCGCCCGCGTACCTCAAGCGCAAGGGCACGCCCCAGCGCCCGGAGGACCTGCTGGAACACGACTGCGTGAACATCCTCCTGCCGACCACCGGCGCGAAGTACGCGTGGGAGTTGGAGCGCGGCAAGAAGACCTGGCGCATCCCCGTGCGCGGCCCCGTGCTCGCCACCAACGAGGAGGTGCTGGTGGCGATGGCGGAGGCGGGCCTGGCGCTCATGTATGCCTTTGAGCCCACCATCGTGCCGCGCTTGAAGCGCGGCACCCTGAAGCTGGTCCTGGAACCCTACGCGGCGTGGATGGAGGGGTTGTTCCTCTACTTCCCCAGCCGCGCCCAGGTGTCCCCCGCGTTCCGCGCCTTCCTGGACGTGGCCCGCGAGGTGACGGCCGAACGGCCCTGAAAGGGTCAGTCGCGCGGCGGGCCGCGGCGGCGGTCCACCACGCCCGTGGTGACGGGCAGGTCCGCGGACGCCGCGCTCCGGGCCCGCAGGCTCAGGGTGGCGGCGCTCTCCGTGGGCAGCCCCGCCCAGCTCCGCAGCCGCTCCAGCGCCACGGCCTGCTCCGCCTCCGGCAGGCCCGTGATGCGGGAGCCGTGGTTGCCGCCCGGCTGGTAGAACCGGTAGGAGTCATTGCGCGCGCTCACGCTGAACGCGCCCGTGGACCAGGGGTCGTTCTCTCCGTAGACGAGCAGGATGCGCTCGCCGAACGCCTTCACCCAGCCCTCTACGATGGGCATCACGAAGGGGTTGAAGGGGTACGGCCGCATGTCGAAGGGCACGAGCGCCCGCGGGTCGTAGCCCCGGGGATAGCGCAGGACGCCGCGCAGGTGGGCCTCGTCGGACGCGTAGCTGCCCAGCTGCGTGGCGGCCTGGAAGTCGTAGGGCGCGTAGTAGTCCAGGTCCCCGTCGCTCATGTACGAGAGGCCGACCACATAATCCAGGAAGTCCACCAGCCCCTGCGCGGAGCCTCCCGGCGGGGGAATCTCGTCACACAGCGACGCGTCGCCGTACTGCCAGAAGGCGAAGGCGAACTCGAGGGCGCTGAACTCCAGCGCCTTGTCCACGCCCAGGAAGTCGTAGGTGCTGCCGTAGTACGCCGCGGCCGTCGCCTGGAAGAGCGGCTCCGTCTCCGTGCGCCGCTCCAGCACTTCACGCTGGAAGCCGCGGATGCTCTCGCGGCACGCGGGCGTGCCCAGCTTGCTCAGGAACTTCACGTAGCGCGGGTCCTGCGTGCCGTAGCTGTTGGGCGCCACGTAGGCCACCGTGGCATCCACGTCTCGCGGGAAGAACGCCCGGTGATAGAGCGACGTCATGCCGCCCTTGCTGCCGCCGGTGCTGATCCACTTGCCCGGGAAGAGCGGCTTGAACGCCTGGACGATGCGGTGGTGGTCCGCCGCCGCCTGCTCGATGCTGAGCAGCCGCCAGTTCGCGGGCTGCGGAATGGAGGGCCCGAAGAAGCGGTGCTCCACCTGCAGCTGGTTGCCCTGCAGCAGGAAGGTGGGCTCCGTCTGGCCGGGGGACGTGCTGATGCCGTAGCCCGTGCTGGCCAGCACCATGGGCGCCTCCGCGTTCCGGAAGACCAGCGTCATCCGCTGCTGGAAGCGCGTGCCATTGGGGTGCAGGTGGTCCGCCGGCTGGTCATAGGCCAGCACGAAGATGCGCGCGCCCGACGGGCTGGGCGGCCGCTCCTGCAACACCGTGAGGCCGGGGACCGCCTGCAATTGCGCCAGGATGTCCGGCGCCGTGTCCTGTGTCAGGGATTGCGCCTGGACCTCGGGCGCGCTCGGGGCGATGGACTCGGGGGGAAGCTCGCTGCCGCCGCAGGCCTGGAGCCCCAGTGCCAGCGCGCACGCCAGCACCGCGGGACGACTGAAGAAACGTGACATGGGTAAAGCCCTCCTTGGGAGAAAAACAGAACGAACATGCCGGTCCTGTATTTCCAGAAGAAGGACGTCCCGGGTGCTCCCGGCAATTACTTGCGCGGTGGAGGTGAATCGCGCAGCAACGGCTGGCCCTGGCGCAGATGTCTGGCCAGCGCGGCGTAGGAGCCCTGCTGGTATCGGCTCCAGGCCTCGGGGTGCAGCAACTGCTCCAGCGCCCCTGCGATGACCTGGGAGTGTCCTTGGAGGTGCGTGTCCGCGTGGACCTGGTCCACGGCGTCCGCGCGGTCGTCGGCCACCACCGCGCGAGCCGTCAGCGTGTCCGCGTAGGTTGAGTAGTCGTTGTAGTAGGTCCAGGCCCCGCCGCGCAGGGTGAGGCTTCCCAGCGCGACCAGCTCGCCGTGGAAGAGGAGGTTGTCCGCCTGGATGGAGCCGCCCGCGAAGAGCAGGGCGTAGTCGAATCCTTCGTGGATGATGTTGCCCTCCACCACCAGGTCCCCCGCGACCAGCAGGCGGGACTGGTCCTCCAGGAGGAGGTGGCCCTTCACGTGGACACGGCCCTCTTCGAAGACGAGGTCCGTTCCCTCCGTCAGCGTCAGGTCTCCGTCCACCTGCTTCGTCGTGGCGGAGGCTGGGAGTCCGGCCTTGAGCTGGGCCCGCTTCCCGGCCGTCCCGCAGGGCTCGTGGAGCGAGGCGTGTTCCATCAACTTCTGAAGCAGTGACATGGTGGGACCCTGTTCGGTGGAGGGTCCTGGCTCTAAGTTCTTGAGCCATGAACGTCTACGAGATTCGCGGTGCCTTCGGTCTGGACAACCTGGTGCGCGCGGAGCGGCCGGACCCCGTGCCTGGACCCTTCCAGGTGCGCGTGCGCGTGAAGGCCACGAGCCTCAACTCGCGCGACCTGATGATGGTGGAGGGCCGCTACAACCCTCGCCAGAAGCTGCCGCTGGTGCCCAACTCAGATGGCGCGGGCGTGGTGGACGCGGTGGGGCCGGGCGTCACCCGCGTGAAGCCAGGCGACCGGGTGATGACGCTGTTCGCGCAGGGCTGGCAGGCCGGTGAGCCGACGAAGGCCATCACCGCCACCACGCTGGGCGGGCCGCTGGATGGCGCGCTCGCGGACACGATGCTCCTGCACGAGGACGGCGTGGTGCTCACGCCCGCGTACCTCACCGACGAGGAGGCCGCCACGCTGCCGTGCGCGGCGGTGACCGCGTGGAGCGCGCTCGTCACTCAAGGTGCGCTCAAGGCCGGGGACACGGTGCTGGTCCAGGGCACGGGCGGCGTGTCCATCTTCGCGCTGCAGATTGCCCGGCTGTTCGGCGCGCACGTCATCGCCACGTCCAGCCGCGACGACAAGCTGGAGCGGGCCCTGAAGCTGGGCGCGCAGGAGGGCATCAACTACGTCACCACCCCGGACTGGGAGAAGGCGGCGCGCACGCTCACCGGAGGCGTGGGCGTGGACCACGTGGTGGAGGTGGGCGGCTCGGGGACGTTCGAGAAGTCACTCAAGGCGCTGCGCGTGGGCGGCACCGTGTCCGTCATCGGCGTGCTGTCCGGCGGGGCGGGCTCCGTGTCCCTGGTCCCCATCCTGATGCAGAACCTGCGCGTGCAGGGCGTGTTCGTGGGCCACCGTCAGTCCTTCGAGGCGCTGACGCGCGCGTTCACGCTCCATGACGTCCACCCGGTGGTGGACCGCGTGTTCCCCTTCGCGGAAGCGCGCGCCGCCTTCGAGCACATGAAGCAGGGCGCGCACTTCGGGAAGATTGTCATCAAGGTGAGCTGACCCACGCGAAGTGGAAGTGGGCCTCCACCGTGGGCGTGGTGGTGCCCTTGGGCATGGGCGGGAAGGGCGCCGCCTTCTTCACCGCGGCGAGCGCGGCGGCGTCCCAGGCCTTGGCGCCGGATTCGGTGAGGATGGCGGTGGAGATCAGCTTGCCGTCCTTGTCGAGCACGGCCTGGACGATGGTCTTCTTGCCCAGGGCCGGCGTGCCCTTGGGGCCCGGCTGCTTCCAGGCCTTCGCCACCCGCTGGAAGGCCTGCTGCTGGTAGGTGGGGCTGTCCACCGAGCCCTGGAAGTACGTCTGGAGCTGGGGACTGCCGCTCGCGGCCAGGGCCCCGGAAGCGAGGGCCAGCGCGAGCACCACCACGGCGGTTTTCGGGATGCGGAGCATGGGCCGAATATAGGGCCCGCTCAGCTCCTCGGCTGGGGGCCTCGGGGGGGGAGGGGCTTCGCTTCGGGGGGCTTGCCCACGCCCTTCTCCGGCTGCCAGGACAGGTCGTACACGGCCGCGTCGCCCGCGGCCCTCATCAGCACCACGGAGGCGCCATGCGCGCCGCTCATCTCCAGGCCGGCGGAGAAGAGGCCCCGGTAGAAGCCGGCGATCACCACCGGGCGGCAGGTGAGCACGTAGCGCGTGGGCCCCGTCTGCTCCAGCCGCGCCTCCAGGTAGTTGGTGCCCGTGCGCAGGTTGCGCGTCATCCGCTCCAGCATCCGGTGCGGCCCCAACAGCCGCACGCCCGCCAGGAGCGCGCTGCCAATGAGCGTGGACCCGTAGCCCTCCAGGAAGCGCCGGCCCACCACCTCCGCGCCGTCGTCCAGCGTGGCCGCGGGCGCGAGCACGGACGACGCCAGCTTCAGCGACTCCACCCACACCTCCAGGGGATAGGCCACCGCCAGCTTCCCGCGAGGGTCGATGCCGGCGTCGCGCAGCTGCCGCGCGCAGGGCTCGTCCAGGTGGTCACCCAGGGCGCGAATCAGCCCTTCGAAGCTCTGCTGGAAGACAAGGCGTTCGGGGGTCGTCGGCATGTCCTCCCACGCTACCCGCGTGAGCGGGGCCGCCTCAACCCGGTAGGTTCCCAGTTCTCAAGAACATGACGCGGAGTGTTCGAAAACGCAGTGCGGCACGCGGCCCGACGGGTCGGCCGACGCGGTTCGACGCGTCGAAAGGGGGGGCCGGAGCGACTCCTCCGAGGGAGCGGGGCGTGGCATCGCGGTTGCTTTGGGGGAGGAGGCGTCACCTCAACCCACCTAGGAGCAAGACCATGGGCACTCCCTCCGTGATTTTCGTCGCCAACAACACCAGCGGTGCCAACTGGCTGCCGGGCACTCCCACCATCGACCACGGGGCCCTCAGCCCGTCGACGCCGCCCAACGTGTCGACGCAGGGGGGACCGCAGAACCTGTTCACCGCGGAGCCCAACTGGGGGCTGATGGGGGACGAGGGAGCCGTGACGTACTCGTGCGGCGCCAGCCCGTCGACGGACCAGTTCGTGCTGTGGTGGGACAACCGCTGGTCGCACGCCTCCGGCCCGGGCGTCATCGCGAAGAGCGCCAACTACGACATCTCCTCCACGGTGTCGTTCAGCCAGGGCTCCGGCAACTACACCGTCACGGTGAGCCTGGCGCCCAAGGCGGCGAAGCGCTGACGGCGCGGGAAGCCGGGAGCGGGTGCGGTAGGGTCGTGGGCCATGCCGCACGACCCCCTCGCCGATGTCTCCACGGCCGCGATGAAGGAGCGCGGAGGCTCGCGGGTGGCTCCCCGCGCCGTGCCCGCGCTGACGGTGGTGTCCCATCCGGTGCCCCGGCGCGTGGGGGAGCGGCTGCTGTTGGACGCGGTGGTGGCGGGGCGGACCCTGGCCCTGTCTCGCAACGCGCCGGACTTCGCGAAGCCGGGCAGCTCGCTGGGGCTGCCGCTGGCGGATCCGTTCGTGAGCCGCAAGCCGCTGGAGCTCTCCGCTCTGCCGGATGGGGGCGTACGCCTGACGGTGCCGGAGGATGGCACGCACGTGGTCGCGGCGGGCGTGCTGCTCCAGGGCGCGAGGGACTTCGGGCCGGCGGAGTTGATGGACGGAGTGGCGCTGGAGCTGTCGGGCCGCGTGGTGCTGCTGCTGCACACGGTGGAGCTGGACGGCGAGGGCATGGCGGACACGCCTGGCATGGTGGGCGAGAGCGCGGGCCTGCGTCGGCTGCGCAAGCACATCGAGCGGGTGGCGGACCTGGACGTGTCGGTGCTCATCCGGGGCGAGACGGGCACGGGCAAGGAGCTGGTGGCGCAGGCCATCCACCGGCTGTCACCGCGCCGGGAGGAGCGCTTCGTCAGCGTCAACCTGGGAGCCATCCCCAAGGAGCTGGCGGCGGCGGAGCTGTTCGGTTCGCGCAAGGGCGCGTACTCCGGAGCCACCCAGGACCGCGAGGGCTTCTTCCGCGCCGCGCACGGGGGCACGCTGTTCCTGGACGAGGTGGGCGAGGCGCCGCCGGAAGTGCAGGTGATGCTCCTGCGCGTGTTGGAGACGGGGGAGCTGTACCCCGTGGGCGCCAGCCAGCCGGTGACGGTCGACGTGCGGCTCATCGCCGCGACGGACGCGCACCTGGAGGATCAGATCCGCGACGGGCGCTTCAAGGCGCCGTTGCTGCACCGGTTGGCGGGCTACGACCTGCGCGTCCCCGCCCTGCGCGAGCGGCGCGAGGACGTGGGCCGGTTGTTCTTCCACTTCGCGCGCGAGGAGCTGGCGGCGCTGGGAGAGGCGGCGCGGCTGGACACGGAGGATCCGCACGCGGAGCCGTGGCTGCCCGCGGCGCTGGCGTCGCGGCTGGTGCGGGCGGCGTGGCCGGGGAACATCCGGCAGCTTCGCAACCTCACGCGGCAGCTGGTCATTGGAAGCCGGGGGCAGGCGCGGCTGCAGGTGGATCCACAGCTGGACGAAGCGCTGGGCGCTGCGGCCTCCGGTGCCGTGGCACCTGCTCGGGATCCGGCGGCGATGCCCGCGGGGGCTCCGGAGGCGCGCGAGGTGGCGGTGCCCCGGCGCAAGCCGTCGCAGGTGACGGAGGCGGAGCTGCTGGCCGCGCTGCGGGCGAGCGCGTGGGACCTGAAGGCCACGGCGGACGCGTTGGGCATTCCGCGCCCGTCCGTCTACGACCTCATCGAGCGCAGCCCGAACCTGCGCACCGCCGGGGACCTGGGCGCGGACGAAATCACCCGCTGCTTCGAGGCCTGCGGCGGCGACCTGGACGCGATGGTGCGCACGCTGGAGGTGTCGAAGCGCGCGCTGGGGCGGCGGCTGAAGGAGCTGGGGCTTACGGCGAAGGGGACGTGAGCAGCGGACCCGCCGCGTGGCACGCTAGATGCTGAGCCGTCGTCCGTTCTCATCCTCCTGGAGGTCTCCCATGCGAAGCCGCGTCCTCTTTCCGCTGTGCCTCACCGGGCTGCTGCTGGCCTGTGCCAGCGGTGGTACCCGTCCCCCCTCCTCCGAAGCAGGATCGTCCGACAGCGGGCCGGTGCAGCCCTGCGCGGTGAACCCGACGCCTCCCCAGGCGGACGTGCTGGTGACCATCACCGCCAGCACGGACGGTAAGGTGCACTTCAGCAGCACGACGGTGAAGGCGCTGCCCGGGCAGACGGTGGGCTTCGTGTCCCAGGTGCAGCAGGACCGGTGCATCCGCGTGCATGAAAGCAGTTTCCTCGAGGATGGCTCGAAGAAGAACCCCCTGCTGGTGCGCGCGTGCAAGAGCGAGACGTGGACGCTGAAGTCCGGGGACGAGCCGGGGACGAGAACGTCCCTCTGGTCCTGCCCCACGAGCGACTGCTCGAAGTGCACACAGTCCACGCAGTCCGAGGGCATCCGGCAGACCGTCAACGGCACGCTGGAGGTCACCGGGCGCGGCGAGGACTGAAGCCTGCGCCAGTAGGGCGGACCGCGTCAGGGCTTGCGGGCCCTGGCCGGCCTGGCGGGCTGCCGTGGCGGCGCGGCTGGCGTCACGGTGGTGCTGGTGCTCGCGGTGACGGCCCGGAGCTCTTCGAGGCCGAGCTGGATGTGCCGTGAGAGGTCCTGCGCCTTCGGGTCCTCGAGCCAGCGCTCGAACGCGACCTTGAAGACGGCGATGCCGGCCTCGGCGGCCAGGCTCGCGGTGGGCTCGGTGACGCCGCGCTTTCGAAGCGCGTCCGCGGCAGCCGAGGCGAGAGAGGCCAGCTTGATCAGCTCGCGCTCCCGCAGCTCCGCGTGCGCGGCGAGGAGTGCCTGGCGCGCCCGGGCATGGTCACGGCGGTCCTTGAAGAAGGGAGCCATGGACTCGAGGGCGGCGGCGACCGTATCGAGCGGCGCGGTCTCCTGGGGCGCCTCCGCGATGGTGGAGACGATGCGTTCGTGGAGCGCTTCCGAGCCCCCGAACAGGACCTCCTTCTTGTCGGTGAAGTAGCGGAAGAACGTCCGCTCGGTGAGCCCCGCGCGCGCGGCGATCTCCTCCACCGTCGTCCGGTCGTACCCGTACTCCAGGAACAGGGTTATCGCGGCCTGTGCCAGCCGGTCTCGTGCGTTGGGTTCCCAGCGGCCCATGGGCCCAAGCATAACCTGATTGCAGTCACTGACATCACTTGTTACTAGTGATGTCAGCAGCTGACATCAAGGAGCTTTCCATGCGCGTATTCGTGACGGGTGCGTCTGGTTTCATCGGCTCGGCGGTCGTCCCTGAACTCCTGGGGGCGGGGCATCAGGTGGTGGGCCTTGCCCGCTCGGACGCTTCGGCCCGAGCCCTGGAGGCGGCGGGGGCGGAGGTGCATCGCGGTTCGCTGGACGACCCGGACAGCCTGCGCGCGGGAGCGGCGAAGGCGGACGGCGTCATCCACCTGGCGTTCATCCACGACTTCTCCAACTACGAGGCTTCCATGCGCGCCGACACGCGCGCGATCGAGGCGATGGGCGCGGAGCTCCAGGGCTCCCAGCGGCCCCTCGTCATTGCCTCGGGGATATTTGGCCTCGCGAAGGGGCGTGCCTCCGTGGAGACCGACCCGGCGGCCTCGCAGGGGCGCGGCCTGTCGGAGGATGTGATGATCGCGCTGGCGGCGCGCGGCGTGCGCTCGTCCATCGTGCGGCTTCCGCCGTCGGTCCACGGCAAGGGGGACCATGGCTTCGTGCCGCATCTCATCACCTCCGCGCGCCGGAATGGCATGGCCGTCTACGTCGGGGATGGGGCGCACCGTTGGTCCTCCGTGCACCGGTTCGACGCGGCCCGGCTCTTCCGGCTCGCGCTGGAGCGAGCCCCCGCGGGTTCCAGGCTCCACGCCGTCGCTGACGAGGGCGTGCCCACCCGGGAGATCGCGAGCGTCATCGGCCGCCGGTTGGGGGTGCCGGTCGTCTCGAAGGCGCCAGAAGAGGCGGGCAACTTCCTGGGGGTCCTGGGCATGTTCTTCGGGCGCGATGCCACCGCGTCGAGCGCCCTCACGCGCGAACAGCTCGGCTGGCGTCCCGTCGAGCCCGGGCTCCTGGCCGACCTGGACGACGACCACTACTTCGCGGCGGACACTGGCGCGCTGATGAAGTGAGCGTGACGAAGATGCGCGGGAGCTTCGGCGCCATGGGCAGGCGCTGAAGCCCGGTCATCCGGGACGCATCACCCCGAGGTCTCCCGCTGGCTCACGGCCATCATCGTCGCGAGCATGGTCGCGATGGGCTTGAGGAAGTTCACGTTGTACTCCACCGTCAGGACGGCGGCGTCCACGGGCATCAGGGAGTGCGCCGCGTAGCCACAGGCACTGTCGACGATGGCCGCGTGCAGATAGCCGTGCTGCTGCGTGAGGTCCTCCCGGAGCGGCAGCTCGATGAAGACCTCGCCCGGCGACACCTGGAGCGGCGAAGATGCCGTGCATTCACCAACCCGCGCCAGGCCGTCACTCCGGTGGCTGCTTCGCGAGTGCGCGACGCAGATCATCGCGCAAGATGCTCGCGTCCTTCCACCGGGGGCGCGCGGTGAGCACGGCATCCATGAGTGACAGTCCCTGCTGGAGGTGGGCTCGTGCGTCCGGACCGGAGGCCGTCGCGCCCCATTCGCGAAGGAGCGCGCTGTAGGCCAGGCGCGGATCCAGGTTCTCGGGATCCAGCTCCAGTGCCTTCTGGAAGTCGCTCGCGGCGGCCTGGAAGGACGCGTCTGGTTTCTGTCCCCGCCGGGCCTCCTCGCGAGCCTGGAGCGCCCGCGCTTCTCCCCGCCAGCGCCATGCCTGTGCGAGTGATGGGTTGAGCTTCAACGCACGCTCCAGCGCCTCCGTGGCCTGAGCGAGCGCAGGTCGTGGATCCTTCCCGTGCTTCAGCGCGTACGCGGCCACGGTGTAGTGCACCTGGCCCAGGTTGGCCCACGGCTCCGCGAGTCCAGGCAGCAACGTGGTGGCCTGCTGGAGCTTGGCCTGTGCCTCCTTCGCGCTCGCGGTGGGATCCTGGTCGAGCAGCAGGCGCCAGGTCGCGCGCCACATGCGCACCTCGCCCAGGTTGTTGTGCGCGAAGCCCACCTTGGGCGCGATGGCGATGGCCTGGAGGAAAGCCTGCTCCGCCTGGTCCAACAGGGGCTCTGGTGAGTCTCCCCGGTCCCACGCCTCGCGGGCCTGGTCGAGCAGGATGGTCCCCACGCCGTTCTGGAGCGGCGGCAGCTTCGCGTTGATGGCGACGCCCTGGCGATAGGCCTCCAGCGCGTGGGCGAGTCCTGGCCCCGCGTCGCCGCCGTGGTCTCGCAGGCGCAAGGCGAGCGTGCGGTGCACCTCCGCCAGGTAGAACCACGCGACGACGTGCCCCGGGTCGAGCGTGCTCGCGCGCTCCAGCGCCGTCCGAGCTTCTTCCAGGTCCGTGTCCTTCGACGGTGCGCGCGGATGGTTGGCTCGGTTCACGTAGGCCGTGCCCAGGTTGATCCACGCATCCGGCCGCTTCGCGTCCAGCTCCAACGCCCGCCGGTAGGACGCGATGGCCTGCTGCCGGAAGGGCAGCGAGTCCCCGCCTCGCCCGTCCTCTGAATCCGCCCACACCTTGAAGACGAGCCCCAGGTCCAGGTGGAAGTCGTAGTCGCGCGCGGACTCGGGAATGGACTCGAAGGCGGCGACGGCGGCCCGCAGTTGCTCGCGCGGATCCTCGTTCCGGTCCTGACGGTACCGGGCCCACTGCCACCAACCCATGGCCAGCGCGTGGCGTGCCTCCACCTTCTCGGGAGCAAGCCGCAGCGCCTCCTTCGCCGCGTCGAGCGTGCGCGTGAGGAGCGGCTCCATGTCGCCTCCACTGCTGAGGCTCGCCTGGGCAAGGCTCCGGTGGAGCCGGGCCTCCAGCACCCAGGTGTCCGCTTCATCCGGAGCCGCCGTGCGCGCGCGTGACACGGCCTCCATCCCGCGCGTGTACGCGGGCAGCACGTCGCCCTTGCCGGACAGTTCCAGGAACAGGGCCTCCTGCTCCAGCTCCGCCCGCGCACGGTGCACGGCGGACACACTGCGGCCGATGTCCGCCGCCGCGTCATAGGACCGCCGTCCGGCCTCCAGGTCGTCCCGGGCCGCGTCGCGTTCACTCGCCAGTGCATGGCGCACGGCGCGAGCGAGCAGCACGTCGCCCCGGAGCCGCGGCGCTTCGTGGAACCACGGCAGCCGTGCGCCCAGCGCGTCCAGTGACTTCAGCGCGTCCTCGAAGCGCTCCTGATGGAAGGCGCGAAGGGCCTCCGCGTATTCGGAGGCGGGCACCTCCGCGCCTCGGCCCTGCTCCAGGAAGGCCAGCGCCGGGTCACGGGAGTGCGTCCAGGCTTCGCGCCGCTTCGCCTCGCGGCTGGCCGCGTCCGGGATGCGGTCCGCCTCCAATCGCTCGCGCTGGTAGCGATGGCCCAGCACCAGCGCGAGCGCATACGCCACGCGAGGCTCACGGAAGCCCTTCGCCCAGGCTGTCTCCAGGTGCGTGAGCGCGGACTCCTCGTCCCCCAGCGCCAGGAACCCGCGCCCCAAGGCGTAATGGCCTGGGCCTTCCGCGACGGGACCGGCGTCGCGCATGGAGGCTTCGATGTCGCGCATGCGGGCGCGCATCGCCTCGCGGTCGGGCCGCGTGTCGTGCAGGGGCGCCTGGCCGGAGTAGCGGGCCTGGGCCTCGATGCGTTCGACGCCCTCGGTGAAGCGCCGGGTCAGGGCTTCGCGCCGAGACACCTCCCGCCGGGCCATCACGCCCTGGCCCACGGCGCCCGCCACGGCGAACCCGGTGATGCTCGCGACGACGACGGCGACCCTGTGACGGGCCATCCACTTGCGCACGCGGTACGTGGGGCCCGTGCGCGCGAGCACCCGGTCGCCTTCGAGGAACCGCGTGAGGTCGTCCGCCAGTGCTCGCGCGGATCCGTAGCGCCGCGAGCGGTCCTTCTCCAGACACTTGAGGACGATGGCCTCCAGGTCCGCCGGAATCCCGGCGTCCAGCTCACGCGGACGGCGAGGCTCCTGGGTGGCGATGCGTCCGAGCACCTCCAATCCATTGGCACCCGTGACAGGCGGTTGGCCGGTGAGCAGGTGATACAGCGTGGCGCCCAGACTGTAGATGTCCGCGCGCCGGTCCAGCCGGGTGACCTCGCCCCGGGCCTGTTCGGGGGCCATGTACTGGGGCGTGCCCAGCACGGTACCGGTGGCGGTGGCGGCATCGTCGCTGGACCAGTCGCGCGCCAGGCCGAAGTCCATGACGTAGGGGCGCAGGGCGCCGTCCTCGCCACGCTCCACGAGGATGTTGGAGGGCTTGAGATCACGGTGCACGAGCCCGGCCAGATGGGCCGCGTGCACGCCCAGCGTGGCGTCACGGAGCACGAGCGCCTTCTGCTCCACGGACAGCGTGCCGGCGAGCGTGTGCAGCGGCGCCCCCGCGATGTACTGCATGGCGATGTACGCGCGGCCCTGGACTTCACCGACCTCGTACACGCGGCAGACGCGTTCGTGGTCCACGCGGGCCTGGGCGCGGGCCTCGGAGATGAAGCGGCGGGACAGCTCCGGGTCCTCATCGCGGACGAACTTCAGCGCCACGTCGCGGTGCAGCCGCAGGTCCCGGGCCAGGAAGACGCGGCCCATTCCGCCCTGACCCAGGAAGCGGAGGGGCCGGTAGAGCGTCCAGTGCGGCACCGGGAACGCGGGACCGTCCACCACGGTGGCGGGTACTGCGCCCGGAGGCAGCGTGTCGTCCGCGGTGCCCGGTGGGGCGTTCCTCTCCACCTCCATGCTCCGTCGCAGCGACACGAGCGAATCCCCTGTGAGCCGCCCTCGCTCCACGAGGAGCTGCAACGGGGACACGCCGCGCCGCACCGCCTCCTCGCGCAGGGTGTCTACGTCCTCGCGGGAGAGCAGGCCTTCGGCCAGCGCCATGCGCAGCTCCGCTTCGTTCGCCTCAAGCACGCCAGCACGCTCCCATCGCGCGAAAGCGTACCGGAGCCTCCGTCCCCCACGCACGGCGGCGCGGCACGACTTGCGGTGCCCGGCCGCCCGTTCCCAAGATGCGCGGCATGAGCTCCATGTGGGTCCTGGAAACGCCGCAGCCGCCGCCTGACGCGCGCATCGCCTATGGCGAAGCCCCGCAGCAGTTCACCGAGCTGCGCAAACCCAAGGGTAAGGGCCCGCACCCCGTGGTCCTCTTCGTCCACGGCGGCTTCTGGCGCGCGGAGTACGGCCTGGAGCACGCGGGCCACCTGTGCGCGGACCTGACGAAGCGCGGCTTCGCGACGTGGAGCCTGGAGTACCGGCGCGTGGGCCAGGACGGCGGTGGCTTCCCCGGCACCCTGGAGGACGTGGCCTCCGCGGCGGACCACCTGATGAGCGCGGCTCCGTCGCTGGGGCTGGACCTCTCCAACGTGGTGGCCATGGGCCACTCCGCGGGCGGACACCTGGCCATGTGGCTCGCCGCGCGGCACCGCCTCCCGCCGAAGCATCCGCTCTACCGCGACGCCCCGCTGAAGCTGAAGGGCGTGGTGTCCCTGGCCGGTGTCCTGGACCTCTCGCAGGGCGCCGCGCTGGACCTGGGCAACGGCATCGTGAAGACCTTCATGGGCGGCACCCCAGAACAGGTCCCGGAGCGCTACGCCGTGGCGTCCCCCGCCGCGCTCCAGCCCCTGAAGCTGCCGCAGGTCCTCCTCCATGGCACCGAGGACGACACCGTTCCGCTGAAGGTCAGTGAGGGCTTCCACGCCCGGGGCGTCCAGCAGAAGGACCCCGTGCACCTGGTGCCCCTGAAGGGCGCGGGCCACTTCGAGCTCATCGACCCGCGCTCCAAGGAGTGGCCCCGCGTGGTCCAGGCCGTGAAGAACCTGCGCTGAGCAGCCAGCCAGCCGGGCCCACTGCTCCCCGCCCGGATGGGGGACCGGGGGGAGCACCTTGCGCCCGTTCGCGCCTCCGGATGCGCACCCTGTCCTTCGGTTCGGAAGACCGGGAGGAGCAGACCGCATGGCGACGATGGACGTGATGCGCGGGCCAGGGATGGAGCGGCTGTCGCGCGGCGCGAAGGAAGCCGCGAACCACCCGTGGGCGAAGAAGCTGGGCCGCATGGGCTACGCGGCCAAGGGCTGCGTCTACGCCATCATCGGCGTGCTCGCGCTGAAGCTCGCGGCGGGCGAGGGCGGACGCGCCACGGACAGCCACGGCGCTGTCTCCACCGTAGCGCACGGGCCCTTTGGCATCGTGCTCTTGTCGCTCCTGGCCGTGGGCCTCGTCGGCTACGTCATCTGGAGATTCGCGCAGGCGTTCGCGGACACGGAGGACAAGGGCTCGGACGCGAAGGGCATCGCCACTCGCGCCATGTACTTCGTGAGCGGCGTCATCTACGGCTCGCTGGCGCTGTTCGCCGTGAAGACCGTGGTGGGCGCGTCACAGGGGAAGGGCAAGGGCACCCAGGGCTGGACGGCGACGCTGATGGAGCAGCCCTTCGGCCGCGTCCTGGTGGTGCTGGTGGGGCTGGGCATCGTCGGCTTCGCGCTGAAGCAGTTCCACACGGCGTGGAAGGCGAAGTTCCGGGAGAAGCTCACGCTCACGGGCCTGGCGGCGGCGCATCAGCACCGCGTGGAGCGGGTGTGCCAGTTCGGCATCGCCGCGCGTGGCGTGGTGTTCGCCGTCATTGGCGGCTTCCTGGTGCTCGCGGGCGTGGACGCGAACCCGGGCGAGGCCAAGGGCCTGGGAGAGGCCCTGACCGTCGTCGCCCGCCAACCCGCGGGCGACGTGCTGCTGGGAGTGGTGGCGGCGGGCCTGGTGGCCTACGCCGCCTACCTGTTCCTCCAGGCGCGCTACCGCGAACTCTAGAAGAGGTTCCAGAGGTACTGGTTCGTCACCTCATGGTGGAACTGGATCTCCGCGTCCTTCACGCGGGTTCCCAGCTGCTTGGGGCAACGGTCCGCGGAGGACACCTTCAGCTCCGCGTACTTGCCCTGCACCTGCTCACCCAGCGTCTGCGCGATGAACTGGCTGCCCTTGAAGAAGCGCACCGCGTCGTAGATGTTGTCCGGCAGGAAGCGCGTGCGGCTGCGCTTGGTCTCCGCGTCCTCCTGCGGCTGCGGGCCCTCCAGGCCGGTCTTCAGCAGCGTGAAGAGCACCATGTACGGGTTCGCGTCCGGCGCCACCGAACGGCACTCGACGCGCGCGCTGCGCTCGTTGCCGAACGGGATGCGCACCATGGCGCCGCGGTTGTTCGCGGAGGCCTTGATCTGGTTGGGCGCCTCGTAGTGCGGATCCAACCGGCGGTACGAGTTCACGCTGGAGTTGAGCACCAGGCAGATGTCGTTCGCGTTGTTCAGGATGCGGTCGATGAACTCCCAGCCCATGGACGACAGTCCGTCCTGACCGCCCTTGTCGTAGAAGAGGTTCTTGTTGTTCTTCGACAGCGACATGTTGATGTGCATGCCGTTGCCGTTCACGCCGGTGACGGGCTTGGGCAGGAAGCTGGCCGTCAGCCCCTGCTGCGCGGCGACCTGGCGGCAGAGCAGCTTGTAGAGCTGGATCTGGTCGGCGGCGACCAGCGCCTCGCTGTAGGAGAAGTTCATCTCGAACTGGGAGGGCGCCACCTCCGGGTGGTCCTTCTCGTTCTCGAAGCCCATGGCGCGCTGCGCTTCCGCGGCCTTGTCGATGAAGGTGCGCAGCCCGTCGCCCGGCAGCGCGTGGTAGTAGCCGCCGATGGAGATGAACTCGAACTTGCCCTCTTCGTGGTAGTGGCGCTCGGCGTCACGGCTCTTGAAGAGGAAGCCTTCGATTTCCGGCGCCGCGTGGAACACGGTGCCGTCCTTCTGGAACAGCTGCTCGGTGGCGCGCTTGAGCTGGCCGCGCATGTCCGAGTGGTACGGCGTGCCGTCGCGCTCCAGCACTTCGCAGAACGCGAGCACCTTGCCGGGGCCGAAGATGTCGGACGGCAGCCAGTAGAACGCGCTCCAGTCCACGTTCAGGCGCAGGTCGCTCTCCGCCTGCGCGGAGAAGCCGCGGATGGAGGAGCCGTCGAAGGTGAGGTTGTCCGCGCTCTTGAGGAGGAACTTCTTGTCGTAGTCCAGCATGTGCAGCCGACCTTCCAGGTCGGTGAAGCACACGGTGACGGCCTTGATGCGCTTCTCGTCGGTCAGGTACTTGATCCGCTCCTCGCGAACCTTGTCCGGCGACTCGCGCTTGATGCGCTGGCGCTTCACCTTGAGGTTGAGTTCCTCCAGCTCGTCGTAGGGAATCTCCAGGAAGTCCCGCAGCGGCTTCTGCTCCATGGTCCTGCCTCCAGGCGTGTCCCCGGTTCCGGAGTACCGGCGGGAACATCAAAATCGCGGTCGCAGGTATTTACATTCCGCGACCCGAAATCAAGCCTAATTTAGGCGGACTGAAGGCTAAAGGTCTTGTCGGGTCGCGCACGGACGCCTGAACGTCAAGGGACGGGGTGTCTGACGCCCCGGCCAGTGGACACTGCGCGCCGCGCTGCGTTGGTCGCGTGTCCGCATTCGGACGCGGGCTACGGGAGGGGGACGAGCCCCTGCTCGGGCAGGGCGGTGCCGGCGGGCCACAGCACGTACGCGGCGCCCCGGGAGTGCTGCCAGGCACGCCACAGCTCGGCGCGGGGGTAGGTGGCGTGGGTGGTTTCGTTGGAGCCGAAAGCAGGGTCGTTGACGACGACGTCGCCGGTGTCGGTGAAGCCCTTCACGACGATGAGGTGGCCGTCGGTGCGGCGGGAGGCGCCGCCGGGAAGCTCTCCGGGTTCGTAGGCGATGCTGATGCTGACGGGGATGCCGGCGGCGACGAGGCGCTCCACGGGGGCGAACGAGTCGAAGCGGGCGACGAGTCCGTGCAGGGCGCCGTTGGACATGCTGGCGGCGTAGGCGGTGTTGAAGCTCCAGTTGCCGGTGCCCTTGTAGACCCAGTCATAGGTGTGGGCGGCGGCGGTGGGCACGGGGTGTTCCAGGTCCGCGCGGCCCAGCTTCCGGCTCCAGTAGCCGAGCAGCATGGTGGTGGACGTGGGGGAGCACCAGACCTCGCCGCCGTCGGGGTAGATCATCTGCGAGTAGCCCGGCACGTCGAGCACGACGCCCCACCCGGTGCGGTCCGACGTGGCGTCCTGGGGCTTGAGGCGCGTATCGGTGACGGCGGCGGCGAGCGCACGGACGCGAGGGCTGATGTCAGGGCGTTCGGAGAAGAGGTGGACGGTGACGCGCAGGGCGTCCGCGCGGCGCTTGAGGTTGAGGGTGTCGGTGAGGACGTTGCCGTCGGCGTCGCCCTGGTTGTCCACGCTGTGGCGCGCGACGGTGGTGGTGTCGAAGGCCCAGACGCCCAGCTCGTAGTCCTTGGTCCAGGTGCCTTCGATGCGGGCGGAGACGGTGAGCTTCACCCAGGTGCCGGGAGGCGTCTGCGCGTCGAAGGACGGCACCACGCTGTCGAAGCCACCGGGGACGGACTGGACTTCAGAGGTGGCGGTGCCAACGCGGAAGGAGCCGCCGTTGTAGAAGCTGCCGCCGTCCAGCCAGCCGCCCGCGGGGAACGGGTCGGTGCCGTCTTTCGCAGTGGTGGGGTCCAGCTCCAGCGCGCCTTCCGCGGTGACGCGCGTGCCGTCACGGGAGAAGCGCGAGAGGTCGCCTGACACGGACGTCTTCTGCCACAGGCGCGCGGGCGAGCCGGCCTCCGGAGACGACGTGTCCGGCGGGGCCGACGGCGGCGAGGAGGCGCAGCCCCAGATGCAGGTGGCCAGCAGGACAGCGGAGAGGACGCGAGCGCGGGCGTTCACGGGAGCGAGTTTCGCAAACGCTCATGCGTGGGCTCAAGTTGGATTCCTGGAAAGTCGAGCCGGGCAGACAGATTCGGGTCCATGCGCTGGAATGTCAGACGTGGTTGGTAGAGCGCTGGGCGCGACCCGGTGGGGTCACCGCGATGACCCAAGCCTCTATCTATACGGTTGAGTTCTACGAGGAAGCGAATGGCTCCTCGCCCGTCTTCAAATGGATGACCGAGGAACTCTCTCCAGCGCAGCGACGCGCTGTGACCGCGGCGTTGGAGGAGCTTGTCGCGCCAATGGGCCCCGACATCGTGGGCACCGAATTCGGCAAGAACCTGGGAGGCGGCGTCATCGAACTGCGCTTGCGGCAAGATGCGGCGCAACTCCTGAAACGCGTTGGCAAACCGCCCAGGGCGCCTCATCCGGAGGACATGGGCGAGGAGATTCTCCTTCGCCTCTTCTTCCATCCGCATGGGCGCAAGCGGGCCTTGGTGCTCCACGGCTACGACAAAGGGCGCAACCCGTCCAAGCGATACCAGCAGCAGCAGATTGCTATCGCTGAGGCTCGACTGGTCCGATTCAAACAGCGCGAGAAGCATCGGAACAAGGGAGCAGGGAAGCCGAAGGACGGGAAGTAGCGGTTGTTCATCATGGGTTATAGGAATATTGTTCTGGCTGGAGGCTTCGTGCGCACCCTCAAGGACCTGACTGCTTTCGTGGAGAAGGAAGCTGCGGATGAGGGGCCTGCCGCTCAAGCGGAGCTTCAGGCCCAGCGTGACCGTTTCCGTATCGCCCGGGAGTTGGCCATGCTGCGGAAGGCGCAGGGCCTGACGCAGGCGCAGCTCTCCGTGAGGGCCGGCGTGCCCCAGAGTGAGATCAGCAAGATTGAGTCGGGAAAAGCGAACGCCACCGGGCTGACGCTCTTCCGGATGGCCCATGCGATGGGCCACATGTTCCGGCTGGAGCCCGTGGGAAGCGCCGTGGCTCCCGCTCGGCCCCGCCGCTCCGTCGCCGCGAAGAAGGGCCGCGCCGTGCGGAAGGGGTCGACCCGGTCACGCGAACTCGAGCCCGCGTGACTGGCGTGCTGGCTCAGGGGGGCGCGCCGGGTGGGCCACACGTCTCCTCGCCGCCTTGGAGCACGTGGCTTTCCATCTCACGGACCTCTCCGGACTCGGACACATGGAGGACGTGCTGCGTGATGGGGAGGTCCCGGTCGCATTGGATGCCCCGGAATCCGATGACGTCGAAGCTGCCGTCCGCGTTCGCCTTCACGCCCCCCTGGCTTACGTCGTAGCAGAGGAAGTCGTAACCCATCGCGTAGACCATGAGGACGGCCTCCTGCTCCGTGTCGATGGTCCCCAGCACCTCCCGGACGGAGGCCGACGTGGAGTGGGTCCGCACCTGGTCTCCCTGCGTCGTGAGCAGGAAGCGGTAGGAGCAGGCTCCTGCGACACAGGAGGAGTGGAAGCCTTCGGACGGCCGTGCCGCATCCACGGCGGCCTGACATGCGGGGACGTCGGTGGCTGTCGCGCAGGCCTGCCCCCAGGAGGCGATGCTGCCGGAGGCCGGGCCCGTCGATGGAGCCGGATCGCGCGTGCTGCGGACCTGGACCGCATCCAGTCCCGCCGCGGGACGAAGGCTGTCGAAGAGCGGATGGCGGCTCCACCAATACGAGCAGTCGACCTGCCTGTATCCGTCCGTGTCCGCCGAGGAATCACAGCCGGCCAACAGCAGCGTCATGCCCACCAGGGCTCGTGAGAAGAAGCGACTCACGCCCAGAGGTCCTGTTCCAGCGTGTCCAGCAGTGCCAGGGCCGTCTCCGGCGTGGGCATGCCCGCTTCCGTGACGATGCTCGCGTCGAGCGGTACCGCGACGTCCCGGCGCAGGAGTGCCACCGCGCGCTTCTGTGCCTCGCGCAGCGTTGCACGCTCCTCCGCGGACAGGCGCGTCCGGGCCCACTGGTCGATGTCCCAGGACAGCGCCGCGTGTCGCGTCTCATCCTCCGCGATGCGGACCATGGCCTGCCGCACCTCCAGGTCGCGCGCGTGCATCGCCTGGTGGTGCGCGAGCAGCGCGCCGTACGTCTCGCGCACGCAGCCCTCCACGGCGTTCTCCATCGCTACGTCCACGAGTGAGCGCGGCGGCAACTCCTCCACCACCGGACGCTGGGGCGTGCCACCGAAGCGGTGCGCGAGCCGCTCTGTCACCTGGGCGTGCTGGACCTCCTCCATGGCGCTCCTTCGCGCCGCGTCCTGGAGGCCCACGTCCGCGCCGTGCATCGCCAGTTCATCCCGCAGTCGCAGGAACGCGTGCACGGACGCGGCTTCGAGGTGCGCCGCGTTCGCGAAGTAGCGGCCCAGCGCCTCCGGGCTCTCGCAGGCTTCCGCGACCTGGAGCCCCACCGGCCGACGGCCGATGTTGCAGTTGGGGTCTCCCTTCTCCAGGACGCGCTTCTCCTGCTCCTGGAGCTCGCCGGAAGCGGAGACGCGCACCACGTGCTGCGTCAGCTCCGTGCCCGGTCCGCAGGCGTAGCCCTTCGTCGCGACGACGTTGAAGCTGCCATCCGCGTTCTTCTTCACCGCGCCATACTTCTTGTCTCCGCAGAGGAGGGAGTAGCCGGACGCGAAGGTCTTGAGCACCGCCTCCTGTTCCGTGTCGATGGTGCCCAGCACCTGCTGGAGCTCCTCCAGCGTCGCGTGCGTCTTCACCTCGTCACCCCGGGTCGTCACCAGGAAGGACTCGCTGCAGAAGTCCACGCAGACGTGGTGGAAGCCGGAGGTGACGTTCGCGTTCTGCAGCGCGGTCGTGCACGCGGGGACGTCGGTGGCCGTCGCGCAGGGCTCGCCGGAGGAACTCACGTTGACGTAGGTGGAGGGCGCCTGGCCTCCGTTGGGGTTGATGTAGCGGAGCTGCACGAAGTCCTGCTCCGGCGTCAGCGTCAGGTCACTGACGGACAGGCCCTGAACCGTGCACGCGACCTCCGAGTAGTCCTTCAAGTCCACGCTGCCCTCCGAGCCGTCACAGCCCGCCAGCACCAGGGGCGTGGCGAGCGAGGCATGCAGGGCTCGCGAGAAGAGACGGCGCAGTCGATGGATGTTCAAGGGAGGCTCCTGGGAAGGGCGTGTGTCCGGGACCCTGAGCAATGCGGATGCCAGGGCGTCTTCCCTGGGGAGCTCCCCAGGGAAGGCTGAGGGGGACTCGGAAAGTTGAGGGGGACGCGACCTGGGCGCCGCGCTCGCAGGGCGACCTGGAGCCCTACTGGCCGGCAGGGCAGACCGAGTCGCCCTCCTCCAGGACGCGCGTCTCCAGCTCCTCGACCTCACCGGAGCCCTTCACCTTCAGCACGTGCTGGGTCAGCTCCGAGCCCGGCCCGCAGGCATGGCCATTCGTCCCAATGACATTGAAGCTGCCATCCGTGTTCTTCTTCACCGCGCCCTGCTTCTTGTCTCCGCAGAGGAAGGAGTAGCTGGACGCGAAGGCCTTGAGCACCGCCTCCTGTTCCGTGTCGATGACACCCAGCAACCGCTGGACCTCCACACCCGTCGAATACGTCTTCACCTCGTCACCCCGGGTCGTCACCAGGAAGTGGGACCTGGTGCAGCCGCCCTTGCCCTGGCAGCCGAAGTGGAATCCGTCGGTGACGATCGCGTTCTCCAGCGCGGTCTCACACGCGGGGACGTCCGTGGCCGTCGCGCAAGGCTGGCCGGAGGAGCTCAGGCTGAGGGGAGGGGCGGGCGCCTGGCCATCTTCTTTGTAGGAGTCGAAGTAGCGCAGTTGCACGAAGTCCGGTGCCGGCGTCACCGTCAGGCCGCTGACGGAGATGCCCTGGTCCGTGCAAGCGATCTCCGAGTAACCCGTCAGGTCCACGCTGCCCTCCGGTCCGCCACAGCCCGCCAGCACCAGGGGCAGGGCGAGCGAGGCCCGCGAGAAGAGACGACGCAGTCGATGGATGTTCAAGGGAGGCTCCTGGGAAGGACGTGTGTCCGATGGCCTCAGCAATGGGGATGCCAACACCTCCTCACGTGAGGGAGGGCTCGAAAAGTTGAGGGGGTGGGGCCTGGACGCCACGCTGCGCGCATGAGCACGGGTCCGGTCGCGCCCAGGTTCCGCTGGGCGATGGAGGTGCTGTCCCTCGCTCCGGACGCGCGGGTGCTGGAGGTGGGGTGTGGCCATGGCATCGCGCTGGGGCTCGTGGCCTCGCGGCTGCGCGATGGGGGCGTCCTGGGCATCGACCGTTCGGAGAAGATGATCACCCAGGCGCTGCGACGGAACGCGGATGCCGTCCGCGCGGGACATGTCCTGGCTCGCATCGGGACGCTCGCGGAGGTGGACCTGGGGCGCGAGCTGTTCGATGTCGCCTTCGCCATCAACGTCAGCCTGTTCGCGGAGGACGACGTCCGCGTGGAGCTTTCGCGGCTGCGGGAACACCTGCGTCCCGGTGGCGCGCTCTACCTCTTTCATGAAGCGCCCGTCGCCGCTCACGCGAAGCGCTTCGCCATGGTGGCCGCGCGGAGCCTGGAGTCGCAGGGTTTCACCATGCGAACCGTTCCCGCCGCGCCGTCGCGTGCGTGCGTCGTGGGGCAGGCGTCCGGGTAGCGGCACGGCCCCCATCGGGTGGGGAGTGCCGCCGATTTCGAAGCGACCCGCCAGGCAGCCGAAGCGTTTGCCGGATGTCAGACTGAGTGGATAGCGTGCAGCTCATGCCGGACATCCGCCTGCCTGCCGAAGCGAAGTACAAGAACGAGCTGGACGCCCTCGCCGCGCATGACGACAAGCCCCGCCCACCGGGTTGGGCGCTTTCGCCTCGCGCCGTGGAGACGTACATCCTGGGCAGTCCCAAGCCCGTGGGGGGCGTGGCCATCACGCCCAAGTACGTGGGTGACAAGGGGCTCATCCAGGTGTGCATCGCCACGCTCGCGTCCGACCGCGCGCTGATGCTCGTGGGCGAGCCGGGCACCGCGAAGAGCTGGCTGTCGGAGCACCTCTCCGCGGCCGTCAGCGGCACGTCCGCGCTCGTCGTCCAGGGCACGGCGGGGACCAGCGAGGACCACATCAAGTACTCGTGGAACTACGCGCTGCTGCTCGCGCAGGGGCCCACGCCCGAAGCGCTGGTGCCGTCGCCCATCCTGCGCGCCATGCGCACGGGCAAGTTCGCCCGCTTTGAAGAGGTGACGCGCACGTCGCCGGAGATTCAAGACTCGCTCATCTCCATCCTGTCGGAGAAGCAGGTGTCGGTGCCGGAGCTGGGGGAGATCACGAGCGCGCAGCGTGGCTTCAACCTCATCGCCACCGCGAACACGCGCGACCGCGGCGTCAACGAGATGAGCGCCGCGCTCAAGCGCCGCTTCAACTTCGTCACCGTGCCGGTGGTGGAGGACCTGGAGCAGGAGATCCAAATCGTCACCAAGCGCGAGGCGGAGCTGCGCACGGACTACCAGGTGGGCGTGCCGCCGCCGGAGGAGCTGTCGCGCGTGCTGCTGACGCTCTTCCACGAGCTGCGCAAGGGCGTGACGAAGGACGGCAAGACGAAGGTGCGCACGCCGGGCGCGGTGCTGTCCACGGCGGAGGCCATCAGCGTGCTGTTCAACAGCTCCATCCTCGCGCAGCAGTTCGGCTCCGGGACGGTGACGTCGCAGGAGCTGGCTGCGTCGCTGGTGGGCGCGGTGGTGAAGGAGCAGGAAGACGACGTGAAGGCGCTGCGCGAGTACATGGAGACGGTGGCCAAGAGCCGCACGGGCCCGTGGAAGGAGCTGTACACCGCGAGCAAGAAGCTCTTGAGGGGCTGATGGACCTGGCACTGCTCTCCCGGGTGCAGCACTTCCCGGTCCGTCACCACTCGCCGCGTACCACCGCGGTGCTCCTGAAGTGGCTGGAGCGCGTGAAGCCCGCCGTCGTCCTGGTGGAGGGGCCCTGCGACGCGACGGCGCTGGTGGACGTGCTGTGCGACAAGCAGACCCGGCCGCCCGTGGCCATCCTGGGCTACCGCACGGACGGCACCCCGTCCTCGTCGCTGTGGCCCTTCGCGGCGTACTCGCCGGAGTACCAGGCGCTGAAGTGGGCCCGGGCGAACGGCGCGCGGGCGGAGTTCATCGACATCCCGGTGGGCGTCAGCCTCGCGGTGGACCGCCATGTGCCCGGGCCAGGCGTGGAGACGGAGGCCACGGAGGGCAGCGAGCCCGTTCCCGACGAAGCCATTCCGCTCACGGAGGCGTTCGCGCGCTCGCAGGGGTTCCGCTCCTTCGAGGAGTTCTGGGAGGCGTCCTTCGAGGCGCCGGACTGGAGCCCGGAGCAGTTCCGGCCGGTGCTCACCGCCTGGGCGGACGTGGTCAACGCGGGGCCCCGGTTGGCCTATCACCGTCAGCGCGACGCCTTCATGGCGCGCAAGGTGCTGGAGGTGGTGGCGGGCGGCGTGGCGCCGGAGAAGGTGGCGGTGGTGGCGGGCGCGGCGCACACCGCGGCGTTCCTGGCGGGGGACGTGGATCCGAAGGAGGAGGCGAAGCTGCCCGCGGCCGGGCCGTGCGCGGTGACGGTGATTCCGTACAGCTTCCCGCGTCTGGCGGAGCAGCTGGGATACGGCGCGGGCAACCGGGCGCCGCACTTCTACCAGAAGGCCCACGAGGCGAACTGCGACTTCCGGCGGGCCACGCTGGAGGTGTTGCTGGACTTCGCGTCGCACCTGCGGATGCGCGGCTTCTCCGCGTCGCTTTCGGACGTGCTGGAGGCGTACCGCCTGGCGGTGACGCTGTCGGACCTGCGCGAGAAGAGCGCCCCGGGCCTGGACGAGCTGCGCGAGGCCACCGTAGCCACGCTGTGCCGTGGTGACGCGACGCACGTGGACAGCTTCCTGTGGAAGAGCGTCATCGGCCACGAAGTGGGGCAGGTGGCGAGCCGCATCGGGCAGAACTCGCTCCAGGCGGAGTTCTGGCGCGAGGTGGGTGAGCGGCGGCTGCCGCGCACGGACAGCCCGGAGACGTTCACGCTGCGGCTCAACAATCCGGTGGAGGTGGGCTCCTCCGTGTTCCTCCACCGGCTGCGCGTGGCGGGCATCCCGTACGCGTCGCTGTCCGGCACGGGGTCGTCACGCAAGCAGGGCGCGGAGGCAGAGGCCGGCGGCTACGCGGCGCTCACTCGGGTGCGCGAGGCCTGGCAGGCGCAGTGGACTCCGTCCACGGACGTGGCGCTGGTGGAGAAGATTGTGTTGGGCGACTCGCTGGAGGGCGTGACGACGCGCGTGCTCCAGGAGCGGCTGACGCAGGCGAAGACGACGGCGGAGGCGGCGGACGTGCTCCTGGAGTCCGTCATCACCGGCTGTTCCCAGACGGTGGCGCAGGCGCTCAAGGCCTGTGACGCGCTCGCGGCCACGGACGCGGACCTGCCGTCGCTGGCCTCCGCGGCGCGGGCGCTGTCGGGGTTGATGGCCTATGGCACCTCGCGCGCGCACTCGGACGTGGGTGACGAGGCGGTGGCGGCCCTGGGGGAGAAGACCTTCGGCCGGGCGCTCCTGCGTGTGCGCGAGGCCAGTGCCTGCGCTCCGGAAGGCGTGCCCCCGGTGCTGGAGGCGCTGCGCACGCTGCACGAGGTGGCGCTGTCCCAGCCCCGCGCGGACAAGGAGGGCTGGCTCGCGGAGGCTCGCGGGTTGATGGGGAGCCACGCGGTGCACCCGTCCACGTCGGGCCTGGCCACGGGCCTGTTGTACCTGGCTCGCGAGCTGCCGGAGGCGGACGTGGCGCTGGAGGTGGGCCGGCGGCTGTCCGCGGCGGTGGAGCCCTCGGACGCGGCGGCGTACCTGGAGGGCTTCCTCCAGGTGAACGCGCTGGTGCTGGTGAAGAGCCGAGACGTGGTGAAGGCGCTGGATGACTTCCTCACCAGCGTGGAGCCGGAGCGCTTCCGGCAGACGCTGCCGGTGCTGCGCCGGGCGCTGGGCGCGCTGGGGGCCACCGAGCGCCGCTACCTGATGGAGAACGTGATGGGCGTGCGCCAGTTGAAGGACAAGGGCCGCGCGGTGAAGGCGGTGCTGGAGGAGAAGGACAAGGCGACGCTGAAGGACCTGAGCGCGGACCTGGGCAAGGCGCTCGACGACCTGGATGACCTGCTATGAGCGTGGACCCCAAGGACCTGGACCCGAAGGACCGCGACGCGCTCTTGCGCTGGCGGCTGGCGCTGGGCCCGGAGGCGGAGAAGACGGGCTCCTGCCCTTCCCTGAGCGCGCTGGGCGCCGGGGCGGGCACGGTGGACCTGACGGGCGACGACCTGGAGGGCCTGGATGACGCGCTCTCCTTCGTCTACGGCGAGCGCTCGGCCGGGCGGGGTGGCTCCAAGCCGTACCTGCCCAAGTGGCTGGGCGCGCTGCGCGACTTCTTCCAGGACGACGTCATCGCGCTGGTGCAGAAGGACGCCATCGAGAAGAAGGGGCTCACCCAGCTGCTCTTCGAGCCGGAGACGCTGCCCTTCCTGGACAAGAACCTGGAGCTGGTGACGACGCTGGTGAGCGCCCGGGGGCTCATCCCGGAGCAGGCCAAGGACACCGCGCGCGCCATCATCCGCGAGGTGGTGGAGGACCTGCGCAAGAAGCTGGAGTCCCCGCTGCGCACGGCGGTGATGGGGGCGCTCAGGCGCGACCGGACGAGCCCCATCCCCATCGCGCGCAACATCGACTGGCGCCGCACCATCCGCTCCAACCTGAAGGGCTGGGATGCGGAGAGAAAGAGGCTCATCCCGGAGCGCTTCTACTTCTGGCCCAACCAGCGCCGTCACCACGAGTGGGACGTGACGCTGGTGGTGGACCAGTCCGGCTCCATGGCGGAGAGCGTGGTGTACAGCTCCGTGATGGCGGCCATCTTCGCGTCGCTGGACGTGCTGAAGACCAGCCTGGTGCTGTTCGACACGGAGATCGTCGACATGACGCCCGTGCTGGCGGACCCGGTGGAGGTGCTCTTCTCCGCGCAGCTGGGCGGGGGCACGGACATCAACCGGGCGGTGGCGTACGCGCAGGAGCACTACGTGCGCCGGCCGGAGAAGACGCTCTTCATCCTCATCACCGACCTGTACGAAGGCGGCAACGCCGAGGAGCTGGTGGCCCGCTTGAGGCAGTTGGTGGACTCACGCTCCAAGGTGCTGTGCCTGCTGGCGCTGTCGGACAGCGGGCGGCCGTCCTATGACCACGCGATGGCGGAGCAGCTCACCGCGCTGGGGATTCCGTGCTTCGGGTGCACGCCCCGCAAGCTGGTGGACGTGGTGGAGCGGGTGATGCGCAACCAGGACCTGGCGCCGCTGCTCGCGTCCGTCGACAAGAAGGGGGAGCGTCATGGCTGAGGTACGGCCCGTCATCGGGATGGGCGCAATGACGGAGATCATCAGCGACAAGGCGGAGCTGCAGAAGGGCTCGGAGCTGTTCGACGGCAAGCAGCTCACCAACCTGTCGCGCTACGAGAACCGGCTCTTCGCGGACGCGGCGGGCTCCGGGGCGACGCCCTACAAGGTGTCGCTGGTGTTCGGCGAGGCGCGCTCGGACGTGAAGGGGCGGTGCTCGTGCATGGCGGCGCGCTCGCGCCCCTTCTGCAAGCACGCGGCGGCGCTGCTGGTGGCGTGGGCCCGGGCGCCGCAGGCCTTCGTCACGGCGGAGGCGGCCCCGGCCGCGCCCGCGGGCTCTGGCGGCGCGAAGAAGAGCGTGAAGAAGGGCAAGGCCGAAACGGGCGACCTGATGAAGGCGGGCGTGGGGCAGGTGTCCACGCTGGTGCGCGAGCTGGGGCTGTCGGGCGTGGCGTCGCTGGGCGCGGACCGGCCGGAGCAGGTGCGCGCGCTGGGCGAGGCGCTCCGGGCCAATGGCCTGCGGCGGCTGTCCGCGCGGGCGGTGGAGCTGGCGGGCCTGCTGGACGCGGCGGCGGCTCGCACGGGGACCTTCGAGGCGCCGGTGTACGCGGACCTGGTGGCGGACATGCTGCTCACCGCGCGCAAGGTGGAGAAGCACCTGGGCGGTGATGCGCTGGAGCCCCGCCACGTCGAGGAGCTCATCGGCAAGACGTGGACGAAGAAGGACCGCGCGCCCGTCGAGGGGCTCAAGCTGGTGGAGTACGCGTTCTCCTCCAAGGTGACGCCGGACCGGTTCATGGTCCGCGAGAGCCGCTTCGTGGACCTGGTGTCGGGCGGGCACTACAGCGAGAAGCAGATCCTCCCCGCGAACCTCAAGACGGTGGCGCCGAAGAACAGCCACGCGGGTGCCGTACTCCAGGGTGCGCACGGCGGGCAGTACCCGGGCTTCGCGCCGCACCGGCTGGACCTGGAATCGTGGAAGGACGCGCCGTCGGTGGACCGGGCGGCGCTGGAGCGGCTGGTGGAGGTGGCGCTGCCGGACGTGGGCGCGGTGATGACGGCCTTCCAGGAGCACCGCAAGGACGTGTTCGCGCCGGACCTGCTGCCGGTGTCCGTGCGGGCGGAGACGCTGCTCGCCAGCGGGGCCCGCTCGCAGTTCGTGGACGGCACGGGACGCGGCCTCTTCCTGCCGGTGGACCCGTCGCTGGAGGAGCCGCTGTCCACCGCGCTGGAGGACGCGAAGCTCGTGGCGGTGCTGGGCGACGTGGGCCTGGAGGCGGCACTGCCCACGCTGTTCCCCTCGGCCGTGGTGGTGCGGACGCCGGAAGGACTGGACCTGCGCACGCTGGGCCGCGCGGAGGACGCGCCCGTGTCGCCCCGCCGTCGCGGTCGCGTGCGGGCCCCCGCCGCGCCGAACGCGCTGCCTCGAAGTGGCTGGGCGGATGCGGCACGGGCGGCGGGTGCGTCGCGGGCGGCCATCGCGCTGGCGGAGGTGCGCGATGAGCTGGCGGACGCGTTCGCCAGCGGCCTGTCGGCGGTGAGCCCTCGCACGGTGGAGCCGCTGGTGTCCCGGCTGAAGGAGCTGGGGCTGGAGAAGCCGGGCGCGCTGCTGGAGGCGCTGGCGCAGCGGGCGGACCCGGCGGAGCGGCTGGACGACTTCATCAAGGTGTACCAGGTGCTGGGCATCGCGCTGGTGCGGCTGTCGGGCGCGGTGCAGGTGGACCTGTCCCAGCTGGAGTCCGTGCCCACGCACCCGAGCATCCACGTGCAGAAGCCGGAGGAGGTGCTGACCCCGGGCGAGGCCATGGTGCGCCGGGCGCGCGGGGAGCTGACGCGCTACGAGGCGGCGGCGCACGCGGCGCGCTACTACGCGAGCCTGGGGCCGGACGTCCTGGCGCGGGAGTTCTACCCGACGTGGAGCGACGGCGCGGCGAGCGCCTTCGTGGCGCGGACGGTGGCGGCGTTGGGCGAGAACGCGCTGGGCTCCGTGCGGAGCGCGCTCGGTGAGCACCACAGCCGCATGGTGCGCCGCACCGCCCTCCGCGTGCTGGGCGCGATGGGCGGAGTGCAGGCGCGGCGTGAATTGGACGCGGTGACGCGCAAGGGCCATGACATGGGCCTGCGCCTGTTCGCGAAGGAGACGCTGGAGGACGTGCAGGCCCGCGAGGCGGGCGAGGCGGCGGTGGTGGAACTCTCGCGGCGCCGCAAGGAGAAGGCGGTGCCGCTGATGCAGGCGGCGCTGTCCGAGACGACGAAGGACGCGCGCGGGGCGGCCGTGGCCATGCTGGCGGACCTGGGCACGGTGGCCATGCCCGTGCTGCGCCAGGTGCTGCACGGGGACCCGGCGCGCGAGGTGCGGCGTGAGGCGGCGGAGGCGCTGGCCCGGATGGGGGACGCGGAGGTCCTCGACCGGTTCATCCTGATGGTGCAGGGCCGAGGCCACGACGACGTGGAGGCGAAGCACGCCGTGTACGCGCTGGGCATGCTGGGCGACGTGCGCGGCGCGGAGGCCCTGCTGCTGGCTTTCGTGGACGGGTGGAAGCCCGGCGTCGTCGCGGAGGCCATGCGCTCGCTGGGGCTGGCGCTGCTGCAACCCGCGCTGGACCTGGCCGAGCGGCGCCCGGAGGAGCTGGAGCGGAAGGCGTTCCGGAGCGTCTTCGAGAACTTCCAGCCCACCGACCTGGCCAGGGCGCTGGAGGCCCGTCTCAAGGCGTCCCTCGAACATCCGGACCTGCTGGCTCGCGCGGCCGTGTACCTGAAGGTGGCGGCGTCGAGTACGGCGGTGGGCAAGCACATCGCCCAGCGCCTCATGGAGGTGCCCGCGCTGGCCGCGGACAAGGCCCTGGCCAAGGCGGCGAAGAAGCTCCTGTGAGGCCGTGGACCCGCCGCCGAGCTCCTCTCGGCGGTGCGTTCAGTTCGACAGCTTCGAGGCGAGGTCGATGCGGGTGGGGGAGACCGGCACGGGGAACGGCTTCCCAGCGCGTCCCGGTCCGACGCGCAGCCATTGCGTGGCGTCCCGAATCCGGACAGCCTCCGCGCGGCATGACGGAACCTGCTCCTCCTCCCGCGCCTCCACCGCGCCGCGACGACACGATGGGCGAGTTCGACCTGCCGTTCTTCGAGCGGCTGTCGCTCCAGATGCAGGGCATCGTCATCGCGGTCGTGCTGCGCGTCACCGACCTGCTGTTGCTGCTCCTCCGCCCCCGGCTCCTGAAGCCGTACATGGGATTGTGGTGGCAGCGCATCCTGTGGACGCCCTTCCGTTGGCGACGCACCTTCGAGATGACGCGGGCGCTCCAGACCACGGGACAGTCATTCCGCGAGCTGATGTACGGCGAGACGCCGCTGGTGACGGCGTTGTGGTTCCTCAAGAGGGCGGGCGTGGGGCGCGGCAGCCGGGTGGTGGACCTGGGTGCGGGGCGCGGACGCGTGCTGCTCGCCGCGCGCTGGTGGGGCGCCGAGGCGCATGGCGTGGAGCTGATTTCGGACCACGTGGCGCGCGTGGCGCCGTGGCTTCAGCCGGCGGGCATCACGCTCACCGTGGGCGACATGACCCGCGAGCCCCTGGGTGAAGCGACCCACATCTTCTGCAACTGGGTGGCGTTCAGCCCGGAGACGAAGGCCCGGCTTGTCACCCACCTGCGCACCTGCGCCCCTGGCACGCGCATCATCACCGTCACCCGTCCCATCGAGGCGGAGGGCTTCAGTGGCCACTCCTCCCATTGGATGCTGTTCACCTGGGGGCTCGAGAAGGTCTGGCTTCAGCAATACCTTCCGGTCCCACCGCATCAACCTGACACGGGAAGGTCGGATGAGACTCCGAGCCTCCCCTGCGTTACTCGTGATTAACTGGGAAAGACGGGCGGCGGCATTCCTGTCGCGAGAGGTGATGTCGATGACCGAGTCGAGGAACATGGAGCCTGACGTGACCCGCGAGAAGCTTCTTAGGGCGGCCGCGGACCTCATCCTGGCTCAGGGGCTTCAGGCAGTGACGCTCGATGCCATCGCGGGGCGGGCAGGTGTCCCAAAGGAAGACCTACTGCAGCATTTCCAGACCAAGCCCATTCTGCTCGATGCGCTGTTCGACGACGTGACCCAGCGCTTCGCCGGGGCGGTCGCCGCCGAGATGGCGAAGGATCCGGACGCCAAAGGCAGGGGAACGCGCGCGTATCTCCGGGTGACGGTCGCCGCTCCCGCCGATGACGGCGAGGCCCACGTCATGCGCTCGCTCATCGGGCTCATGCTCTTCGACCCGGAGGTCCGGGAGCTCTGGAGCTCCATCTGGGACGAGGCGCGGGAGGAGCAACTCAGCCCCCAGGAGCAAGAGTCGCCGGAGCTCACGCTCTGCCGTCTGGCGATTGACGGGTTGTGGATGTCGGACCTGCTCGAGCACCGCACGGTCTCAAACCAGACGCGTGCGGCGGTCATCCGCCGAATCGAAGAGCTCACGCGCAAATAGCCTGGCTGCCCGCGAGGCTCCGTGACGGTGGCTCACCCAGCCGGAGAGCCACCACGGTACTGCTGGGGTTCACGCACGTCTCCTGAGCAAGAGCCGGGCGTGTCGCCTGGGCCCTCGGGGCGGTGGTGCCGGTGCGTCAGCGCGTCAGGTGCTTCAGCGTGAGGTAGACGAACTCCGCGCCGGGCTGGAGGGACGTCACCGGGACGCGCTCGTTGGGGGCGTGCGCGGTGCGTGCGTCGTCCGGCGTCAGCGCGAAGAGATCGATGCCATAGGCGTGGATGCCCGCGCGGCGCAGCGTGGCGGACTCGGTGGTGCCCGTGGACATGCGAGGAATCACCGGCGCCTTCGGCCACACCTTCGCCGCGGCGGCCTTCACCGCGCGGAACATGGCGTTGTCCCCCACGGGCGACATGGGCGAGTCCGGCGGCGACACGTTCATCTCCACCTGGATGTCGGGGTCATTCACCGCGGCGACGATGCGCTCGCGCACGGCCTTCGGATCCGCGTCCGGCAGCAGGCGGCAGTTCACGGTGGCCTCGGCCGTGGCGGGGATGACGTTGGACTTCGTGCCCGCCTTGAACACAGTGGGCACGCAGGTGGTGCGCAGCACGGCGCCCAGCGCGGGGTCCAGCCGGGCCACGGTGGTCACGGCGTCCTCGGGCGGCGCGTCTGGCGATCCGGCGATGCGGCGCAGTGCTTCGCCCAGCTCGCCGGGAGTCGCCTGTGCTCGGCCCTGCACGTGGAGCCTGGCGGCGGGCGTCAGGTGCGCTGGGAAGGTGAGGGCGCCCACTCGCGCCACCGCCGCGGCCACCCGCACCAGGGGCCCCGCATCCACGGGCGGCGCGGAGGAGTGACCTCCGGGGCCGGTGGCCTTGAGCGTCACGTTGCGGGACACGCGCTCCGCGGCCTGGAGCGCCACGAAGCGCACCTCCTTGCGGTCCGGCGACAGTTCCGTGAGGCCGCCCTCGTTGAGCGCGAACTCCGCCTCCTTCAGCTCCGGCCGGTGCTCCATCATCCAGTCCAGTCCCTGTCCGGAGCCCACCTCTTCATCCGCGCCTAGGTACAGCAGGATGTCGCGCGAGCGCGTGCCGCCCTCCTGCTTCAGCCGGCGCAGCGCGAGGATGCTCGCCGCGGCCATGCCCTTGTTGTCCTGCACGCCGCGTCCGTAGAGCAGGCCGTCCTTCTCCGTGAGTGTCCACGGGTCGGTGACCCACTCGGTCTTCACGGCGGGCACCGTGTCCAGGTGCGCGAGCACGAGCACCGGCCGGCCCTTGCCGCTGCCCTTCAAGCGCACCAGCAGGTTGCCGCGCCCGGGCGAGGGCTCGATGAGCTCCGCTTCGATGCCGGCTTCGCGCAGCCACTTCGCCGCCACCTGGGCCGCGGCCGTCTCGTTGCCGGGCGGATTGGAGGTGTCCGCGGCGATGAGCTCCGCGAGCAGCGTCCTCAGTTCGTCCTTCGGCGCGGGACGGGATGACGCGGCGTGGCTTGGACCCAGCGCGAACAAGGCGATGACGAGGGGCAGAAGACGCATGGCCGAGAGGCTCGCGCCTTCCGCCCTGGGAAGGCAACGGAAGCGGTGTTTGCAAGGAGTGCCGTGTTAAGGGAAGGGCCCTGGAGGGATTCCGCCATGGCCTCGCCGTTGAGCTTTCGCACCGTGGAACTGCCGCTGCGTCACGCCTGGACCATCGCCCGGGGCACGAGCACGGTGAAGCGCAACGTGTTCGTGGAGGTGCGCTCGGAAGGCCACGTGGGGTACGGCGAGGCCGCGCCGAACGTGCGCTACGGCGAGTCGTGGGAGACGGTGGAGGCGGCACTCCACAAGTTGGCCCCAGTGCTGGAGGGCCGCGACCTGCGCCACTTCCGCGACGTGTCCGAGGCCGTGGACGCGGCGCTGCCGGACAACCCCGCGGCGAAGGCGGCGGTGGACCTGGCGCTGCATGACTGGGCGGGCAAGGTGATGGGCGTGCCGCTGTACCGGATGCTGGGCGTGGACCCCTCGCGGCAGCCGGTGACGTCCATGTCCATTGGCATCGATGTGCCGGAGACGCTGGCCGTGAAGGTGCGCGAGGCGGCGGACTTCCCGGTGCTGAAGGTGAAGCTGGGCGCGGACCGCGTGCAGGAGGTGTTCGGCACGGTGCGCGCGCTCACGGAGCAGACCATCCGCGTGGACGCGAACGAGGCATGGAAGCCGGACGAGGCGCTGGCGCACATCCAGTGGTTGTCCACGCAGGGCGTGGAGCTGGTGGAGCAGCCGTTGCCCGCGGCGGACGTGGAGGGCGCGAAGTGGCTGCGCGCGCGCTCGCCGCTGCCGCTGGTGGCGGACGAGTCGCTGACGAAGGCGTCGGACGTGCCGAAGCTGGCGGAGGGCTTCCACGGCATCAACGTGAAGCTCCAGAAGAGCGGCGGCATCCGTGAGGCACTTCGCATCATCGAGACAGCGCGCGCGTGCGGCCTGAAGGTGATGCTGGGCTGCATGGTGGAGACGGGGCTGGGCATCGCGGCGGGCGCGCACCTGGCGCCGCTGGTGGATTGGGTGGACCTGGACGGCAACCTGCTGCTCGCGGAGGACCCGTACCGCGCGCATCCGGTGGTGCAGGGCCGCATCCAGTTGGGAGCGGGCGCGGGCCTGGGCGTGGAGCCCCGGTGACGCCACCGCTCATCCAGGACCCGATGGCGGTGCTCGCCGTGCTGCTCGCGGTGCTGGCGGGATTGTATGCGTTGCAGCGCTACCCGGCGGTGGCGCGGTTCTTCAACGTCGTGCCGCTGCTGGTGTTCGCGTACTTCGTGCCGACGCTGCTGTCGAACACGGGCGTCATCCCCACGCAGTCGGAGCTGTACCGCTTCACGCGCGTGTACCTGCTGCCCGCGAGCCTGGTGTTGCTGGTGCTGTCGGTGGACCTGCCCGCCATCGCCCGGCTGGGGCGCAATGCGGTGGGCGTGTTCCTGGCGGGCTCGGTGGGCATCATGGTGGGCGGGCCGCTCGCGTATCTGGCGTTGGGGTGGCTGGTGCCGGCGGAGCTGGGGGACCAGGCGTGGAAGGGATTGGCGGCGCTCAGCGGGTCGTGGATTGGCGGCAGCGCGAACTTCGTGGCGATTGGCCAGAGCGTGGGCGCGCTGGACAGCACGTTGAGCATGCTGGTGGTGGTGGACGTGGGCGTGTCCAACGTGTGGACGGCGGTGCTGCTGTCCTTCGCCGGGCGTGAGAAGGCGATGGACGCGAGCATCGGCGCGGACCGGACCGCGCTGGACCACGTGCGCGAGGAGTCCGCGCGCATTCAAGCGGCGTCCGCCCGGCCCGCGAGTTTGTCCGACCTGCTCTCGATGCTGGCGGTGGCGTTCGGCGTGACGGTGGTGTGCACGGCGCTGGCGAAGATGCTGCCGGACCTGGGCAACGTGGTGACGGGCTTCACGTGGGTGGTGCTGCTGGTGACGACGGTGGGCGTGGTGCTGTCGTTCACGCCGGTGCGCAGGCTGGAGGGCGCAGGGGCGAGCCGGATGGGTTCGCTGTTCCTGTACCTGCTGGTGGCGACGATTGGCGCGCAGGCGGAGTTCCGGCGGCTGTGGGATGCGCCCGCGCTGGTGGCGGTGGGGGCGCTGTGGATGTGCATCCACGCGGCGGTGACGATGGGCACGCGCCGGTGGTTGAAGGCACCGGTGTTCTTCGCGGCGGTGGGGTCGCAGGCGAACGTGGGCGGCACGGCCTCCGCGTCGGTGGTGGCGGCGGCGTTCCATCCCGCGCTCGCGCCGGTGGGCGTGCTGCTCGCGGTGCTGGGGTATGTGCTGGGGACGTACTGCGGGCTGGTGACGGCGCTGATGCTGGAGCAGGTGCACCGGCTGATTCACTGAAGGGAGTCGTGGATGCGGACGGTGCTGCTCTGGGCAGGGCTCCTGGCGGTGGGTGGTTGCGCGACGAGGCCGGAGGCGGGCGCTCCTCCGCGTGAGTCCCTGAAGGCGGTGGTGGAGTCGCTGGCGGGCGAGGCCACGCGCCTGTCGCCCGGGACGGACCTGTCGCTCGCGGTGATGGACCTGCGCACGGGGGAGACGGCGAGCGTCTCCGGCCTGGAGCCGCACATCTCCGCCAGCTCCGCGAAGGTGTTCTGGGTGGCGGCGGCGTTGGGACAGAGGGACCTGGCGACGGTGGCACCGCTCGCGGAGAAGGTGTTCCGCACGTCGGACAACGAGGCATCCGGCGAGGTCATCGACCTGGTAGGTGGCCCGGATGCCATCAATGTCTATCTTCGCGGCCTGGGCCTGGGGCACACGGCGCTGACGAAGTGGAACTACGGCCGGGAGCGCTGGGCGACGAACTCTCCGCGCGTGATGGGGCGGGACAACTACTTCTGCGCGGACGACATGGTGTCGTTCCTGGCGCGGTTGGACCGCCGGGAGTTGTTGGAGCCGGAGCCCACGGCGCGGCTGCTGAAGTGGATGGAGTTGACGCCTCGGGACGGCTGCGGCGGGTGGCTGGGAACGCGCCTGCCCGCGAGCGCCCGCGCGTCGCTCCAGCACAAGGGCGGGTGGCTGCCGCCGGGATGCTGTGGAGATGACGCGCGCTACAACGTGCTCAACGAGGTGGGGCTGGTGACGCTGCCGGACGGAGGACGGTACGCGGTGGCCATCCTGGCCTCGCGAGGACCGGACTGGCCGAAGCAGGCGTTCTTCGTGGAGCGCGCGTCGTGTGTCTTGTACCGGCACCTGGCGAAGGACGCGGCGCTGGATTGTGGGGAGGCCGTGGCGCGGGATGGCGGTCCGGCACCCGTGGTGCTGGAGCCCGGGGCTCCCGCGCCGAACTACGACTGTGAATGAGAAGGTGAGAAACTCGCGGGGCCTCCCCGACGGAGGCGGACCGCGAAAACCTGTCCGACAGTCGGACAGGTTTTGACCGTGCCGGTCCGGGACGGTCTTGATGCGTGGAAGCCTGGCGCGCTCGCGGTGTGACCTTGCAGCGCCATTGAACTCATGAAGAAACGGCCACGTTGTACCGAAGACGAATTGAAGGTCCTGGAGTCGCTGACCACGTACATGCGGGCCTCGGTGTGGACGGAACCCGGCTATCCCGTCGAGGCGTATCTGTATCGATGGCAGCAGACTGCGGAGACCGTTGCGGACTATCCGGACGGCATTGATGACTTCATCTATTGGCTGACGAGCCGGGACGCGCTGGAGTTCATCATGGCGAAGTGTCCCCAGCCTGCCGTGGACGTGCTGAGACGCCTGGTCGCGGAGGCCGACGAGATGTTCCGGGCCGCGACCCGAGACGACGGGGGCCAGGCCTTGTCGAGATTCTGGATACCCGCTGGCACGACCTGGTGGTACTCCCGCCGGCCTTTCACCGGGCCCCTCAGTACCTACCTGGATACGGGGAAGTACAGGACATGACGCGCGCTCGGCATGGAGCGTGGAAGCAGGGCTGATGCTTCCGGAGTGCGCGGGACTGCGATGTGCGGCCGAGCCGTTAATGCTGTCCGACGTGAGTCACGGGAGGTGTGGCCATGATGGATCCGCAGGCGTGGCGTAGGTTCTCGGAGCGGCTTGGGGTGGTGCATTCGATCATCCAGGCTCCGATGGCAGGGGGCCTGACGCCGCCGGAGTTGGTCGCGGCGGTGTCGGAGGCAGGAGGCCTGGGCTCGCTGGGCGCCGCGTACGTGCAGCCGGAGGACATCGTCCAGCAGGCCCGCGCGGTGCGCTCACTCACCTCTCGGCCCTACGCCATCAACCTCTTCGCTCCCCAGCCCGCGGTGGCTCCCGCGGACCCGGGGCCCACGCTCGCCATCATTGAGCGCTTCCATGCGGCACTGGGGTTGCCTCCTCCCGTGATTCCTGCGTCCGCGATGCCGGACTTCGCGAAGCAGGTGGAGGCCGTGCTCGACGCGGCGCCCACGGTGTTCAGCTTCACTTTCGGCATTCCGCCCGCGCCGGTGCTGGAGGCGTTCCGGTCGCGCGGCATCCTTGTCGTGGGCACGGCGACGAACGTGCGCGAGGCCCAGGCCCTGGAGGCCGCGGGCGTGGATGCGATTGTCGCGCAGGGGTCGGAGGCGGGAGGCCACCGGGGCTCCTTCGGCGGTTCGTTCGAGGCGGGCATGGTGGGCACGATGGCGTTCGTGCCTCAAATGGTGGACGCCGTGCGGGTGCCGGTCATCGCCAGCGGCGGCATCATGGATGGACGCGGCATCGCGGCGGCCCGGATGCTGGGTGCGGCGGCCGTGCAGCTGGGCACGGCGTTCCTGCGGTGCCAGGAATCCAGCGCGGCGGCGGCCCACAAGGCGCTGTTGCGCGAGGCCCGGGATGAATCGTCACGCATCACCCGCGCCTTCTCCGGCCGCCCGGCCCGCGCGATACCCAACGAGCTGACGACCACGCTGGAGGAGGCCGGCGCCATCCTGCCGTTCCCACAGCAGCACGGAGCCACGCGCACGCTGCGGGCCGCATCGTCGAAGCAGAACGACACGCGCTTCATGGCCCTGTGGGCGGGGCAGGGCATTGGCCTCTCGCGAGAGGGCCCCGCGGCGGACCTGGTGCGCGCCCTGGTGGCGGAGACCGACGCCGCGCTGGCCGCCGTGCGCGGCTGACTCAGGACGTCGACGGCGGGCCCACGCTCCGGCCCGCGATGCGCTGGCGCAGCGCCACGAAGTACATGCTGCAGAACGTGGCCACGAGGACCGCGGCTTCATCCCAGTAGTCCAGCGGGTCCTCGTTCTCGTCCAGCAGCGACAGGCTGAGCAGGCACAGCACCACGTGCACGGCGAACACGGGCAGCGATGCCTGTCCCAGCGCCTCCAGCACCTTGGGACGCAGCCATTGGAACAGGCGGGGCGCGAGCCAACTCGCCAGCAACGCCACGGCCAGGAAGTTCACGAGCCGCAGCGGCGCGAGCGACCACTTGTCGAACAGCACCCCCGCGGCGCCCAGGTCCACGTCGAGGTGGCGCACGACGAAGAACCCCAGGCTGACGACGATGGCGCCCGTGAGGAGCCGGCGCGACACGGGCTCGCGCTGCTCCGGCGCGGTGGCGCGGGCCACGCCCATCCACACCCCGAGCACCCAGAGGAACTGCCACGCGAACAGGTCGAACGCGCCCGACAGGTCGATGCTCAACGGCGGCCACGGCAGCACGGGGATGGCGACGAGCAGGTCATACAGGGCGCGCTTGAGGCCCACCTGCGCCCAGACCCAGATGAGGGCGCTCAGTCCCAGCACCCGGGACCAGCCCTCCTTGCGCGCACCGAGCAGCACGGCGGGCGTGAGCAGCAGCAGCACGACATAGAGCGGAAGGATGTCGAGCAGCGGGGGACAGTAGAGGAGGAACAGGCTGCTCCACAGGGCGGTGAACGGGTCCTGATGGAAGAACCCGAGCAGGTTGTGGATGGCGGGCCTGCGCGCGGCGACGCCCAGCGTGGCGATGATGGTGAACGCGAAGGAGAGCAGGGCGACGTGGTAGCCGTACACCTTGAGGGCGCGGCTCCAGAGGCTCTTGAACATCGCCACGGGGCTCGAGGTCCCCAGCTTCTTCGCGTGCACCACGCCCACGAGGAACGCGGAGAGGAACACGAAGCCCTCGGCGGCGGACACGAAGCCGAACGGCTGATTGCCGATGACACTCAGCCGGGTGGGCAGGTGCGTCAGCGTCATCAGGACGAGCAGCACTCCGCGCAGGCTGTCGAACTCGGGGCGGCGTTTCATGGCGGGTAGACTCTCTTCACCCATGCCACAGCCCCACGTCCCGGGTAAACCGCCCCGGTCGCTCGGATCCAGTGTCACTGTCCGGATGACGCACGCAACCGTCATCGCGTGGATGCTGCTCGTGGGGACCGGCTGTGCGGCGTCCCGAAACGTGCGGCTCGGTACGGGCCGAGGACCCACCCGTGTCCACACGCCGCAGCGGGACGTCCGGCCCGTGGCGCTGGACGAAGACGCCTTCGTGTCCGCGGTCGCGGGGCTCGCACGCACCGCGCCTGTTTCCTCGTACCCCATGGAGGCGGCCCGCCGGCTGCTGGCAGCTTCGCTTCCGTCACGCCCCTATGCCCACGTGCGTGGACACCTGGGGCTCATCTCCGTGCACGAACCTGGGCGCGGACGCCTCCGACTCAACGATGCACCGGAGGCGGAGCTGGCGGCGGCCTATGGCCGATGGTGCAAGAGCAAGGCGCTCGCTGGCGATTGTCTCCACCTGCTGGAGCGAGGGCCCACGTTGGACGAGGACGGCAAGCGCACGCTCGCCTTCTCCATCGCGTTGGACTCGGTGTGGGACGAGACGGAGGACGCGCTGCGGGGCATGACGGATCGCGGGGCGGTGCTCTCCATGATTGTCACGACTGGCGCCTTGTATCTGGGCTTGTGGCTGTTGCCGGAGCCCGTGTCCAAGGGTGTCGCGGCGACGATGACGGCGGTGCTCATCGCCTACCTGGGCGTCGACACGGTGTGGAGCCTCATCCAGGGCTGGATGCGGCTCGCGGACGCGGTGTCGGAGGCCACGACCTTCGATGAGCTTCGGGACGCGGGAGAGCAGTACGGCGAGGTGATGGGCCAGAACGCCGCGCGGGCCTTCGTGATGCTGGCCACGGCGGCGCTGGGCAGCACGGCGGAGACACTGGCCGCGAAGGTGCCCACGTTGCCCGGTTCGGCGCAGGCGTCACTCGTGGGCGTGGCGGAGGGTGGCTTCCGGTTGGGCGCGGTCGCTCAGGTGGAGTCCATCGCCGTATCCACGACGGGTGACATCCTGCTCACCCTGGCGCCGGGTGCGGTGGCGACTGGCGGGCCCGTGGAGGTGCCGGGGCCGAAGCACCACATCGCATCCGACAAGTTCAGCACGTCCACCGCGAACGGTGGGCCTTGGACTCCGCGATACCAGCGGATCTTCGACAAGGGCGGGATGTCACTGAATGATCCCGAGAATCAGGTGGACGTTCCCGGCCACCGAGGTCCGCATCCTCGTGAGTACCATGAAAGAGTCCATCAACGGCTTGAACAGGCAACGGCGACCTGCAAAACCATCGACCAATGCCGAGAGGCGTTGAAAGGTGCGCTGCGCGCTCTGGCGAGTGAAATCGTCCAGAAGGGCAGCTTCCTCAACAAGCTGGTGACCCGCACGGAGTGAGTGCAGGAACCCGACCCATGTCCTTGCGATATTTCGAACTCGCTGATGACGTGTACATTGAGGGCCGCTGGGAACTGGGGCATCCAGAGGACGCCCAAGGGCGGGACCTTGAGGACTCCTGGCAGTTCCGGATGGGCCGACCAAGCTCGTGGGAAGGGAGCCTGCGGGTCCCGGTGGAGATCCCAGGCAACGCACTCGACTACTCCCACGCGGCGTTCAGCACTCCGGTGGTCACCTCGCGGGTGGCCGCCATCTTCGAGCAACTGGCCCCGAACGACGTCCAGCTCTTCCCCGTGGACATCGAGGGCCAGTCCGACGACTTCTTCATCCTGAACGCCATCCGCCGCGTGAACTGCATCGACGATGAGGCTTCGGAGGAAGCACGGTACTGGATGCCCAAGGATGGGCTGACGGAGAAGGTAGGCACCTATCTCTCCGTGTGGGGCATGCGCATCGACACCACACGGCTCGGTAGCGCGAGGGTCTTCCGGCCCCTGCACTGGGAAGTGGTCCTCGTCGTCCCCGAGGACATCAAGCTCGCGCTGGAATCGATTGGCGCCACGGGTGTTCAGTTCAAGGACGTGTCCCCGCTCCGCTGATTTCCGCGCCTCCGTGCGTCACGGCGACTGTCCGCCAGGCCGCTTGTTTCCGAGGCTCGGTTGCAATCAGGGCGCACACGGCTACATTCAGCACTTCACCGCAGTCGCAACCCCCGGGTTCCTCGTCAGATGACGGTTTCGCTCACAGCCTGCCTGCAGCGTGCTCCGCGCCGGATTTCCGTGCGCCGGACGCTGCCCGCGCACGGCCGAGCCACCGCCTGGCTTGTCACCCACGCCGCCCGTCTCGCGTAGCTCACGACGGACGGCGTCCGCTCCACCCCCACTGAACCTTCGCGCCACGCACGCCCACCTTTCCAGGTGTGCATGCCGTCCCCATCCCCCTTCCCACAGGAGGCAACCGCCATGACCCACGACCACTCCCTCATTGTCACCGACACCGACCTGCAGCGCCTGGAGCGCGTCGTCGAACAATACGGCAACGCTCGCAACGCCGAGCTCGTGGAGCAGCTGGAGTCCGAGCTCGCCCGCGCCGTCGTCACGTCCTCCAGCACCATTCCCCGCGACGTCGTCACCATGAACAGCACCGTCGTCTATGAAGACGAAGAGGCCGGCGAGACGCGCGAAGTCACGCTCGTCTATCCCAAGGACGCCAACAGCGACGCCGGCCGCATCTCCATCCTCGCCCCCGTGGGCAGCGCCCTCCTGGGCCTGTCCGTGGGCCAGACCGTGGAGTGGCCCCTCCCCCAGGGCCGCACCCGCCGCCTGCGCATCATCGCCGTGCCCTACCAGCCGGAGGCCGCCGGTCACTTCCACCTGTAGGCCCCGCGTCCTCCCATGACGCGTCAGCGCCGTGTCCGCGTCCCGCGCTGACGCGTCATTCCCACCCCGGGGAGGCCGGCCCCCCCGCCGCATCCCCGCGCGATTGCTGGACGTTGTCTTCCTGACACCTCCTGGCCCCTGGCATGCACTCGTCCGCGTACCCCTCGCCTGGCGAAGGGACGCGCGACGCTCTTGCGTCCGCGTGTGCATGTGGAGGAACGCTTGTTCGCACGAAGGCATCACCTAAGGCTCGGAGGACTGGCCGTCCTTTGCGCCTTCAGCGCCCAGGCCCAGAGCACCATTCCGGGCATCGAACTGGAGCGCCTGCAGCTCAACCCCGCCATGCGTGACAGCCTCGTGCTGTCCACCGGTGACCTGCTCCCCGCGGGTCAGTTCCGCATCGGGTTGACGGCGCACTACGAGAACCGGCCCCTCGTCCTGGTGGAGAACGACGAGCGGCAGGCCGACATCATCTCCAACCGCGTGACGACGCACATCACCGCGGCGTACTCCCTCACGAACTGGCTGGAATTGGGCGCGCAGGTGCCCATCGTCGCCCAGTGGGGCCCGGAGACCGCGTCGAATGGCGTGTCCCGTCCCACCACCAGCGCGCTCGGCACGCCGTGGGTCCAGGCGCGCGTGGGCTTCCTCTCCGAGAGCCGGGGCGGACCGATGGACCTGGGTCTGCACCTGGCCGCGGCCCTGCCCCTGGGCAGCAAGGCCGCCCTCACCCGTGACGAGGGCTTCACCTTCTCCCCGCGCCTGGGCGCCGGCAAGCAGCTGGGCGGCACCTTCCGCGTGGGCGCGGACGTCGGCGCGCTCGTGCGCACGAAGACGTACGCGCTGACGCCGCAGACGCAGCCCTACCTCGACGAGATGGGCGTGGAGGTGAACGGCGGCGTCAACCTGTCCGCCGCCCTCTGGGGCCTGCGCGAAGAAGTCATCCTGCGCGGCACCATTCCCACCCAGGACTCGCCCAGCTCGATGGAAGCGCTCCTGGGCCTGCGCGTCCCCACCGCTGACGGCACCGAGGTGTACGTCATGGGCGGCCCGGGCTTTGGCCAGACGCCCGGCACGCCGCGCTTCCGCGTGCTCGCCGGTGTGTCCTTCGGCACGCCTCCCGCGCCCAAGGGCCCCGTCTGTATCGCGGGCCAGCCCCACGTGGCCGCCGAGTGTCCCGACCTGGATGCCGACGGCGACGGCGTGAAGAACAGCGACGACCAGTGCCCCACGACGGCCGGCCTGGCGCAGCTCCAGGGCTGCCCGGACAAGGACGACGACCAGGACGGCATCCCCAACCTGGCGGACAAGTGCCCCACGCAGGCGGAGAACAAGAACGGCTTCGAGGACGAGGACGGCTGCCCGGACGACCCTGACTCCGACGGGGACGGCATCGTGGACTCCAAGGACCAGTGCCCGAAGGAGCCGGAGACGTTCAACAGCTACAAGGACAAGGACGGCTGCCCGGACGTGGAGCCCGACCGTGACGGCGACGGCATCGTGGACCGCCTGGACAACTGCCCGGACGAGCCCGGCACCGAGGCCAACGGCGGCTGCAAGGAGGCGCCCGTCGCGCGCATCGACTCCGGCAGCATCCGCATCATGGAGGCCGTGTTCTTCGAGAACAACAAGGCCGTCATCCAGAAGCGCAGCAACGCGGTGCTCGACAAGGTCGCGTCCATCCTCGTGTCCCATCCGGACATCGAGAAGGTGCGCGTGGAAGGCCACACCGACAACACCGGCAAGGCCTCCTACAACCTGGAGCTGTCCCAGAAGCGCGCCGAGGCGGTGGTGGACTACCTCGTGAGCAAGGGCGTGCAGCGCGAGCGGTTGGTGGCGCAGGGCTTCGGGCCCACGCAACCCATCGCGGACAACGCGAAGGCGGACGGCCGCGCGAAGAACCGCCGCGTCGAGTTCAAGATCGTCGGAGAGGCCGAGGGCGTGCAGACGACGCCGGCCTCCTCCTCTTCCCCCGACACCCTTCGGAAGTAAGGCAGACCGTTCATGTTCAAGACCCTGATGCATTCCCTTGTCCGGGGAGATTCACCCCGGATGGCGCTGGGCGCGGGCTTCCACGCGCTGGCCCTGTGTTCGCTGTTCCTCCTTGCTGGCTGCGAGTCCGCCACGCCGCGGCCCGCTGCCTCCGAACCCGTGCTCACGAGCCAGGCGTCCGCGCTCGTGGGTGACGGCAAGCTCCAGCCCGGCGAGCAGTGCGACGACGGCAACACGGTGAGCGGGGACGGCTGTTCGTCCACCGGCACCGTGGAGGCGGGCTACCTGTGCAACGTGCCCGGCAGCGCGTGCTCGTTGGCGAGCCTGTGTGGCAACAACGTGGTGAACACCGGCGAGCTGTGCGACGACGGCGACACCGCCAGCGGCAGCAACGGCTGTTCGGCCACGTGTGATTTGTCGCTGTGTGGCAACGGCGTGTTCGACAACCGCCAGTACCCGTCCTACGCGCAGGAGATCTGCGACGACGGCAACCGCTTCGAGGGCGACGGCTGCAGCCTCCAGTGCGAAGTGGAGCCCGGCTTCGCCTGCGCGGGCAGCCCCAGCCGCTGCGTGAGGGCGGGTGTGGCGGTGTTCAACACCGGCGTGGACGCGCAGAACCGCCGCCTGCCCACGGGCGCGGTGGATACGCACTGGTTCTACTCCGGCACCACCACCGGCGCGGACACCGGCGTGCGCAACGCCAACGACTGGCCGCTGGAGATGCAGACCGCGCGCTTCATGGCGCCCCAGGGCCTGCAGACGTGCGTGTACCAGGACTTCCTCATCCCCTCGACGACCAACATCGCGCAGTTCCGCCTGCGCCTGGCCACCTTCAATGACAACCAGTTCGACGGCGCGAAGGTGAACGGCGTGGCCATCTCGCCCGTCACCGTGAACGACCCGCCCGGCCAGCCCTGGCAGAAGAACATCTTCCGCGAGTTCGGCACCAACGCGGCCTGGCACGCGGGCCTCAACCGCATCGAGCTGTGCAACGAGAACGAGGCCAGCCCGCCGAACGCCTTCCGCTACCTCTTCGTGGACGCCTACGACGACCGCTGCGGTGACGGCGCCGTCTCCCCGCGCGAGGAGTGCGACGACGGCAACACCACGGCGGGCGACGGCTGCAACGCCACCTGTGGCATCGAGTCCGGCTATGGCTGCGCCGGCGCGCCCAGCACCTGCGCCAAGACGTGCGGCAACGGCAACCTGAACCCCGGTGAGCAGTGCGACGACGGCAACACCGCCGCGAACGACGGCTGCAACGCCAGCTGCCGCGTGGAGGACGGCTACGCCTGCCCTACGCCGGGCCAGGTTTGCGCGGCCACCTGCGGCAACGGCACCATCAACGCGGGAGAGCAGTGCGACGACGGCAACGTGTTCAGCTCCGACGGCTGCTCCGCGGCGTGCCGCATCGAGACGGGCTACTCCTGCAACGGCGCCCCGTCCGTCTGCGCCCCGCTGTGCGGCAACGGCGTGCTCAACGCCGGTGAGCTGTGCGACGACGGCAACACGAACCTGAACGATGGCTGCTCCAACGCCTGCACCCTGGAGCTGGGCTATGCCTGCGCCACGCCGGGCCAGCCCTGCGCGAAGACGTGCGGCAACGGCAACATGGACCCGGGCGAGCAGTGCGACGACGGCAACCTCGCGTCCGGTGACGGCTGCGCCACCGAGTGCCGCGTGGAGGGCGGCTATGCCTGCTCCACGCCGTCCAACGGCCCCTCCGTGTGCGTCCAGTCGTGCGGCAATGGCGCCCTGGATCCGAACGAGACGTGCGACGACGCGGACCAGTCGTCCGGCGACGGCTGCTCCAATGGCTGCCGCGTGGAGCCGGGCTACAGCTGCTCGGGTCAGCCCAGCACCTGCGCCACCCTCTGCGGCGACGGCATCCGCGCGGGCGCCGAGGCGTGCGACGACGGCAACGCGGCCAGCGGCGACGGCTGCAACGCCACCTGCGCCGTGGAGCCGGGCTGGAGCTGCCCCGCCCCTGGCAACGTGTGCTTCAACACCTGCGGCAACGGCACGGTGGACGTGGGCGAGTCGTGCGACGACGGCAACGCGGCCAGCGGCGACGGCTGCAACGCCACCTGCGCCGTGGAGCCGGGCTACAGCTGCAACGGCGCGCCCAGCGCCTGCGGCACCACCTGCGGCGACGGCATCCGCGCGGGCGCCGAGGTGTGCGACGACGGCAACCTGGTGGGCGGAGACACCTGCTCGCCGCGCTGCCTGCTGGAGGTGGGCCAGGCGTGCAACGCGTCCAACGTCTGCGAGGCGTACTGCGACCTGTCCACCCAGTTGTGCGTGGCGCAGGAGCCCCAGCCCGTGACGCCGGCCCCGGTCATCACCGGCCCCACGGCGAACTCCACCGTGACCACCGGCACGCCTCCCATCACCGGTACCAGCGTGCCCAACGCGCAGGTGACGGTGCGTGAGGGCGGCACCGTGGTCTGCACCGCCACCGCCGACGCGGCCGGCAACTGGACCTGCACGCCCACGGCGCCGCTGGTGGATGGCCCGCACAACGTGACGGCCACGGCCGAGACGTCCACGAGCACCACCAGCCCCCCGTCCACCGCCGTCCCCTTCATCGTGGACACGGAGGTCCCGGCCCCGGTCATCACCGGCCCCGAGGCGAACACCACTGTCACCACCGGCACGCCCGCCATCACCGGCACCGGCGAGCCCGGCGCGCTGGTGACGGTGCGTGAAGGCACGACCGTCATCTGCACCGCCACCGTGGACGCGGCCGGCAAGTGGAGCTGCGTGCCCACGACGCCGCTGACGGACGGCCCGCACAGCGTGACGGCCACGGCCGAATCGCCCGCGGGCATCACCAGCCCTCCGTCCGCCACCGTCCCCTTCGTGGTGGACAGCGTGGTGCTGGACAACCAGGCCCCGGACACGTCCATCGTGAAGGGCCCGGCGCCGACCACCTCCGACCGCACGGCGGACTTCGAGTACGCCTCCACGGAAGTGGGCTCCACGTTCGAGTGCAGCCTCGACGGTGGCGCCTGGGGCCCGTGCCGTGACAGCTACACCGTCGGCAGCGGGGACCACGTCCTGCGCGTCCGCGCGGTGGATGGCAGCGGCAACACGGATGCGACCCCGGCGGAGTACACCTGGACGGTGGTGAACACGCGCGCCTTCGCGGGCGGCGGGTGCAGCACCGCGCCGGATGCCTCCTGGCTGGCCCTCCTGGGCCTGATGGGAGTGCCGGGGCTGCGCCGCCGTCAGCGCCGCGCCGCATAGCCTCGCGGAGCCCGCCGGAGGGGAGGGCCTACCCCCTTCCCGGGAGCGCCCCCTCGCTCCCTCTCATGGCGCCCTTCCGGCGGCGCTCCCGCGTCCCCCTGCCTTCCCCGTATGCTTCGTCCGTGCCCGGGGCAGGTCATCAAGCGTCTTACGAGGAGGAGGTCCTGCTCGCGCTGGACGAGGGGCTGCTGTCCTCCGAGGAGGCGGCGGCCCTGCGCGAGGAGGCCCTTCGCCTGCACCGCAGGCCCCTGGAGCTGTTGAAGGAGCGGGGCCGGCTGACGGAGGACACCCTGGACCTCTTGCGGCAGGACCTGGCTCGCGGCGTTACGGACCGGGGTGAAGCGCCCATCCAGGAGGCCGCCACGCTGGGCACGGCGATTCCGTCCTCGCTGGCCGTGCATGGCGTGCCCTCGTTCCCGGTGCCCGGCTGGGACCGCTACGAGCCCGTGCGCTTCCTGGGGCAGGGCGGCATGGGGCAGGTGTTCCTGGCCTATGACCCGCTCCTGCGCCGCAACGTGGCCCTCAAGTTCGTGCGCGACGGGGACCCGGAGCTGGCCCGCCGCTTCCTGTCCGAGGCCCGTGCCCAGGCCCGCGTGCGCCACGAGCGCGTGTGCGAGGTCTACGAAGTGGGCGAGGTGCGCGGCCACGCCTTCATCGCCATGCGCTACGTGGAGGGCCCGTCGCTGGGGCAGCTCTCCAACTCGCTCACACTGGAGCAGCGCGTCTGGGTGCTGTGCCAGGCCGCGGAGGGCGTGCACGCCGCGCACCGCGTGGGGCTGGTCCACCGAGACCTGAAGCCCGGCAACATCCTGGTGGAGCGCACGGAGGACGGAGGCTTCCACCCGTTCGTGATGGACTTCGGCCTGGCGCGGGACTGGCGCGAGGACAGCACCACCCCGAACGCGGTGCTGGGCACGCCGCACTACATGCCGCCCGAGCAGGCCCGCGGCGAAGGCCACCGCCTGGACCGCCGCGCGGACGTCTACGCGCTGGGCGCTACATTATATGCGCTGCTCACCGGGCAGCCTCCCTTCACCGGCGGGACGGAGAAGGAGGTGCTCGCGAAGCTCCAGACGGAGCCGCCTCCGCGCCCGCGCGCGCTGGAGCCGGACATCCCGGAGGACCTGGAGGCCGTCGTTCTCAAGTGCCTGGAGAAGGAGCGGCCGCTCCGCTACGACTCCGTGCGCGCCTTCACGGACGACCTGGAGCGCTTCCTGTCCGGCGAGCCGGTGCGAGCCCGCCATGGCGCGCGCTACTGGCTGGGCAAGAAGGTCCGCAAGCACCGCGCGGCGCTGGCGCTGGGTGGCACGGTGGTGGCGGTGGTGGCCGGCGCGCTCACGCAAGCGCAGCTCGCGCGCGGAGAGGTGGCCGAACGCGAGCGGCTGGCCCGAGCGTTCACCGAGCGCGTGGAGCGCATCGAGTCCTCGGCGCGCTACTCCGCCCTGTCGCGTCTGCACGACACGCGCAAGGACCGCGAGGCGCTGCGCGCGAGCATGGCCGCGCTGGAGCAGGAGATTTCCCGCGCGGGCGAGCAGGCGGTGGGCCCCGGCGAGTACGCGCTGGGCCGCGCCCTGTTCGCGCTGGATGACCTGGACGGCGCGAGAGAGAAGCTGGAGTCTGCGTGGGCGCACGGCTTCCGCGAGCCCCGCGTGGCCTGGGCGCTGGCTCAGACGCTGGGCCACCTGTACCGCGAGCAGCTGCTGCTGGACGTGGAGCGCCGAGCCCCCGCGCAGCGCGAGGCCCGGCTCAAGGAGCTGAACGGGCGCTACCGCGACCCGGCGCTCGCGTACCTGCGCCAGGCGGAGGGGCCGGACGTGCCCGCGCCGCCGTCGTTCGTGAAGGCCCTGTTCGCCTTCTACGAGGACCGGCCGGAGGACGCGCTGGCGCTGCTGGACGCGCCGGGCACGCAGTCGCCGTGGTTCTACGAGGCGCCGCTGCTGCGTGGCGACATCCTGCTCGCACGCGCCACGCGGCGCTGGAACGGCGGGGACCGCGCGGGTTCGCAGGCGGACCTGGCGCTGAGCCGCGAGGCGTACGCCGCCGCTGTCGCCACCGCGGAGAGCCAGCCCGTGGTGCACTCGGTGCTGGGGCGGCTGGAGCTGGCCGCGCTGGTGATGGAGCTGTACGGCGAGGGAAACATCCTGCCGCACTACGAGCGGGGCCTGGAGGCGCTGTCTCGCGCGCTCGCAGCCGCGCCGGACCATGCCCGCTCGCTGGTGCTGGTGTCGCGCTTCCACCGCCGGCTCGCGGAGCAGCGCACGAACCAGGGCGGGGAGGGAGTGGAGGCGCTGCTGGAGAAGTCCCTGGCCGCGCTGCGCACCGCGGAGGCCGTGGCCACGCCGAGCGAACGCATCCCGCTGGAGCGGGCCCTGACGCATCGCCAGTGGGCGCGCTACCAGCAGCTGCGCGGGGAGGACCCGCGCGGACAGCTGAAGCTCGCGATTGCCTCCTTCGAACAGCTGCGCCCGGAGGACCGCGACTACGCGTTCCACGCCAACCTGGGCCTGACCTGGCAGGGGCAGGCGGACGCGGAGGCCGCGCGCGGCGGAGATCCGCTGCCTCTGTTGGACAAGGCCATCGCCGAGTACCAGGCGGCGCTCCAGCTGAGCGAGCAGCAGCCGTTCTCGTGGATCAACCTGGGCGTCGCGTACCGCAAGCGGGCGGACGCCCGGAACGCGCCGGATGCGATGGGCGACCTGCGCCTCGCGAACAGCGCGCTCACGCGGGCCCTGTCCCTCAACCCGGACAACTTCAGCGCGTGCTTCAACGGCGCGGAGGTGGCGGAGCAGCTCGCGCGAGCCCGCTACCTGAAGGGCGAGGACGTGAGCGTGGACCTGGAGCGCGCCCTGACGCTGTACCGGCAGGGGCTGGCGCTCAACGCGAAGCAGCCCGCGCTCCACAACGCGCTGGGCTCCGCGGTGTTCTGGCAGGCGGAGCTGCGCGCGGAGGAGGGCGGCGACACGAAGGCCCTGCTCGACGAGGCGAAGGCATCCTTCGAGAAGGCCCGCGCCCTGGCGCCCACGCAGGGCTTCGCCTTCAACAACCTGGGCGAGTGGGAGGTCTTCCGCGCGGAGCTCCAGCTCGCGAAGGGCGAGGACCCGAGCGTCGCGCTGCGCGCCGCGGTGGACGACTACTCGGAGGCGCTGAAGCGGCTGCCGGACGACGCGGACCTGCTGGCGAACCTGGGCAAGGCCTGGGTGCGCCACGCGGCGTGGACGCTGTCACAGGCGCGAGACCCGGCGGCGGACCTGACGAAGGCGGAGACGGCGCTGAACCGGGCCCGCGAGCAGAATCCGCGCCTGGGCAATGCCTGGCGCTACCTGGCGGAGGCATCCGGCGTCCGTGCGCGTTGGATGGCGCGGGGCCACGGCGCGGCGGACGGCGAGTTCACGCGCGCGGCGGAGGCCTTCGAGGAGGCGCTGAAGCTCGACCCCAGGCTGGAGTACCGGCTCGCGGCGGCGGAGCTCCACGGCGCCTGGGCGCGGTGGCGCATCCGTGAAGGGCAGGACGCGGCGGCCGGGCTGACGCGGGGACTGGCGCTGGCTGACGCGGTGGTGGCGGCCCGTCCCCGATGGAGCCGGGCGCGCGAGGTGCGGGACGGACTGGCAGCGCTTCGCGCCGGACCCCCGGCCCCGGAGGACGTGGCCGACGCACCCACGCCCTGAGGAGACTACCGGCGGGCCTCCTCCGGGGGATCGCTCGTCACGTCGATGCCGCCGTTCTTGCGGTCCGATTGCCCCTCGATGGAGCTGTCGTCCTGGACCCTTCGCGTGTGGATGCGCACCTGGAAGGGATGCATCCCTCGCTTCGCGTGGGGGGCGACGGTCAGCGGCACGGGCGCCGCGTTGTCGCTGGTCAGCTTGAACGGGCTCCGCGCGGTGAAGCAATCATCGTGGTGGAACGACACGAGCGCGGTGGCGTCAGCCGCGTAACCAGCCATCACGAAGACCACCAGGTCGCCGTGCTTCACCTCCGGCGACGGGTCGTAGGTGATGTCCTTGGGGGAGAGCGTCACTGTCATGAGGGCCATAGGCCCGGACTGCATTGCATCGCCTGTACCAGTGCGCGGACCGTGAACACCGCTGGGATGTTTCACGGCCGCGACACGGGGCAGGACCCCGGACACGTCAATGACAGGGCACGGTCCGGGGCTGACGTGTCCGTCGGTTAGGCGCGCTCCTCCGGCGGGTCGCTGGTCACGTCGATGCCGCCGTTCTTCCGGTCCAGCTTGAGCGGATCGACCTTGTCCTCGCTCCGGGTGCTCGACCCATCGTCGATGGTCGCGTCGAATTCGTAGACCCGCTTCAACGCCGTCATCGAGACGGTCAGCGGGGAGGTCGCCAGCGCGTGGGTCCCTCCGAGCTCGTACGGGTACGGGTTCGAGGCGGAAACGGTGAGGCAGTTCCCGGTCGGGAACGTGATGGTGGCGGTCGCGCCCGGAGGGTAGCTGCCCAGCGAGAAGACCACCGTGTCACCGTGTTTCACTTCCGGACCGGGGCTGTAGGTGACGGGAACCGTGGAGAGGTCGACTGTGATGTTGGCCATAGGTCCGCGCAGCATTGCAGCACCTGTACCAACATGCATGTCTCGAATACGTGCTCGGATGTTTCACGGCTGCGACAGCGGTCACGCGCTCCCGGACGCGTCAGTGACACGTCACGGTCCAGGAGCTGACGTGTCCGTCCGTCAGGCGCGCTTCTCCGGCGGGTCGCTGGTCACGTCGATGCCGCCGTTCTTCCGGTCCCACTCGTGGCCCTTGCGGGCCAGGGACTCCTGCCCGCTGTTGAAGTCCACGTCGAAGGAATAGACCCCGCGAGCCGCCGTCAGGGCGACGGTCAGGGGCGCGGTCGCCATCGTGGGGCCTCCGAGCGTGTACGGGCCGGACGTGGTGAGGCAGGTACCGTCGGGGAACGTGATGGTGGCGGTGGCGTTGAGCGCGTTGCCCAACGTGAAGACCACCTTGTCGCCGTGCTTCACATCGGGGCTGGGGCTGTAGGTGACAGGGGTCGTGGAGACGTCGATGGTGGTGGTGTTGGTGGGCATGGTTTCCGTGGCCATTGCAGACGCCATACCAGCTCAGCTCGCGTCCAATCCCAGCTCACGCACGCGGCGATGGAGCGCGCGGCGGGAGACCTCCAGCTTCTGCACCATGCGGTCCAGGTCGCCCTCGCATTCGTGGAAGCAGCGGGTGATTTCCTCCGGGCTCAGGTCGCGCGCGGTCCGCAGGAGCGAGCTCTTGTCGATGAGCACGTACACGGAGGAGCGCGGGATGCCCAGCCAGTCCGCGGTGGCCTTCAAGTCCCACGCACAGGCGCGCAGGGCCTCCAGCACCTCCTGCTCGCTCACCTCCGACGGCTTGCGCCGCGCGGGTGCGCGCGTCTCCGAAGGCGCGGGCGTGTCCTCCGAGGCAGGGGATGGCGACCGCTCGGTCAGGGGTTGCCCGGGGATGGGGAGCGCGTCGGCGTCCAGTGACTGCTCCAGCCGCGCATCCACGCGCAGCCCGGGTAGCCCCCGGCTTCCAATCACGAGCTGCCGCGCGACGTTGCGAAGCTGGCGCACGTTGCCGGGCCACGCGGAGCGCACCAGCCGCGCGGCGAGCGACGCGGGCAGCCACGGCTCCGCGCGCGCATCCGAGGAACTCAGCCGCCCCGCCTCGCCCGTGGACTCCAGCTCCTGGCGCGCGAAGTGGAGGAACAGCGGTGCGATGTCCTCGCGGCGCTCGCGCAGCGGCGGCACGGTGATTTCGAAGCCCGCCAGCCGGTGCAGCAGCGGGGCCTTGAAGTGGCCGTCGCGGATGTGCGCCTCCAGGTCCGCGTCCGTGGCGGTGACGAGCCGCACGTCCACGCGCACCGGGGTCTGCGCCCCCACGGGATAGACCTCCTGGGTCTCCAGCACGCGCAGCAGCGCCGCCTGGACCTCCGGGGGCGCCTCCGCCACCTCGTCCAGGAAGAGCGTGCCGCCGTGGGCCGCGCGGAAGAAACCCTCCCGGTCGCGCGCGGCGCCGGTGAACGCACCCCGCACCGCGCCGAACAGCTCCGCGGCGATGAGGTCCTTGGCCAGGGCGCCCAGGTTGACGCTGACGAAGGGCCCGGCGCGGCGCGGGCTCCGCGCATGGAGCGCTCTCGCCACCAGCTCCTTGCCCGTGCCCGTCTCGCCTCGCACCAGCACGGGGACCAGGAGGTCGGCCACGCGGAGCACGTCCTCGCGCACGCGGACGACGCCCTCGCTGTCGCCCACCATGCCCAGCCCCGCCAGCTCCGTCTGGGCACTGGCGCCGCGCACGGTGGCCTGGTGCAGCAGCAGCGCCACGCGCCCGGCGAGCACCAGCGGCACGCCCGCCACCAGCGCCTGCGCGGGGAACTCCCGCCCGCCGCGCACCGGCTCACTGCCCACCCACACCGGCGTCCCGCCCTCCGGCACCCGCAGCCGCACGCTGCCGTCCGTCCCCGCCTCGAAGCGCACCGGAGTCCGGCTGAGGAAGGGGTCACCCAGGGGCAACGCCAGCACCGCCCCCGGACGGCTGAAGTCCGGTGCGTTGCGGGACAGGGCCACCGCGCGCTCTCCGGACAGCAACCCGTCCAGCAGCAGCCGCTCCCCGATGCGCTGGGGCTGGGCATGGCCAATGAGCGTCAACGCCGGCATCACCTGGGCGGCCTGGGAGGGCGTGCCCTGGGTGCGGACGGCGGTCGTGGAGAAGTTCGTGGGGTTCTTGAGCGGCATGGACCTCCCAGGCAGCCTACAACGGGCTGGCTGCCCCGGGGCCTGGCAGGCGGCGTTCCTTCGCGCTCCTACCTGCTCCGGCGGGGGCCCGTCCCCACGGCTGCTCGCATGGTGGGCACGGGCCGTAGGAGCGGGAGCCACGCCCGCGCCCCATCCAATGAATAGGTTTGTGGCGCGTGCCGTGTGGTTCTTCGAGAGGGAGCGCGACCTTCATGACTCCATCGAACTCGAACATCCCTGTCTTCGGCGCCGTCCTCTTCGACCTGGACGGCGTCGTCATCGACACGACCGAACTGCACTACCGCGTCTGGGATGAGTTCGCTCGCGAGCGGGGCTACGTGCCCACGCGCGAGCAGCTGCTCGCCACCAACGGCCTGCGGGCCGGGGAGACGCTGCGCGCGTGGTTCGGCGCGGAGTTGGATGACGAGCAGGTGGCCGTGCTCACGGACGACCGGGAGCGGGCCTTCCACCGGCTGCTCGACCACGAGCCGGTGTCCCCCGTCCCCGGCGTGGGCGCCTACCTGATGTCCTTGAAGCGGGCGGGCGTGCCCTGGGCCCTGGGCACGAGCGCCCTGGCCCAGAACGCGGAGCGGGCCCTGGAGCGAGTGGGGCTGGAGCACCTGTTCCCCGTGCGCGTGACGTCCACGGACGTGTCGCGGGGCAAGCCGGATCCCGAGGTGTACCTCAAGGCCTCCGCCGCGCTGGGCGTCCCGCCGCACGCGTGCGTGGTGTTCGAGGACGCGGTGGCGGGGCTTCGAGCCGCGCGGGCCGCGGGCGCGGCGTGTGTCGCCGTCGCCACGTCGTTTCCGCGCGAGGTCCTGGTGCGCGAGCGGCCGGACTGGCTGGTGAAGGACTTCCGGGACCTGCCGCAGGCGCTGCGTCCCGGAAGTCACGGCTTCACGGCGCCGACGGCACCTCACCCGTGAGCACGCAGATGAGCGCGTCCGGGTCGCACTTCACGGGGAACAGCGGGTTGATGCCGGAGCCGCGCAGCCGGCCCGCGTCGTAGTCCGCGTACGGGTCGCACAGCGCGTCGTCCGGCAGCTTCGTGGCGCTGTTCTGGCACTTCACCACCGGCCAGATGCCCTTCACGGTGTACTCGGCGCTGCAGCCGTTCTCCGAGTACACGAGGTCCGCGGTGAACTGCGTGCCCGGAATCTCCGGCGTGTTGTAGATGCGCAGGTTGCTCCACGCGTAGCCGAAGTCCTGCGCGGGCAGCGGTCCGCCGTCAGGCGCCGTGGAAGCGGGCACCTCCAGCCGCGTGGGCGTCAAATCCGGCACCGAGCAGAAGTGGTCCGCCCCCGGCGTCACGGAGGCGAAGGGGCCCACCGCGGTGGCGGTCGCCTTCGAGTCCTCCGTCAGCCGGGACGCGAAGTCCGCCAGCAACTTGCCCAGCCGCGCGCTGCGCACGCCCACGGTGTCGGGCGCGGCCGGGTCCGGGCTGAAGAACTTCTGCAGCCCCAGCGGCTCTGGCTTCAGCTGCGCGCAGACAAGGTCCGGGTTCTGCCCGGGCTTGAGCTGGTACGTCGCGGCGAACGAGCCGGTGGAGCCGTCCGACACGGCGCGAGCCACGACGCACTCGGGCTCCGGTTCGCTGCCGCACGCACCCACGGCGACGGCCGCCGCCGCGAGCCCTGCACTCACTGCCATCCAACGAAACTTCATCGCGGGAGTCCTCATGGCTCAAGACCTAGAAGCTGAGCTTCGCGCCCAGGCGGATGGAGCGCGGAGCCTGGTAGGCGGTGGGCCGCTTGAAGTTGGGGTTGATGTCCGCCTCGCCAATGGGCTTGTTCGTGGCGGTGGAGATGACCTTGCAGTTGGGGTTGTCCTGGGTGAGGCAGGCGGTGAGGTCGTCCGGCTTGCCGCCCTGCTCGATGGCGTACACGCGCGTGGTGGTGAAGGTCTGGTCCACGTCCGTGTACTGCTGGAAGTTGAAGAGGTTGAACACGTCCAGGGACACCGTGAGGACGTAGTCCTTCACCAGCCGCTGGTTGAGGCCCACGTGCCCGTCCACGCCGTGCACCCAGGGCAGCCGGCCCGCGCTGCCGCGCGGCAGGATGAACGTCTCCGAACCGCTGCGGCGCGGGTGCGCGCCCAGGTAGTTGAGCGGCGCGCCGGAGCGCGCCCGGTAGTTGCCGCCCACGTTGATGCTGGTGCTCGGCCCCAGCACCAGCTCCTTCGCGGCGAACACCTTGAAGGAATGCGTGCGGTCTCCGGGCAGCTGGCCCTCGCGGTTGACGGTGAGCGACACCAGGTCGAAGTCGCGCGTGAGGTTGGGGGACAGCTGGCCGGTGTCCGCGCGGAACAGGCCGGAGTAGTTCCCGCGCAGGGTGGACCAGGTGTAGCTGCCCTGGGCCAGCCACCCGTTGGTGAAGGCGCGCTGGAAGTAGAGGTTGACCGCGTCGTACTCGCGCCGGGCCAGCGGGAAGTCCGTGGAGTAGCCCTTGCCCGGGTTGCCCAGGAAGAAGGTGCTGCCGTCGTCGCGGCTCATGTCCTCGATGACGTCGTTGAGGTAGCGCCGGGTGTACGTGGCGCCCAGGCGGCTCGCGGTGAAGAGCTCGTACTCACCGCCCAGCACGAACTCGTCCGCGGACTGGGCGCGAATCTGGGGATCCACCGGCACGCGGTCGCCGCCCTGCGCGTCCCACAGCTGGTTGGGGCTCTCGCGGTTGCCAATGGGCTGGCGGTTGACGTTCTGGGTGCAGTCCCCGAGCAGCGAATCCTCACGGGAGGGAACGCACGGGGGCGAGTCGTAGGTGGCGGACAGCAGCTGCTGCTGCGGGAAGGACAGGTCCGCCATGTCCAGGGGGACGTTCTCGAAGAAGCGCGCGTAGTTGGCGAAGAGCTTGGCGCGGCCACTCTGCGTCGGGTCGTAGATGACGCCCAGGCGCGGGGACCACTGGTTGGGCAGGTGCAGGCCCACCTCGCCGTCCAGGCCGTAGATGGTCTGCACGTCGTAGCGCAGGCCCACGTTGACGGTGACCTTGTCCATGACGGACCAGCTGTCCTGGAGGAAGCCGCCCACGGTGGTGGACGTGGAGGTGCCTTCCTTGTTGGGCAGGAACACCGGGATGTCCGGGCCCTGCAGGTAGCCGTACTGGTTGAGGCTGAAGAAGCAGTCGCCGCCGGTGCACTCCTGCCAGGGCGTGAGGCCGGTGCGCGCGCGCTTGTTGTAGAAGCTCATCCGCTCGATGTCCGCGCCCGCCTTGAGGATGTGGTGGCCCAGGGCCTCCAGCAGGTACGTGCCCATCACCTTGCCCTGCACACGGTCCAGCCGCTGGATGCTGATGGTGCCGGGGCCGCCGGTGGAATAGGCCGCCACGGGGCAACGCAGCCGCTGCTCCTCGGGCGTGGTGCCGCAGGCGTCCGCGTATGGGAGCGTCTCGAACTCGTTGATGGTGTGGAACCCCGGGTTGCGGGTGCGGCGCCAGGCGATGTTGGACTTCGCGGACAGGCCCTCGCCGGAGCCCAGGCCGGAGCCGTCCGACGGGAGGATGGAGTCCGCCTGGTGGTGCCAGCCGAGCGTCGCGTCCACGAGCAGCTTCTTGTCGAAGAAGGACGACGCCTGCTTCGCGACGATGTCCATGGCGCTGTTGCTGCGCCGGGTGGCGATGGCTTCATACGCGCCCTGCACGAAGGCGGTGCACGACAGGCTGGTGCACACCTCCGGCTCGCCGTCGTCGCTGAAGGAGTACTTGCCGCTGCCGCCGGAGGAGCGCGGCGTGCCGAACGCGGACACGGACAGGCTGTGGTCCGGGTTGAAGTTGTAGGTGAGCTTGCCCAGGTACTGCACGCTGCGCTCGTCGGCGAAGCGGCTGGTGCGGCTGCCTTCGATGGGGTTCACCTGGGAGAAGCCGGTGGTGGGGTCCTTGCGGCGCGCGCCCACGGCGGAGCAGCCGTTCTCGAGGTCCACCTCCGAGCACAGCTCGTAGCTGCTGAGCTGGCGGTCCACCTGGATGCGATTGAAGGACGGCGCGACGCCCACGTAGAACCAGAGCTTGTCCTTGAGGAGGGGGCCGCCCAGGTCGAAGCCGAAGTCGCCCAGGTTGTGGGCGCTGCCCTGCGCGGAGATGACGCTGCCTTCGCGCAATATCTCCTTGCCGGACGTCTGGAACGCGCCGGGCGCGTAGTTGGCGAACACGGAGCCGTGGAACTCGTTGGAGCCGGACTTGGTGACGACGTTGAGCACGCCGCCAGTGGAGCGGCCGTACTCCGGCATGTAGCCGCCGGTGATGATGTTGACCTCCTTCACGAACTCCACGGACAGGGGCGTGCCCAGCGTGCCCACGCCGGGGTCGTTCACGGACAGGCCGTCCACGACGTACTGGCTCTCAGGTGAGGAGCTGCCGCTGATGCTCACGCCGTAGCGGTCCTCGGTGGCGCCGGGGGCCAGCTCGGCCAGGCCTTCAAAGGAGCGGGACGCGGAGCCCTTGGTGCCGGGGCGGATGACGGCGATGTTGCGGATGAAGTCCTGGTCCACGGTGACGCCCGCGGCGCTGGAGCCCACGTCCAAGGTCGGAGGCGAGCCGACGACCTCGACGTCGGAGCTCAGGGAGTCCGGAGCCAGCTCCGCGTTGAAGCGGATGGTGCGGTCGATGCGCAGCAGGATGCCGTCGCGGGCATAGGGCTGATAGCCCTGGGCCTCGAAGCGCAGCGTGTACGTGCCCGGCGGAAGCTGGGGGATGCGGTACAGGCCGCTCTTGTCGGAGAGCACGGTGCGCTCGCCCTGCAACTGGGGCGAGGTGGCGGTGACCACGACATCCACCAGCGGCTTCTTGTCGAGCGTGTTCGTCAGGGTCCCGGTGATGACCGAGTTGCCCTGGGCCCAGGCCCCGGCGCCCCACAACACGACCATGAGCCACAGCCCACGGATGAAACAGATTCGTCTGAGCACGTCTGCGCCCCTCCCGGCGAAGGCGGCGAACTCTGTCTCAAAACGCGAGAAATCCACCAGCCCAAATCAAAAAGACTTTGCCGCCAGAGCGGAAAACAGCTGGCTCGCTGCGTCAGGCCGGGGAGGGAGCTCAGAGGATGTTCCCGGGCTCGGAGGTGAAGAGCGCGTGGAAGAGCGTGGTCTCCGGCGGCTTCATGAAGTTGACGTAGAGGGGGATGGGCGTCTGCGCGACTTCGAGCGGCAGGGCGGCGGCGCCGAACTCCGCTTCGATATGTCGGGCGAGCGTGTCCGCGATGCCTTGCAGCTCCAGCGGGACGGGGCCGAGGAAGACCTTCGACTCCATGAGGCGTTTCGCGAGGAAGACCCGGCGAACGCAGTGCACGGTGTAGAGGGGGGCCAGGATGCTGAGGTACCCGGCGACCGTCCAGGTGATCTGCGGGCGCATCATGTCCTGCTCCTGATGCGGGTAGACCAGCACGCAGAAGCTGGGGTTCGCCAGGCCCGGCGCGTAGTCCCAGGCATCGCACCCGGGAAGCGCTGCTCGAAGCGTCTTCACGAAGGCTCCCCAGCGGGGCCTCTCCACCTTCTTCTCCTCCCAGAGGGCTTGGTAGCGAAGATCCTCGGGACCAGGTTCTTGCCGGAAGACATAGGCCTGGTCGGTGCCCCAGTAGAGACGAGCAACCGCGAGCAATTCTTCAGCGGAAGGCGTCATGGCTTCCTGGCCTTGGACTTGAGGGAGAGGGTTGCCGGGTGGCACTGCTGCCTGACTCGCGAGCCAAGGATGGCCCCCTCAAGCGCGATCCCGAAGGTCGTCCTGAACTCCTCACACGCGAGCCCGAGGGCTGTTACCGGCGTGGTCGAACTGAACACGGTCTGAGCCGCCAGATTGGCGCAGTTCGCCGAGATGCGTTGGGCCAGTTCCACCGGAATCGGTTCCGAGCCTTTGGCGTGGATGGGGAGTCCAACGCCCAGCGTGCACTTGAAGATCTCTCCCGTGTCACGCCGTAGCGGAACATGGACACAGGCTTCCCTCCAGCCTCCTGGGCCCGGCTCTGTCTGTTCAATGACCGTGACGAACCGGAAGTGCCGGGGCTGGAGGTTCCCCTCCACCACGGTTCCGGTTCTCATCGCACAGCCCGTGATCAACCACGCCAGCCCCAGGCATACCGCCCGCCTCGTCGCGTCCATGGCCTTCCCCCCGGAAGGCCACCGACGTCACTTCAAAATCCTCTTAAAGCTCCATCGTCTCAGGGGGCGGGCTGTCCGCTGAGTTACGAGGAATCGGCATATAACAACAGCCCTGATGACCTCACGCCTCGCGCTCTTCGCCGCCCTGTCCCTCGGCGCCTTCCTCTTTGGTTTGTCGATGCTGGCGACGGCGTTCAGAGGCGCCGCCGCGCTCCCGGCGTCGCTGGTGCTGGGCCTGGGCTTGCTGGCCCTCGTCATCGTCACCTTGCGCCGGGCGCCGAACTGGCGGAGTGGTGGCGCCTTCTCGCTCTCCGGGAAGGCCTGGAAGTGGCTGTCGTTGGCGGGGGCGCTGCTCTCGGGGCTGGGGGCCGTGGCCGTCGTCCTCGACAAGTACTCACTGCCACTGCCGGGCGGCGAATGCCTGGGCTCGAACTGCGACCTGTCGTACTGGCTCACGTCGCTTGCGTTCGTGTCCTGCTTCTTCGGTGGATGGCTCGTGTCCGCGGCGCTGTTGGGCGCCTACGGACTGCTGCGAGCCATCTCCTCGGCAGCGGTGTGGGCCGTGTCATTGTCCGTGGGTGCCGGCACGTGCCTGCTCTACCTGATTGTGCACATGGGACCCTAGAAGCCCTTCAGCGCTCCACCGTCGCAGGCAATGGACTGGCCGCTGATATACGCGGCCGGCTCCGACGCCAGGAACGTCACCAGCGCCGCGAACTCCTCCGGCCTGCCCAGCCGCCTCGCGGGGATGTTCGGCGCCACCTTCTCGTCGGACAGGCCCAGGTCCTTCATCCGGTCCGTCGCGTGGTAGCCCGGCAGCGCCGCGTTCACCGTGATGCCATACGGCGCCACTTCATTGCTCAGGGTCTTCACCAGCCCCAGCAACCCCGCGCGTAGGCCGTTGGACACCGTGAGGTTGTTCATCGCCTCGCGCGCCGCCGTGGACGTCACCAGCACGATGCGGCCCCAGCCCTGTGCCTTCATGCCCGGCAGCGCTTCTTGAATCGCATCCACCGTGGCCAGCCACAGGCTCTGGAACCCTGTCTGCCATTGCTCCACCGTGATGGCTTCGAAGCCACCGGACGGCGGGCCTCCCGCGTTCACCACCAGCACGTCCAGGCCGCCCAGCTTCTGCGTGACTTCGCGCACCAACCCACGCGCGGCCCCCGGCTGAGTCAAATCACACGGCACCGCCAGCGCCGCGCCCAGCTCCTTCGCTGCCTTCTGGAGCTTCTCCCCGCCTCGCGAGGACACCGCCACCGTCGCGCGCTCCTTCACCAGCGTGTCCGCGATGGCGCGCCCCAGCCCCGATGACGCGCCCGTCACCAGCGCCCGCCTACCCTTCAAGCCGAAATCCATCCGCGTGCTCCTCCATGAAAGGGGTCAGCCGGCCGCGAATCAGCTTCGCCGCCAGGTCCAGGTCCACGTCCTCCGGCCGCTTCAGCTCCCGAGCCAGCTCCGACACGATGCCGCCCGCGATTGCGCCCACGCCGTACGCCAGCCGATAGGGCACGCGGCTGAAGCTCACCAGCGAGTAGCGGCTGACGAACTCACCCGGGAACGCGTTGAGCAGCACCTTCTCCACGCCCTTCTCCAACAGGAAGCGCGGATCCGCCGTGCTGTCGCGCATCTCGATGAAGTTCTCCACCGCCATGTCCGCGATGGCGTCCGCGTTCGTCTTGCGCAGCCGCTCGAACGCATCGAAAGCCGCCGCCCAGTCCGTCCGCCGCTCCAGCAGCGAGTCCAGCACCACGCAGTCCTCGAAGCCGCAGTTCATCCCCTGCCCGTAGAAGGGGACCATCGCGTGCGCCGCGTCACCCAGCAGCAGCGTGCTTCCTTCCGCGTGCCACGGCGCGCACTTCACCGTCACCATCTGTCCGGTGGGCCGGGAGAAGAACTCCTCCACCAGCCCGGGAATCAGCGCCTTCGCGTCCGGGAACTGCTCCTGGAAGAACGCCTCCAGCGCGGCGGGCGTGTGGAGCGACGCGAAGCTCACCGGCCCCTCCCACGGCAGGAACAGCGTGCACGTGAAGCTGCCGTCTTCATTCGGCAGCGCGATGAGCATGTACGTGCCGCGCGGCCAGATGTGCAGCGCGTGCTTCTCCATCTGGAAGCGCCCGCCCTCGCCCGGCGGAATCGTCAGCTCCTTGTAGCCATGCCCCAGCGTCTGCGAGTCCGCCTGGGAACCCGTCTGCGATTGCAGCGCCTGCCGCACCGCCGAACCCGAGCCGTCCGTGCCGAACACCACCGCGTCGCGGACCTCCCGCGTCGCGCCCGTGGCCTCATCCAGCACCGTGAGCGCCCCCGCCGCCGGATCCGCCTGCGTCACCCGCTGCCGGAAGCGGATGGACACGCGGCCCGTGGCCTCCGCCTGTGTCATCAGGAACTTGTTCAGCCAGCCGCGTGACAGGGAGTTGATGTGCTGCGAGTCATCCTTCCCATACGGCTGGAAGGCCAGCTCGCCCTTCACCGGGTGGATGACCCGCCCGCGCATGGGGATGGCGTGCTTCAGCGCCTCCTCCTCCAGGCCCACCTGCCGCAAGGCATGCAGTCCGCGCGTGGAGATGGCCAGGTTGATGGAGCGCCCCGCGTCCAGCGTCTCGCGGCGCATGTCCGGGCGGCGCTCCAGCACCTCCACCGTGTGGCCCCGGCGGGCCAGGTACAGCGAGAGCAGCGAACCCACCAGGCCCGCTCCCACCACCGTCAGCTTCGACTCATTCGAGGGCATGGGCCTCCAGCGCCTTCACGAAGCGGAAGACGTCCAGGTACGTGTTGTAGAGGGGCGCGGGCGCGGCGCGGATGATGTCCGGCTCGCGGAAGTCGCAGATGATGCCGGCCGCGGACAGCCGCTGGAGCAGCCGCTTCGGCTCGCCCTTGAAGCGCAGGGACAGCTGCGCCCCGCGCTGCTTCAAATCTCGCGGCGTGGTGATGGTGACGTACCCCGCGGGCAGCCGGTCCAGCAGGAACTCCAGGTAGCCCGTCAGCTGGTCGCTCTTCGCGCGCAGGGCCGCCATCGTCGCTCTGTCGAACAGCTCCAGCGACGAACGCAGCGCCGCCAACTGGAAGATGGGCGGGTTGGACAGCTGCCACCCCTCCGCGCCCGGCAGCGGGTCGAAGGTGGGGCCCATCTCGAAGCGCGTGGCCTTGTTGTGCCCCCACCAGCCCTCGAAGCGCGGCAGTTGGGGCGAGTGCGCGTGGCGCTCGTGCACGAACACGCCGCCCAGGCTGCCCGGTCCGCCGTTGAGGTACTTGTACGAACACCACACCGCGAAGTCCGGCCCGTCGTCGTGCAGCGACAGCTTCAGGTTGCCCGCCCCGTGCGCCAGGTCGAAGCCCACCTTGCAGCCCTGCGCGTGCGCCACGCGCGTAATCTCGCGCAGGTCGAACGCCTGTCCGGTGAGGTAGTTCACGCTGCCCAGCATCACCAGCGCGAGCTCCTTCCCGTGCCGCTCGATGGCCTCCAGGATGTCCTCGGAGCGCAGCGTGTCCTCGCCCTCGCGGGGCATCAGCCGGACGATGGCCTCCTTCGGGTCGTAGCCGTGGAAGCGCGCCTGCGACGCCACCGCGTACTGGTCCGACGGGAAGGCGCCGCCTTCAATCAGGATCTTGAAGCGCTCACGCGTGGGCCGGTAGAACGACACCATCATCAGGTGCAGGTTCACCGACAGGGTGTTCATCACCACGACTTCCACGGGCTGCGCGCCCACCACCCGCGCCACCATCTCGGTGAGCTGCTCGTGGTAGGGCAGCCACGGGTGGCGGCCGTGCACGTGGCCCTCCACGCCCAGCCGCTCCCAGTCCTCCATCTCCATCTGCACGTACTTGCGCGCCTTGCGCGGCTGCAACCCCAGCGAATTGCCCGCCAGGTAGATGGCCGGCGCTCCAGAGGGAGCGGGCGGGAAGAGGAACTCGTCGCGCAGGGGCCTCAGCGGATCCGCTGCGTCCAGGCCGTAGGCGAACACATCGGTGTTCTCGTAGACAGGGGCCGTCATGGTGCGAAGTCCTCGTGCGAGCGCCCCAGCCACTCCAGGGCATTTCGGGACAGCAGTTGCTCGCGCACGGAAGGCGCCAGGTCCGTCAGCGACTCGATGAGCGTGCCGGGCCGCTCCTCGCCCAGCGGGAAGGGATAGTCACTGCCCAGCGCCACCTTGTCCGCGCCGAACAGCTTCACGATGCCGCGCAACGTCTCCGCGTCGTGCACCAGCGAGTCCACCCAGAACCTTCCCAGGTAGTCGCGCGGCGCGACCTTGTTGTCCACCGCGACCAGGTCCGGGCGAACCTCGAAGCCGTGCTGGATGCGGCCCAGCGTGCCGGGGAACGCTCCGCCGCCGTGCGCGAACGCGAGCCGCAGCTTCGGCAGCCGCTCCATCACCCCGCCGAAGATGAGCGAGCAGATGGCCAGCGACACCTCCGCCGGCATCCCCACCAGCCACGGCAGCCAGTACTTCGCCATCTTCGCCTCACCCATCATGTCCCACGGGTGCACGAAGACGGCCGCGCCCAGGTCGCTCGCCGCCTGGAAGAAGGGGAAGAGGGCCGGGTCGGACAGGTTCAGGTCATTGACGTGGCTGCCAATCTGCACGCCCGCGAACCCCAGCGTGCGCACGCAGCGCTCCAATTCCTTGACCGCCAGGGCGGTGGATTGGAGCGGCACCGTGCCCAGGCCCACGAAGCGCTTGGGCGCTGTCGCCACCGCGCCGGCCAGGTGGTCGTTGAGGAAGCGCGCCACCTCCAGCCCGTCCTGCGGCTTCGCCCAATAGCTGAACAGCACCGGCACCGTGGACAGCACCTGCACCTGGACGCCGTGCGCGTCGCATTCCACGATGCGCTGCTTGGGGTCCCAGCAGTTGCTTTCAATCTCGCGGAAGAACTTCCCGTCGTCCCGCATCATCCGCGCGCGGCAGGGCGCGTGGTGGTCCAGCGCGATGAAGCCGCCGTAGCCGAAGCGCTCGGCGAACCGGGGCAGCTCCGGGGGGAGGAGGTGCGTGTGGATGTCGACCTTCACTTGGGCGCACCACCCCGCGCCACCTTCGTGCCGCACTTCTTGCACGTGCAGTTCTCGGGGTTGCCGTAGAAGTGCTCGAACACCGGCGGCAGCTGCGTCACCAGGTTGGTGACGTGCAGCGACTCCTCATAGAGCTTCTCGCCGCACTTCGGGCACAGCCACAGGAACGAATCCAGCTCCTGCGGCTGGCGGCGGCGCTCCAGCACCAGCCCGATGGTGCCCGCGGGCCGCTGCGGCGAGTGCGGCACCTTGGGCGGCAACAGGAAGATTTCGCCCTCGCGGATGGGGACGTCCTGCACCTGGCCGTCGTCGATGACGCGCAGGGTGATGTCGCCCTCCAGTTGGTAGAAGAACTCCTCGCCCTCGTTGACGTGGAAGTCCGTGCGCGAGTTGGGCCCGCCCACCACCGTGACCATGAAGTCCCGGTCCTCCCACACCTGCTGGTTGCCCACGGGCGGCTTGAGCAGGGGGCGGTGCTCGTCGATCCACTTCTTGAAGTTGATGGGGGTCAGTCGGCCCATGTCACTCGTCTCCAATGGTGGCGATGCACTTGAGTTCAATCGCGATGGGCGTGGGCAGCGCGTTGATTTCCAGCGTGGTGCGGCACGGCGGGTTGTCCTTGAAGTACTCCGCCCACAGCCGGTTGTACGTGGGGAAGTCCCGCTTCATGTCCGTGAGGTACACCGTCACGTCCACCAGCCGCTCCCACGACGAGCCAGCGTCCTCCAGGATGTAGCGCACGTTGCGGAACACGGAGTGGCACTGCGTCTCGATGTCGTACGAGACGATGTTCCCCGCCGCGTCCAGCTCCACGCCCGGAATGGCCTTGCTGCCGCGCTCGCGCGGGCCCACGCCAGAGAGGAACAAGAGATTCCCCACACGGCGCGCGTGGGGATAGAGCCCCACCGGCTCTGGGGCCTTCTTCGAATCGATCCGCTCGCCAGCGCTCACGTGTGGCTCTCCAGGCTCAAAGCTTGATGCAGACGTTCTTGGGCTCGGTGAAGAAGCGCAGCGCGTCCCAGCCGCCCTCGCGGCCCACGCCGGATTCCTTCACTCCACCAAACGGCGTGCGCAGGTCGCGCAGCATCCAGGTGTTCACCCAGACGATGCCGCTGTGCAGCCGGGACGCGAACCGGTGCGCGCGCGCCAGGTCCTTCGTCCACACGCTGCCCGCCAGCCCGTAGCGCGTGGAGTTGGCCCACGACAGCACCTCCTCCTCGTCGTCGAAGGGCATGATGGTCGCCACCGGGCCGAAGATCTCCTCCTGGTTCGTGCGGCACGTGGGCGCCAGGCCCTCCACGAGCGTGGGCTCGATGAACCAGCCGTTCGCGCAGCGGCCGGGCACGTTCGCGCGCTGGCCGCCGGTGAGGATGTTGCCGCCCTCCTGCTTCGCGAGCGTGATGTAGCCCATCACCTTCTCGAAGTGCTCGCGCGACACCAGCGCTCCCTGGTCCGTGCCGTCCACCAGCGGGTCGCCCACCTTGAGGGCCTTCGTGCGCGCGACCAGCGCTTCCTTGAAGCGCGGATACAGCGAGCGCTGCACGAAGATGCGCGGGCCACACAGGCAGATCTGCCCCTGGTTCGCGAACGACGAGCGCAGCGTGGTGGCCAGCGCGTCGTCGAAGTCGCAGTCCGCGAAGATGACGTTGGGGTTCTTCCCGCCCATCTCCAGGGACAGCTTCTTGAACGCGGGCGCGGCCACGCGAGCAATCTCCGCGCCCGTGCGCGTGCTGCCGGTGAAGGAGATGGCGCTCACCTCCGGGTGGCGCGTGAGGGGCCCACCGACGTGAGGCCCCAGGCCGTGCACCAGGTTGAGCACGCCCGGCGGCAGCCCCGCGTCGCGGCACACCTGCGACAGGAGGAAGGCCGTCATCGGCGTCACCTCCGACGGCTTGGCCACCACGCAGTTACCCGCCGCCAGCGCGGGGGCAATCTTCCACGTGAGCAGGTACAGCGGCAGGTTCCACGGCGAGATGCAGCCCACCACGCCCAGCGGCGAGCGCAGCGTGTAGTTGAGCGCCACGCCGTCCATGGGGTGCGCTTCACTGGAGAACTGCGTCGCCGCGTCCGCGAAGAACTCGAAGTTGAGCACGCTGCGCGGGATGTCCACCGTGCGAGCCACCGCCAGCGGCTTGCCCGTGTCGATGGACTCCGCGCGCGCGAAGGCGTCCAGGCGCTCGTGGATGAGGCCGGCGATGCGGCGCAGGTACCGCGAGCGCTCCATCGCCGGCAGGGCGGCCCACGCGGGGAAGGCCCGGCCCGCGGCCTCCACGGCGGACTGCACGTCCACCTCGCGCGAGTCCGGCACGTGCGCGTAGAGCTGGCCCGTCGCGGGCTCCGGCTTGTCCAGCCACTGGCCGCCCGCCGCGGGCACCAGCTCGCCACCGATGTAGTTGAGGACCTTTTCCACGGGCGCGCCCTCCAAGGAGACGCGGCAATGTATGTCGCGGCCGTCCGCGGCCTCCAGGATTCCGAACAGTCGGCGTCGGATGGCGCTCGCTTGCGCGGCCGTCTGGCTCCCAGCGTCTCCGGGACCCGCTCCACTGGTGAATCCTTGGTGGAATTGCGGGCCGGGCATGGAAAAGATTCGCGCATGACCTCGACTGTGGATGTAGCAGCCCTGGCTGGAATCCTGGACGCGGCGCGGCGCGAGCGGCGAGAGATACCGCCCCTGTCACACGCGCACCCGACCCTGACCGTGCCGGATGGCTACGCGGTGCAGGCGGAGGGCATCCGGCTGCGCGAGGCCCAGGGTGAGCGGGTGGTGGGCCTGAAGATGGGCTTCACGTCGGAGGCGAAGCGCCAGCAGATGAACCTGGGCTCGCCCATCTTCGGCGTGCTCACGGACCGGATGCGCGTGCAGCCCGGCGGCGTGGTGCGCGTGGGCGCGGGCATCCACCCGCGCATCGAACCGGAGATCGCCTTCCGCACGTCGAAGGAACTCAAGGGCACCGTGACGCGCGATGAAGTGCTGGACGCGTGCGACGCGGTCTTCGCGGCGATGGAGGTGCTGGACTCGCGCTTCGTGGGCTTCAAGTACTTCAGCCTGCCGGACGTGGTGGCGGACAACGCGTCGTCATCGCTGTTCGTGCCGGGCACCCTGGAGCGCGCCCCGCGCGAACTGGACCTGACGAAGCTCCAGATGCGCATGGAGGTGAACGGCAAGGTGGAGGGCGAGGCGCGCTCGGACGCCATCTCTGGCGACCCGGTGGTGTCCCTCATCCAGCTGTGCGCGCTGCTCGCGGAGCGCGGTCAGGTGCTGCCGGCCGGAAGCCTGGTGCTGTCCGGCGCGGCCACCGCAGCCTACCTGATGAAGCCCGGCGACCACGTGCGGCTGACCGTGGACGGGCTGGGCACGGTGGAAGTGACGGCGGCGCCATAGTCCGGCGACGCCTCAGTACAGCAGGCCGTTCTTCGGCTGGAGCGGCGGCGGCAGCTCGGATTCGCCCAGCATCTGCCGCAGGTTGATCTCGATGGTGCGGCACAGCGCCGTCATGGGCGTGTCGCTGACGCCGTCCTCGAAGGGGTTCTCCACGTCGCGGCCCACCGCGTCCAGGGCGATGAAGAGGAACGCGATGATGGCGGTGATGAGCGGCGTGAGCACTCCCAGGTCCGCGACGACGCCCAGGGGCAGCATGGTGAGGTAGGCGCGCACCATGGCGTGCGGAAGGATGTCGTACTGGCGGGGCAGGGGCGTGTTCTTGATGCGCTCGCACGCGCCCAGGTAGTTGGTGAGCTCCGTGAGCGTCGCGTCCATCGCCACGCGCAGGTAGACCTTCTCCGGGTGCTCGATGTCGCTGTACACGCGGCGCATGCGCGTGCTCATCCACAGCAGGATGGCGGCGGGCACGTTCTGCTCCACGCGCAGCGCCTCCAGCACGGACGGCCGGAAGTACGGGGTGATGTCCGGGAAGGGGTCCTGCCGCCGCAGGTGGCAGCGCAGCGCGTTCACGAAGCCAATCTGCGCGTAGACCAGCTCGCGCGCGTCCTCGGTGATGCCCTCGAACATGCCGGTGATGATGCCCCGGGGGGACTCCACGGCCGGATGGACGAACGTGGCCAGGTTCGCGCGCGGGATGCTGGGACCGCGCAGGTCGCGCGCCTGCCCGAACTGGTCCCGCACCGCGCCGTCACCCACCTTGGACCAGGCGGGCGCCAGCGCGGGCCCCTCCGGCTGCACGGCCACCTGGACCAGGCGCGACGCGGCGGAGGGTGTCTCCGGCGTTCCGTCACTGCGCTGGGCGCGAGGGGCGGGCAGGAAGCTGATCACCTGCCGGGCCAGCGTCCGCGACGCGTTCACCAGCCCGCCCCAGAGGGTGCGCGCTTCCCACCAACGCTCGTAGGCGGAGTTGTTGCGGAAGCCGAGCAGCACGCCCAGTGCCGCGGCCAGCAGCGTCACCGGCAACGCAGGCACCGACAGCCACCTGGCGTCCAGCACCTCGTAGCCCAGCGAGATGGCCAGCGCGATGGCGATGTGGACGACGACGGGGCGCCCCGTGTAGCGGAGGATGATCCGCCAGGACAGCATCCGACCGACGATCATCTCCCGGGGCTCCTCTTCGCGGGGCGTGCTGCGTGAGGAGCTGGATGTAGTGATGCCCCCGAGGCGCGGCAATGCGCCGCGTCACCTTCGCGCCCCCCGTCCGGCCGCAAGTCCCCTCCGCACGCCCGGGGAGCGTGCGGAAGCGGACGAAGGACGCGTGCGCCCGTCAGGCCCGCGACTTGGAGAAGACGATGCTCGCGCCCGTCGCCGGCACCGTCACGGTGAAGGTGCGCTCCACGGTGGCCAGGCCGTTGCCGCCGCGCGACGCCAACTCCAGGAAGAACGCGCCCGTGGCCTTCAGGTGGAAGGACTGCGCCCACGACTGGGACAGCGCCTTGAACGCGCCCTTGAAGACGGCGGGCGAGCGCTGCTCGCTGTTGCGCAGGTCCAGCAGGCCCGCGCGCAGGTCGTGCCACTTGGACACGGTGCCGGGGTTCTTCTGGATGACCTCCGCGAACGTCAGCATGCCGTTGCCCAGCAGCCCTTCGACGTACGCGAAGTGCCCGACCAGCGGATTCTTCTTCAAGGTCGCGCCAGCAATGTTCGCGGCCACGGCGGCGGACCAGTTCTGCTCCAGGTACTCCTTCCACAGGGGCGCGTAGACAGCCTCGCGCACGGTGGGCCGGTCGCGGCACGGCACGCCGTACCAGGGCAGGGCCCGGGCCAGCGCGCGAGCGAAGGCGGAGTGTGCGTCCGGATCCGCCGCGTGGGTGATGACGTCGCGCAGCGTCCGGTTGTCCAGCTTCAGCTCCACCCGCGTTTCAATCTCCTTGCCGCCGGAAGCGTCGCGGATGCGCTTGAGGACCTCCTCCTCCTCGGCGTCATCCAGCGCGCCCCAGATGATGGCCTCGTCCACGGCCTGGCGCAGGTCGTGGTCCGACAGCTTGCGAGCGTCATGGGCCAGCAGCAGGTACAGGCCCAGGTCGAAGTCCGCCACGGTGGGCGACTTGCGGAACTCAGCCATGTCCGCCTTGAAGTCCGCGGTCCAGCGCATGTACGGCGTGAGCAGCGTGCCTTTGTAGCTGCGCACGCCCAGGAACGAGACGCGCTGGGGAGACTCCTTCTCCAGGCTGTTGCGCTGCACCACCTGGGTGAGCTCGTGCACGTCGCTGCCGCCCAGCGCCCACTTGCCCAGCTTCAGGGAGAAGCCCCAGGCCTTGGACTCCTTGTTGACCTCCTTCAGCAGGCACTGCTCCAGCGCCATGCCTTCGGCCTGCATGCGCTGCATCGCGCTGTCCATCCGTCCGGACACCAGCAGCGGGTGCAGCGCGCGGGCCTGGGCGTCGGTGCACACGGTGGACAGGAGCGTGGTCTGCTCGCGCAGGCGCAGGTACTCGTAGCGGAAGCCCGCCTCGAACTTGGACTCGGCCAGCGCCTGGACGCGCGCGCGCACGTCCGTGCGGAGCTTCTCCCACTGCGTTCGCAGCGCCGTGGTGTTGGCCTCCAGCTCACCGAAGCCCAGCCGGTCCAGGATGATGCGCAGGACCTTGGTCTCGTTCGCGGACAGGGTGTGCGCTTCCAGCTTCGTCATCAGGGAGTCGAACTCGGACAGCGGCACCGACAGGAGCCCTTCGAGCACACTCTCCACCTGGGCGACGACGGCGGCCGGGTCGGTGAGGCTGGCCTCCACGTGCAGGCTGGCCGTCACGCCCGCCTCGCGCGCCACCACCTTCTTCACCTGCACGCGCACCTGGCCGGCCGCGGGGCGGGAGAAGACGACGGCGTAGTCGTCCACCACCTTCACCTTGGCGGACACGGTGGCGCCCGCCTTGGCCTCGAAGGCCATCATGGTGCTGGCGGACAAGAGCTTCGTCAGCGTCTGGAGGTTGGACGTGTAGACGTCCGTCCAGTCCAGCGTCGCGGTGACGGACAGCTCGCCGCGCGCCTGGAACGCGATGGCGTCACCCACGCCCAGCTTGTCCAGCGAGGACGTGAGCAGGGGCAGTCGCAGCTCCGGCGCGTTCTTCTTCAGCGCGGCGCGAGCGTTCGTGTCCTGCGTGTGCCGGTGGTAGTCCGCGAGCAGCACGCGCACGTCGCCGTTGGCCGCGAGCGCCACGTAGGGCAGCGGGAAGCCGACGTCCGCCTTCACGCGCGCCTCCACGCCGTACTTGAGCCACGCCTGGTCGCCGCCGTAGATGAGCGCCGGTGCCAGCTGCGTCGTCGCGTCGCCGGGGGCCTCGCCCACCACGCCCGCCGCGTCCACGTCCGCCGGGGCGTCATAGCCTTCCACGAAGCCGCGCGCGGACACGTCGAACGCGAACGTCAGGGAGCCCAGCTTCTCTCCCGCGGGCAGCGCATAGCTGGCGGTCGGCAATTCCACGCGGATGTCCGAGCCCTTGAGCGGCGCATCCGGCAGCACCTTCGACACTTCGTCCAGCAGCGCGAGCTTCCACGACATGACGGCTCCCTCCCACGACGTCCACGGAAAGGCCGCATCCTACATGGTCGGTCCCACGTGGGAGGCCGGACGTGAAGCGGGCGCGAGCGACCCACCAGGGAGTCGCCGTCACCGGCTCAAGGCACGTCGTGGACCCGCTGGAGCGCGGGCGTGCCGTCCGCCTTCACGACCAGCGGGTCGGGCATCAGCCCCGGGATGCAGGAGCGGATGCTGACCTGGGTTTCATCCACGGGCTCCAGCACCAGCGACGTCGTCCGCGTGGGGAGCGCGCGCGGCCACTGGCCCTTCTCCGCGCGGGCCACGTCCACCTCCGCCAGGGCGATGAGGGCTTCGGAGCGCAGCGTGCGCAGCTCCAGCGCTTCCATGTCCTCGGGAGACAGGCGCACCGACGGAGCCTCCTCCTGGCGGAAGTACTCCCCGGCCTTCCGTGTCTCCAGGGCCGCCAGCGAACGGCGGCGCTCCTCGGCCGGTTGATCCGCCACGGCGAGGAGGTGGTCCGCGTCCTCCACCCACTGACGCCACTGGAGCCGGCGCGACAAGGCCCCGGGCTGCTCGGGGGCGTCGAACCACGTGGGCGGCAGCTCGGCGCGGGTGTCGTCGGAGAGCAGGTCGCGGAAGGCGTGGAGCTGCGCGGCGACGGCCTCCTCGTGCAGCATCAGGGACACCGGCGGGAAGCCCTCATGCAGCCGGGTGAGCTGCGAGATGGCCTGACGCTTGCGGGACAGGGAGGCCGCGTCGAGCGCGTCCGCGCAGGCCCGCCACGTGCGCGCATAGCCGGCCGCGGACAAACGCTGTCCCACGAGCCCTCCGCCCAGGGCCAGCTCCCGGCTCAGCGCGAGCGCGTCCAGGCACGTGTCCACCGCTGGATCCGCCTCACCCCTCGACACGAGCCGCCGGGTCTCCAGCGCCGCGTCCTCCACCACGTGCCAAAGCGCGTGGATCAGCGCGTCCCGCCGCGACACCTCCGGACCGGACAGGGGACGCAGGTCCTCCGGAAGACCGCCGGACTCCGCGTGGGTGGCGGCGAGCACCCGCCGCATCAAAGGCAGGCCCTGCTCCAGGGCTTCACGGCGGGAGGCGGGAAGGTCCGTCACCGGAGCGCGTCCTTCCGTCACGGCCTCCAGGGTCGCGGCCTCCGCCGAGGTGGGGGCCGGGGTCGCGCGGGCCTGCTGGAGCAGCGCGGGCAGGAGCGGAACCATCGCGTCCCCGAAGGTGCCGGGCCGCGTGGCGGTGACGTGCGCCGGACGCGGGTGCTCCGCGTGCGTCAGCGTGTTCACCTCGCGCAGGAGCCGTTCCTCCAGCGCGTCGGTGCGCAGGTGCTGGTGCGCCAGCGCCCCGAGGCTCACGAGGACGGACAGGGACACGCCTCCCATGAGGGCGGGGAGGGGGCGCTTCAAGGCCATCGGGACGGAACTCCAGGAGGGGGACCTGGAATGTCGCACGAAACGCCAGGCCCCCAACAGCCACCCACCGAGGGCTACGTTGCCTGGCGAGCAGGAGCCTCACCTCCAGGTCATGGAGCCTGTCAGGTCCTCTACCGGGCAGGCGTGCTCAACCGGCGCAGCAGGTGCTCCGCCAGGTCGCGGGCCTGCGAACGGATTTCAGGTACGGCTGTGGTTTCCCACAGGTCCCCCCGCCGCGTCGGGCCCAGCGTGAAGAGGTGGGCGGAGGGCTGTCCACGTGCGTCCAGCACCTCGCCGTCGGGCGCCGTCGCCAGCCCCATGCCCAGCGAGTCCGCGCGAGCCTGTCCCGCCTCCAGCAGGCCGCGCAGGACGGGCTGGCCGCGCGAGGCCGGGTTCGACTCGGGGCCGGTGCAGTTGATGACGTGCTGCACGCGCAGCACCTGGGGCTCGCGCTCGCCCCGGGGACGCAGGTCGACCGCCACCGCGTCCGGCTCCAACTCGAAGCGGAGCACTCGGCCCGAGTGGAGCGTCAGCCGCCCCTCGCGCCGCCACGCGTCCATCACGTCGTGGATCTCCGGCGCCATGCGGTGGCGGTGCACCTCCCAGTACGCCCGCAGGTGGCGCAGGAACCGCCGCCGCTCCTGCTCCGACAGTCGCTGCCACAACGGCGTCGTCACCGGCCGCAGCGAGTCCACCGCCGCGCGCCAGTCCGCGCCCGCCGCCGCCTGCGCGTCGACCTCCTGGCGCATCGTGCGCAGCACGTCGCGGATGCGCAGCGTGCTGAACGGCACCACGCCCTGCGCGGAAGGGGACGCGGCCTGCGTGGCGGTCTCCGCGTCGCGGCAGCGGTCCATCTCCCGGCGCACCGAGCGCAACAGCTCACGGATGCGCAGGGGCTCCGCCGCCGCGGGCGTCTTCGCGCCATGCGCGCGGTGCGGGTGCGGCAGCAGGCCATGGCGCGACAGCGCGTGCACCGGGCCCTGGTGACCGCGCTCGCCCAGCGACAGCACCGTGTCCACCATGGTGAGCGCCGTGCCGATGAGCAGCACCGACTCACCGGAGCCGATGCCCTCCATCGCCCCGGGCACCCACGGCGAGCGGTGATAGCGCTCGCTCGAGTACAGCCCGCCGTCCGGCACGCGCAGGTCCGCGGGCATCGCGTTGCCCAGCGCCAGCACCGCGCCCTTCGCCTCCAGGCTCTGGCCGCTCGCGAGCGTCACCTTCACGCCGTCCGCAGTGTCCTCCACCGCGGTCACCTCGTCGCGCGGCGTCTCCAGCTGGACGCCCGGCGCGGCCTTCGCGGCGGTGTCCTTCAGCACGAACTCCAGATACTGGCCGTAGCGGCGGCGCTCGGCGAACGCGGATGGCGGCGTGTCCGGCGCCTCCACGCGAAGCCAGCGAAGGAAGTGCTCCGGGTCGTCGACCCAGGCGCTCATGCGGCCGGCCGGGACGTTGAGCAGGTGACGCGCGCTGGTGGTGGAGTACGCGACCCCCCGGCCCAGGCGCTCCCCCCGCTCCACGAGGGCCACGCGCAGGGGCGAACGGGCGCCCCGCAAGAGACAGGCCGCGAGCAGCGTTCCGCTGGCGCCCGCGCCGATGATGATCACGTCCTGCCGGGAGTTCACCGCGCGATTGTAGGTCCGGCCCCCTCGGATGCCATCCCTCCCGAGCGTCGCCACCCGCTCGGATTGTCCGTAGGCCCACGGCCCCTGGCCTTCCAGGCCCACCCTGTGACGGCGGGGCCCGGCGGACCTCAAACCGCCTGGTGCGCCTCGGGCCGCGCGGGGAGGGACGGGGCAGGGGGCGCGACCGCCAGCCGCTCCCCGATGCGCGTCAGTCCCTCGCCATCGCGGGCGCGCGCATGCACTCGCGGATAGTCGGCGAACGCGGTGCCCAGCCACCGGTCCAGCACCACGGTGTACAGGCCGTAGTGCCCCTGGTAGCGCGCGTGGTGCAGCGCGTGGAACGTGGGGGTGAAGAAGACGCGGCCCACCCAGGACGTCACGAAGCGCTTCGGCAGCCACTCCGTGTTGCCGTGCCCGAACGCGTTGAGGACGTAGTTGGTCAGCATGTAGGCCAGGACTCCCACCTGCGTGCCCGGGAACACGTGCATGGCCGCGAAGTGCAGGCCCAGCCCGCCGCCCATCAGCACCACCCGCTCCACCACGGAGAACGACAGCGCGGTGAGCGGCTCCGTCACCTGCGCCACGTGGTGCTGCGCGTGGAAGCGGTAGAAGCGCGGCAGGTGCAGCAGCCGGTGCGTCACGTAGAACCACACCTCGAAGCCCACGAACATCCACGCGTACGACCACAGCGCCGTGGACAGGCTGAACGGCGCCATCAGGGGGCCGCTGAAGTACCGGAACGTCCCGATGAGCACCGCGTCCGTCACCACCACGCCCACCGCCGCCAGCGCCTCGCTGCGCAGCTGCCCCTTCGCCAGCTCCCGCCGGTAGACCCGGAAGCGCGCCGCCAGCCGCGTGCGCCACACCCCCCAGCCGACCGCCACCGTCAGCAGCTTGACGGTCCCGGAGATGAGCAGGACCAGCAGGAACAGCACCGGCAGCGACGGATTCTCAGGCAGCAGCGCATGCATCACGGACCTCGCGAAGGCCAGCACATCCCCGGGCCAGTCATGCCCGGACACCCCATGGATAATTCCCGCCCGTGGTTATTGTCAAATCTGACAATAGCGATGGGTGCGTTGAACGACGAAGCGGGGGCTAGGATGCGCCGCGATGGCATCCAAGCGTCCCCAGGGCCGGGCTCCGGCCCGGCGCACCTCCGCTCCCCGTCGCCCCGCGAAGCCCGCCGCGCCCCGGAAGCGGCGCACCCCGGAGGAGGCGCGAGACGCCATCCTCCAGGCCGCCGAGCCGCTGCTCGTGGAGCAGGGGCCGGACAAGGTGGGGCTGCAGGCGGTGGCGAAGGCGGCGGGGGTGAGCCACGCGCTCGTCACGCACTACTTCGGCACCTACGAGGCCCTGGTGCGCGAGGTGCTCCTGCGCCGCAACGAATTGCTGGCCGCGTCCTTCCGGGAGCACCTGCTCGCGGCGGACGCGCCTCCCAGCGCCGGCGCGCTGCTCGAGCGCTTCTTCACCGTGGTCCAGCAGGGACAGCACAGCCGGCTGATGGCGTGGGCGCTGCTCACCGGCCGAGCCGAGCACATGCCGCTCGTGCGCGCGCAAGGCCTGCGGCTGTTGGCGGACGCGCTGGAGTTCCAGTCGGGCCGCGTGGCGGAGGCGCAGGGCACGCCGCCGCCCTCGCGCGACACGGTGGACATGACGCTGCTCGTGGCGCTGTGCGCGTCGCAGTGGTTCCTGCTCGCGCGGGAGGCGCTGCTGCCCGTGATGGGCCGTCCGGCGGACGCGGCGTCGGACGCGAGGTTCCGCGAGGTGCTCGGCGGGATGCTCCAGGGGGCTCTCGGGATGAAGCCGCCCGGCGGAGGCTGAGGCTCAGGTCCAGTCGGCCTGCGGGCGCTGCGGCTGCACGAAGGCGCCCGCCACCGGCAGGGTCACGCGGAAGACGCTGCCCCGGCCGGGCGCGCTCTCCATCGTCAGCGTGCCGCCCAGCGAGGTGACGATGCCATGGCACACCGCGAGCCCCAGCCCCGTGCCCACGCCCAGCGGCTTGGTGGTGAAGAAGGGGTCGAAGATGCGCTCGCGGTGCTCGGGCTCGATGCCGCAGCCGGTGTCGCGCACCTCCACCAGCACGTGGCCGGGCTCTCCGGGACGCGCCACCACGCGCACCTCGTTGCCCTCCGCGTTCCCCGGGGAGATGGACTGCGCCGCGTTGAGCAGCAGGTTGAGGAACACCTGGCCCAACCGTGAGCCGTTGCCCTGCACCGGCGGCACGCCGTCGCACTCCACCACCAGCCGCGCGCGGTGCCGCAACTCGTGCATGGCCATCTTCGCCGCCGTGCGCACCACCGCGGCCAGCTCCGCGGGCCCGCTGCCCACGTCCTCCGCGCGCGACAGCGTCTGCAGGTCCCGCACGATGAGCCGGATGCGCTCCGCGCCGTCGCGCGTCTCCGCCAGCGCTTCCAATATCTCCTGCCGGTCCTGCTCCGACAGGCGCTCCTTCTGCTGCAGCTCCTGGTGGATGTACTCCAGGTTGCTCAGGATGAAGGCCAGCGGGTTGTTGATTTCATGGCCCACGCCCGCCGCGATGCGCCCCAGCGCGATGAGCCGGTCCGCGAAGAGCAGCTGGGTCTGCGTCGCGTGCAGCTGCTCCAGGCTGCTGGACAGCTTCGCGTTGGCGGCCTCCAGCGCAGCGGTGCGCTCGCGCACCGTCTCCTCCAGGAGCCGGTTGTCCGCGCACGGCGTCTCCACGGCGCACCGGGTCTTGGAGCCGGGGCCCAGGCGCTCGAAGGCCTGGCGGAGCGTGCCCCGCCGGCGCGTCATCGCCGTCAACCGCCCGACCTTCGCTCGTAACGTCATCGCGGCCCGCTCCACCCACGTCCATCCAACACCGCCGCCCCGTGCCCGGCAAGCTGTGCGCGAGTACGTGATGCCGTCGAGCGGACACCGTTTGGGTTTCACGTCCCGACTGTCATTTTCCACTGGGGGATTCGGGCGCGCGGGAGGAGCTCACCGCACGCCCGGAGGCATCTGGTCACGCGGCCTTGGGGGAGGCCGTTCATGCCAGTGCGCTGCTCACCGCCGGTTCAACAGGTGCGTCCGCTTCAGGCGCCGCAGTCCGCGCGGCAGCTGTCCGCCGTGTTGCCGGAACCCGCGCGCTCGGTGAACTGGCACACGCCGTCACCGCAGCGGAACAGCTCCGTGGGCTTCACGCGCGTGGTGATGGCCGGGTACGTCTTCCCGTTGTACGTGCACTGCGTGTAGTAGGGCTGGCTCGGGTCACCCTTGGTGCAGAACTGCGCGCAGCTGCCAATGTTGGTGATGGGCGCGCAGGAGTCCGCCTTCAGCGTCAGGCCGCAAGCCCGCGTGGAGCTCTCCGCCGAGCTGAAGTCGCGATCCCTCGCGGCGAACAGGCCCTCGTTGGTGAAGAGGTTGCCGAAGAAGCACGCCTCCTTCGCGCTGAACTGCGACAGCTCCTCGGCGGAGTAGGGAATCGCCGCGCCCTCCGCCGTGCGGCCCAGCACGGACAGCGCGATGTGCAGGCCGTACTTGTTCGCGTGCGCCGCCAGGCACGCGCTCACCGCCTGCTGCTCCGTCACCGTCGCGGCCTTGCCCGTGGCCCAACCCGGCGCCAGGCCCAGGCTGCCCTGCCACGTGTACTTCGCCCCGGTGGTCGTGGACTGGAAGGTGCGCGTCTGCCCCTCGGGCACCGAGCACTTCACGATGTACGCCATCAGCATCGGCGCCGTGTCCGTGTTCTGGCTGAACCACTCGTTGAAGCTCTCGGTGTTCAGTCCGTTGACGGTGAGTCCGTTGACGGTGAGCCCGTTGACGGTGAGCCCGTTGACCGTCAATCCGTTGACGGTCAGCCCGTTGTCCACCTGCAGCGCCTGATCCACCGATGCTGGATCGGCCTCCCACGCCGCGTCCTCCGGCATCGCGCCACCGCAACCCACGAGGGCGAACAGCGCCCCCGTCATCAACACCGCCTTCAGGGGTTGGCGTGAGGCAACTCGGTTCCACCACTCGCTGCATCCACTTCCAGGCCGAAAAGCAGGGGTGAGGCGCATGTAGGGGCTCCCGCTTGAGGGAAGTCGGAGGACCGGCTTCCAGAATGTCAGGCAGTCCAGGCTTTCACCTAGAAAGGTGCTGAAACTGTCAGACAGGGGAATCGTGACGGATTCAGGATCTAAAATAAATACGGTTTCGTCAAAAAATTATGGTGTGGGTCCAATTCTCACGGGGGCGGACGTGTGCCGGTGAAAGGCATGGGACCACACGACTCAAGCGGGGTGCCGCGGGGGAGGAGGAGTGCGGGGACGGCGGGGACGGCCTACTGCGGAGGAGTCTCTTCGAGGTACTGGGACGCGGGACGTGTGATGGCGAAGCCACCGGGGTCCCTTACGTTCCAGGTTGCCACATGCGTGACCGGGCCGCCTACCACCTCGGCCTCGCCGGAGTCGCCGCGTGTCTCCGCCTCACCATGGTGGAGGCAGAGGTGGACGCGGGCGTGGACGGCTTCGGCCAGACGCTGCGCCTCGGCTTGCAGTTCTCTCAGGGGTCGAAGGGCGAGCGCGGGAGTGATGCCGGCTGCCACGGGCCGCACGCCCAGAAGCGCGGTGCCCGTCTGGAGCGCCAGGATGAAGTGCTCCGCGCGCAGGCCCTGCTCCAGTGTGTCCATGACGTGGGCGAGCGCGGCGTAGGTGGTGTCGTCGTCCATGTCCGTGGCGGGGAGCACCACCTCCGCGTTCACGGCCAGCACGAGCCGCGTCTGGCTCTCCACCTGATTGGGCTCTTCCGTGGCTTCGCGCAGCGCGGTGAGGAAGGCGTTCACGCTGGGGTAGCGGCGGGTGGCGTCCTTGTCCAGGCACCGGAGCACCACCGCGTCCACGGCGGGGGACACCGGGGCCTTCACGCTGGGGCGCGGAGGCGGGGCCTCCAGGTGCATGCGCTCCAGCTCCAGACGATCATCGGACTGGAAGGGGTAGCGGCCGGTGAGCAGCTGATACAGGAGCACGCCCAGCGCGTACACGTCCGTGGGCGGCCCGATGGTGCCGCCGCGGAACTGCTCGGGCGCCATCGCGTGCGCGGTGCCCAGTCGCTGTCCCGCGGTGGTGAGCCCCTCCTGCCCGGGCTCCTGCTGGATGAGCTTCGCGATGCCGAAGTCCAACAGCTTCAGCCGGGGCTTCTCCCCCTCCTCCACGACGAGGATGTTGCTGGACTTCAAGTCCCGGTGCACGACGCCCGCGCGGTGCGCCGCCTCCAGCGCGCCGCAGACGGGCTCCAGGTACGCCAGCGCGCGGGACGCGGACAGCCGCCCGCGCTCCTGCACCACCTGGCTCAGCGTGCGCCCGGAGAGCAGCTCCATCACGTAGTAGGGGCTGCCGTCCGGCATCAGCCCGAAGTCGTAGACGTCCACGATGTTCGGGTGGTGGATCTGATTGACGACGCGCGCCTCGCGCACGAAGCGCTGGAGCATCTCGCCCTGGTCCGCCAGGTGCGAGTGCAGCACCTTCACCGCCGCGTGCCGCCCCAGGATGCGGTGCTCCGCCTCGTAGACGCTGCCGTGGCCGCCGGCCGCCAGCATGGACTTGAGGACGTATTCACCCGCCAGGGTGCCCGGCCCGCGCTCGGCACGGCTGGGTGTGTCGTGCCCCTTGTCCGAGGTATTCGCGTTCGCGCGTGCCTGGATGCGGAAGGTGCTCTCTGAATCCACCGCCATGAATACCCCGCACCCTACCATCCACGGGGTGGGTCGCGAGTGCCCGTGCCGGGTTGGCTGCCCTGCTTGCCTGCCTGGCCGTTCACCAGGAGTCAGGGTCCCTGTCCTGAAGGGGGAGGGGACGTTCATTGGAAGCCGTTGGGGTATGGTTGCGGTCCGGGCCAGGACTTCGGGCCCAAACGGAGCGCGGCGTCATGCACGACAGGCGGCGAGGACACTGCCAGCCCGAGCGCAGGGGGACGTCAGGGGGCTTGCATACATGATGACGTTGGTGGACGAGCTCACGACCTGTGCGGGCCAGTCGGTGACGGCCCCGTCCTCGACCGGGGCGTGCCTCATCCTCATCAGCACCACGACGCCGGCGGCCATCGGCAAGGCGTACCGGTTGGAGCCGGGCGAGCACGTCATCGGGCGCGGGTCGGAAGCGGAGGTGCGCATCGACGACCACGGGGTGTCGCGCAAGCACGCGCGCATCCAGCGCAAGTCGGACGGTTCGTGCCTCGTCACGGACCTGGAGTCCACCAACGGCACGTTCCTCAACGGCCTGCCGGTGTCCACCGCGGAGCTGCAGGAGGGCGACCGGCTCCAGGTGGGCACGGTGACGGTGTTCCGCTTCTCCCGGCGCGAGGTGCTGGAGCAGCGCGAGGAGCAGCTCAGGCAGGCGCTGTCCGCCGCGCGCGTGGGCATCTGGGACTGGAACGCGAAGACGGGGCAGGTGACCTGGAGCGAGCACGTGGACCGGCTCCTGGGCCTGGCCGTGGGCAAGCTGTCCGGCCGCGCCATGGACCTGGAGGAGGTGGTGCACCCGGCGGACCTGCCCAGGCTTCGCGCGGGGCTGGCCACGGCGCTGCAGCAGCGCTCGCAGGTGGACGTGGAGTACCGCATCGAGCCCGCGGGCAGCGGCTACCGCTGGATTTCGTGCAAGGGCGATGTGCTGCTGGACGCGTCGGGGCAGCCCGCGCGGGTGACGGGCACGGTGATGGACATCACCGCGCGCAAGCAGGCGGAGCAGGAGCTGCACCGCCAGGCGCTCATCTTCGAGAGCATCTCCGACGGCGTCGTCATCACGGACCTGGCGGGCGGGGTCATCGACTGGAACACCAGCGCGGAGCGGATGTTCGGCCGCAGCCGCAAGGAGGCCATGGGACAGACGCTCTTCAGCGTGCTGCACCCCGGTGAGCCGGACCGGCTGACGGGCGCCGTCCTCACCGCGCTGGAGGTGCACGGGCGCTGGAGCGGGGAGATGGAGTTCAAGCGCGCGGACGGCATGGCGTGCGTCTGCGAGTCCGTGGTGGTGCCGCTGCGCGACGCGGAAGGGCGCATCATCGCGAACATCATGGTGCACCGCGACCTGAGCGAGCGCCGGCAGCTCCAGGCGCGCCTGGTGGTGGCGGACCGGCTGGCCAGCGTGGGCACGCTGGGCGCGGGCGTGGCGCACGAAATCAACAACCCGCTGGCGTACATGCTGGTGAACCTGCACCTCATCCGCGAGGGGCTGGACAAGCTGGAGGCTCAAGGAGCCCCGTCCGAGCCGGTGGCCTCCATCCAGCAGCTGGTGCGCGAGACGACGGAGGGCGCGGAGCGCATCGCGACCATCGTGCGGGACCTGAAGGTCTTCGCGCGCGGCGAGCAGGAGTCGCGCCCCATGCCGGTGGACGTGCGCCGCTCGGTGGAGCTGGCGTGCAAGATGGCGGACAACGTCATCCGCCACCGCGCGCGGCTCGTGACGGAATTTGAACCCGTCCCCGCGGTGGAGGCGAGCGAGGCGCGGCTGTGCCAGGTGTTCTTGAACCTGCTGCTCAACGCGGCGCAGGCCATTCCGGAGCATCCATCCTCCGTCACCGAGCACGAGATTCGCGCCATCATCCGTCCGGGCGAGACGGGCAAGGTGGTGGTGGAGGTGCGCGACACCGGCGTGGGCATGACGCCGGAGGTGCTGGGGCGCATCTTCGATCCGTTCTTCACCACGAAGGCGGTGGGCGTGGGCACGGGGCTGGGGCTGTCCATCTGCCACGGCATCGTGGAGTCCATGGGCGGCTCCATCCACGCGGAGAGCACGCCGGGGCAGGGCAGTATCTTCCGCGTGGTGCTGCGCTCGGCGGCGCACGAGGTGGACCTCTACCCGCGGCTGTCGGCGACGGCGCCGGCGGGGGCGCGGGCGCGCATCCTGGTGGTGGATGACGAGCCCAACGTGACGGTGGCGCTGCAGCGCTCGCTGGCCTCGGAGCACGAGGTGTCCACGGCGAACAGCGCGCAGGCGGCGCTGCGGCTGGTGAACGAGGGCGGCCGCTTCGACCTCATCCTCTGCGACGTGATGATGCCGGGGATGACGGGCATGGACCTGTACTTCGAGCTGGGGCGCTCGGTGCCGGAGCAGGCGGGGCGCATGGTGTTCATGACGGGTGGAGCCTTCACGCCGCGCACCACGTCGTTCCTGCGGGACGTGCCGAACCTCAAGCTGAGCAAGCCGCTGGACCTGGCGCAGCTGCGCGAACTGGTCGGCCGCTCGGCGGAGGCGTCTCGATGAGCGCTTCCTCCGGGCAACCCGCCGCTCCTCCAGAGGCCGCGGCGGAGCCGGAGGCCCCTGACCCCGTGGCGCCAGTGAGGATGGTGTTCGCGGGGGCGGAGATTTCAGAGGGCCGGGAGTGGACGGCCCGGTCGCTGGGGATGGGCCTGCTCATCGGCGCGCTGCTGGCCGTCACCAACCTCTACATGGGGATGAAGACGGGCTGGTGGGACTCGGGCTCCATCACCGCGACGGTGCTGGGGTTCAGTGGCCTGGCGGCCTATGGGCGCAAGCGGGGCGTGCCGTACACGCCGCTGGAGAACAACCTCACGCAGACGGCCGCGTCGTCGGTGGGCGCGATGCCCGCGTCGGCGGGGCTCCTGGGCGCGCTGCCGGCGCTGGCCTTCCTGGGCATGAGCGTGCCGGGCTGGGGCATCGCGGCCTGGGGCGTGGTGCTCGGCGTCCTGGGCGTGCTGGTGGCGGGGCTGCTCCGGCGGCGCCTGCTGGAGCAGGAAGCCCTGCCGTTTCCCACGGGCATCGCCACGGCGGAGCTCATCTCCACGCTGCACGCGGCCTCGCCCTCGGAGGCGCGGAGCACGCCCGTGGGCAGGGGGCGGACGTTGGTGGGCGCCGGCGTGGTGGCGATGGCGCTCACGTGGATGCGTGATTCGCGCGGGTGGCTGCCGGGGATGGTGGCGCTGCCGGGCCGCGTGGGTGGCGTCGGGCTGGATGCGCTGACGTGGGGCGTGGGGATGAGCCCCATGCTGCTGGCGGTGGGGATGATGACGGGCCTGCAGCTGGCGCTGAGCATGCTGCTGGGCTCGGGGCTGGCGTGGGGCGTGCTCGCGCCGGGGCTGTTGGGCACGAGCGTCGTGGCGGGCGCGGGGTACGAGCCGCTGTCCGCGTGGCTGATGTGGCCCGGCGTGGGATTGATGCTGGGCGCGGCGGTGGTGTCGCTGGCGGCGCAGGCGCGGGACTTCCTGGGCGCGGCGAAGGACCTGCGCTCGGTGGGCACGAGCCGGGGCGGGCTGCCCCGGTGGAGCCTGGGCGTGGCGGCGGTGGCGTGCGTGCTGGCGGTGGTGTTGGGCCGGGTGCTGTTCGGGCTGGGCGTTCCGTCGATGCTGCTGGCGCTCGCGCTGCTGGTGCCGCTGTGCGCGGTGTGCGCGCGAGGCGCGGGGCAGACGGACGTGTCGCCGGTGAGCCAGATGGGAAACCTCACGCAGGTCGTCTTCGGCGTGGTGCGGCCCGGCGAGCTGTCGACCAACGTGGCGGCGGGTTCGGTGGTGGCGAACGCGTCGGCGCAGATTGGCGTGAGCCTGTGGTCGTTGAAGGCGGGGCACCTGCTGGGGGCGTCGGCCTCACGGCAGCTCGCCGCGCAGCTGGTGGGCGTGGCGGTAGGCGCGCTGGTGTCGGTGCCGGCCTATCTGCTGCTGGTGGACGCGTACGGGTTGGGAACCGCGGCGTTGCCGGTGCCGGCGGCGGCGCAGTTCCGGGCGGTGGCGGAGGTGTCCGTGCGAGGCCTGGCGGGCCTGCCCCCGTACGCGGGTTGGGGCGCGCTGGTGGGCTGCGCGGTGGGTGCGCTGCTGACGTTGGCCGCGAAGGGCCGCGCGGCGCGGTGGCTGCCGTCGCCGGTGGCCATGGGCATCGGCTTCCTCACGCCCGCGTACTTCGCGGTGACGCTGTGCCTGGGCGCGGGGATGGCGGCGCTCGCGCGGAGGTGGTCGCCCAAGGCCACGGACGCGCACGTGCCCGCGCTGGGCTCCGGTGCGTTGGTGGGCGAGTCGCTGATGGGACTGCTCATCGCGGCGACGACGGCGCTCTCGCGGTCGGTGTAGCGAAAGCCCCGGGTTCCCGGCGGCGTCGCTACGCCGCGGGCGTGAGGTCCCGCACCCGCTCCAGTGAGCGGCGGATGCGGTCCTCCATCAGGTTCGGCATGTGCGCCGCGCGCGCCAGCGCTTCTCCGAGCGCGAGCATCGCCTCCGCGAAGTCGCTTCGGCGCCAGGCCGCGAGGCCCATCATCTCCAGGACCTCCAGCGGCTCCTGCTCCACGGAGGCCTGGGCGGAGCGCTCGCGCAGCGCGTGCCACTCCTCCACGGTCGCGTCCTTCGAGGCCAGCTCCACCATGGAGAAGAGCACCTCCTCCGACGGGCTGAGGTTCACGCCGTGCCGGTTGGTCGCCATCGCCTGCCGCACCTGCTCCAGCAGGTCGCGCGCCCGGTCGTGCCTGTCCGTCCACGCCATGGCCCGCGCCTGGAGCAGCAGCGCCCAGGGACGGTGCGCCACCTCCGGATGCCGGCGCTCCAGCACGATGGCCCGCGCGATGTGCGGGGCCGCGGCCTCCACGTCGCCCGCCTGGTAGTACAGCTCGCCCAGGTTGTACTCGGCGAAGTACTCCCAGCCCACCACGCCCAGCTCGCGCCCCAGCTGCATGAAGCGCTCCTGGTCCTTGAGCGCGTTCGTCAGGTCGCGCCGAGCCACTCGCAGGTTGCGGCGGTTGTTGATGGCCGAGCCCAGGTGGAAGCGGTCTCCGCGCTCCGTGCACGCGCAGATGAGCTCGTCCAGCACGCGCTCCGCGGCGTCGATGTCGCCCAGGCTCGGCAGGATGGCCACCAGTAGGAGCAGGGAGACGACCAGCGTTTCGTAGCCCGCGTCGCCCAGCTTCCGCGCCCGCTCCGCCGCGGCCTCCAGGGTCATGAGCGAGTCCATCCATTCGCCCTTGCGGAACTGCGTGCGGCCCAGCGCCAGCAGGAGCCGCGCCTGCACGTAGGGCGACGTCACCGTCTCCGTCAGCTGCTTGGCTTCCTGGACCCGCGCCTCGCTGCGCGCGTAGTCGTTCACCCAGTCGAGCGCCACCGCCTCGTCGAGCAGCAGCTCCACCTCCGCGCGCGCATCCCCCACGCTCCGCGCCCGCTCGCGCGCGATGGCGAAGTCCGTGAGCGAGTCCTCGTACCGGCCGATGCGGTAGCGCATCAGGCCCCGGCCCCGCAGCGCCGTGAGCCTGCGCAGCTCGTCCTCGGGCTCGATGAGCTCCAGGGCGCGCGTGTACATGGCCTCCGCGTCCAGGTACGCGTGACGGCCGCGCGCGGACTCCGCGATGTCGATGGTCAGCGCCGCCGCCTCGTCGCGCAGGCCCCCCGACGCGGCGTGCAGCGCGAGCCGGGCCAGCCGCTGGCGCTCCTGCGCGCCCGCCGGGCTCAGGTAGTGGCGGTACGCGGCGTGGTGGATGCGCGCCTTCTCCTCCGCGGGCAGGCCCGCGACCACGGCCTCGCGCACCAACTCGTTGCGGAAGCTCAGTCCCTCCGAGCGGTGCTCCACCAGCAGCCCCAGGTCCAGGAGCCGCCGCGTCGCATGCCCCGTGTCCAGCGGGAACTGGGAAGCCGCTCCGTCGCGCTCCAGCTCGCGCACCACGCCGTCCGCCGCCGTGCCGGTGAAGGTCGCGCCCAGCAGCGCGCACAGTCGGGCATGCGCGGCGAGCGCCGGAGGCAGCGCGCCCAGCTCGCGGTCCGCCAGCCACTCCACCAGCCGCAGCTCCGGCAGGCGGTCCAGTTCATCCGTGACGAGGTACCAGTTGCCGCCCGGCGCGCGCTGACGCACCAGCCCCTGACGCTTGAGGCCGCGCACCAGCTCCACCAGGAACAGGGGCACGCGCTGCGCGCGCTCGATGATGCGCTCCACCGCCTGCGCGGGCACGTTCTCCACCGGCTTGAGCAGCGCGCGGCACAGGGCATGCGCGTCGCCCGGGGCCAGGCCGGACAGGGGCAGGTCCAACTGGCGCGCGGCGCGGGCACTCCACGCCGGACGGCTCTGCTCGAAGCCCGGGCGCACCAGCACGCAGATCCACAGCGGCACGCGCGTCTCCGCGAGCGCCGCGTACTCCAACGCGTCCAGCGCGGTCTCCTCCGCGAAGTGCGCGTCGTCCACGATGAGGCACAGGGGCCGTTCGCGGGCGTGCGCCGCCAGCAGCTCGCCCGTGGCGCGCATGGCCAGCGAGCGCAGCGCGCCAGGAGCCGCGGCCCAGCTGTGCAGCTCCGGCCCGCCCGGCGCGTACCACCCGAGCGTCGCGGCCACGCCCGGCCACAGCTCCATGCCCAGCCGGGTGCCCAGCCGGTCGAGGATGGCGGTGCGGCCATCCTCCTGCGTGTCGGTGTCGTCGCGGTCGAAGCCGTGCAGCGCCACGCGCAACAGCGTGCGCAGCGTGCCTTCCGGGTCGCCCTGCACGGGCTCACGCGCGCGCAGGGAGTGGACGCGCGCGTGCGGCAGCGCGGCCCGCAGGCGCAGGCTCAGCGTGGAGGACAGGTGGCTCTTGCCGTGGCCCCGGTCGCCGCGCACGGTGACGATGGTGGGCGCCGCGTCCGTCACCGCGGACCGGGCGCTCTCCAGGAGCTGCTCCAGCTCCACGTCGCGGCCCACCAGCATCGCGCTGCCCATCTGCAGCACGGTGGCGTCCGGCCGGGGCGCGGCGCCCGAGGGCGCGGGGCGCATCAGCCCGGACCGTCCCGCCACCGGCAGGCACGGCACCTCCGGCACGGCCTCCGCGGCGGCGGGGGAGAGCAGGGGCCCGCGCAGCTCCACGAGGTGGGGGTAGCGCTCCTCGCGCGCGAAGATGGCGCCCAGGTAGCGGGGGGCGCCGTCGCGGCGGCGCTGCACGGTGACGTTGGCCACGTCGACGATGGACACCGGGGCGAGTCCCCGCTCGGCCAGTCCTTCGGCGGCCCGCAGCGCGCGGCGCACGGGGTTCTCTCCCACGTCGGGGTCGAAGACGCCCGCGAAGCGCTCGCCCTCCGCGAAGGCCATGTGGCCTCCGTAGGCGGTCAGGGCCTTCTGCATCGCCACGGGGTTGGCGCGCGAAAAGGTGAACAGCACCGCCACCGAGCGGCGCGTCTGGGCGGGGCGCACCTCGGGCAGCAGGGTGAGCCGGGGCGCGGGCTGCACGGCGGACTGGCCCGCGTGGTCCAGCGCCGCGCGCAGGGCCTGGGCCACGGCGGCGGCGTCGCGGGGACGGCGCGCGGGCTCCTTGGCCAGGCAGCGCAGCACGACCTCCTCCACGGGCGGCGCCACCGGGGCGTACTCCGAAGGAGGCGGAGGCCGCAGCGACAGGTGCGCCTGGAGCACCTCCGTGAGCGAGCCGAAGAAGGGCGGACGGCCCGCGATGAGCTCGTAGAGGATGACGCCCAGCGCGTACACGTCCGTGCGCGCGTCCAGGACCGCGTGGCCGGCGCACTGTTCGGGCGCCATGTATTCGGCGGTGCCGGCGAAGGAGGACGTGTCGCCGGGAGTGCCATCGTCCGCGAGCACACCGGGGGTCGGACGCTGCACCAGGCCGAAGTCGAAGACGCGGGCGCGCTTGTGGGCGTCGTCCAGGAAGACGTGCTCGGGCTTGAGGTCGCAGTGCACCAGTCCGTGCGCGTGCACGACGGCCACCGCCTCCAGGAGCGCGTTGGCGCGAGGCCCGAACTCCTGCGGCGACATGGGCCCGGACACCCGGGCCAGCCAGTCCGCCAGCGTGGGCAGCGGCACGTACTCCATGTCCACGAAGCGCTGTCCGCCGGGCAGCGTGCCCACGGCATGGAGCGCGGGCACGGTGGGAGGCCCGATGACGCGCAGGGCCTCCGCCTCACGGGCCAGCTGCGCCTCCGCGAGCGCGATGCCGGGCCGCGCCAGCTTCAGCGCGATGCGTTCACCCTCGGTGCCGTCGGCGGCGCGCTTGTGCGCGGCCAGCAGCACGCCGAAGCCACCGCGCGCGATGACCTTCTCGCAGCGGTAGCCCGGGACGTCGGGCACGACGAGCGAGGCATCGGATGGCGGAGCGACGGGAGGCGAGACGCCGGGCGGGCATGGCGCATGAGAGCCCTCCCAACGCCGCCCGCATGTGAGGCAACGCGGCACGAGCGTCACTCTATGCCAGCGCCGCCGTGATTTCCGAACCACCAGAGTCGGTCATTCGACGGACACGTGAAGCATCAGTCAGAAGGCCGGAGGGCTTCCAGGCCGCCACGCCCCGTGAACCGCGCGACACCGGACATCCGGGGCAGCCAGCGAGTCAGAGGGTCGACCGCGCACCGGCTGCGTCAATTCACACCGCATCGCGGCAAGGATGTCAGCAGTCCCTGATAGCCCTGTTCAACAGGAGGAACAGGCATGAAAGGGATTCAGTCGCCAAGGCGCGAGTGGCTGTGCCTGATTCTCATGGCCGGGCTGGTGGGTTGCGCGGGAGGACGAGCCCGTTCGTTGCCGGTGGGGCTGCACGGCTACGCGCGCTACCACAGCGCATCGCCGGCACCGCTGCATGGGGGCGCTGCGTCCGAGGGCGCGGGCGGCACGGTAGGGGATGAGGCTCCGGTGCGCCTGCCTCCGGGAACGGTGCTCATCGGGAGCGCGGAGGAGCGGACGCTGCAGGCGGTGGAGCTGGGCCTGCTGGAGGTGGACGCGTTCGAGAAGCTCTTGCTGCGCGCCGGGCTGGAGGAGCCGCCGGTCCGTCGCAATCCCTTCACGCCCGAGGACGCGGCGGAGGTGCTGAACCGGCTGATGGAGAAGCCGGTGACGCCAGGCACGTATCCGCCGCGCATGGCGGCGGGCTTCGTGCTGCGCGAGGTGCTGGAAGGCGGCGCGGTGTCGCGCGAGGAGTTGGTGCGCCGGGTGGAGCGCTTCGTCCGGGAGCAGGTGGCGGTGCTGCGGCCGGACGGGTACCTGGCCTGGGCGCTCGATGGGCGCACGCAGCAGAAGGTGGGGACCGTGCAGTGGAAGGACGGGACCTTCCGCGCGGGCAACTTCGAGCTGGGGCGCTTCTACAGCGGCAAGGGCGGTGTCTTCCGAAGCGTCGATGCACAGCTGCGTGCTGTGGATTGGCGCCCGCTCGCGGAGGTGTACGACGACGCGGATGTCCTCAGCCGCTCCCTGGATGGCGCGGAGGACGCGTTCGTGGAGCTGTACCACGGCATGGGACAGCTCCTGTCCCATCCCACGGACAGCTTCGCGAGCCTGCGCCATCTCCCGCAGGGCGTGGCGGCGCTCATCGCGTCATCGCCCGCGTACTGGGAGCGCTTCCGGTACATGACGGAGGGCGAGCAGATCCGCGAAGCCGCGCGGCTGACCACGAACGTCATCACACTGTGGGGCACGGCCTCGGTGACGACGCGCACGTTGACGCGAGCAGCGGCGGGAGTGGAGGCCACCGTGCCCGTGCTCGCGGTGTCCGCGGAGGGACTGCTCAGTGTCGAGCGCGTCGCGGTGCCCGTGGGACGCGCGGCGGCGGTGCTGAGTGGAGGATCCGGGGCGGCCATCGTCCTCCAGAAGGCCAACGCGACACCGGCTCCAGCCGAGCCAGGAAAGTGGGGGCCAGCCGAGGAGTCGATGTCCGCGCGGGCCCGGCGCTACCAGGAGCAGATCTCCGGGCACTCAGCGGACGAGGCCTACTGGGTCGGTGGAGTGGGGAGGAACAGCGGCGGCGTGAAGTTCGACGGCTTCTGGGACGGAGTGCTACGGGAGGCCAAGGGACCCGGCTACGCGAACAAGTTCCAGGAAAGCCTGGCGCCAAAGGGCTGGTTCGAGGAAACGGGGGCCAGGCAGCTCCGGGAACAAGCGGGGCGGCAGTGGAGAAAGACGCGGAACATGGGAGTCCGCATTGAGTGGCATGTCGCGGAGAAGAAAGCGGCGGGTGCTATTCGGAGACTGCTCAAGCGCGATGGTATCGACGGGATCGAAGTCATTCACACTCCGGCACGTTGAGCAGAGGACCCCTTGACCACCGAGTCCAAGCCCCAGGCCTACCCGGATAGCTTCTTTGTGGGTGCCTACTGGGGGGCACGTCGGGAGTCGCCAGAAGCGTGCGCGCGTCGTGCGGCGGTCTTCCTGGAGCTCCTGGCCGCATGCGATCCGCTCCTGGCCCACTGGTACAAGTCCATCCGTTCCCGTAAGGGCACGCAGAAGCTGTCATTGATGCCGCCCGACGTGTCAGTGCTCACGGACTTGTTCCGGCGGGGCGTCAACCGTGAGGGCCGAGGACCCGTTATCGAGGAACTGGGCCTCCGCGTTGTCTTCCTCAACGGAGGTGCCGCCTCCGATGACGCACGCCTGAGCATCAAATGCGGAGCCTTCGACGACCCCAGTCCCAACAACTGCCTCTTGTCCCTCCCATTCGAAGGACCGACCGCGGAGCGGGTGTTGACCCCTTCCTCGCTGGAGGCCGTGATGCGCGGCATGGTGGCTGCCTGGGAGCCGGAATGGATCGCGGCGATGTCCGAGCACCATCGGGAACTGGATGATCCAGACAACAGGACCAACGCTCGGGTCGGCTGGGTGACCTACTTCTCCAAGCAGCGCGGTACCGTGCCCCCACTGCCCGCGCCCGTGCGCATCGAACCCGTGGAGGACAAGGGCACGCTCATCGTCCTGACCCCGGAGCGCTTCACCGTGGCCAACCCGGAACACGTGGCGCTGGCCCGGCGCGTGCGCGAGTTGCTCACCCGGGCCGGGCTCATCAAGACCCGCTGAAAGAGAAACGGCGCGCTCCACCCCGGCCGGCGGAGCGCGCCAACAACAACAGCCCTACCGCTGCGGCACTTCAATCGCACGCAGCAACGACCCATCCTGTCCAGGCACCCGTGCGCGCAAGAGCAGCGCGGCTCCCGGCTCCGCGGACGTCAGGGCCTGCGCCGCCTCCGCGACACCAGACACCTTCTGGTCACCCACCTGCGTCAGCACCATCCCGGGCGCCAGGCCCGCGCGCTCCGCGGGGCTGCCAGACTCCACCGCCACCACCTGCGCGCCGCCGCTGCCGTCCTGCGCCTCCGACAGCCGCAGGCCCATCCGCTTCGACAGGGGCGCGGGCGTCGCGTCCCGAGGCGTCATCTCCTCCTCACCCCGCTGAGTCGGCCGGGTGCCCAGCTTCACCGGCACCTCCATCGCCTTGCCGCCGCGCACCAGGCTCACCTTCACCTCGCTGCCCGGTTTGAGCAGCGCCACCGCGCGCGTCAGCGACCCGGCGGAGTCCACCGCGCGCTCGCCCACGGACGTGATGATGTCCTCCTCGAGCAGGCCCGCCTTCGCACCGGGGCCGCCCGCGCTGACTCCGGCCACCACCGCGCCCTTCGCCGCGTCCACGCGCAGCGCGCGCGCCAGCTCCGGCGTGAGGTCCTGCACCGCCAGGCCCACCCAGCCCCGGCGCACCACGCCCGTCTCCTGGAGCTGTGGCAACAGCGCCTGGATGAGGTTCGCGGGCACCGCGAAGCCAATGCCCGTCGCGCCGCCGATGATGGCCGTGTTCATGCCCACCACCTCGCCCTTCATGTTGAAGAGCGGGCCGCCGGAGTTGCCCGGGTTGATGGCCGCGTCCGTCTGCAGGAAGTCGTCGTAAGGACCCGCGTGGATGTCGCGCGCCCGGGCGGACAGGATGCCCGCGCTCACGCTCGACGCGAGCCCGAACGGATTGCCAATGGCCATCACCGGATCGCCCACGCGCAGGCCATCCGAATCCCCCAGCTTCACGAACGGCAGGTTCCCGGACACGCCCTTCAACTGGATGAGCGCCACGTCCGTGAGCGCGTCGCGGCCCAGCACCTCCGCCTCGAACGAGCGCCCGTCCTCCAGCTTCACCCGGACGGTGTCCGCGCCCTCCACCACGTGGTTGTTCGTGAGCACCAGGCCGGACGGGTCGATGACGAAGCCCGACCCCAGCCCCTGCTTCGAGGGCGCGCCGCCCTCGCCAAAGGGATTCTGTCTGCCCTGCATTCCGAAGCGCTCGGCGAGGCCGGGGGGCAGGCCCTGCATCATCCCGCCCATCGCGGGGCGGGCGCGGGCCTGCACCTCCACGTTCACCACCGCGCCCTTCACCGTGTCCACGAGCGGCGCCAGCGACATGAGCGCGCCGGGAGACCCGGGCGTGGGTGAATAGACCGCCGGCTCCACCTTCGCGCCCGAGGGCGTGGTGGCTGTCTTCAACGACAGCGTGGGTCGGGCGGGGGGCGCCACGTCCGCGGCCGGCTTGCAGGCCCCCAGGGCGACCAGGGGCATCAGCGTGAGTGCGCGGGCAAGGTGGCGGCGGGACGGAAGCGTGCGGACCATCGTGCGTTCTCCTTGAGTGGCGGCCGGAAGAAGGCCTTCCGGTCGGAGATGGGAAAGAAAGAGTCGAACCGGATGCGGTGGGCACCCTGGGAAGGAGGCAGCGGTCCCGTTCCACCAGCGACACCGGGAGCCACCGGTGGCCCAGCTGCCTGAAGGGAGCTCTTGGAGGAAGCCCCGCATCCGGTCCGACGCCGGGACTCCATTGCAGTCCGTGGGCCAACCCCTCCAGAACCCCCCTTCAGAGGGGAACCGGGCCCCAGAAGGCCCCAGGGCGCGGGGCAAAGTGCCCCAACCGGGGCATTTCGCCCGGGGGCGGCGTGCCCCACACCCCACCCCCGTGGCTCCCGCCGGACATGGCACGGCGGATGCTCATGGAGCGAAAGGTCCCCCCGCGAGCGTCGCCGCCGCGGCACCTTCAACCCCTCCAGGAGTTCACGCCCATGGTGCACGAGCAATCAGAAGGAGTCGCGCGCGGCGCGGCCTGGGAAGACCCCCACTCGGAGCCCGCGAGGCCTCCTCGCATCCTGGTCGCGGATGATCAGACGGAGATGCGCACGCTCATCCGCAAGATGCTGGTGCGGCGCGGTTATGACGTGGTGGAGGCGTCGGACGGGCCGGACCTGGTGCGCGTCCTCATTGAAGGGCTGACGGCGGAGGAGTCGCGCGCGCCCGACCTCATCATCACGGACGTGCGCATGCCGGGCTTCACGGGCCTGGAGGTGCTCGCCCGGCTGCGGCGCGAGCAGTGGAACACGCCGGTCATCCTCATCACCGCCTTCGGCGACGTGCACCTGCACCGCGAGGCCCTGCGCCTGGGGGCTGCCTGTGTGCTCAACAAGCCGTTCGACATGGACGAGCTGCGAGGCGCGGTGGAGGTGGCCCTCGCGGTGACACGCGAGTGACGCCACCCCGGGTGATGGCGCGCTAAGGTGGCGCGGCAATGCCTGTCGCAAGGAAGCCCATGCGCCGCCTCCCCTGGTCCCTGTCGTTGTCGCTCCTGTGCCTGGCATGCGCGCCCACGCAGCGCCAGACGCCGGACGCGGGCACTCCGGAGGTCAAGCCCCAGAGGCTGGTGGCGCACATCGTCCACACCTACCCGCACGACCCCACGGCCTTCACGCAGGGGCTCCAGTTCCACCAGGGCCAGCTCTACGAGAGCACCGGTGAGAAGGGCGACCTGCGCCGCATCTCATTGGAGCAGGCGGCGCCCCTGTGGAAGCAGCCCATGCCGGACGTGTTCCCAGAGGGGCTCGCGAGCGACGGGCAGCGGCTGTACCAGCTCACCTGGCAGGACGAGACGCTCTTCGTGTGGAACGGCGCGCCGCCCGCGCAGGAGAAGCAGGTGGAGTACGACGGCGAGGGCTGGGGCCTGTGCTACTGGCAGGGCCAGTTGGTGCGCAGCGACGGCACGTCCACGCTGCGCTTCCACGACCCGAAGGACTTCCACGTGAAGTCCCAGGTGCAGGTGATGTTGCAGGGTGTGCCGCAGGAGATGCTCAACGAACTGGAGTGCGCGGAGGACGGCGTCTACGCCAACGTCTGGCATTCCAACAACATCCTGAAGATTGATTACGCCACGGGCCGCGTGCTGGCGGTCATCGACGCATCGGCGCTGGCGCAGGCGGTGCGAGGCCGGGTGCGCAGCTACGAGGCGGTGCTCAACGGCATCGCGCTGGAGCCCGGCACCGGCCGCCTGTTCCTCACCGGCAAGCTGTGGCCCGACCTCTTCGAAGTGACGCTGGTGGGGCCCGCCGCCACGCCGTAGCGCACGTCAGCGCGAGTATTGGAAGGACACGGTGCCCGTGCTGGACGGTGGCACCTTCAGGTCCCACGTCAGTCCTCGCGTGGTGTCATCCCGCTGGGCACCGGGCGTGGCGCGGACGAGCCGGCTTCCTTGAGGCCAGGTGTCCAGCACGCGCACGCTCATGGGCACGGGATACGGGTTGGGCACCTGCACGGTGACGTCGTGAACTTCGCGCGCATTCCATTGCACGGGAGCGCGTTGCACGGTCCGCACGACCTGGACCTTCGGGTCGGTGCCGAGCGGGAGCGTGAAGGTGTTGTCTGGCCGCAGCGGGGTCAGCTTCAGCAGCGTGCGTGGCTTGCCGTCCACGAGCGGGTGGACGTAGCGATACATGACGAGTTCTCCCAGCGAGGAAGGTCTCACCTCCGCGATGAGGTAGGTGGCCGGGTCTTGCGCGGGGAAGACCTGGCGGTGGAGCGTCATGGGCCAGTGCTCGGTGATGAGGGGGACGCGCGGCGAGGTCCCATCCCGCAGCGTGTGTCGTCCGGGCGCGACGAGGCGCCCGGGAGGCATCGGATCCTTCTGGGAAGTGTCCCCCTCCCGCGCGAAATCCCGAGGGGGAGGAATCGGCAGGAGCTCAGTCGGTCCCACTCCCGCGACCATGAAATCGATATACGCGAGCTCCTGCGGTGAGTTCCCGATGTAACACCCGTACGTCAGCGGTGACGATGGCTCCGGATTCGGCCCGGCGCCCGTCCAGAGTTGTTCATCGAAACGCATGGTCGCGCCGGCGGGAGCGGCAACGGCCTCGTACAGTTGCACGCTGGCGCCCTCGCGCCCGAATCGCAACCGGTAGCCAGCGGGGGCGGGGGGGAGGTTGGAGAGGTGGTACTCGCCGCGCACGTCCGTGAATGCAAACACCTCCTCTGTCTGGAGACGGCTGGTGAGGACGCTCACCACCGTGTCCTTCAGGGGGGCGCCTGTGTTCACGTCCACGACCCTGCCGCTGAGGCTCACGGGTGCAGCCCGCTGTTGCAGGGCCTTCGCGCTCCAGACCGGGAGGGTGGACCACCCCCCGCGCTCGAACATCTGGCGCCGCAGGAGGGCCTCCTCCTCCAGCGCGTCAGGCTGCTGAAGCACCACCGGCAGGGGACGGAGGGACTCGAAGGAGGGCGCGCCCTGGTTCACGTCGAGCTGGACGAGCGCATCCTTCCAGTCCGTGCCCGTGCGCTGGAGGATCTGCCCCTGGAACGTCGCCTCCACCTGGGATGGCGGGTCCTGCACGGCCAGCGCCACCCGGTAGTGCACGGAGGCCTTGGGCAGGAAATGGCGGAGCACCACCTTCACGGCCCCTTCGCCCTTCAGGGTAGCTGTCACCTCCAGCGCAGGAGGCGAGGGTTTCGAGGCGAGGACGGTGAGCGCGACTCTCGCATCCTCCCTCTTGGCGTCGTACGCCCGCTCCGTGCCTGGGGGCGCGGGCGGGGCCACGGCGTCCATGGCCGCTCGGGCCTGCTCGGCGGTGAATGCGGGGACATAGGTGGGACGCACTTCGAACTGCTGGACCTCGGCGCCCTCCGCCTCCACGCGAACCGCGGTGGGCTCTACGTCTCCCGTCAGCAGCGGCCACACGACGCGCTCCGTGCCAGCCAGGTTCACGGTGGTGGTCCGCTCCACGAGCGTCCGGTCCTTGTAGACGGTGACCGTGGTGTCCTCCGCCTCCACGGCCACGCCCATCACCCCCACGAGCAGCATTCCCAGACCCATCAGGACCATGGCTGCATTCTGGGGCCGCGTCTGCCTTCAGCTCAATGGGCTTGCGAATCAGCCTGTCTGGAAAAACGCCGCCGCACGGTCCGGACCACCTCCGCGTCCCAGCGCGGTGACAGCAACTCCAGCGCGGTCCGCCGGAAGGGCAGGGCGCACGCCAGGCACGCCAGCGTCGCGGCCAGTCCAATGAGCGTGTTCTGCCAGGAGCCCAGGTTCCACTGCCCGGACCATGACCACGGCTCCATGCTCGTGGGCCACAGGTAGTGGATGGGCCAGTCCGGCCCGCTGCCGGCGAGGTCGCACAGCAGATGACCGTGGAACGCAGCCACCGACAGCAGGGCCACCGCTGCTCTTTGCCGCGCCAGCGCCGTACACACCGCCATGGTGACGAGCGCTCCCACGTAGCCATGAAAAATCACGTGGTGATAACGCGAATAAAGCTCTTCACCCGCCAGCAATGACAAACCATCCAGGTCCGGCGCGAGTCCCGCGCAGGTGACCAGGATGCGGTCACGCCGTTCGCGCAGGCCTTGCGAGAGGAGCCAGGACAATTCGGCGTGGACGATGGGATTCATGGGTGTGCACTAGCGTACGGCATGCCGGGGCCACGGCGAAGGTTCCCGGGGCAGTGCGTTGAGAAAGTGGGGGGCAATGACTCATCATGAATTCCATCTCCGCGCACCCGCGTCTGGGCATCGCCACGCTTTTTGAAGCGCACGCACGAAACACACCCGAGGCCGTGGCGCTGCATTCTGACGGCGGTGTGCTCCGCTATGACACGCTCAACCGGCGCGCGAACCGGCTGGCGCGGCGGCTCCAGGCGCTCGGTGTGGGGCTCGACCAGCCCGTGGGCATCCTCGCCGAGCGCACACCGGAAACAGTGGTGGGATTGCTGGGCATCCTGAAGGCAGGAGGCGCCTATCTCCCTCTGGACCCGAGTCATCCTCCGGAGCGGCTCGCCGCGATGGTGGCGGACTCCGGGGTGCGGGTCCTCGTCGGACGGCGTGAGGCGGTCCAGGGGCTGCGCTTCCAGGGGCACGCCGTCGAGCCTCCCTCTTCGGATGAACCTCTGGAGGCGCAGGATGCCGTGAACGTGAAGAGCGGAGCGGGGCCGGACTCGCTGGCGTATGTGCTCTACACGTCCGGCTCCACAGGCAGGCCCAAGGGTGTGTGCATCCCGCACCGGGGCGTGGCGCGGCTGGTGCTGGACGAAGGCTTCATGGGCTTCCGGCGCGAGGACCGAGTCCTCCAGGCCGCTTCGTATGCCTTCGATGCCTCGACGCTGGAGGTCTGGGGCGCGCTGCTGAACGGCGCGACGTTGTGTCTGGTTTCACGGGATACCCTGCTGTCGCCTCCGCTCCTCGCGGCGAAGCTCCAGCGGGATGCCATCTCCGCCGCGGTGCTGAGCACGTCGCTGTTCCATCAACTGGCCGCCGCCATCCCGGATGCGTTCGGTGGGCTCCGTGTCCTGATGGTGGGCGGCGACGTGCTGGACCCCAAGTGGGTGGCGCGAGTCATGGCGAAGGGAAAGCCCCAGCGGCTGCTCAACAGTTATGGACCCACGGAGTGCACCACCTCCGCGACGGCGTATGAGCTCCTCGCGCCTCCAGAGCCGGGCGTGTCCATTCCCATCGGCAGACCGCTCGCGCGGCTCCAGCTGCATGTCCTGGATGACGCGGGGAAGCCGCTGTCCGTGGGCGAAGTGGGGGAGCTGTACCTGGGCGGAGAGGGGCTCGCGCGGGGCTACCTGAACCGCCCCGTCCTCACTGGCGAGCGGTTCCTGCCGGATCCGTTCAGCGACGTGCCCGGGGCGCGGATGTACCGGACGGGAGACCGGGCGCGGTGGCTCCAGGATGGCAACCTGGAGTTCCTGGGGCGGGTGGACCACCAGGTGAAGATCCGCGGCGCGCGAGTCGAGCTGGCGGAGATTGAGAGCGTCCTGCGCACCCACCCGCGAGTCGGTGACGCCGTGGTCCGCGTGCACGAGGTCTCCCCGGGCGACAAGCGGCTCGTCGCGTATGTCTCACCGCGCGGTGTGGAGGACGCGGAGCTGCGCGCGTATCTGGGGACGAAGCTGCCGGACTTCATGCTTCCCCATGCGGTCATGGCACTGGAGCACATGCCGCTCAACGCCAGCGGCAAGGTGGACCCCTCGCGGCTTCCAGTGCCGCGCTTTGGTTCGGGGGAGGGGGAGACACCGCGCACGCTGCTGGAGCAGGAGATTGCTCGCGTCTGGTCGGAGGTCCTGGGGACGCAGCAGGCGGGAACGCAGGACCGCTTCATGGAGTCAGGCGGGGACTCGCTGCTCGCGATCCGTTTCATTGAACGGCTGGAGCAGGCGGTGTCGGTCCGTCTGCCCGTGCGGACGCTCTTCGACAGTCCGAACATCGCGGAGCTGGCGCGGTCGGTGGAAGCGGCACGGGGAACGATGCGAAGCATCGATGTGCCACCCATCGTCCCGGTGGACCGGACACAGCCCCTGCCCCTGGCTGATTCCCAGCGGCAACTGTGGCTCCTGGAGCAGCTGGCACCCCGGAGCGCCGTCTACAACGAGCCCTTCACGCTGTATCTGCCCGGTGACCTCCAGCCCGAAGCGCTGGAGCGCGCGTTCCGGTCACTCATCGCCCGGCATGAAGTGCTGCGGACGACCTTCGGCTCCACTCCGGACGGTCCGTTCCAGCGCGTGCATCCGGACATGCAGTTCCACCTGCGACGTGTGGACCTGCACGCCGTGCCCGGAAGCCTGCGGAGCGCGAAGGCATTGCAGTTGGCCACCCAGGAGGCGCGTGAGTCCTTCGACCTGGAGCATGGGCCGCTGCTGCGTGCGACGTGGATGCGATTGAGCGCGGCGGAGAGTCGCCTCGCCCTGGTGATGCACCACCTCATCGTGGATGGCTTCACGATGGCGGCGTTCCTCCAGGAACTGCACGGGTTCTACCTGGCGGAGGCACCTTCGCTGCCGCCACTGCCGCTCCAGTACGGCGACGCCGCTGTCTGGCAGCAGGGGGCCCGCTACCAAGAGGCCATCGCATCGCACCTGGACTGGTGGAAGCAGACGCTCGCGGCGGCTCCGCACCTGGAACTCCCCATGCAGCATCCCCGCCCCCAGGTCCCTAGCTTCCGCGGGGCCAAGCACGTCGTGCGAATCCCCGGAGACCTGCTGGAGTCCGTGAAGGCGCTGGGGCGTGGAGAGGACACCTCGCTCTTCATGACGATGCTGTCCGTGTTCGGCGCGCTGCTGCACCGCTACTCGGGGGCGGAGGACCTCATCGTCGGCGGTGCCTTCTCCGGGCGGAGCCGCGCGGAGTCACAGGCCATCTCCGGGCACTTCGTGAACCTGCTGCCGCTGCGGCTGCGATTCTCCGAGGGGCTGACCGTACGAGGCCTCTTGGCGCAGGTGCGCCGCGTCTGCCTGGAGGCGCTCGAACATCAGGACGCGCCGCTCGTGCGCATCGTGGAGGCGGTGAACCCGGCGCGCATCCCTGGCGCCAACCCGTTGTTCCAGGTGAGCTGCACGCTGGAGCCGCGCATCGCGGTGCCGGCGTCGGACTGGCGGGTGGAGCCCCACGACGTCGACACAGGGACGTCGAAGCTCGACCTCTCCATCGAACTGGATGAGCGGCCAGACGGCATGTCCGTGCGGTGGGAGTACGCGCTGGACGTCTTCGAGCCCTGGATGATCCACCAGTTGGGTCAGCACTTCGTGACGCTGCTGCGCGAGGCAGCACAGGCCCCGGAGCAACCGGTCTTGGCGTTGCCGCTGCTCTCGGAGGCGGAGCAATCACAGGTGCTCGCCTGGGCTCATGGTCCCGTGCGGGACGTGTCGCACTCGGACTGTCTGCACCCCCTGTTCGAAGCACAGGTGGAGCGCACGCCAGACGCGCCGGCCCTCGTCTTCCAGGGACGGTCCCTGAGCTACCGGACGCTGAACGCGGAGGCGAACCGGCTGGCCCATCACCTCATCTCCCAGGGCGTCCGGCCTGGAGACTTCGTGGGCGTCTGTGTCCAGCGTTCCTTCGAGCTGATCATCGCCCTGCTGGCGGCATTGAAGTCGGGCGCGGCCTACGTGCCGCTGGACCCCGCCTATCCCAGGGCACGGCTGGAGTTCACGGTGCGGGACGCGGGGCTGAGGCTCATCCTCGCGCAGGAGACGACGCTCGCGCTCATGGACGGTGCGGGCGTCCCGGTGGTCGCGCTGGAGCAGGTGCGCGGCGGTCCGGAGGACACGCCACGGGTCCACGTCACCGGGGATGACCTCGCGTATGTCATCTACACCTCCGGCTCGACGGGTCAGCCCAAGGGTGTGTGCATCAGCCACCTGAGCGCGGCGCACCTGACGGAGACCGTGGCCTGGGACTTCGGCTTCGCACCGGGACAGCGCGTGGCGCAGTGCGCGCGGTATGGCTTCGACTTCTCCGTCGCGGAGATCTTCCCGACGCTCTCCTCCGGCGCCACGCTGTACCTCATGGCCCAGGAGGACGTGGCCGCCGGTGAGGAGCTGGCGGACTTCCTGGAGACCCAGCGCATCCACACCGCGATGTTCACGCCGTCTGCGCTGGGCTCCATGGCGTGGCGGCCGCTTCCGGACCTGAAGACGCTCGCGATTGGAGGCGAGGAGCTTCCCGCGCGGCTCGTGGACACGTGGGCTCCGGGCCGCCGGTTCATCCAGGTCTACGGGCCCACCGAGGCCACGGTCTTCACGACGACCGTGGAGTGCATGGCCGGCGAGGGCCCGTACCCCATCGGGACACCCCTCTCCGGTTACGAGGTCTACCTGCTGGATGAAACCCTGATGCCGGTCCCGGTGGGCGTGCGCGGCGCGCTCTACATCGGAGGCAAGGGGCTGGCGCACGGCTATCTGCACCGCCCCGAACTCGACGCGGAGCGGTTCATCCCGCATCCCTTCAGCTCGGAGCCGGGCGCTCGCCTCTACAAGAGCGGAGACATCGCCAGTCATCGCCCGGACGGCGGCATCGATTTCCACGGGCGCTCCGACCGCCAGCTCAAGCTGCGCGGCTTCCGTATCGAGCTGGGCGAGATCGAGGCCGCGTTGCGCAAGCACCCCGATGTCCGGGACGCCGTGGTTGAACCGCGGCTGCTCGCGGGAGAGCGGCACCTGGTGGGCTACGTCATCCCCCGGGATGCCGCTGTGACGCCTTCGTTCAAGGAATCGCTGGGCGAAACACTTCCCCCACACATGGTTCCCCGGGAGTGGGTGCTGCTGGAGGCGTTCCCGATGGGGCCCACGGGGAAGCTCGACCGCGGCGCACTGCCATTGCCTTCCGTCAATGCCCAGGCTGCTCCTGAAGCGCCCGCGTCCACGGAGCGTGAGAAGGCATTGGAGCGCATCTGGTGCCGGATTCTCGGCCTGGAACGCGTCGGCAGGCAGGAGGGGTTCTTCGACGCGGGTGGGAACTCGCTGCTGCTCACTCGGGTCCAGTCCGCGCTGGCGTCGGAGCTGGGCATCCGCGTGAGCATGGCCACGCTGTTCCAGTTTCCAACCATCGAATCCCTCGCACGGCACCTGGACGCGGAATCCCACGTGCATCCGGTGACGCCGGAGCCCGTACGAACTCCTGCGCGCTCCTCCGGTCCTATCGCCATCATCGGTACGGCCGGGCGGTTCCCGGGAGCACCCAGCGTCGAAGCGCTGTGGACGCTGCTGGTGGAGGGCCGTGAGGGCTTGTCCCGCTTCAGCCGGGAGACGCTGCTCGATGCGGGCGAAGATCCTCAGCTCCTGGACGACCCTTCCTATGTCCGTGCCTCCGGGCTGCTGGAGGACGTCGAATCCTTCGATGCCGCCTTCTTTGGCTACAGCCCCCTCGACGCGCGGCTGACGGATCCGCAGCTCCGCATGTTCCTGGAGTGCGCATGGGAGGCACTCGAAGCGGCGGGCTACGACCCGAAGCGGCTGCCCGGCAAGGCGGGGCTGTTCGCGGGCTCGGGAGTGCCGCGCTACTGGTTGGATCAGGTGATGCCGCGCTTCCGTTCGCTGTCCGTGGCCGCGGAGGCGTACCGGTCCATCCTGGGCAATCCGTGGCAGTTCCTCGCCACCGCGACGGCGTATCAACTGGGCCTGCGTGGGCCCGCGCTCACGGTTCAGACCGCTTGCTCCACGTCACTGGTGGCCGTGCACCTGGCCTGCCAGAGCCTGCGCGCGGGCGAATCCGATGTGGCCCTGGCGGGAGGCATCTCCCTCTTCGCGTCCGGTCCGTCCGGTTACCTCCACGAGGCAGGTGGCATCACCTCTCCGGATGGACACTGCCGTCCCTTCGACGCGAAGGGGCAGGGGACGGTGCCCTCCAGCGGCGTGGGCATCGTGGTGCTCAAGCGCCTGGAGGATGCGCTTCGGGATGGAGACTCCATCCATGCCGTCATCCGGGGCTCGGCCATCAACAACGACGGAAACGCCAAGGTCGGCTTCACCGCCCCGAGCGTGGAGGGCCAGCGCGACGTCATCACACGAGCACACGCCGACGCGGGCGTTGCCGCTCGTGACATCACCTACGTCGAAGCCCACGGCACGGCGACGCCACTGGGCGATCCGCTGGAGGTCCAGGCGCTGCGGCTCGCCTTCGGAGCCCGTGAGGCGTCGGAGCCCGCGGTGGTCCTGGGGGCGCTCAAGAGCAACGTGGGGCACCTGGACTCGGCGGCCGGGGTGGCGGGGTTGATCAAGACGACGCTGGCCCTGGAGCACCGCTTCCTCCCGGGCACCGTCCACTTCGAGCAGCCCCATCCGGAAGCGGGCCTGGAGCGTTCGCCCTTCGTCGTGAGTCGCGAAGGGCGGCCGTGGTCCCTGCCTGAGGGTTTCCCACGTCTCGCGGGCGTCAGCGCGTTTGGCATTGGAGGAACGAATGCGCACGTCGTCCTCGAAGAGGCACGCCCCGCGCCCACCGTCGACGTGAGCACGTCGGCGGAAGTGCTGGTGCTCTCAGCGCGGAGCGGGGATTCATTGAACGCGGCTTCGCGGCGGCTCGCGGATCATCTGGAACGGCATCCGGAGCAGCCCCTGGCGGACGTCGCGTACACGTTGCAGGAGGGACGGACGGCGTTCGGATACCGGCGCGCCATCGCGTGCGAGACACCCGCGGAGGCCATCGCGAAGCTCCGGCGGGACGGGCCCGTGAAGCCCGCTTCGTCCCCGTATCCTGAAGTGTGCTTCCTGTTCCCGGGGACGGGCACCCAGGAGGCGGGCATGGGTGCGGCGTGGTACCGGCGCGCTCCGGCGTATCGCGAGGCCTTCGATGCATGCGCCGCCCTCTTCGGTCCGGAGATGGAGCGCGACCTTCGTGCCGTGCTGCTCACCGACGAGCGCGGAGCAAAGGCGGAGGAAGCGCTGCGAGCACCCTCGCTGGGCATGGCCGCCATCTTCACGACGGAGTACGCGCTGTCGCGGCTGCTGGGGGCCTGGGGTCTCCACCCGACGAGCCTCCTGGGCCACAGCCTTGGGGAATACGCCGCCGCGTGTCTCTCCGGCGTCCTGTCACTGGAGCAGGCCGTGTCGCTGGTCGCGCTGCGCGGCCGCCTCTGCGATGCACTGCCACCGTCCGGCATGCTGGCCGTGCCCCTGTCGGAAGGCGTGCTCACGCAGGCGCTGCCACCCGGACTGTCCCTGGCCGCGGTCAACGGACCCGGGCAGTGCGTGGTGTCCGGCGCGCTGGAGGTGTTGGAGGACTTCGCGGCGCGGCTGCGGGAGCGGGGCGCGAGGACGAAGCGGTTGCCGAACACGAGCGGGTTCCACTCCGCGCTCGTGGAGCCCGCGATGCAACCGCTCACGGACCTGGCCAGGTCGATGCGCCCGAAGTCCCCGGCGATTCCCCTCATCTCCAACGTCACGGGCACCTGGCTGACCGCGGACGACGCGCACGACCGCACGTACTGGGCCCGTCACCTGAGGCACACGGTCCGGTTCTCCTCGGGGCTGGAGCTGCTGCTGGAGGACCGCGAGCGGTTGTTCGTGGAGGTGGGACCGGGACAGACGCTCTCAGCGTTGACGCTGTTGAACCACCGGGTAGGGCGGGAGCGGCTCGTGCTGCACACGCTCGGAGTGTCTACGGGACGGCGTCATCCACCGGAGAGTGATGAACAGGCCCTGCTCCATGCCGTGGGACAGCTCTGGTCCGCGGGCTTCTCCGTGGACTGGGGCATGGTGCGCGGCAGCGGCCCGCGCAGGCGCGTCGTGCTGCCGACGTATCCCTTCGAGCGCAAGCGGTACTCGCTGGCGGAGAAGACGCCACGGCTGCCTCGGCCTGAAGTCACGAACGAGCCCCGGCCGCTCAGCCGTGAAGAGGTCCACGCCTCCATGGAAGCACTCTGGAAGGAGCTGCTCGGCGTGGACACGCTGACGCCGGACAGCCACTTCTTCGAGCTGGGCGGCACGTCGCTCCTGGTCGTGCAGCTCAACCGTGAACTCAAGACGCGGCTGTCGGTGAGCCTGTCACTGCACGCGGTGCTGGAACACCCGACGCTGGGCGCATGGGTGCGAGCGGTCCAGGACGAGCTGGAGCGTACGGGGCGGCCACTCACCAAGGAGGCACCGCTCCGGATGGAACTCCAGGAGGGACGGCGTAGACGGACACCGCTCTTCCTGGTGCAGCCCATCGGGGGCACCGTCTACACGTACCTGCCGCTGGCGAAGCAGCTGGGCTCGGACACGCCGGTCCACGCGTTCCGCGCATCGGGGCTGGAGCCCGGTGAGGTGCTCTACCGCGACGTGTCCGCGATGGCCCGCGCGTACGTGGACGAACTGCTGACCTTCCAGCCCCAGGGCCCCTTCTGGCTGGGCGGCCACTCCTCGGGCGGCGTCATCGCCTACGAGATGGCGGTCGAGCTGCTGAAGCGGGGCCACTCCGTGGCGGGGGTCATCCAGATCGACACGGTGACGGTGGACGACTCGCACAGGCTGAACATCCGGAGCGTGGGAGACGTGCTCCGGCTCATCGACGCGTTCCAGGAGATCTCCCCGCGCGCGGCGGACGGGCTGCGGACGGCGATGGAGCTCGACACGCGGCTGCGCGACGTGGTGCTCGCCACCAACGAGGCCATCGCCGCGTACGCGCCGGGACGCCACGCGGTGCCGCTCGTGTACCTGCGGGCCACGGAGCGGGACGCGGTGCTGGACTCGCATGCGGCGGCCTGGTGGAAGGCGCTGACGACCGCTTCGTTCCAGTCCCACGACGTGCGCGGCAACCACTTCACCGTCATGGAGGAACCCCACGTGGCGGAGGTGGCGCGGCTCATCCGTGAGCAGCTGACAGCGGGAAGGGGAGGGGAGCGTGATGACCTCGACGCGGGATGAATGGAAGGCGGAGCTCTCACGGCGCTTCACCGCGTTCGTGGAGGCCTACGAGCGGGGCAGCCTGGAGGCCCTGTCCGAGCTGTTCTGGCACGACGACGACATCGTGGTCGTGGGCACGCACTCCAACCTCCACTTCAGCGGCTGGGCGCAGGTGGAGCATTCCTTCCGTACCCAGTTCGGGAGCCTGCGCGACATCCGCGTGACGCTGCGCTCGGAGCAGCGCTGGCACGGGGGCGCACCGCCCTCCACGATGGCCTGTCTCACGGTGCCCGCGATGGACATCGCCCTGGTGGCGGGCGGCAGGCCCGTCACCTTCGAGGGCATCCGCGTGGCCTGCGCCTTCGAACGCCGGGGCACCGAGTGGCGGATGGTCCAGGTGCACTGGTCGCTTCCGCGCACGGAGGTGCTGGTGGACCACAAGTACCGCTGATTACCCCGGAGGCAGCGGAGAGCGTCGCGGCGTGCCCAGCAGCTCCAGCGTGCGCAGCGCCACGTCCGCCAGCGTGGACGTACATGGCATGCAGCCCCCGCCGCAGCAGGGAGCCCAGTCGCCCTCCGGATCCCTCAGCAATGGATACACACAGCCCCGCAGGGACTGGGGCAGTCCCGCGTCGTCACAAGCTTGAAGCAGCGCCGCCTGCACGGTGGCATCCTTCACATCCATGGCCACATCTTCCTAACTGACACCCGGAAGGAAGGCAGCCCATGCGCACGACATCATCCGACCCGCGCTTCTCCCGCCGCGCCTCCGTGGTGCTCCTGACGTTCCTCGCCTGCGCATGCACGAGGCCCGGCCCGTCCTCCCGCCCACCCGCGGACGACCCCACGCTGCGCCTCATGGACACCTTGCGAGCGCACGCACGGACGCTCGCTCCGGTGTGCTCTCCCTCCGCGGAGCTGCTCCAGCCTGGAGGCGGCATCGACCTGGAGCGCCTCCACGCCGCCGGTCACCCGGTCGTCGTCTGGACCGTGAACGACCTGCCCACGATGCAGGCCCTGCTCCAGCGCGGCGTGGACGGCATCATCACGGACCAGCCGGACCTCCTGATGCAGGCGGTGCGCGACTTCGACGCCAACGGCGACGGCACCCCTGGGGACCTGCTGGACGCGGACGGGCTCATCGACCCGAAGCGCTTCGATGCGCAGGGCCACCGGGGCGCGCGGAACCTGCGGCCGGAGAACACGCTGCCCTCCTTCGAGGCCGCGCTCGACCACGGGATGCCCACGCTGGAGCTGGACACCGTCCTCACCGCCGACGGCGTCGTCGTGGTCTCCCACGACCTGAACCTGTTCCCCACGAAGTGCCGCCACGCGGATGGAAGCCTGCTGACCGCTCCCGTTTCCATCGCGACCCTCACCGTCGCGGAGCTCCAGGCCCGCTTCGTCTGCGACCGGCTCCTGGAGGACCGTCCGGACCAGAAGAACGACCGCGCGCTCTCTCCGGAGGCCGTCGCGTTCGCCGCCCGCGTGGGGCTCCCCGACCCCTACACAGTCCCCACCCTGAGCCAGGTGTTCGCCTTCGCGGCGGACCAGGCGGACGCCGCCCATGAAGCCCGCGACCCGCTCCGCGCCCGGAACGCCCGCCGTGTGCGCTTCAATGTGGAACTCAAACGGACAACAGAGAAGACAGACATTGCTCCGGCCCACGGCGACAAGGTCGCCCGGCTCATCCAGGAAGCAGGGCTCGTCCAGAGGTCGGACGTGCAGTCCTTCGACCTGCGCGCCGTGCGCTCCGTGCAGGCGCGACACCCGGAGCTGCGCACCGCCGTCCTTCTGAGGACGCGTCCCACCGCCGCGGATGTGAAGGCGGTCGAGTAGCCAGACGGTCCACTCCCCGACCGGGAAATCAAGGATTTAGTCAGGCGACGAAATCAACTTGCGCAAAATCGTTAGGGGCCTTACTAGACGCCTCGTTTTGGTCCCTACCCGCCCGAAAAACGCCACGCCGATGAAGCTCGTGCCCCGGTACGAGCGGCTGAAGCAGATGGCTCAGCGCTTCCCCTCGCTCGACCCCAGCGCCATCGAGACGTGTCTGACGATGCTGCGTCTCTCCAATGAACTGACCGGGGCCTACGAGGCGCACTTCGCACGGCACGGCGTGTCTCACGGACGCTTCGTCGTGCTGGTGCAGTTGTTCGCGGCGGAGGACGCGGGGGACACCCTGCGCCCCGCGGACCTCGCGGAGCTGTCGAGCTGCAGCCGCGCGACCATCACCGGCCTCCTGGACACGCTGGAGAAGGACGGCTTCATCTCCCGCACGGATCACCCCGAGGACCGGCGCATGTACTCCGTGCACCTCACCTCGAAGGGTCGCGAATTCATCCAGGGGATGATGCCCGACCACTACCGCCGCATCGCCGCGCTCATGGCTCCCTTGAGCATGGATGAGCGGGACACGCTTCGCGCCCTGCTCGCCAAGGTGTCCACCGGCATCCCCGCCCTGCGGGACCCCTGAGCCCCTTCCCACACCCCTTCTTCAACGCTGTACCGAGCAACAACCATGACGACCCGTACCGCCCCTTCACTGGAAGCCGCTCCCTCCACCACCGATGCCCCCGCCGTCGCGCAGCCCGCGAAGCGCTCCCGCGCCAGGCAGGTGCTGCCCATCCTCGTGGGCGTGGCGGTGCTGGGCGGTGGCGCGCGCTTCCTCCTCACCCACGGTCACGAGTCCACCGACGACGCCCAGGTGGAGGGCCGCATCGCCAACGTGTCGCCGCGCGTGGCCGGTCAGGTGGCCCGCGTGCTGGTGCATGACAACCAGACGGTGAAGGCCGGTGACGTGGTGGTGGAGCTGGACCACGCGGACCTGGATGCGCGCCTGGAGGTCGCTCGCGCGGACGTGATGAGCGCGGAGGCCCAGCTGTCCAACGCCCAGGCCCAGCTCACCCTCACGGAGGCCAACGCGGGCGCCAACCTGCGCCAGGCCCGCGCCGGCGTCACCCAGGCCTCCAGCGGCATCAGCTCCTCCAAGGCCGCGTTGGAACAGTCCCGCGCGGACGTGGCTTCTTCCGAAGCGCGCTTCAAGCTGGCGGAGACGGACCTGGGCCGCGTGAAGCAGCTGCGCGAGCAGGGCGCGCTGTCCCAGTCGGACCTGGACACCCGGCAGGCCGCGTATGACACGGCCAAGGCCGCCCTGGACCAGTCCCGCGCGCGGCTGATCTCCACCGAGGCCGGCATCCAGAGCTCCTCCGGTGGCCTGGAGGCCGCGCAGGGCAAGCTCTCCGCCGCGGAGACGGCGCCCGTGCAGATGCAGGCCGCGCAGGCCGCGCTGAAGCTCGCCGAGGCCCGCCTCAAGCAGACCCGCGCCGCGCTGACGCTCTCGGAGCTCGCCGTGTCCTACGCGCAGGTGCGCGCCCCGGTGGACGGCGTGGTCAGCCGCCGCACCGTGGAGGTGGGGCAGATGGTGGGCCCGGAGCGCCCGCTGATGGCCGTCGTTCCGCAGAACGACATCTGGGTCGTGGCCAACTTCAAGGAGGACCAGGTCGGCGAGATGCGCGCGGGCCAGCCGGTGGAGCTGAAGGTGGACGCGTTCGGCGGCCACGCGTTCAAGGGCCACGTGGACAGCCTCGCGGGCGCCAGCGGCGCGCGCTTCGCCCTGCTGCCGCCGGACAACGCGTCCGGCAACTTCGTGAAGGTCGTGCAGCGCATCCCCGTGCTCATCCGCTTCGACGGCGACCTGAAGGAGCTGCCCATCAAGCCGGGCATGAGCGCCTACGTCAGCGTGGACACCGGCGCGAAGCCGGAGCCCCAGAAGTCCGCGGCGGTGGATACCCGGAAGGCGGAGTAACCCACCGTGGACGCTCGCCGAGACGTCATCACCGGCTCCAAGGCGGGCATCACCATCGCGGCCATGGCCGCGGCGCTGATGTCCGTGCTGGACATCTCCATCGTCAACGTGGCCCTGAGCGACATCCGCGCGAGCTTCGGCACGCCGTTGGATCAGATCGCCTGGGTGTCCACCGGCTACATGATGGCCAACGTGGTGGTCATCCCGATGACGGGCTGGCTCCAGCGCCGCTTTGGCTACCGGAAGTACTTCACGTTCTCCATCATCCTCTTCACGGTGGCCAGCGTGCTGTGCGGCCTGTCGTGGAACCTGACCTCGCTGGTGGCCTTCCGCATCCTCCAGGGCATGGGCGGCGGCGCCATCATCCCCACGTCCCAGGCCATCCTCTTCGCCCGCTACCCGCGCGAGGAGCACGGCATGGCGGGCGCCCTCTTCGGCCTGGGCGCAGTGACGGGCCCGCTGTTGGGGCCCACCGTGGGCGGTCTCCTCATTGAAGCGGCCAGCTGGCACTGGATCTTCCTCATCAACGTGCCGGTGGGCCTCTTCGCCGCGTACATGGCGTGGCGCTCCATCGAACAGCCCCACTTCGAAGCGTCCACGGAGAAGGTGGACCGCAACGGCATCGCGCTGCTCGCCGTGGGCATGGCGTGCCTCCAGTACGTGCTGGAGGAGGGCAACCGCGAGGACTGGTTCGACAGCCGGCTCATCACGCTGCTGGCGGTCATCGCGGGCATCGCGCTCATCACCTTCGTCGTCCACGAACTGGAGACACCCAGCCCCGTGGTGGACCTGCGCGTGTTCGGCAACCGCAGTTACTCCGCGGCCACGGGGGTGAACTTCCTGGTGGGCACGGCGCTGTTCTCCGGCTCGTTCCTCTTCAGCCTCTTCTGCGGCTCCGTGATGCGCTACGAGGCATTGGACATCGGGCTCATCTTCCTCAAGGGCAGCGCCATCCAGATCCTGCTGATGCCGCTCATCGGCAAGTTCGGCGGCAAGGTGGACGGCCGCTTCCTGATTGGCTTCGGCATCCTGGGAATGAGCCTGTCCCTGTGGACCAACGGCCACCTGGCCACGCGCGTGGATGAAATCACCCTCATCACCCCGGTGTTCATCCGCGCCTGCTCGCTGGGCTTCATCTTCGTGCCGCTGTCGGTGATGGCGCTCAGCAACCTGCGACCGGAGCAGCGAGGCAACGCGGCGGGCCTCTTCAACCTCACCCGCGAGCTGGGCGGCTCCATCGGCACCGCGTGGATGAGCAGCGCGCTCAGCCGCTCCACCCAGGCCAACGTCACCGCCATCACCTCGCACGTGGACGTCTACGGGCAGGTGGCCCAGGAGCAGGTCGCCTCGATGACCGGCGCCATGGCGGCCAGGGGCGTACTGAATCCCACGGGCGCCGCCTACGGCCTGTTGAGTCAGCGCATCAGCGCGCAGGCGCTGGTGCGGGCCTTCAACGCGAACTTCCTCATCCTCGCCGCGCTGTTCGTCTGCGCCATCATCCTGGTGTTCATGCTCCAGAAGGCGGACCCCAAGGTGAAGGTGGAAGGCGCGCACTGAAGAAGCGCGGCCATTCGAAACGACAAAGCGCGGGTCCCCGATGCACTGGGGCCCGCGCTTCTTCGTTTCAGGCGCTACCGGAGACGACTACCGGCGCCACTTCTGCGCGCTGGTGCCGTTGCACTCCCAGAGCTGCAGCGGGGTGCCGCTGGCGGAGTTGCCGCCCGACACGTCCACGCACTTGTTGGCCTGGGGGTTCACCAGGTCACCGGCGCCAGAGAGGATGAACTGCTGCGCGGGGTTGCCGTTGCAGCTCACCAGCTGGATGGCCGTGCCGTTGGCGCTGGAGCCCCAGGCCACGTCCATGCACTTGCCGAAGGCGCGCACGGTGCCGTCCGACATGAAGGACCACTTCTGCGCGTTGGTGCCGTTGCAGTCCCACAGCTGCAGGCGGGTGCCGTCGTTGGTGTTGGAGTTCGGCACGTCGATGCACTTGTTCGCCAGGCCGATGATGGGGCCGCCGGAGCCGCCGCTGCCGGACGTGGTGAGCGACAGGCCGTAGGCGTTCAGGATGGGGATGAGCGGCTGGAAGACGGTGTTGCCGCCGGAGGTGCAGTTGCCGCCAGCGCCGGACGTCACGCCCTGCGCCTGGTTGCCGGACAGCCACGAACCGCCGGAGTCACCGCCCTCTGCGCACGCGCTGGACGCCGTGAGGCCGTACACCGGGCCCGCGGAGTAGTTCACCGTGACGTTCTTCCCCGTGATGACGCCGCAGCGCCAGCCGGTGGTGGAGCCCGAGCGACACACGGACGCGTTGACGCCCGCCTCCTGCGAGCCCTGCACCAGCACGTTGGCGCCCGCGTAGTTGTTCACCCACGGCTGCGACCCCCACGAGCCGTTGGTGCGCACCCAGGCGTAGTCGTTGCCGGGCCAGCTGGCCGCCACCACCGTGCCCTGCGCCACGCCGTTGAAGCCGCTGGTGCCCGTGCCCGCGCCGCCGCAGTGGCCCGCCGTCACGAAGCCGCCCGCCACCGGGAAGCCGATGGAGCAGCGCGCGTTCCCCGGGTAGTACGCGTCACCGCCGCGCAGGTCGTACACCGGCTTGAACTCCTCGCGCGACGACACCGTCCGCACCGCGGCGTGCTTCACGCCCGCCTTCGCGACGAAGTCCGTGCCGCCCGTCAGCGCGGAGTCCTGCGTCAGCACCACCACGCTGTTCGTCATCACGTCCACGTACCAGGCGTGCACGGCGCGGCCCGCCATCTGGCTGTCGCGGTCCAGCTGCGCCTTCACCGCGTCCAGCTCCGCCTGCGTGTACTTCACCTTCTGGGGTACGGCCCCCGCGCGGCGCACCGCGTCCGCGTCCGCGTCCGTCGTCACGCCCACCACCAGCTGGCTGCCGTCCGCGTTCATCCACGCGCCGCCAAAGCGCTCGCCCAGCGCCGCGCGCAGCGAACCCTCCACGCGCACCGCCGCCGCCTCCGACGCCAGCCGCTGCTTCGCGCCGTCCGCCGTCAGGCCCAGGTCCCGCTGCATCGCGGAGAGCAGGTCGGGCGACACGTCGTGCGCCAGCGCCGCCTCCGCCTGGGAAGGCGCGGCCATCGCCATCGAGGGAATGACGCTCAACGTGGCGCCAGCGAACAGCGCCGTCGCGGTGGAGAACAGACCGGAGGTCCGCTTCATCGGGTCCTGCCTTTCGTGCTGCGGGGGAACCCGAAGCGAAACCCGACTGAGCCGCGAAGGTCAAACAATTCAAGAATTACTTCAATTCTCCGACATTCTTGTGTGGTCGAAGAAAGTCACAGAAAACAAGAAGGCCCGGTGCGTCATGAGACGCACCGGGCCTGGGGACTTGCTTCGGTATCGAGCGGAAGTCAGCGCCTGGCGCGACGGGCCACCGCGCGGGCGGGGGCCCGGCGGCGACGCAGCGCGATGGCGCCCAGCATCAGCAGGGCACCGGCGAAGGGCAGGGTGCCGGACGTGCCGGACGCGCTGCAGCCCCCCGCCACGCCCTCGGACGAGTCCGGCAGGCCATTGGGGTTGTTGGACACCGGCGTGGGGGTGGGGGTCTGCCCGCCCACGGTGGGCAGCTGGGTGGTGGGCAGCTGCGGCGTCTGCGTCACCGGCGTCTCCGTCACCGGGGTCGGATCCTCCGCGGGGATGGTCGTGTCATCCGGCACGGGCGTGGGCGCGGGCGCGGGCTCCTCCACCGGCGCGGGCGCGGGCGGCATCACGTCCTCGAGCGTCGTCGCCATGGTGAAGCCGTCGTGGAAGATGGCCCCTTCGGGCTTGATGGCGGCGTCGCGGTACAGACCCATCTTCAGGTAGTTCAGCTCCTTGCCGAACTGGTTGGCGCCGTAGGTCTTCGGCAGCACGTGCTCGCCGTTGTGCCACAGCTCCACGAAGCCGGCCTTCTTGTCCGAAGACCACTTCACGTGCAGCACGAAGTCGTGCCAGTTGCCTTTGTCGATGGAGGTCTGCCACAGCACGGGGGTGGTGTTGCCGCCCACGCGCAGGTTGATCTTGTCCCCGCGCACGAAGAACTCCAGCGGCGGCGAGCCACAGCAGCTCTCCTGGTGCCACTGGGTGATGACCTGCCACGAGTCATGCACCGGGTAGTTCGAGGGAAAGAGCGTGCTCCACTTGTAGTAGTACTCCTTCCCCTGCGTCTCGTGGGTCAGGTACAGCAGTTCGTTGCGGTTGCCGCTGGCGTTGATGGGATCATCGCCTTGCTTCACCGTGGCCTTGAGGGCGTACCTGCCGTCACGCACCACATCCGTTACGACCTGCAAGCGGCTGTTGGCAACGGCCTGCTGGCGCGTCCACTGGGACGTGTTGCCGGTCTCGAAGTCGCCCTTCCAGATGACGCCAGCGAAAGACAGGGCAGGCATCAGGGAGGCCGCGGCAACGAGCTGAAGGAGTCGCTTCAAACAGGGGTCCTTTCGGTCCGGGTTGGGCCACGAGGACACGCGGCGGGAAAAAAGCCTTCCCGCCCCCTCTCGCCTGCCAACCCCCTGCCGCACGCGCGCTCGCCGGGACGCCTGGTGGGGTCTGAGCCAGACAGGGCCCTGCCGCCCGTCACTTCCCCAGGCATGCCGAAGCGCGTGATTCCAGGTGGATGCGGGCGCTCAAACCATCCTTCGAGAGCAGCCGTGCAGCCGAGCCCCCGGGCGTCATCCCCCCAACAACCGGACGGCCCGGCGCCCTGTCTCCCTCTCGCGCCTGACGTGGGAAGTGGGGCCTTTTTTCAAGATCGGCCGAGCAGCCCGTCTATTGGTGCGTGTGTCACCCAAAACATCCGATGCGCCTGTTCTCCCACCGCCTTGCTGCCCACCGCGTCATGGGACGCCTGAAGGCAGGGGACGGGGCCAGGTCGGCGTTCGTCGGAGGTTGGTGTAGAACGGCCCGAAGGGGCGGCAGGGGGGAGATGCCCGGGGGGACCGCATGGTGAAGCCGGCGAAGACGAGTCTCTGGGCGCTGGCACTGGCCATCCCTTTCCTGGCTGCCGGCGTCGCGGCCCTGAAGCCCCGGGCGCAGCCGCAGTCCCTTCCTGACACCTTCTGGACGGATCGCCGGGCGGCGGCCCGCATCGAAGCCCGCCTCACGCACCCGGAAGCGGACCGCTACCGCTCGCGCGCGCCCGCGGGCGGCTGTCCGGTGCCCGCCGAGCCGATGCCCCTGGGCCCGCTCGCCCGCATGGAGTCCCGGGAGGACTGGGGCGGCATCGCGGCGGCATATGCCCTGGAGGGCGAGTGGAACCAGGCGGCCTCCTTCCTGGAGCGCCTGCCGGCCTCGCCGGAGCGCGACAGCGACCTGGCGGCGGTGGCGCTCGCCCGGGGTGACCATGAGCGCGCGCTGCGCCTGCTGGACGCGGCGCTCACCGCGAAGCCCGGCCTGACGCAGGCCCTGTGGAACCGCGCGCTGGTGTTCCGGGAGATGGGGCTGACGCTGCGCGCGTCGGAGCTGTTCGAAGAGGTGGCGAAGCGCAACGAGCAGGGCTGGGGACGTGAAGCCCACGCCCAGGCGCTGTCGCTGCGCGAGGCCACGCTGGAGCGCCAGCGCCAGTGGAAGGCCGCTCGCGACGCGGCCCTGGCCCTGGTGGAGGACCCGAAGGCGCCGCTGCCCATGGACGCGGCCCGGCAGCTTCCGGGCGCGGTGCGCGGCGTCTTCTATGAGGCCGTTCGCGCCGCGACGTCGAAGGAGCGCGCGCTGGCGCTGCTGCCCCTGGCCAAGGAGCTGGATCGGGTGCAGGGCGGCAGTGTGCTCACGGACTACGTGCAGCGTGTGGCGAAGCGCGACTTCTCCCGCCGTGCGGACCTGGCGCGCCAGTACGCGGAGACGCTGCGCGCGGGCCAGGCCGTCCCGGAGGCGCTGCTGAACCGGGCGCGCCTGTCCGGCGACGAGGACATCTACCTGGGCGCGCTCCTGCGCAGCCGCAATGGCGACCTGACCGGCCTGCAGGACATGGTCGCGCGCGTCGGCCGCATGGGCGACCCCTGGTTCACGTACATCGCGGAGCGGGACCAGGCGCGCCAGGAGATCGCGGAAGGGGCGTGGTGGAAGGCCGAGCAGCGGTTCTTCAACGCACTCCAGCGCTGCCGTGAGACGACGCTGTCGGTGCGCTGCCTGGACCTGGAGCGCCGGCTGACCATCTTCTACACGGACCAGCAGCGCCTCACGGAGGCGGAGCAGCACGCGCGCGTGTTGTGGGCGGGTGCCCGGCAGCTGCGCGAGTGGGAGACGGAGTTCACCGTCCTGGAGATCCTCAGCCACGTGACGCGCTCCCGCAACGACCTGGGCAGCGCGCGCGCGTACCTGGAGGAGTGGGCCGCGCGAGGCACCACCCGCAGCTGCTCCTGGCCCCACGTGCAGCTGGCGCACCTCTACTACCTGGACCTGCGGCCGGACGCCGCGCGGCGCGAGCTGGAAGTGGCGGAGGCCTGCGCGGACAACCCGATGGAATTGGTGTTCGGCGCGACGGTCGCGGAGCTGTCCCGCTTCGGCTCCGGCCCCCGGGACGCGGAGTGGCTGAAGACGGTCACCACGCGGGTCCTGGAGGGCTCCTCCGTCCTGGAGAGCGACCGCATCTACACGCACTATCTGGAAGGCCGCTTCCTCCTGGACCAGGACCGGGCCCGGGGCGAGGCGCTCCTGAAGCAGGCCATCGCGGACGCGGAGGCCCTGCCCCGTGGCGACGTGCTGGGGCGTGAGGCCTGGGCGCTCAGCTATTCGTCGCTCGCGGCGGACGCGGGTCGCGCCGGTGAGTTCCCCAAGGTGGTGGCGCTGATGGCCGCGCAGCTGGGCACGCCCGTGCCCGCGCGGTGCGCGCTGGCGGCCAGCATCCACGCCGAGCGCACCACCCTGGTGGCGCTGGGGCCCAAGGGCGAGGTGAAGGGCTCCTACGACGGTTCGCGCCGGGAGTCCCTGGCCCGGGTGGATTCGTCCCGGCTGGTCCCGGACGCCCTGCGCCAGACGCTCGTCGGCTGCGAACACGTGGACGTGTTCGCGTGGACGCCCCTCTTCGGCCGCACGGACCTGCTGCCGCCGGAGATGGCCTGGAGCTTCCGCCTGGGCCGCACGCAGGGGCCGCGTCCCACGCAGGCGCCCACCGCCACGCGCCGCCTGGTCGTGGCTGGCGTGGAGGCGCCGTCGCTCCTGCAGTTGCCCCGGCTCCCCTCGTGGACGCCGGAAGCGGAGCCCGGCGACGCGCCGCCGGACGTGCTGTCCGGCGCGGACGCCACGCCCTCTCGCGTGCTGGCGCGGATGGCGGATGCCACGGAGATTGAAATCCACGCGCACGGCATCACCGACCCCAGCATCTCCGGCGCGTCGCTGGTGGTGCTGTCACCGGAGGTGAATGGCCGCTACGCGCTCACCGCGGACGTCGTGCGCGAGCAGCGGCTCACCGGCGCGCCCACCGTGTTCCTGGCCGCGTGCAGCGCGGGCCGCACCGCGTCCCTCCAGAGCACGGAGCCCTTCAGCCTGCCCGCGGCCTTCATCGACTCCGGGGCCCGCGCGGTGCTGGCCTCCACGGTGGACATCCCGGACGCCGCGGGCCGTTTCTTCGACGGAGTGCGCCGGAGCATCCATGCTGGCAAGCCCGCGGCCGTCGCGCTGCGCGACGAGCGCCAGGCGTGGCTCGCGCGCGATGCCCGAGCCGTCTGGACGCGCTCCGTCCTCTTGGTGGAGCGGGCGGACTGAGCAGGTCAGAAGGGAGCGTCCAGGTGCGTGTTGCCTCCCGGAACCAGGAAGTGATGGAAGGTGACGCTGGCGCTCACGTCCAGCGCCTTCACCCAGTGCCACCAGCCCACCGGCAGGAACACCATGTCCCCGGGCTCCAGCACCACCTCCAGTACCGTGGCCTCGGCGAACAGCGGGTGCGCGGCCAGGTCCGGCTCCGCCGCGTCCACGTGACTGAAGGTGCCCCGGTGCGGGTACACGCGGTGGCGCTCGAAGGACGGCACCAGCCGCACGTGCTTGCGGCCCATCACCTGGCCCAACAGGATGTTCATGTTGTCGTGGTGCAGCGGGGTGACGGTGCCCGCGGGCCCCAGGAGCAGCGTCAATTGCTCCGGCCGCAGCGACGGGTCGATGAGCCCCGCGGGGGCCCGCAGGTCGTCGCGCAGCGGCGCCAGCCCCTCGCGTCCCCAGTTGTCGTTGCGCGGCACCATGTAGATGTCGTTCGTCTCTCCGGCTGTCTCCAACTGGGAGAGGAAGTCGGAGAAGGGCATCCGCGCCCGGTGCCGGTCCTGCTCGGCCGCGTGCTCCGGGTTGGCGTCGCGTCCCACCATCACCTCCACCTCCACCGTTCCGAAACGCTCGCGGAAGTACGGCAGCGACCAGCGCTTCATCGCGGGCCAGTCCGCCATCAGGCCGCGCAGCACCACCGGCCGGTGGCCCAGGAAGTAGCGGCGGAAGAACTCCTCCGGGGATATCCCCTCGCGCACCTCCAGCTGCCGGCCCCCGTCCCGGGCGCGCAGCTCGCTGTAGACATCCATCAGCGACTCCAGCCAGCCGAAGTGCCGGGCCACCTGGAGCGCCGCCTTGAAGTAGGGGTGCTGCCCCACCGCGGTGATTTCCTCCCGCGCCAGCGCCGGGTCCACGCCTGCCTGCACCAGCGTCTGCTGTACGTCCTCCGCCGACACTCCCAATGCCAGGTTCTCCGCCAGCCACTGCCGCCACGCGGGGTGCAGCGGAGACTTGTCCTCGTTCATTCGGAACTCCTTGAAATCCTTGAAGGAGTGGCCCTGGGGGCCCCTCCTGCCGGTGAGGCGAGGCGTGCTATGGACCACGCCCAACAGTCTTTTTCTACCCATCCCCGGCTTTCGCCGGACTTCCTCAGCACCAGGAGAAGCGACCCATGATCCCCGGAGACGTGTCCTCCGCCGTCAATGCCTTCGAGCCGGACCGCAGCGCCCCGCACGTGAAGAATTCGTACGTCAATTGCTCGGAGCGCGGCCCCAAGCGGCGCCGCCCTCTGCCTCCGCCGTCGGTGCCCCCCCTGCTGGCGGGGCCGGAAGGGGCTCGCTGAAGCTCCTGCCGAGCAGGCTTGTCTGCCCTTCCGGGCATTTTTCTCTCAAGAAACGAACCGCTCGGCGTCTTTAGTCAGGAAAGCCCACCAGTCACTTCGGGGCCTTGTGTCATGGCCAATCTCTTCAACCGGGAAAAGCGCCACTTCGAGGCGTTCATCCAGCGACACCGGCCCAGCCTGCTGGCGGTGGCGCGGCGGTTGTGCGCTCGCGGCGCCCTGGACCCGGAAGACCTGGTCCAGGAAGCCTTCGAGCGGGCGTTGCCGGAGTTTGGCCACCTGAAGGACCGGACGGAAGCGGCGTGCGCGGCGTGGCTGTGCACGACCATGACCAACCGGTTCCTGGACCACTGCCGCCGGCATCGCACGGAGAGCCGGGGGCTGCCGCACCTGGCGCTGGTGCAGGACCTGCCGGTGACGGGGGATGGCGACCGGGAGAACTGGGAGCTGGTGGGCAACGACGCGTTCCAGGCTGCCATCGAGCAGCTCAAGCCGCACCTTCGGGACGCATACAGGCTTCACGCGGAAGGCCGCCGCTACCAGGCCATCGCTGAACATTTCAACGTCCCTGTGGGAACCGTGGGCAGCTGGCTGACGCTGGCGCGCCGGGACCTGAGGGAGCTGCTGCTTCCGAGCGTCGCTGTAGCTCGGGAGCGGGGGGTCCAGTCATGAACGCGCATTGCACCCGGTTGCATCTCTTCATGGACGGCGAGCTGTCCGAGTCCGACGCCGAAGGCTTCCGGAGTCACCTGCCGCGCTGTGCCTCCTGTGAGTGCGGCCTCAGGGACCTGCTCCAGTTGGAGCTGCTGGCGGCGCGGGCCCTGGGCACGGGCGCGGCGGAGGCGCCGGCCGCGAAGCAGGAGGACAACGGCAACGTGGTGTCGCTGGGCGCGTGGGTGCGCCGCAACGCGCGCGTGGTGGCGCCGCTGGCCATGGCCGCCAGTCTCTGCGCCGTCTTCGTGCCGCGCATGATGCCCGCCTCTGAAGTGCCGGCGGTCGTCTTCCTGGAGAACCAGACCACCCGCGAGCTGGAGGCCCGCCTGTCTGATCCGCGCGCGGACCAGTGGCGCCGCTACAGCCCCATGCGCGGTGGCGCGGACGGCGTGGAGGCCGGGAAGGGCACCCTGCCGCTGCGTCCGCTGGCGGAGATGGAGGAGCGCAAGGACTTCCGCGGCATCGTCGCGGCCTACGTGCTGCACGGCCAGTGGCAGCAGGCGCAGGCGGTGCTGGCGCGCGAGCCCGCGTCGCTGGCGCGCGACAGTGACCTGGCGGTGGTGGCGCTTCAGGACAACCGCTTCCAGGACGCGCTGGCGCTGTTGGACCCCGTGGTGCGCGCGGATCCGCGCAACCCGCAGGCGCTGTGGAACCGCGGCCTCGCGCTGCGTGCCCTGCACCAGGAAGCCCGCGCCGCGCGCGACTTCGACCAGGTGGCCGCGCTGGGCGAGCCGGGCTGGAGCGACGAAGCGCGCAAGCTGGCGGAAGAGCTGCGCGCCGCCGCTCGCTGAAACACGCTGGATTCCCCCCCGCGCGTCACGAGCGTCCACCACCGGGCGCTTTCGCGCGGGGTTTCGTCTCACCGCTCGGGATGACGTGACAGGCTGCTGGGGTTGTCGGAGCACTCCAGGAGCCGCCCATGCCCGAGTCTTCATCCGCCGACTACGCGTCCACCCGCCGTGACTTCCGGTGGGAGCGGCCGGCGCACTTCAACTTCGCCACGGACGTCATCGACCGGCACGCGGCCGAGCGGCCCCAGGCCCCCGCGCTCCAGTGGTCCGACGAGTCCGGACGCTCCCAGCGCTTCACCTTCCAGGAGCTGAAGGAGCGCTCGCTGCACGCGGCGCGCTTCCTCACCGGGCTGGGCCTGAAGCGCGGCGACCGGGTCTTCATCTTGATGCCGCGCGTGCCGGAGTGGTGGTTCCTGGTGCTGGGCTGCATCCGCGCGGGCATCGTCTTCATGCCCGGCACGCCCATGCTCACCGCCAAGGACATCCGCTACCGGCTGGAGGTCTCCGGCGCGAAGGCCGTCCTCACCGACGGCAGCTGCCTGGACCGCTTCGAGGGCGTGCAGGGCCAGGCCCCCGGCGTGACGACGTGGGTGTCCACCGGCGACGCGCCCGCGCCATGGACGCGCTACACGTCCGAGGCATTGGCGGAATCCCAGGCGACGGCGTTCCCGCCCACGCGCTCGGATGATCCGCTGCTCATCTACTTCACGTCCGGCACCACCGGCATGCCGAAAATGGTGCTGCACACGCAGTCCAGCTACGGCCAGGGGCACCTCATCACCGGCCGCTACTGGTTGGACTTGCAGCCGGAGGACCGGCACCTCACGCTCAGCGACACCGGCTGGGCGAAGTGCGCGTGGGGCAAGCTCTTCGGTCCGTGGAGCGTGGGCGCGTGCAACGTCGTCTTCGACTTCCGCGGCCGGTTCGACCCCGTGGGCTTCCTGAAGGTGCTGGAGCGGGAGAAGGTCACCACCTTCTGCGCGCCGCCCACCGCGTGGCGCGCGCTGGTGCTCCAGGACTTGAAGGCCGTGGACCTGTCCGCGCTGCGCCACTCACTGAGCGCGGGCGAGCCGCTCAACCCAGAGGTCATCCAGACGTGGAAGGAGGCCACCGGGCTGCACATCCGCGAGGGCTACGGCCAGACGGAGACGGTGGTCATCGTCGGCATCTTCCCCGGCATGGAGCCACGCGTGGGCTCCATGGGCAAGCCGTCCCCGGGCTTCACCGTGGCCGTCATCGACGAGCACGGCAATGAAGTCGCGGACGGGCAGGAGGGCGACATCGCCGTGCGCGTGAAGCCGGAGCGGCCGGTGGGCCTGTTCGCGGGCTACCTCAACGACGACGCGGCCAACGCGGCCAGCAGCCGGGGGGACTGGTACGTCACCGGCGACCGCGCGGTGCGCGACGCGGACGGCTACCTGTGGTTCGTGGGGCGCTCCGACGACGTCATCAAGACGTCCGGCTACCGCGTGGGCCCCTTCGAGGTGGAGTCCGCGCTGATTGAGCACCCGGCGGTGGCGGAGTCCGCCGTCATCGGCGTGCCGGACGACAAGCTGGGCCATCGCATCAAGGCGTACGTGCTGCTCACGCCAGGGCACACGCCATCGCCGGAGCTCGCGCAAGAGCTGCAGGACTTCGTGAAGAAGACCACGGCGCCCTACAAGTACCCGCGCGAGATTGAGTTCGTCACGGAGCTGCCCAAGACGGTGAGCGGGAAGATCCGCCGCGCCGAGCTGCGCGCCACCCAGAAGAAGTAGGCGGCGCGCAGGGCAGGGGCTGCGGGACTACTTCAGCCAGTCCGAGTGCACGAAGCCGGCGTCGGGCTTGTCCCGGCGCTGGTAGGTGTGCGCGCCGAACGCGTCGCGCTGGGCCTGGGTGAGGTTCTGCGGCAGCTCCGGGCTGCGGTAGCTGTCCATGTACGCCAGGCTGCTGCTGAACACCGGCACGGGGATGCCCGCCATCGTCGCGGCGCCCACGAACTTGCGCCACGCCGGGGCCATCTTCTCCAGCACGGGCGCGAACGCCTCGGACACCATCAGGTTGGGCAGCGTGGGCTGCTGCTTGAAGGCCTCTCGCAGCGGGGTGAGCAGCTTCGCGCGGATGATGCAGCCGCCCCGCCAGATGCGCGCCATCTCCGCCAGCGACACGCCCCACTTGTACTCGTCCGACGCCGCCTGGATGAGCCGCATGCCCTGCGCGTACGTCACCACGCGCGCCGCGTAGAGCGCGTCATGCGCCCACTGGGCCAGCTCCTTCTTCTCCTCCGAGGACAGGGAGATGGCGGGGCCGTGGAGCTTCTTGCTCGCGGCCACGCGCTCGTCCTTGCGCGAGGACAGGTTGCGCGCGTCCAGCGCGGACGCGATGGAGGGCACCGGCACGCCCAGATCCAACGCCACCTGCACCGTCCACTTGCCCGTGCCCTTCTGTCCGGCCTTGTCCAACACCATGTCCACCAGCGGCTTGCCCGTCTCCGGGTCGCGCTTGCGCAGCACCTTGATGGTGGTCTCCAGGAGGAACGACTCGGCGATGCCCTCGTTCCACTTGGAGAACAGGTCGGCCAGCGTCGCGGTGTCCAGGCCCAGGCCGCGGTGGAGCACGTCGTACGTCTCCGCGAGCAGCTGCATGTCCGCGTACTCGATGCCGTTGTGCACCATCTTCACGAAGTGGCCCGCGCCCTCCGGGCCCACGTGGGTGACGCACAGGCCCTCTTCGCTGCGCGCGGCGATGGCCTCCAGCACGGGCTGCACCAGCGCGTACGCATCCTTGGGGCCGCCGGGCATGATGGACGGACCGTTGCGCGCGCCCTCTTCACCGCCGGACACGCCGATGCCCAGGAAGTGGAAGCCCTTCTCCTTGCACAGCGCCTCACGGCGGCGCGTATCCAGGTACCAGGAGTTGCCCGCGTCCATGATGACGTCGCCGGGCGACAGCAGGGGGAACAGCCGCCCCATCATCTCGTCCACGGGGGCGCCGGCCGTGATCATCAGGAGGATGCGGCGCGGGCGCTCCAGGCCGGCGACGAACTTCTCCAGCTCCGGGAAGCCCTGCAGGGCCTGCTTCGGATTCGCCTGCTGGACCTTCTGGATGCTCTCCGGGTGGCGGTCCCATACGGCGACGCTGAAGCCGTGGTCCGCGATGTTGAGGGCCAGGCTCGCGCCCATCACGCCCATGCCCGCCACGCCGAACTGCGCCGGCTTCGTCTGTGTGCTCATCGTCCCCTCCAGAGGGCCCGCCTCACCCGTGGGCGGCGGGATCCAACATCCACTGCGTGTTCGTCACGTGCGACGCGGGCAGGGACATATCCCCCGCGAGGATGCGCCGCATGGCGTCCCGCTTGCCCTCGCCGGCCACCAGCCCCAGCACCGCCCCCGCGCCCTGGAGCACGGGGAACGTCAACGTCATCCGCCACGGCGGCGGCTTCGCGCTCTGCTCCACCGCCAGCACCCGCCGCGTGCGCTCTTGCAGGGCAGGGTGGCCGGGCATGAGGCTCGCGGTGTGGCCGTCCTCGCCCACGCCAATGAGCACCACGTCCAGCTTCGCGGGCAGCGTCTTCTCGTAGTCGCGCGCGGCGGCGTCGCGGTCCGTGCGCTCGCCCTGCATGCGGAACACCTGCGCGTCCGGCAACTTCAGCGGCTCAAGCAGCGACTCCTTCACCAGCAGGTAGTTGCTGTCCTTGTGGTCCGGCGGCACGAAGCGCTCGTCCACGAAGTACACGTCCACGCGCTCCCAGGGGAGCTTGTGGTCCGCGAGCAGCCGGTACGCGGGCTTGGGCGTGTTGCCGCCCGACAGGGCCAGGCTCACGCGCGCCTTCGTCGCGAGCGCCTTCGTAAGCTCACGCGCCATCCAGTCCGCGGCCTCGCGGGCGAGCCGCTCCGGGGGGACGACGAGGGGCTGGCTCATAGCGTGGACCACCGTCGGCCGTTCTTCGAGGGCAGCGCGTCCGCGGCGTCAGGGCCCTTGCTGCCCTTGGCGTAGGTGTGGACCGTGCCGCCCGCGTCCGTCTCCAGCGCCTGGAGGATGGGCGTGATGTAGCCCCACGCCTGCTCCACGCTGTCCTGGCGCGCGAAGAGGGTGGCGTTGCCGCGCATGCAGTCCAGCAGCAGCCGCTCGTACGCCTCCGGCACGGGCTTCTTGAAGCTCTCCGCGTAGTCCATGTCCATGGTGACGCCGCCGATGTTGACGTCCTCGCCGGGAATCTTGGACTCGAAGGACAGCGCGATGCCTTCGTGCGGCTGGATGCGCAGCGTGAGCACGTTGGGCTGCAGCCGCTGGCAGGTGGCGCCGCCGCCGCTGAACAGGCCGATGGGCACCGACTTGAAGTGGATGGACACCTCCGTCAGGCGCTTCTTCAGGTTCTTGCCCGCGCGCAGGTAGAAGGGCACGCCCTGCCAGCGCCACGAGTCGATGTTCATCTTCATCGCCACGTAGGTCGGCGTGCGCGAGCCCTTCTTCACGCCCTTCTCTTCCTGGTAGCCCTCGTACTGGCCCACCACCACGTGCTGGGGAACCTCGCCGCCTTCAACGGGGCGCAGCGCGCGGAAGACCTTGTTCTTCTCGTCGCGGATGTCCTCCGCGGCGAAGGACACCGGGGGCTCCATGGCGCACAGGGCCAGCACCTGGAGCAGGTGGTTCTGCACCATGTCCCGGATGACGCCCGTCTCGTCGTAGAAGCCGCCGCGGCCCTCCACGCCAATGGCCTCGGCCGCGGTGATTTCCACGTGGTCGATGTGCTGGCGGTTCCAGAGCGGCTCGAAGATGGCGTTGGCGAAGCGGAACACCAGGATGTTCTGCACCGTCTCCTTGCCCAGGTAATGGTCGATGCGGAAGATCTGCTTCTCATCCAGCGCCGAGCCCAGCGTCTTGTTGAGGGCCTTCGCGCTCTCCAGGTCGTGGCCGAAGGGCTTCTCGATGATGAGCCGGTGCCAGGGCTTCTGGCCGGGCTGCTCCTCGCGCTTGAGCAGGCCCGCGCCGGAGAGGCTCTGGATGATCTGCGGGAACGTGGAGGCCGGCGTGGCCATGTAATAGAGCTGGTTGCCGTCCGTCTTGCGGCGCTTGGAGAGGTCCTGGAGCTTCTGGCCCAGGCGCTTGAAGGCCTCCGGATCGTCGTAGCCGCCGGAGGCGGTCTCGATGCTCTCCGTGAAGCGCTTCACCGCGGCTTCATCCAGGGGCTGCGTGCGGGCGAACTTCTTCAGGCCCTCCTTCACGTGCTCGCGGAAGGGGCCGTCCTCCAGCTTGGAGCGGCTGTAGGCGACGATGGCGAAGTTCTCGGGGAGCAAGCCGGCGCGGGCGAGCTCGAAGAGGGCCGGGAATAGTTTGCGTTCGGCCAGGTCGCCCGTGGCGCCGAAGAGGACCAGGGTGCAGGGGTCCGGGCGCCCAGCGCTGAACACCGGCTCGCCTTCACGGGGATGGGTTTCGATGTGAACTCCCTGCGCGTCCATGCGGTTCTCCCTCCGGGTTCGTCGGGCACCTTAAGGCGCTAATCTGGCGGCCCTGCAAGCGCATTGCAGGAGAATGATGCGGGCCTGACGTCTTGCCTGCCCCGGCGCTCGGGTGCTCCTCCGGCTTACCGAAGGCTCCACTCGAACTCCTTCGGAGGGCGCGCGGGCGGCCGGGCCGGGCGTGAGCTGGCTGCCTGGAACGTGGTACTCCTGACGGACCGGACGCCCCCGGCGTCGCGCTGAACGGAAGCTCCTCCTCTCGCATGCGCTACGTCGTCTCGCTGTGGTTCTTCGCGCTGTTCCTGGTCACCGCGCCCATCCTCTTCACGTTGGGCGCGGTGTTGTTCGTGGTGGCGTACCCGTTGGACCCGAACCGTCAGTGGCTGCACGTGCTGGTGTGCCGGTGGTGCTACGGGCTGTGGCTGCACGCGTCCCCTGGCTGGCGCGTGCGGGTGGAGGGACGGGAGCTGTTGCCCAAGGGGCCCTGCGTCTACGTCGTCAACCACCAGTCGTTCGCGGACATCCTGGCGGTGATGGGGTTGTTCACGCCGTACAAGTTCGTGGCGAAGGCGTCACTGTTCCGCACGCCGCTGGTGGGCTGGATGATGACGCTCCTGGGCTACGTGCCCATCGTGCGCGGCAGCTCCACGTCCATGGAGCAGCTGTTGGGCCCGTGCCGCCGGTGGCTCCGCAAGGGCATCCCGGTGCTCATCTTCCCGGAGGGCACCTATTCGCCCGGGGAGCTGCTGCCCTTCAAGCGCGGCGCGTTCCAGCTGGCGCTGGAGGAGCACGTGCCGGTGGTGCCGGTGCTGGTGCGTGGCACGCGGGAGCTGGTGGATGGGGACGGGCCGTGGATGAGCCCTCGCGCCACCGTCACGGTGCAGGTGATGCCGGCGCTGCCTCCGGAGACGTTCGGGCCGGATTCGGCGGCCCTGGCCACGCGCGTGCGCGAGCAGTACGTGGAGGCGCTCGCGCGGGTAGGCTGAAGGAGCACGGACGCGGTAGCGTGAAGGTCATGCGCCACCTGCTCCTGTGCTGGCTCGGGGTCTGTCTGTCTTCCACGGCATGGGCGGGGACTCCTGCCCTTCCAACGCCTTTGCCGGAGGCGGGAATCCCCGACCCCTTGCACCTGGTGCTGTCCGTGTCGTCGTTGAGGGTGGTGGAAGGGGGCACGGCGTCCTTCAGCGTGGCGTTGGCCGGCTTCGCGTGGCCTGGCGACCCGGGTGAGTCGCTCACCGTCACGGTGGAGCGGACGGACGGCGACGCGGACCTCACGGTGCGGGAAGGGGCGTCGCTTACGTTCGACCCAGCCACCTTGGAGCCCCAGGAGGTGGTGCTGGCGGCCGCGAAGGATGCGGACAACGAGGACGGCACGGCCACCTTCACGCTGTCCGCGCCGGGCCTGGAGTCGCTCACCCTCGTCGTGACGGAAGCGGATCAGGACCCGCTGGCTCCGGTCTTCACCACCGTGCCCGTCACCCGGACCGTGACGTACTTCCCCTATCGGCTCAGCGTGCACGCGCGCGGACGGCCCGCGCCGACGTATGCCCTGCGCACCGCGCCTCCGGGGATGGGCCTGGATGCGCTGGGCAACCTCACGTGGATACCTACTGAGCTGGGGGAGGTGGACGTGGTGGTGGTGGCGAGCAATGGGCTGCAACCCGATGCGGAGCTGTCCTTCCGGCTCGTCGTGGGGCAGGACCAGCCCCCTCTGGCCCGTATCGTCGCCCCGCTCCAGGACGAACGGCTGTCAGGGCCCCTGGCCGACTTCTCCTGCGAGTGCATCGACGACGTGGGCTGCGCGCGCGCGGATTTCCGGGTGGATTGGCTGTTGCTGGAGACACGCGAGGGCCCGGGGCCCACCTACTCCGTGGGGGGCGCTCCCGGCCGCTGGGACATCTCGGGGCTCAAGCCCGGGCCCCACTTCCTCGATGTCGTCGTGACGGACTCGTTGGGACGCGAAACCCTGGGCGAGACCGTCACCGTGTGCATCGCTTGCCCCGAACCCGATGCGGGAATGGCGGTGGATGCGGGGCCCATCGGGTTTGGGGACGAGGGCAACGACATCATCGACCCCTGGAGCTGTGACTGCGCGACCACCGGTCTGGCTCCGGCGGCGTGGGTGGGGCTGGGCCTGCTGGGGCTGCGCGCCCGGCGTCGTCGGAACTGACGCAACGCCGGACGCGGCTCAGGCGTGCTCGGAGCCGGGCAGCTCTTCGTCCATCCGTGACGTCTCCGCGTGCGGCGAGGCCTCCACGGCGTTCGTCGCGGGGGCGGCCTCGGTGACGGCGCGGGCCAGGTCGTGAGGCGCGCGGAGCAACGCCTCCAGCGCGGCGGCGCTCGCGGGGACGCCGCGCTGCTCCACCTGGAGCCAGCCGCCCTTGATGCTCACGCGGCGGTGGCCCTTGAGTCCCAGCAGGCGCTGACGCACGCCCGGATCCAGGATGATGGGGCGCGCTTCCGGCGCCAGCCCCTCCACCTGGAAGGCCGCGTCCAGCTCCGCGTCACCCACCACCTCGTCGCGAGGCGTGGCGGCGCCGGGAATCTTGTCCTCGGGGCGCTCGTGCTCCAGCAGCAGGTCCGCGGGCAGCGCGCCCTCCAGGTCCAGCCGCAGCACCGTCACGGTGTGGCGCTTCTTGCTGCTCGCGCCGCGCTTGCCCGTGGCCAGGAGCAGCGCCCGCCCTTGGTAGCGCCCCTGCACTTCCATCCGCCGATCCGCGATGGAGAGGCCGTGCGCCTTCGCGAACACCTCCCACGCGGCGCGCTGGCGGCGCTTGAGCTGGAACAGCGTGGCGAGGACCAGGGCGCCCAGGACGAGCAGGGACGCGAGGATGCCGAGCGGAGAGAAGACACCGGAAAGCATGACGGCGCATTGTGCACTGGCCACGCGACGCGTGAACCATCAATCCGATCGCGGATGCACCTCCGTGCGCCGGGCAGGCTTGCTGCATGGGTGCGTGGACCTGGGGGAAGGGTCGCCGCGCGCATGCAAACGTGTGGAATCCCACGTGGCTCGCGTTCCTTCACGCGCATGCGCCCTGCGCGGAGTGCACGCATGGCGCAGGCCCCTCATGCCACGGGTGTGCCCCGCTGGGTCGTGCGGCCCGCGTGCGGAGGCTCCGTGGCGCGTGGGGTGGGGAGGACGGGACGCGTCGGGCAGGCCACGGATGCAAGCTCGCGGAATGACGCCCTTTTTCGACAATGTCAGAGGGGGCGGGTAAGGGAGCGGGGGCTCGCCGCTTGGAGTCGGGGATGGGACCGGGGGAGGCTGCCCGGCTCGCACCCGCCACCGGGCCACGAGGGAGGGTGAACGCCGGATGCGCCTGCTGCACACGTCGGACTGGCACCTGGGCCACACGCTGTATGACGTCTCACGCGAAGCGGAGCACGCCGCGTTCCTGACGTGGCTGTTGGACACGCTGGAGTCCCAGGAGGTGGATGCGCTCCTGGTGGCCGGGGACATCTTCGACACGGCCAACCCCAGCGCGGAGGCGCAGGCGGCCTGGTACCACTTCATCGCGCGTGCCCGGCGCACGCTGCCGAAGCTGGACGTGGTGGTGGTGGGCGGCAATCACGACTCCGCCGCGCGCCTGGACGCGCCGGATCCGCTGTTCCACGCCCTGGGCGTGCGCGTGGTGGGCGGCCTGCCGCGCCACCGGGGCGGACTGGATATGGAGCGGCTGGTGGTGCCGGTGCACGACGGGCGCGGGAAGGTGGGCGCGTGGGTGGCGGCGGTCCCGTACCTGCGGCCCTCGGACCTGCCGTCCGTGCCAGACAGCGAAGGGGACCGGCTGGTGGAGGGCGTGCGCTCTGTTTACACGGAGGTGCTGGAGGCGGCGCGCAGGCGGCGTAGGTCCGGGCAGGCGCTGGTGGCCATGGGCCACTGTTACATGACGGGCTCGGAGCTGTCGGAGCTGAGCGAGCGGAAGATCCTGGGCGGCAACCAGCATGCGCTGCCGGTGGAGCTGTTCCCGGAGGACGTCGCGTACGCGGCGCTGGGGCACCTGCACAAGGCGCAGCGCGTGGGCGGCCGCGAGGGCGTGCGCTACAGCGGGTCTCCGCTGCCGCTGTCGCTGTCGGAGGCGCACTACCGGCATCAGGTGCTGGTGCTGGACGTGGAGGACGGGGCGCTGACACAGGTGCGTCCGCTGACGGTGCCGCGCACCACGGACATGATGCGGGTGCCCGCGCGGGACGCGGCGCCGCTGTCGGAGGTGCTGGAGCTGCTGGCGGCGCTGCCCGCGTGCGAGGCGGAGGCTCCGGAGTCGATGCGTCCGTACCTGGAGGTCTGCGTGTCGCTGCCCCGGCCGGAGCCGGCGCTGCGCCACAAGGTGGAGAAGGCGCTGGAGGGCCGGGCGGCGCGGCTGGTGAAGCTGACGCCGTTCTACACGGGCACGGGCGGGGCGCTGGCGGACGTGCGGCCGGGGTTGTCGCTGCGTGAGCGCACGCCGGAGGACGTGTTCCTCGCCCGGTATGCGCGGGACTTCAAGGAGGCGCCCTCGCCGGGGTTGCTGGAGTCGTTCCACGCGCTGCTCACGCAGGTGCAGGAGGACGCGTCGTGAAGATCCTGGCGATTCGCGGCAGCAACCTCACGAGCTTCGCGGGGGACTTCGCGCTGGAGCTGGACCGGGCGCCGCTGGACCGGCTGGGGCTGTTCGCCATCTCCGGCGCGACGGGCGCGGGGAAGAGCACGCTGCTGGATGCGCTGTGCCTGGCGCTGTTCGACCGCACGCCCCGGCTGGGCGGGCCCAGCAAGGTGCTGGTGGGCCGGGCGGACGAGGAGGAAGAGGCGCGACTGTCCGCGTACGACGTGCGCGGCATGCTGCGGCGCGGGGCGGGCAAGGGCCACGCGGAGGTGGACTTCCTGGGCAAGGACGGGCGGCGCTACCGGGCGCGGTGGAACGTATGGCGTGCGCGTGAGCGCGCGGAGGGTCGCTTCCGGCCGCAGGAGCTGAGCCTGACGGACGTGGTCTCGGGGCAGCTGTTCGGCCGCACCAAGGGCGAGGTGCTCCACGCGATCCAAGAGCGGCTGGGGCTGTCGTTCGATCAGTTCCGGCGCTCGGCGCTGCTGGCGCAGGGGGAGTTCGCGGCGTTCCTGCGCGCGGACGCGAACGAGCGCGCGGAGCTGCTGGAGCGGATGACGGGCACGGAGGTGTACAGCCGCGTGTCCATCGCCGCGCACGAGAAGAACGCGAAGGAGCAGGAGGAGCTGAAGCGGCTGTCGCTGGGGCTCGCGGCCATCGCGCTGATGTCGGACGCGGACCGAGAGGGCGTGCGCGTCCAGTTGGGCGAGGAGGAGGCGGCGCGGGTCCGCGAGGAGACCCGGTCGCGCGAGGCGGAGGCGGCCCGGTCCTGGTACGCGCAGCGCGCGGAGTTCGTGGAGCAGGAGCAGCAGGCCGAAAGCGCGGTAGCCCGGGCGGACTCGGAGCGGGAGGCGGCGGCGCCTCGCGAGGCGCTGCTGGAGTCGGTGCGCGCGGCGGAGGGCTTCCGCGCGGTGGTGTCGGCGGTGGAGGCCGCGGAGCAGGGCTGCGTGAGGGCGGAGGCCGAGCAACTGGAGAGGGCCTCGCAGGCGGAAGCGGCGCTCGCGGCGGCTGCGGCGCAGCGGCAGGTGCGGATGCAGGCGGAGGCCGCGCGGGCCGCGGCGCTGGATGCGGAGGCGTCGGTGCGTCCGGCGCTGGAGGAGGCCGCGACGCTGGACACGCGCCGCGCGGAGGCGGAGCGCGAGGCCCGTGAGGCCGCGGAGCTGGCGAAGCAGGCGAAGACCGCGGAAGCGTCAGCCCGAGATGCGCTGGAGTTGGTGCAGACGGCGGAAGCGAAGGCCCAGGTGCTGGTGGACGCGGCCGAAGCGTGGCGCGTGTCGCATGCGAGCTGGGAGTCCCTGGCCACGGAGTGGCCCCGCTGGCAGCGCGAGCTGGAGCGCTTCGCGGGGGCGCTGAAGGACGAACAGTCGGCGGGCGCGGACGCGGACCGGTTGGGGAAGGACGCGGACCGTCTGGGCAACGAGGCCCAGTCGTGCCGCGAGGAGCACCAGGGCGCGGTCGAATTGGAAGCGCAGGCGCAGGCCCTGGCGACGCATGCGGAAGCCGCGCTGGGCGAGGATGGCGGCTCGGCTCGGCGGGCGCTCCGGGATGCGCTGCTGGCGCGACAGGATGTTCTGGGGGCGCTGACGCTCGCGGGTGAAGGTGCTCGGGCGGAGGGCACGGCGGAAGGTGACGCGGCGGCGGAGGTGAAGGCGCACCGCGAGGTTTCCCTGCGCGCGGCGGAGGAGGCGAAGGACGCGGCGGCGCGGCGGGCGACGCAGGATGCGATGCTCCACGAGGCTCGTCGTGCGCAGTCGCGCGCGGAGGCGACGCAGGGGTTGGCTTCGCACCGGGCCGCGCTGCACGAAGGTGAGCCGTGTCCGCTGTGCGGCGCGCTCGAACATCCGTATGCCCGGGAGGCTTCCGCGCTGGAGGGGCTGGTCGCCGAGGCCGCGGCCCGGGTGCTGGAGTTGGAGACCGCTCGGGATGCCGCGGCGAAGCAGGAGAGCGCGGCGAGCGTGCGGCAGGCGACCGCGGACACCGCCGCGACCCAGGCCGAATCACGGCGCGACACGGCGGCCCGCAAGCGCACGGCGCATCGTGAAGCCTGGCGCGCGGCGTGCGAACGGTGGTCCCGCGCGGAGCACGCCGAACAGGGTGTCAGTGCCGCTGCGTCGCCTCCCGACGACGCGGAGGCCACCACCACTCAGGCGTGGATCCGCTCGGCGCAGGAAGACGTGCGCGCGCGGCTCGCGACCCTTCGTGACGAAGAGGCTTCCGCGGAAGCCCGCGCCAGCGCTGCTCGCGAGGCCCGGGCCCAGTTGGAGACCCGGCGCACCCGGCGCGAAGGCGCGGCCGATGCCCTGCGCAAGGCCGAGGACGCCTGGTCCCGCGCGTCCCAGTCCCACCGCGATGCGCTCCTGCGCCGGGACGCCGCCCGCGACGCTCGCGAGCGCGCCCTCACCGAAGTGTCCCCTCCGTTCGCCAGCGAGGCTGCCCCCTGGAAGGACAAGCTCGCGGAGGACCCCGTGCGCTTCCAGGGCCAGTGCCTGGCGCGCGTGACGAAGTGGCGCGAGAAGCTCGCGGAGCTGGAGGCCTCTCGCAAGCGCCTGGAGGAACAGCAGGGCCTGCGTGCCCGTGAAGAAGTCCGCCTCCAGTCCCGGCACGAGGACGCGGAGACCGCCGCCCACCGCGCGAGCCTCAAGGACGCGGCCTTCCAGGATGCGTCCAGGGCCCGCGCCCGGCTGCTCCAGGGTCGCCCCACGCAGGAGGTGCGCGTGGAAGTCCAGGCGCGCATCGACGCCGCCCAGTCCACCTACGAGCGCGCCCGCGAGGACTCCGAAGCCCTCCAGCAGGCGGAGAAGGTGGCCACCGCCCGCGCCGAGGACGCCGTGCGCCTGCGCACCGAGGCCGCCCGCACGCTCGACACCGCCCAGGCCGTCCTCGGGGAACGCCTCGCCGGACATGGCACCACCCTGGAGCAGCTCAAGGCCCTGCTGTCGCGCGGTGCAGCCTGGTGCGACTCGGAGGCCCGCGCGCTCAACGCCCTGCGCGAGTCCGTGGCCCAGGCCCGCGCTGTCCTCGTGGAGCGCCGTGAGCGCCGCGTCCGCCATGAGGCCTCCGGGCTTCCCACGCTCGCGGAAGCAGACGTCGCGGAGCTCTGCGAACGCCTGCGCACCGATGTCGAGGTGCGCCACCGCGCCGTGGCCCTGCTGCGCGCGAAGCTGGACCACGACGACGCCTCCCGCGCACGTCATGGCGCGGAGGCCCGGGCCCTGGAGCTGCGCCGCGCCGACGCGGAGGTGTGGAAGACGCTGGGCGACCTCATCGGCTCGCACGACGGAAAGAAGTTCAAGGTCTTCGCCCAGAGCCTCACCCTGGACGCGCTGCTCCTGCACGCCAACGCGCACCTGCGCGAGCTGGCCCGCCGCTACCGCCTGGAGCGCGTGCCCGGCCACGACCTGGACCTCCAGGTGGTGGACGGCGACATGGGCGACGAGGTCCGCAGCGTGGCCAGCCTCTCCGGCGGCGAGAGCTTCCTCGTGTCGCTCGCGCTCGCGCTGGGCCTGGCCTCGCTGTCGTCGGAGACGACGCAGGTGGAGACCCTCTTCATCGACGAGGGCTTCGGCACCCTGGATCCGGAGACGCTGGAGGTCGCGCTCGCCACGCTCGACGCGCTCCAGGCCACCGGCCGCCAGGTGGGCATCATCTCCCACGTGAGCGGGCTCGCCGAGCGCATCGGCGTGCAGGTGCGAGTGGTGAAGCAGGGCGGCGGCCGCAGCAAGCTCGTCGTCGAAGGCGACGCGGGGATCATCGCGCCCTCGGATCAACAGGTGGCGTGACGGCTCAGCCCGTCACCGGCTCCGCGCCCATCAGGCCGCGCACCACCGCGGCCACGGCCAGCGGCGTCGCCACGCGGTCGTCGCTCAGCGCCGCCAGCGCCCGCGCGAACTGCTCCGCGGAGGAGAAGCGCTGCGACGGGTGCGGCGCGAGCGCCCGGTCCAACACCAGCGCCAGCGGATCCGACACCTCCGGCGCCACCATGCGCACGGGCGTCAACCGCAGGCCCCGGATGGAGGCCTCCACCTCCTCGGCAGTCCCTTCCTCGTAGGGCGACTCCAGGGACAGCAGCTCGTACAGCAACACCGCCGCCGCCCACAGGTCCACCGCGACGGAGACCTCGCCCGCCAGGAGCTCCGGCGAGCGGTAGTTCTGCTTGCCCACCCGCCGCAGATCCACCTCCAGCCCCGCGCGCGAGCGGGCCACGCCGAAGTCCGCGAGCTTCACCTCTCCGCCGCGCGACAGGAGCACGTTGTGCGGAGACACATCGCAGTGCACCACCGCCAGCGGCAGGCCCTTGGAATTGGTGGCCTTGTGCGCGTACGCCAGCGCCTCCAGCACGTGGCGCACCATCATCACGGAGATGTCGATGGGCAGCTCGATGCGCCGGCGCCGGCACTGCGCCAGCACGCGCCCCAGGTCCGTTCCGTCCACCAGCTCCAGCGCCAGGTAGGGCCCGTCCGCCAGCTCGCCGTACTCCCGGAAGCCCACGATGTGCGGATGATCCAGGCACCGTGCCAGCTCCGCCTCGTGAAAGAGCTGCTCGCGCGCTTCCGGGTCCCGCAGGCGCTCCGGTCGCACGCGCTTGAGGGCCATCTCCTCCCCCACATAGGGCCCCTGGATCATCTTCGCGCGGAACACCTCCGCGTTGCCGCCGCGTCCCAGCCGCGACAGCAGCTGGAAGCGACCCAGGTCGCGCGGCCACTCGGATGTCGGGTCTTCCTCCAACGTCACGCCTTCTCCCCGGCCAGGCTCGCCAGATACCCGTCCAGCGTCGCCGAGAAGGTGGCGTCGTCGCTCAGGAAGGCAAGCCCCACGCCCCCGGTGTACTGCTCGTCCACCACGTGCACCACCAGCGCCTCGCCCTGTAGCCGCTGGCCGTTGGGCAGCTTGACGTCCACGATGACGACGCTGTCCTGCGGCGGGCGGTGTGCCGTGCGCACGAAGAGTCCTCCGTTACTGATGTTCAGCGCGTGCTCGCGCACGAAGTCCAGCTCCGTGCGGAACTCCATCTCCAGCTTCACCGCGAAGCGACGGGCGCGGCGCTGGGATTCATCGCCGGATGATACGGGGGATGGCGCGGGCGGATCCGACGGCGATGGTTGCTCGGACGCTCCGGTCTCCGGCGCGCCTCCACTTTCGGCGGGAGCAGCCTGGGGCGCGGGCGGTGCCTCGGATGGCGGTGGAGTCTTCGGCGCGGACGAAGCGGGCAGGGGACCTCGCGCGGCCAGATCCTCCAGGTGCTGCCGCAGCTCCTGCGCGGCCTGTGTGCGCTCGTTGCCGGCGAAGGGCGTGCCGCCTGACAGCGTGCGCGAGCGCAGCGCATCCCGCTCCGCCTTGGGCAGCCGCCACAGCTCCACGAACGTGCCGCCGCTCTTGCGGACCTCCTCGCCCAGCCGCTCCACCGCCGCGCGCGGATAGCCGGGCACCTCCACCTTCACCTCCAGCGCGCCGGCCTCGTCGCGAAACGCCACCACGAGTTGCATCGACTGCGCGGACGGCAAGAGCGCACCCAGGCCCTCCACGACGGCTGCCGCCTTCTCAGGCGAAGCCGCTTCCCCCCATACCGCCGCAAGACCGAACACAGGCACGGGGCGGACGATAACCGAGCCCTCCTGGCTCCCGTAAAGACAGTGCAGTCGGAAACAGGCGACAGTGGTGGACGCCAAGTTTACGAATCGTGATTCCCTCTCCGCCCCAGGGCGCACCTACATCGGAATCGGGCGCGCATCCCTCTATGCTGCGGGTGTTCTCCGTAACCCCCCTTCCCGGAGTGCTGACCCGTTATGCGCAATTGGATCCGACTCTTCTCCGGCACGCTGCTTGCCGCCACGCTCATGGCGGGGTGTGGCGGCACCGACCCGGACCCCGGCCCTGGCCCTGATCCCATCCCCACCGACGGAGGCTCCGACGCAGGCGTCGTCGATGCGGGCTTCGACGCCGGCTATGTCGAGGACGCCGGCGTCATCATCGACCCCGACCCCGACCCCGGCGAAGTCCCCGTCGACCCGTATGATCCGAACAACGCCACGAAGGACTCGGACTGCGACGGCCTGACGGACCAGGAGGAGTTCTCCACGGTCTACGCCGGCGGCTTGAAGACGAACCCCGGCCTGCGCGACACGGACGGCGACGGCATCCGTGACGGCGTGGAAGTCGGCCGCACGTCTAGCGTCAGCACGGATCCGAACTGCAACTTCCGCGCGGACCAGGATCCGACGACGCGCACCTCGCCGGTGAAGGCGGACACGGACGATGACGGGCTGCCGGACGGCCTGGAAGACGCCAACCGCAACGGCAAGCGCGACGCCACGGAGACGGACCCCAACACCGCGGACTCCGACGGTGACGGCATCCCGGACGGCGTGGAGGACGCGAACAAGAACGGCTCGGTGAGCCCCGGCGAGACGGACCCCCGCCTGCGCGACACCGACGGCGACGGCCTGCCGGACGGCCTGGAGAAGCAGACGGGCACGGATCCGCTCAAGCCCGACTCGGACGGCGACACCTGTTCGGACGGCGCCGAGGACGTGAACAAGAACGGCAAGGTGGATCCGGGCGAGACGGATCCGCGCAAGGCGGACTGCGCCGCGTCCATCCCCGACGCGGACTTCGACGGCATCCCGGACTCCGTTGAAATCGCCACCGGCACCAACCCGAACAGCGCCGACACGGACGGCGACGGCGTGGCGGACGGCGTTGAGGACACGAACAAGAACGGCCGCGTGGACTCCGGTGAGACCGACCCGCGCCTGACCGACACCGACTGCGACGGGCTCCAGGACGGCGCCGGCCGCAACGGCTTCCTCGGTGAGGACCCCAACTCCAACGGCCAGGTGGATCCCGGCGAGACGGACCCCACCAACCCGGACACCGACGGTGACGGCCTGCTCGACGGCGTGGAGCGTGGTGTGACGACGGCCGCGGCCCCGCGCAACAACTGCGGCTACGTGGGCGACGCGGACCCCACGACGAAGACGGACGCCAACAAGCCGGACACGGACGGCGACGGCATTCCCGACGGCGCGGAGGACTCCAACCAGAACGGCAAGGTGGACCCCGGCGAGCTCAACCCGCTGGACCCCGCGGACGGCGCGGCCACCACGCCCGCCGGCAAGGCGTGCCGCGTGCAGAACCTGCGCACGGTGACCTTCAAGGAGGACAGCGGCGCGGACCTCCGGCTCGCGCTGCCCAACACGTTCAAGGACGCCAACCTCCTCAACCTGAAGGCCAACGGCCAGACCGTGGGCGTGATGGGCTATGACGACACGAAGCAGGTGACGTTCATCGCGTACAAGCGCGCTCCGCTGAGCGGCTCCACCACGCCCTCGACCGACGAGTCGGGCATCCGCACCGGCACGCCGCTCCTGGCGCCGGCGGACGTGGAGTTCACGCAGACGTTCACCACCTGGGACGGCTTCCCCGCGGCGGTCTCCCGCTACGGGCTCGCCGGCACGACGGAGCTGAAGTCGTTCACCAACTCGCTGGCGCGCCAGCTGGTGCCCAACAGCACCGAGTCGCTCGGCGGTTCGGCGGGCATCAACGGCCCGTTCAAGATCCAGGCGCAGTACGTGCACCGCTCCAACGCGAGCGTGGTGGTGGTGCTCGCCATCACGCCGGCGGCCCGCTACAACGAGTCGGCCACGGGCAGCCTCTTCACCATGGCGGACACGGCGGGCGGCTCCGCGCTGGCGCAGTTCGGCGACGCGGACGCGGTGCAGTGCGAGGTCTTCACCGGCAACACGGCCGTGGTGGACTTCCTCTTCGTGGTGGACGACTCCGGCTCCATGGCGTCGTCGCAGACGTCGCTGGCGAACGCGGGCACGGCGGTGGCCAACAAGCTGGGCAACGCGACGCTGGACTGGCGCGTGTCCATGGTGACCACCAGCTACACGGTGGGCAACAGCGCCAACCGCAACATCATCCGTCCCTTCACCACCAACATCGACCAGTTCAAGGCGTGGCTGACCCAGAACGCGGTGTGCAACAACAACGTGTGCGCCGTGAAGGGTGGCACCACCCAGAACCCCACGTACACGCCGCTGCCCAACACCACCTGTACGGCCAACACCAACTGCTGGGTGGCCCTGGGCGGTGACGGCAGCGAGCGCCCGCTGGAGGCCGCGCGCAAGGCCATCAACGACATGGCCGCGTCCACGGGCGGCCCGGAGACGAAGATCCGTCCGGGCGCCAAGGTGGTGGTGGTCATCCTCACGGACGTGAAGGACCAGTCCACGGACACGGTGGCCAACTACACCGAGTACTTCCTCAACACCGGCACCGTGTCCGGCACCACGAAGAACCCCACGAACCAGTCCATCCAGGTGCACGGCATCATCTGCCCGCCGGACGGTTCCCCGTGCTACGCGGGTGAGGACAACAAGACCCCGCGCCACCTGGACGTCATCCAGGCCACGGGCGGCGTGTCCGGCAGCATCCGGGACAACACCTCCATCACCAACACCATCAACGCCATCGTGGACAGCGTCATCGCGTCGGTGGGTTACCGCACGCTCAAGCCGCCGATTGGCGCGTCGCTGAAGGTCGCGGTGGATGCGGTGGTGGATCCGGCCATCTGCCCCAGCATCGGGGACCTGCCGCGCAGCCGCACCAACGGCTTCGACGTGGACGGCATCAACCGCACCGTGTCCTTCTACGGCGCGTGCCGTCCGAGGGAGTCCGGCAAGACGCAGGCCGCGCTGTCGTACCGCTACTGGATCGACCGCACGGTCAAGCCGGACGGCAACCCGCCGCCGTGCGCGTCCGACACGCAGTACTACGATCCGAACGACCCGGACTTCTGCAAGGGCAAGCTCGCTTGCAACCGCACCACGGACAAGTGCGAGTGCCCGGCGGACTGCGGTGGCACGGCCCCTGCCGGCCAGGTGTGCAACACGGACCGCGCGGTGTGTGACTTCAGCTGCGCGCCGGACTGCGGCGGCACGTGCGGCACCTTCGAGACGTGCAACACGAACTCCTGCACGTGCAGCTGCGTGCAGTCCGCGACCTGCGCCGCGGGCTACAAGTTCGACAACAACGCCTGCGGCTGCGTCTGCGACACGGGCGCGCTCAACTGCGGCACCGGCTTCGGCGCGGACCCCGGTCTGTGCGCCTGCGTCTGCAAGCCGGACTGCGGCGGCTGCGCGCCGGGCTTCACCTGCAACGTCAGCGCGTGCGTCTGCGAGAAGCCCATCGGCTAGTCGGAAATGAAAACGCGCTCCCGGTGCCTCATGGACCGGGAGCGCGGCGCTGAATCCGAAGCCCCCGCTCCGCGACGCCCCCTCACGGGGGAAGCGGGCCGGGGGCTTCTTCTTTCCCCGCTACTTCGCCGGGACCAGGCTCGGTGGCGCGCTGGCGGCGCGGTACACGGGATAGAGGCCCAGGCGTTCATCCCAGGTCGGGTGACGCTCGGCGAAGAAGCGCAGGCGGGCGCGCGGGTCCTTGGCGAAGCCCGCGTCCTTCAGGCGCTCCTGGAACGCGGCCTTCACCGCGGGGTCCTTCGCCAGCAGCTCCCGGGCGTAGGGCTCCAGCACGTAGTCCTCGATGTACTCCTTCTGCTCGAAGTGGGCGTTGAAGAAGCCCCACGCCAGGAGCGAGTCCGGCCCCGCGGGCTCGAAGAGGTGCGCCACCAGCTGCACGTTCTTCTGCGCCACCGGCACGTAGAGCGTCCCCACGGGCAGGTCCTGCGTGTCCGGCGTCCACTCGCCATTCGCGGTGAGGCCCTGGTGGCCTTCGTTGGAGCGCACCTGGAACTGGAAGTCCTTCGAGCGGAACGACTCCACCTTCGCCGCGGGCACCGCGCGGGTGAGGCGCTGGAACGCGATGCCGTGCGCGGCCAGCTTCGGCGCGACCCACGCGGCGTGCGCGGCGGACACCAGGTAGCCGCCCTCGGGCAGCTTCGCGGTGACGGCGGGCTGCACGTCCGGCAGGTACGGCACCTTCCACGTCTGGGGCTGCGTATCGTCGTAGCGGATGTACGGCTGGCCGGAGATGTCCGACGGCAGGCGCTCGTAGGCGTAGCCCTTGAACGCAATCGCCTCGCGCTTGGACGTGTTCTTCCAGCCGAGCACCACCTCACGCACCTCGCCGGCCACGGCCTTCTGGTCCTCCGCCTTCACGGCGGCCAGGAGCGCGGCGCCGTCGCGGGACACGAGCTTCAAGAGGCCCTCCAGCACGTCGCGGGTGGCCTTCACGCGCTGCTCGTAGTTCTTCCAGGAGTGCGTCTCCACGAGCACGCCGAAGCGGTGGTGGACGGACCAGAAGGCATGGCTGAAGCGCGGCGGGGGGACACCGTAGGCGAAGCCGCTGGTGGGGTCGTCGTCCACGAGGAAGGACGGATAGAAGCGCAGCGGCTGGTGCCCTTGGGGTGTGAGGCCGGTGAAGAGCTCGTCCACCAGCTTCGTGCCCAGCGCCTGAAGCGCGGGCGGGCCGGACTTCTGGGGCTCCAGGCCCACGGACACGTCGGGTTCGAACTTGGCGCCGTCGGTGACGTGCAGGTCCACGTAGACGAGCGGGTCCCACGCGTTGAGGTACTTCAAGAGCAGCACCATCTCCGGTGCGTCCGCCTTCACGTAGTCGCGGTTGAGGTTGAAGTTCTGGGCGGTGACGCGGAAGCCCATCTCCTCCGGGCCCACCTGGTTGGGGCGGTGGTTGGGGTTGAAGCGCTCGTGGCCGTCCACGTTGAAGACGGGGACGAAGACGGCGGTGACGCCCTTGAGCAGGTCCGGCGTGGACGCCCGGTTCTGGAGCGCGTCGCGCAGGAGCCAGAAGCCCGCGTCCTTGCCGTCGATTTCACCCGCGTGGATGCCGCCCTGGAAGAAGACGACGGGCCGCCCCTTCTTGCGCGCGGCGTCCGCGGTGAGCGTGCCGTCCTGGCTGACGATGAGCGCCACCATGGGGCGCCCTTCGGGCGTGGTGCCCAGCGTGTCGCAGCGGGCCTTGCCGGGGAACGCCTTGGGGAAGGCGCGGCAGAGGCTCTCTGCTTCCGCGTAGCGGCCGGTGCGCTTCCAGCCGCTCTGCTCGGAGACGGTGGTGAGTGGGGGTGGGGCCTGCGTGAGGACCAGGGCTGCGAGGGTGGGCAGGAGCATGCCCGCTTGAGACCACAAGCCCCGCCAGCGCTCAACCTTGCCGCACGGTGTGTGTGCCGCCCACCGGCAGCACGTGCACGCGGTCGCGCGGCCAGCCCCGGCGCAGCCACTCCGCGTCCAGGCGGGCGGGCGGCTCGTCCAACGGCTCGTCCGTGAGCTTGAACGTGCCCCAGTGCATGGCGAAGAAGGCCATCGCGCCCAGGTCCTCGAAGGCCTGCACCGCCTCTTCCGGGTTCATGTGCTGCAGCCGCATGAACCACGCGGGGTCGTAGGCGCCAATGGGCAGCAGCGCCGCGTCCAGCTTGGGGAACCTGGCGCCAATCTCCTTGAAGCCCTGGAAGTAGGCGGTGTCACCGGAGTGGTAGACGCGCGCGCTGGAGCCCTCCACCACGAAGCCGCCCCAGAGCATCTGGTTGGCGTCGTTGAGGCCGCGGCGGCTCCAGTGCTGGGACGGCACGTAGTGCACGCGCACGGGCCCCACCTGCGTGGACTCCCACCAATCCAGTTCGTGGAAGGGCAGGCCCTGGCCCTGGAACACCGGCGCGTGGCCCAGGCCGGTGACGATGCGGGCGCCCACCTGCTTGAGCGTGGGCAGGTCCAGGTGGTCGTAGTGGTTGTGGGACACCAGGCTCGCGTCGATGCGCGGCAGCTTCTCCACCGGCACGCCGGGCGGCACGTTGCGGCGAATGACGACGTTGATGGCGTCGCGCAGCACCGGGTCGATGAGCAGCGACACTCCGTCCAACTGCACCAGCCAGCTCGCGTGGCCCAGCCACGTCAGGCGCGCGCCCTCGCCCGGGGCGGGCGGGGTGGCGAGCACCGTCAGGTCCGGCTCCACGTGCGGCACGACCGCGCGCGCGGGCGAGCTGCGGCGCTTGCCCGTGAGCTTATCCGTGACGGCCCACTTGAGGACGCGGGTGAAGGCCTGCGGTCCGCTGCCATCCAGGTTCTTGAAGCGCATCGCCATGAGTGGCTCCTGGCAACGGGTGTCCCCCAAAGGTGGGCCCGCGCCGCCTCGTGCGAGTCATGCTCGGCCGGAGGGGAGGGGCGCAAGGGGAATGCGGCTTTGGATGGCCTGGGGCGGACATGCGCCAGGCGCGGGCGAAAAGGGGCGCGCGCCGTATAAGAGGGCTTCCCATGGGACCTGTCTCTGGCACCACGACCCGCAGGGTGTTGCTCGCGTTCGGCGCGCTGGTGGCGTTGTTCGCGGCGGCGTCGGGCTATGCGCTCGGCCGGCTGGCGGACATCCACGAGGGCACGCGTGCGCTGCGCGAGGTGGGCGGCCGCGCGCGGGAGGCGCGGGAGTTGGCCACGGCGGTGAGGGACCAGTACGCGCATCTGGCGCACACCATCATCCTGGGCAACGACAGCCACCGGCGCTTCCACACCGAGGCCCGCGCCCGCGTGGAGGCGCTGACGCGGCGGCTGGCGGAGCACGCGCGCGACGCGGAAGAGCGCGCGGCGGTGGCGGACATCCAGGCGTCGGGCGACGCGCTGGACACGCTCTACCGGGACACGCTCCTGCCCGCGGTGATGGCGAAGGACGCGGGCGCGGTGGAGGCGGCGCATGGGCGCGCGCTGGAGTGGGTGTCGCGCATCCAGGCGCGGGTGGACGGGCTGACGGCGGACTCGGACGCGTCCATGGATGCCTTCGAGGCGCACGTGGGCGCGGTGGAGCGAGACAGCTTCCGCTGGGCGCTGCTGCTGTTGGGTGGGGCCACGCTGTTCGCGGCCGGGGTGGGCGTGTACATCGGCAACGCGGTGGCGCGGCTCGTCCAGCACGAGAAGCTGGCGGGCATTGGCCGGCTGGCGGCGGGCGTGGCGCATGAAATCAACAACCCGCTGGGCGTCATCCTCGGCTACGTGCGGCTGTTGCAGCGGCGGGCGGAGGGAACGCTCGCGGAGGACCTGCGCGTGGTGGAGGAGGAGGCGGTGCGCTGCCAGGACATCGTGGAGGGACTGCTGGACCTGGCGCGTCCGGGCCGCGGGCCACGTGAGCCGGTGGCGCTGCGCGACGCGTGCGAGGAGGTCGTCTCCCGCCTGCGTGAAGCCACGCGCCTGGGCACCGTGACGGTGGACGTGCACGGAGAGGGCACCGCCTGGGTGCAGGCGCCCCGGCTGCGGCAGGTGCTGCTCAACCTGGTGAAGAACGCGGCGGAGGCCGCGGGCGAGGGAGGACAGGTGGAAGTGCGCATCGCGGTGGACGCGGACGGGAGCGCGCGCGTGGCGGTGTCGGACTCGGGGGCCGGGGTGACGCCGGAAGCGCGGGCGCGGCTGTTCGAGCCCTTCTTCACGACGAAGCCCTCCGGCACGGGGCTGGGGCTCGCGGTGAGTCAGGCCATCGCGGAGGCGCACGGCGGCCGCATCGACGTGGACTCCGGGGCCCTGGGCGGCGCGCGCTTCACGCTGTCCCTGCCCGCGCCGTCGCGTGAACAGGAGGCTGCGGCATGAGCGGCGCGAAGCCCTCGGTCCTCGTCGTGGACGACAAGGAGAACATGCTCAAGCTGTTCGCGCGCATCCTCGGGGACGCGTACGCGGTGACGACCGCGCCCGACGGTGTGCAGGCGCTGGCCCTGGTCTCCGCGCGCACATTCGACGTGGTCGTCACGGACATCCAGATGCCGGGCGCGGACGGCTTCACGGTGCTGCGCGAGGTGAAGCGGCGCGCGCCGGACACGGAGGTCGTCCTCGTCACCGCCTACGCGAGCATCCCCAAGGCCGTGGAGGCCATCAAGGACGGCGCATACGACTACCTGTCCAAGCCCTTCGACCCGGACGAGGTGGCCCTGGTGGTCGCCCGTGCCCTGGAGCGCCAGCGCCAACGGCGGGATGCACAGGGACTCGCTGCCCGCGTGGCGCGCATGCCGGACTTCCACGGCCTGCGTGGCACCAGCACCGCGCTCCAGAAGACGCACGCGCTGCTCGCGCAGGTGGCGGCGCGCGACCTCACCGTTGTGCTCACCGGCGAGACGGGCACCGGCAAGGAGCTGGCCGCCCGCGCGCTGCACCGCGAGAGCCCTCGCCGCGACAAGCCCTTTGTCGCGGTGAACTGCGGCGCGCTGCCGGCGGAGCTGGTGGAGAGCGAGCTCTTCGGCCACGCGAAGGGCGCCTTCACCGGCGCGACCGGCGCGAAGGCCGGCCTCTTCGAGGAGGCCCACGGCGGCACGCTCTTCCTGGACGAAGTGGGCGACCTGCCGCTGCCCGTGCAGGTGAAGCTCAACCGCGCGCTCCAGGAGAAGGAGATCCGCCGCGTGGGCACCACCACGCCGGTGACGGTGGACGTGCGCGTGGTGGCGGCGACGCACCGGGACCTGGCACAGGAGGTGGCGCAGGGGCGTTTCCGCGAGGACCTCTACTACCGGCTGGGCGGCGTGACGGTGCGGATGCCCGCCCTGCGCGAGCGCCGCGAGGACATCCCGCTGCTCGCCATGCACTTCCTCGCTGGCGCGAACCGGCCGGAGCTGGAGGGCTTCACGCCCCCGTCACTCCAGGCACTCACCGCCGCGCCCTGGCCCGGCAACGTGCGGCAGCTGCAGAACGCGGTGGCGCGCGCGGTGGCGGTGGCGGCGGGCCCCCGAATCACTCCGGAGGACCTGCCGCCCGAGCTCACCGTCGCCCGTGCCTCCGCGACCCAGGGGCCGCTGCCAGCGGAGGCACTGGCGAAGCAGCCCTACCGAGAGGCGGTGGACCGCGTGCGCGACGCCGTGTCGCGCGACTACCTCACCGCGCTGATGCAGGAGTTCTCCGGCAACGTCACCCACGCGGCCGAGCGCGCGGGCATGGAACGCGAGAGCCTGCACCGCCTGCTCAAGCGCTATGGCGTCCGCACGGAGGACTTCAAGCGCGGCGACTGAGGCCTTTAGCGGGGCTCGTGCTCGGAGAGCACCTTGTCCAGCGCCTCCGCCTGCGCGCGGACGTCCGCGTCGGTGTCCTTCGCGGCCTTGGCGGCGTGAGCGCGGGCCTTGGCGGCCTCCGTCTTCGCCAGGGCCATGGCCATACACAGGTTCGCCTTGGGGTGATCCGGAGCTGCGTCCAGCGCGGGCTTGAGGACGGCCGCGGCCTGGGCGTCTTCCTGCTTCTCCAGGTGATACATGGCCAGGGCACAGGCCGGATCCACCGCCGAGGGCTCCTGCTTCAGCGCCTCCTGCAGCAGCTCCGTGGCGAACCCGCGCTGGTTGTGCCCGTCCATCGCGAACGCCATGGCGGTGAGCTCCTCCACGGAAGCGTCCCCCTGCTTCTTCGCCTGCTCGACCAGACGCTGCGCGTTCTCGAAGTTGCCGGCGCGCAGTTCCTTGATTCCTTCGGAATACGGGTAGCTCTTCACAGTGTCTCCCAGTGCACCACGCGGTGCGTTGCATGCATTCTGCGCGACTTTGGTTGGGGATCCGCAACTTTGGGGCGGCGGTTTCCGAAAAATCGAGAAGACTTCTCCCCCAGGCCCCCATGATCATCCGCAACTCGCCCGTCCGCCAGCCGCAGACCTCCTCCGGTACGGAATCCACCGCCGCGCGCCCCGCCGCCCCTGCCGCGCGCAACGTGGTGAAGGACTCCTTCTCCCCTGGCACCACCGCCGCCCAGCGCACGGGCGCCATCAGCAAGGCGCCCCCGGGCGATCACGGCAAGCTGATGAACGAGTACCTCACCGGCGCGCGCCCGCCTCCGGCGGACTTCGAGCAGGTGATGGGCTACAAGCCCTACGCCATCCAGACGCCGCACGGCCAGCGCATGCAGGATCCGCTCGGCTACGCCTCTGTCCCCGGCCAGATTGGCCCGGTGAAGGAGTTCGACAAGGCGGCCAAGACGCACGACTACGGCTACGACCTGCTGCGTTACTACGACCGCAAGGGCACGCCGCTGAAGCCGGAGGCCCGCAAGGCCGCGGACGCGCAGTTCCGCCAGGACATGTTCGACTACGCGAACGACCAGAAGGGCACGCTGTCGAAGTTCAAGTACCGTGCGTGGGCGCAGATCTACGCCACCGCGGTGGAGCTGAACTCGGTGCGCCAGGGCAACGGCCCTCCGTAGTCGTCAGGGAGTCGCATGGAGGCTGAAGGGCCAAACGCAGGGCTGCCCCCGGACCGCGAGGACGTGGTGGCGGCGCTCCTGGCCCATCAGCGCCGCTTCCTCGCCTTCGTGGAGCGGCGGGTGGGCAGCCGGGCCGTCGCGGAGGACCTCTTCCAGACGGCCTTCGCCCGCACCCTGGAGAAGGGCGGGGCGCTGAAGGACGGCGAGGGCGCGGTGGCGTGGTTCTACCGCCTGCTGCGCAACGCCCTGGTGGATCACCACCGCCGGCAGGTCGCGGAGGGACGCGCGCTGGAGGTGGAGGCGCGAGACGCGGACTCCGCCACCGAGGACCCGGAGCTGAAGGGCGCGGTGTGCGCGTGCCTCGCGGACCTGCTGCCCACGCTCAAGCCTGAGTACGCCCAGCTCGTGCGCGAGGTGGACCTGGAGGGGCGCGCGGTGCCGGACGTGGCGCGCGAGGTGGGCATCACCCCCAACAACGCGGGCGTGCGGTTGCACCGTGCACGGCTCGCGCTCAAGCGTTCGCTGGAGCGCGGTTGCGGCGCGTGCGCGGCGCACGGCTGTCTGGACTGCTCCTGCAAGCCGCGCCGCTGAGGCGGCCCTCGGCTCAGGGGCCTCAGGGGCAGGTCGCGGCGTCGTCGTTCCTTTCGATGGTCAGCCCCCACGGCTCGCCCTGGAACACGCTCGCCGCGAGCGCGGTGGCCCGGCACGTGGGCAGCTTCGGGTTGTCCACGACGACGAAGTCCAACGACACGCGTGCGAGCTCCGTCAGGCCGAAGTCCGTGAGCGCCATGTTGCCCTGGACGCTGAGGGTCTCCAGCTCGCGCAGCGACGTCAGGTCGCCCAGGGACTTGAGCGCCGGGTTGCCCAGCACCTGCAGCGAGCCCATCCGGGTCAGGGGGTGGAAGCCCTCCAGGGACGTCAGCACGGTGTTGCCCACGGTCACCACCGCGCCCGCGCTCCGCAGGCGGGGCAGGAGGTGCACGCGCTGGAGCTTCGCGTTGTACTTCAGGGTGATGTCCTGCGTGATCTGCTCCAGCGACGGCATGTCGCCCACACTCTCCAGCTGCGGGTTGCCCTGGATGAAGACGCGGCCCGCGTAGGAGAGGCGGTCGAACCCCGTCGTGTCGGTCAACCGCGGGTTGCCGATGATGCCCAGCTCACCCACGGAGCTGAGCTTGCCCAGCGGCTTGAGCAACTCCAGCACGGCGTTCTCGCGCAGCTCCAGCGCACCGTCCACGGACGTCAATTCGCCCAGCCCGAAGGTGCTCGCCAGCGCGGCGTTGTTCGTGATGCGCACATCCCCGTGGACCCGGACCAGGCGGTAGAAGGGCATCTGCTCCATCCGGAGGTGGTCCTCGATGATGAGGGACCCCAGGAGCTGGGTGATGTTGAGCAGCTGGCCGGGCTCCACCAGCGCGTTGTTCGCGCGCAGGATGATGCTGTCGCGCGGCTGCACCGCCGCCAGCCCGTTCAGCGTGGGGAGCATGGGGTTGTCCTCCACGAACAGGCTGCGCTCGACCCACAGGGGGAAGGCCGTCGCCGTGCCCAGCATGAGCGAATCCAGCCGGGCGTTGGCGCTCACCGTCACGTCTCCGCCCACGAAGCGCAGGGCGGGCAGGGACAGCCGCCGCAGGCTCGAGTTGCCCCGGGCCGTGAAGCCCTTCTGGATGACAGCGAGGGCGGGCAGGGACGCGTCGGTGAGCGTGGGCGCGGAGAGGGTCAGCCCGCCGCGCAGGTGGGTGACGCCCTCGAGCGCGACCAGGTCCACGGGGCTCGACACCACGAAGTCCCCGTCGTGCACGCGGGCGGCCTGACACACGTACAGGGTCGTCGCGAAGCCATCGCGGTCCGGCTGGCCGTCGTGATCCAGGTCCTGGAAGGCGTCCACGCGCGTGCCGCCCCGAGCGCAGTTCGGCCCCGCGGCCTCCGCCTGGTGGCGGAGCTTCAGGTCGGCCGGCTCCAGGTCGCAGACGTATTGAGTGGCTTCGACTTCGGACATCGAGAGCGCGGTGTCTCCGTCCAGGTCCAGGCCGGCCTCCACCGCGACGCCGCCGCTTTCATCGCCCTCACAGGGCGCGGTGAAGGCCGGGAGCGAACGCGCGCGTGAGAGCACGGGGGCCGGTTCGTCGCAGGCGTACACCTCCTGGGCAATCTCCTCGTCCTCCAGCAGCCCGTTGCCATTGGCGTCATGGCCGGCGTGAGACACCTGCCCGCCCATCGTGCACCGCGCGCCCGGAGTCACCGGCCGCACGCGCAGGAGCACGTTGGCGACCGAGGTGGCGCAGACGTAGTCGGTGGCGGAGACCTCCGCGTCGTCGAGCTGCCCGTTGCCGTCCTGGTCCAGGCCGGACTGCACCGCCCGTCCCCCCAGTGTGCAGTTCGCGCCGTGTGGCTCGGTCCGCGCGCGGGTGCGGACCTGGGGCAGGGCGGCGTCGCAGACGTAGTCGGTGGAGGAGACCTCCGCGTCGTCCAGTTCCCCGTCGCGGTCCCGGTCCAGGCCGGACTCCACCGCGTCTCCGCCGAACTCGCAGTGCTCGCCAGGAGGCTCCGGGCGAACGCGGGTCTTCGCGTCGCGCTGGGTGAGCTCCGACAGGTCGATGGCATCACAGCCGCCGGTGAGAAGGCCCAGCAGCGCCCCCCACGTCCCCCACATGCGTCGCATTCGATGCCCTCTCTGGTCGGGCCCCGACCTTGCTTCCCTGGCCATACGGAGCGAGCGGATTTTCCTGGCCGTTTCGCGTCGGACTCGTCGCGGCCAGACGCGCAAGCCCCCGGAACTCCAGGCCGCTGGCGCCGCGTCCTACCGGAAAAGGCCCCGTGCGGACAAACCCCCAGGCCCGCCTGGCGCCCTGCCTCCCAGTGGGACGAGCGCGGGCGGCACGGGCTTCGGGAGGGAGGGTTACGCATGTGTAAGAGCGCGCCGGGTGCCGCGTTGGCCCGGGGAAAGGAGGCTTCCCATGACGCATCACCATCCGCATCACCCTGTTCCGCCTTCACCCCGGTCGCCGCCCTCCGTGGGCGGGGAGGGGCCCGCCATCGACCCCGTGTGCGGCATGGAGGTGGACCCTCGCGCACCGAAGGGCGGGAGCTGGGAGCACGAAGGGCACACCTGGTTCTTCTGCGGCCCGAAGTGCCGCGAGCGCTTCCAGGAGGACCCCGCGCGGTTCCTCCAGCCCCGGACGCCGCCACCGCCCGCCGCGCCGGGCGCCGTGTACGTGTGCCCCATGGATCCGGAGGTGCGGCAGGACGCGCCAGGGGCGTGCCCGAAGTGCGGCATGGCGTTGGAGTCCGAAGCGCCGCCCGTCCTCCAGACGCGCGTCGAATACACCTGCCCGATGCACCCGGAGGTGGTGAGCGACGGGCCCGGCACCTGCCCGAAGTGCGGCATGGCGCTGGAGCCACGCACGGTGACGGTGGAGGAGCCGCCGGATCCAGAGCTGCGTTCGATGACGCGAAGGTTCTGGGTGGGCCTGGTGCTGAGCGCGCCGCTGATGCTGCTGGGCATGTCGGACATGCTGCCGGTGCGGCACGGACTGTCGCCCTCGGCGCTCGTGTGGGCGCAGTTCGCGCTGGCGACGCCGGTGGTGCTGTGGGTGGGGGCGCCGTTCTTCCAGCGGGGTTGGGCGTCGGTGAAGAGCCGGCACCTGAACATGTTCACGCTCATCGCGCTGGGCGCGGGCGCGGCGTACGTCTTCAGCGTGGGAGTCACGCTGTTCCCGCACCTGTTGCCGGAAGGCGCGCGCACGGGACACGGCGGCACCGTGCCCGTTTACTACGAGGCCGCGGCCATCATCCTCACGCTGGTGGCGCTGGGGCAGGTGTTGGAGTTGCGCGCCCGCCACGCGACGTCCGGTGCGCTGCGGGCCCTGTTGTCGTTGGCCCCCGCCACGGCGAGGCGCATCTCGGACGACGGCCACGAAGAGGACATGCCGCTGTCCCAGGTGCACGCCGGATGGCGCCTGCGCGTGCGCCCCGGTGAGAAGGTGCCGGTGGACGGCGAGGTGCTGGAGGGCGCGAGCGCGGTGGATGAATCGCTCGTCACCGGTGAGCCCGTGCCGGTGGAGAAGGGCCCGGGCGCGAAGGTGACGGGTGGCACGCTGAACGGCACGGGCACGCTCGTGATGCGCGCGGAGCGAGTGGGGCAGGACACGCTCCTGTCGCGCATCGTCCAGCGCGTGGCCGAGGCGCAGCGCACGCGCGCCCCCATCCAGCGGTTGGCGGACCGGGTGGCCGGCATCTTCGTGCCCGCGGTCATCGCGGTGGCGGTGGTGACGGCGGTGGTCTGGGGCGTGTGGGGTCCGGAGCCGAGGCTCGCGCACGCGCTGGTGAACGCGGTGGCGGTGCTCATCATCGCCTGCCCGTGCGCGCTGGGCCTGGCCACGCCCATGTCCGTGATGGTGGGGACGGGGCAGGGCGCGCGAATGGGCGTGCTCATCCGCGACGCGGCGGCGCTGGAGCGGATGGCGGCGGTGGACACGCTGGTGGTGGACAAGACGGGCACGCTCACGGAGGGCAAGCCGCGACTCGTGACGGTGGAGCCCGCGCTTGGTGTGGACGCCTCCGAGCTGCTTCGCCAGGCCGCGAGCCTGGAGCGAGGCAGCGAACATCCGCTGGCCGCCGCTGTGGTCGCGGGCGCGAGGGAGCGAGGCGTGTCCCCCGGTGGCGTGGAGGACTTCCAGTCCGTGCCAGGGCAGGGCGTCCGGGGCCGCGTGGGAGGACGCGAGGTCGCGCTGGGCAACGCGGCGTTGATGCGGAGCCTGGGCGTGGAGGTGGAGGCGCTGACGGAGCGCGCGGAGGCGCTGCGCCAGGAGGGCCAGACGGTGGTGCTGGTGTCGATGGATGGCCGCGCGGCGGGGCTCCTGGGGGTGGAGGATCCGCTGAAGCCGTCCACGCCGGAGGCCCTGGCGAGGCTGCGGGACGAAGGCCTGCGCGTGGTGATGCTCACCGGAGACAGCCCGACGACGGCGCACGCGGTGGCGCGCAGGCTGGGCATCACGGAGGTGATTGCCGGCGTGCAGCCTGACGCGAAGGGCGACGCGGTGAAGGCGCTGCAAGCCCAGGGGCGCGTGGTGGCGATGGCGGGCGACGGCGTGAACGACGCACCGGCGCTGGCGCGAGCGGACGTGGGCATCGCCATGGGGACGGGCACGGACATCGCGATGGAGAGCGCGGGCGTGACGCTGGTGAAGGGCGACCTGCGAGGCATCGCTCGGGCGCGTGGGTTGAGCCAGGCCGTGCTGCGCAACATCCGGCAGAACCTCTTCTTCGCCTTCGTCTACAACCTGCTGGGAGTGCCGCTGGCGGCGGGCGTGCTGTACCCCGTCTTCGGGTTGCTCCTGAGCCCGCTGTTCGCGAGCGCGGCGATGAGCCTCTCCTCGGTGTCCGTCATCGGCAACGCCCTGCGGTTGCGGCGGCTGAAGCTCTAGTCCGGAAGCAACCGGCCAGTCGGGCGCGCGCGGCGGGATGGTGGCGTCCCCGCGCGTGCCCACCGTGAGGCCCGAAAGGACCCCCACCATGGCGAATGCCGAAGTGATGCGAGGCGACGACGCGATTCGGGTGTGCATCGACAACTGCACGGCCTGTCGCCGCGTCTGCCTGGAGACCCTGGCGGACTGCCTGAAGCAGGGAGGCAGGCTCGCCGAGCCCGGGCACCTCCGGCTGCTGATGGACTGCGCGGACATCTGCGAGACGAGCGCGCGTTTCATGCTGCGCGGTTCGGACCTGCATTCGCGCACATGCTTCGCCTGCGCGGAGGTGTGCGCCGCCTGCGCGACCGCCTGCGAGGAGATGGGCGACGAGGGGATGATGGAGGCCTGCGCGGACGCGTGCCGCCGCTGCGAAGAGTCCTGCCGGAGGATGAGCGGCGGGGTGATGCCTCAGCCCCTCAACCCGGAGGCCGCCCAACGCTTCGCCGACCTGCCCGCCTGAAGGGGGCGTGCACGGAGGCCCGGGCCCATTAGACTGGGCGCATGACCGCCCGCGAGGAGGGGCGCACCCCAGGTGCGTCCCCCAGTCACATCTCCGTCGTCCGGCTTCCGCACTCCTGGTTCATCCTCTGCACGTCGCGCGAGCTGGGGGACAAGCCGCTCGCGCGCACGCTGCAGGGCACGCCCCTGGTGCTCTTCCGGGGCGAGGGCGGCAAGCCCGGCGCCCTGATGGACCGCTGTCCGCACCGCAACGTGCCGCTGTCACTGGGGCGCGTGCAGAACGGGCAGCTGGAGTGCGGCTACCACGGGTGGCGCTTCGACACCGGAGGCCAGTGCCGGCTCATCCCCGGCCTGGTGGGTGAGCCCGAGGCCCGCTCCCGCTGCGCCGCTTCCTACCCGACGCGCGAGCAGGACGGCTTCGTCTGGGTCTACTCCACGCCCGGCGTGGAGCCCACGTCGGAGCCCTTCCGCTTCCCGCTGCTGGACGCGGCGGAGTACACCACCGTGCGCCGGGTGCTGCGCGCGCCGGGCTCGCTGCATGCGGTGCTGGAGAACACGCTGGACGTGCCGCACACGGCCTTCCTCCACGGTGGCCTGTTCCGCACCGCGGAGAAGAAGAACGAAATCGACGTGGTGGTGCGCAGGAGCGCGGACCGCGTGGAGGCGGAGTACCTGGGCGAGCCCGCGCCCAAGGGGCTCGTGGGGCGGCTGCTCGCGCCGGGGGGCGGGGTGGTGCAGCACTTCGACCGCTTCCTGATGCCGTCCATCGCGCAGGTGGAGTACCGCATCGGAGAGAAGAGCCACATCCTGGTCAACTCCGCCATGACTCCGGTGGATGACTGGGACACGCTCGTGTACGCGGTGGTGACGGTGAAGCTGCCCGTGCCGCGCTGGCTGCTCAAGGCCGCGGTGCCCTTCGTGCTGCCGGTGGGCCTGCACATCTTCGGGCAGGACGTGCGCATCCTGGAGCGGCAGACGGACTCCATCCGCCGCTTCGGCACGGAGGCCTACGCCTCCACGGAGATTGACGTCCTGGGGCCCAGCATCCTGCGCCTGATGCGCGCCCAGGAGCGCGAGCGCACCGCGCCGCCTCCGGACACGGTGCACGAGACGCGCGTGCGCATGCGCACGTAGGGGCCTTCAGCTGGCCTTGGGCGCGGCCCGGGGCTGCACGAGCTCCGTGGAGAAGTAGCGCTCCATGCGGTCCGGGAACACCGTCACCACCTGGGCCTGCGGGCCCAACTGCTTCGCCGCCTCCACCGCCGCCGCGTAGTTGAGGCCGGAGGACGGGCCCACCGGGAAGCCCCGGCGGATGAGCGCCCGCGCGGTGCGCATGGCCAGGTCATCCGAGATATCCAGCTCCACGCGGCCCGGCATGTCCGCCTCGCGGTACAGCCGCGACAGGCCGTCCACCACGCCCGGCACGCGCGCGCTGAAGCTGCAACATTCGATGTCGCAGCCCAGCCCGGCGATGGGCCGCGCCACGAAGGGCGTCACCGGACAGCCCGCTTCCGCGAACGCCTGGAACAGGCCCACGATGGTGCCGCCCGTGCCCACGCCGCTCACCACGCCGTGCACCAGCCCGCCCGGCACCTGCGCCAGGATTTCCTGCCCCGTCCACACGCGATGCGCCTCCGCGTTGTCCGGGTTCTCGAACTGGCGGGGCGCGTAGCCGCCGCGCTCCTTCGCCAGCGCTTCCGCCCGCGCGATGGCACCCCGGATGCCTTCCGAGCGCGGCACCAGCTCCACCTCGCCGCCGTAGGCGCGGATGGCGATGAGCCGCTCCTCCGTCACGCCCTCCGGCATCACCGCCGTGAAGCGGCAGCCCATCTGCGCGCTCGCCAACGCCATGGCGATGCTGGTGGAGCCGCTGGACGCCTCCACCACGTCGCCGCCCGGGCTCAGGTCCCCCAGACGCCACGCCTTTTCCAGCATGTACCGGGCGATGCGATCCTTCGTGGACCCGCTGGGATTGAGGAACTCCAACTTGCACCAGATGGTCGGACCTTCCGGGTCCAGCCGCACGGGCACGAGCGGCGTGGGCCCCACGGCCTGGAGGAAGCGACCATCAGCGGGAAGCGGGCGGCAGGGAGGGCGCATGGACCATCCCTATCGCGAATCCGGCTGGCGCGGGAGCCACCCTGTCATCCAGCGAGCGGCGGCGGACGCCCGTTCCCCTGGCTGTTCCGTCGGAGAAGACATTTTCCCACGTGCAACACTTGGCGCGCCCGGGGGCAGCCATTACGAAGAAGGGCCACGGTTCCATCCGCTCGCATGTCCTCCGCGCCCATCATCCTCAACGTCAATGACGACCTGGCCAGCCGTTACGTCACGTCGCGCGTGCTGTCCCTTTCGGGTTTCCAGGTCCTGGAGGCGGGCACGGGCGGAGAGACGCTGGCGCTCGCGGACGAGCACACCGACCTGGTCATCCTGGACGTCCGCCTGCCGGACATGAGCGGCCTGGAGGTGTGCCGGAGACTGAAGGCCTCCCCGCGCACTCGCAGCGCGCTGGTGCTGCACCTGTCCGCGCAGGCGGTGGGCGCCGCGGACCGGGCGCAGGGGCTGGAGCACGGCGCGGACGCGTACCTGGTGGCGCCGGTGGATCCAGAGGAGCTGGTGGCCCAGGTGCACGCGCTCCTGCGCCTGCGCCGCGCCGAGCGCGAGGTGCGCGTCCTCTCCGACCAGGTGCAGCAGCAGCGCCGCCTCCTGGAGCTGGCCATGGCCGCGGCGGCGGACCCCATCGCGCTCTATGACGGCGACGGGACGCTCATCTACGCGAACCAGGCCGTGGCCGCGTCGCGTGGCTCGCATCACGTGCACGTGCCGGGCAGGAGCATGGACGCGATTCGCGTGATCGACCCGCAGCTGGAGTCCTACGCGACGGCGCTGGACGCGGCGCGGCGCACGGGCCAGGTGCAGCGCGGACGCGTCACCCTGTCCTCGGACCAGGGGCCGCGGCACTTCGAGTACACGATGTCCCCGGCCACCGGCCCCACGGGCGCGGTGGAGGCCGTCATCGCCACCGGTCAGGACGTCACGGAGCTGCGCAACGCGGAGGACTTCCGCGAGCAGTTCATCGGCATCCTGGGCCACGACCTGCGCAACCCGCTCAACGCGCTGTCCATGTCCGCGCAGCAGCTCCAGCGCCAGGGGGAGCTGTCCGACCGCCAGCGCGTCTTCACCGAGCGCATCCTCACCAGCGCCGAGCGCATGGAGCGGATGATCCGCCAGCTGCTGGACTTCGCCAGGGCGCGGCTGGGCGCGGGGCTGCCGGTGGTGCGCTCGCGGTGTGACCTGTTCGACGTGGTGCGCGGCGCGGTGGAGGAAGTGCGCGCCAGCCAGCCCCAGCGCGAGGTGCTGCTGGACATGCAGGGGGACGGGCGCGGCGCGTGGGACGCGGACCGGCTGGAGCAGGTGGTGGGCAACCTGGTGTCCAACGCGCTCAAGTTCAGCCCTTCGGATTCACCCGTGCGCGTGAGCGCGGAGGGGCTGAATGGCGAGGCCGTGGTGCGGGTGCACAACCTGGGCGCGCCCATTCCGGCGGAGCAGCTGCCGCACCTCTTCGCCGCGTGGCGCCGCGCCGGCCGCAGCGACCGGGAGCGTGGCGCGGCCGGAGGGCTGGGCCTGGGGCTCTACATCACCGCTCAGATTGTCCACTCCCACGGCGGCACCGTGAAGGTGACCTCCACCGAGGCCCAGGGGACGACCTTCACGGTGCGTCTGCCGCGAGGCTGAAAATCCTACGGGTTTGACGACTCGTGGACGGATGCATTGCGGCCACCCTTCCGGATGCGCAGGCGCGCCCCCACCCTGGGGGCATGGTCCCATCCGAAAAGCAAATCTTCGCCCAGAGCGTGGAAGCCCTCTTCGTGCGTGCGTTGGGGCCGTACCTGACGCGTGACGGGCGCCAGAAGCTGAAGGCCGCGGGCCTGAACCTGTCCGAGCCGCTGCGCCCCCACTACTCGCTGGAGCAGTGGCGCGTCTTCCTGGACGTGGCCGCGCGGGACGTCTTCCCCGGCCAGTCCCTGGAGTCGGCCTACCTGGAGCTGGGCGCCCGCTACCTGAAGGGCTTCCAGCAGACGTCCGTGGGGCGGGCGAGCATGCAGCTGGTCACGCACCTGGGGCCGCAGAAGACGCTGGAGCGCGTGCCGTACAACCTGCGCGCGGGCAACAACTTCAACGAGGTGCGGGTGGAGGAGTTGTCCAAGCAGGACGCCACCCTGTGGGTGAAGGACGTGCTGGCGGACAACCCCTTCTTCGCCTGCGGCTTCCTGGCGGAGACGTTGCGCGCGTCGGGCGCGGGCTCACCCGAGGTGAAGCCCATCGCCTTCGACGGGACGGCGGCGACGTACCGGCTGACGTGGTCGCAGGCGAAGTCGCAGCGGCCCGCGGGCACGCTCGCGCCGGTGCGCCGGCTCTACGGGTAGCGCACGGGCGCCGGCGGATCATCCGGAGGCAGGGGGATGAACTCCGTCTCCGTGGGCACGGCGGCGAAGCGGCCTTCCTTCCAGTCCGCCTTGGCGGCCTCCAGGCGGTCCTTGGAGGACGACACGAAGTTCCAGAAGAGGTAGCGCGGGCCGTCCATGGGCTCGCCGCCCAGGAGCATCATCCGCGCGGAGGACTCCGCCTTGAGGATGATTTCGCTGCCCGGCTTGAACACGAGCAGTTCGCCGGGCTGGAAGCGCGTGCCCTCCACCTCCACGGTGCCCTCGACGAGGTAGAGGCCTCGCTCCTCGTATTCGGCGGAGAGCTTCAAGCGGGAGCCCGCCTCCATCTTCGCGTCCGCGTAGAAGAGGTCGGAGTGGGCGCGCACGGGGGACTTGCCGCCATGCACCTGGCCCGCGATGACGGTCAGGTGGATGCCCTCGCCGTCGATGATGGGGAGCGTGTCCGCGGGGTGGTGGACGAAGGCGGGGGCGACCTCCTCGTGCTGCTTGGGGAGGGCGATCCACGCCTGGATGCCGAAGAGGCGGCCACCGGCGGAGCGGGTTTCGGGGCCGGTGCGCTCGGAGTGGGCGATGCCCTGGCCGGCGGTCATCCAGTTCACGGCGCCGGGGCGGATGGGCTGCACGAAGCCCAGCGAGTCGCGGTGGAGGATTTCGCCCTCGAAGAGATAGGTGACGGTGGACAGGCCGATGTGCGGATGGGGGCGCACGTCCAGGCCGCGGCCGGGGTCGAAGTCCGCGGGGCCCATCTGGTCCAGGAAGATGAAGGGGCCGACCATGCGGCGGCGCGCGGAGGGCAGGGCGCGGCGCACGTGGAAGCCATCGCCCAGGTCGCGCACGCGCGGGACGATGAGCGTCTCCAGGGAGGGCGGGGGCTCACGGCCCTGCAGGTCTTCTTCCCAGCTCATGGTGTGGCTCCTTTTCAAGGCGCTCAGTGTGCCTGGGTTCCCGTCCCGCGCGGCCACTTTCTCCCGGACGTTCCGTGCTCGGACGCTTCACTCGGACCGGGGTGGGGAGGCACCGTTGGACGCCGTGCTTTCTCCGTGTTGGATCCGCGTTTAGCCTGGGCTTCACAATGTCCCCTGGGTTCCTCGGGCTTGCCGTCGCGACCGTACTGGCGCTGACACCCCTGACGCTCCGGGCGTGGCGCCGCGCATGGGCCCGGCGTCGCTGGCGGGCACTGGGCCCCATCCTGGAGCTGTCACCGTTCCCGTCGTCCACGCGCGTGCTGCTGGCGGGGCGCTACCGGGGCCATCCGGTGGAGGTGTCCCTGTTGCGCACGGGAGCCTCACGGCTTCGTCTCACGCTGGGGGTGAAGCTGCCTCAGGACTTCGCGCTGTTCCCCCAGGGGTGGGGGCTGCGTTGGCGCGGGGCCTCGAAGGAACGGGACATCCAGGTGGGCCAGTCCGCGCTGGATGCGGCGTTCCTCATCCGGGGCGCGAATCCAGCGGCGGTCATCCGCCTGTTGGGCGAACCCGTCGTCCGCGATGCGCTGCGCCAGCTCCAGGCTCGCGGTGCTCCGTTCCAGCTCCAGGGGCAGGAGCTCACCGCCTCCCCAAGGGGCTCGCTCTCCGAAGAGTCCATCCGGGAGCTCCTGCGGGACCTCGCGGGGGTCGCTTCCGCGCTCCAGTCCACGGCGGAGAACCACCGCGCGCTGGCGGCGTCGGCGCGGGAAGCGGTCCAGGACAGCTCGCCCGCCACGGGGACGGTGCTGACTGTGTCCGACCGGAGGGACTTGGACTTCCAGCGGTTCGTCAGGATCCGCGAGGAGTTCAGCAGGCGGTTGGCGCTGCACAACACCGTGGTGTTCGCGGGCGGTGTCGTGGGGCTGCTGGGCGGGGGCCTCTGGCTCTTCCTGCGGCGCGCGCCTCCTCCGGACGGGTGGGACCTGGCGGGGGTCCCCTTCGCGGCGGGCTTCATCTGCGCCAGCCTGACCTCCATGGTCAGCACGTATTTCCACCTGCTGTGTCCGGGATGCGGGAACAACCTGCGGGACTTCGACAACACGGATTCGGACGGATCGCCCACCCTGTCGCTGGACCGCTGTCCGCACTGCGATGTCTGGCTGAGGTGAGCCGTGGCTCCAGCCTAGCGCTCCAGCAGTGCCCGCTCGCGCGCGTTCGACTGGAGCCAGGAGGCAGGGCGTTCCTGGAGCTCGGCGATGAAGGGCGGGCGCGAGTTCAGCTCCCAGCGCAACTGAAGCGTCGTCCACTGGCCGTCGGCCTGGAAGTCGTATTCCCAGTGCTCGAACGCGCGCTCCACGTCGTCGGAGATCTCGGTCCCGTGATGGATGAGGTCCGGTGCTCCCACCCGTTGGAGGACTTCCCAGGCCGACATCGTCTTCTCCAGGGTCGCTGCCCGCTCGCGCCGGTCCGGCAGGCACTCTGGGATCGCGTACCGTTCATGCTTCGCGTCGAGGAAGGAATAGGCCGCGAAGCCCCGGGGCTGGACCCCCAGCCGCCGGAGGGACTGCTGGACGATGGGGCGGAAGGCCTGCTCCTCCAGGGACGCTTCGTGGAACACGGAACTGCGCGAGACGCTGCTCCAATCCTCCACGGATTCCCACTGCTGGAGGAGTGGCAGGCACGCGTGGATGCGGTGTGCGCCCACCAGCACGACGGCGCCCACCACCCTGTCGAGGTGCTTCCGCAACTCGCTAGGGACTTCCTTCTGCGGAGCGGTGGATGACTTCGACAGGAGCGCTTGAACCTCCTGGAGCTGCTCCGTCAGCATCGCCAGCAGCGCGGACGCATCGCGCTGCTCCGCGGCATCCCATTCGCGAGCCCGGACATCCGCCTCCGGGAGGATGGCCGCGTGGGTGAGGTCGAGCACCAGCCGCTGCCCTCTGTGGGTCCGCCAGATGAAGAAGTCCGTCTCGGCGTCGCGGAAGAAGTAGGGCCACGCATGCTTCGACCAGAACAGCCCCGCGGTCGTGTACGTGGCGTGGTCGGCCTGCCACGCATTGCGTCCCACCTTCCCTTCCCTGGGACCGAGGATGTCCACCCGAAGCACGTCGCGTCCCGAGGGAGACACGGCGATGAGCTGAGGGCCGTGGGTCCGGAGGATGGACCAGCCCGTGTCCGAGACGAACAGTTGGTGCGGACTGCTCTCGTTCCATTTCTGCCACCGCTCCCAGACAAGGCGAGGCTCGGCGCTCCCGCGGATGTGTTCGAGCAACTGGAAGCGGAACTCGTTCTGGAACGCGGTGCGCCTGCCCCACCACCAGGAAGCCTTCCGCCCGCCGCGGCGGAGGATCGCCCCGTTGTGGGGTGAGCGGGCGGTCAGGGTGAAGCGCCCGCTGGGCGAGTGTGTCTCCAGGTCGGAGAAGAAGACTTGGGTCATCCGAACGAGGCTACCGCGCCGCATTCCTTGGCACAGACCCCCCGTCTGGAGGGAGGCCTGGGCCCCGGGTGGGCACCCGGCGTCCGTTGACGACGCGCTGTACCTGTGTTCAGGCTGGCCCTCTGGGAGCCCGCCATGTCCCCTCAAATCGCCCTCGCCTTCACGTCGGAGTTCGCGGCCCATCCGGCGCTCGCCGCCTTCCACCCGGTGGTGCGGCGCTGGTTCGCCTCACGCCTGGGCGAACCCACCCGGCCGCAGGTTGAAGGCTGGCCGCTCATCCAGGCCGGCCACGACGTGCTCATCGCCGCGCCCACGGGCAGCGGCAAGACGCTCACGGCGTTCCTCGCGGCGCTGGACTCGCTGTTTCGCATGGCGCTCGACAGCACGCTGCCAGACCACACGCGAGTCCTCTATGTGTCGCCCCTGAAGGCCCTGGGCAACGACGTGCAGAAGAACCTCCTCCAGCCGCTGGAGGAGCTGATGACCCTGGCGCGCGAGGAGGGCTACGAACCGCAGCAGTTGCGCGTGCAGGTGCGCACCGGCGACACGCCCGCCGGCGAGCGCGCCCAGATGGTGCGCCGCCCGCCGCACATCCTCATCACCACGCCCGAGTCCCTCTACCTCTACCTCACCGCCGAGCGCGCCCGCGCCACCCTGCGCCATGTGCGCACGGTCATCGTGGACGAAATCCACGCGCTCGCCCGAGACAAGCGCGGCAGCCACTTCGCGCTGTCCATGGAGCGCCTCAAGGCCCTCACCGACGTGCGCCCTCAGCTTTTGGGCCTGTCCGCCACGCAGAAGCCGCTGGACGCCATCTCCGGCTTCCTCACCGGCGCGTCCCTCACCGAGTGCAAGCGCGTGGAGGTGGGCCACCAGCGTCCGTGGGACCTCAAGGTCGAGATCCCGGACGCGGAGCTGTCCTCCATCGCGAGCCACGAGATGTGGGGGCAGGTCTATGACCGGCTGATCCAGCTCTCCAGCGAGCACCGCACCACGCTCATCTTCGTCAACACGCGCAAGATGTCCGAGCGCGTGGCGCACGACCTGGGCGAACGCCTGGGCCAGCAGTCGGTGGCCGCGCACCACGGCAGCATGTCCCGCGAAATGCGCCTGTCCGCCGAGGAGCGCCTCAAGGCCGGCCAGCTGCGCGTGATGGTCGCCACCGCGTCGCTGGAGCTGGGCATCGACGTGGGCAACGTGGACCTGGTCGTGCAGTTGGGCACCACCAAGGCCATCTCCGTGTTGCTCCAGCGCGTGGGCCGCGCTGGCCACCACAAGGCGGGCATCTCCAAGGGCATCCTCTTCGCGATGACGCGCGACGAACTGGTGGAGTGCGTCGCGCTCCTCAACGCCGTGCGCGAGGGAGATCTGGACGCGGTCCGAATCCCCAAGAAGCCGCTCGACGTGCTGGCGCAACAGATTGTCGCCGCGTGCGCGTGCGAGGAATGGGACGAGCGCGCCCTCTTCAGCATCTTCCAGCGTGCGTACCCGTACCAGGACCTCACCTGGGAGGAGTACCAGCAGGTGCTGGAGATGCTGTCGGAAGGCGTCTCCGAGCGCCGGGGCCGGGGCAGCATCCATCTGCACCGGGACCGGGTGAACCAGCGGCTCAAGGGGCGCCGGGGCGTGCGCATCACCGCGCTCACCAACGGCGGCGCCATCCCGGACACGTTCAACTTCAGCGTCACCGCGCAGCCGGAAGGCAAGGTGGTGGGCACGCTGGACGAGGACTTCGCGGTGGAGTCCTCGCCGGGAGACATCTTCCTGCTGGGCAGCACCGCGTGGCGCATCCAGCGCGTCATGGGCAGCACGGTGATGGTGGAGGACGCGAAGGGCGCGCCGCCCAACGTGCCCTTCTGGCGTGGCGAGGCCCCGGGCCGCACGGACGAGCTGAGCCTCCAGGTAGGTCGGCTGCGCGAAGAGCTACTGCGCCACGACGACCCCGCGGGCTTCCTGGAGAAGCTCCTGCGCGTGCCCCCGCCCGCGGTGGACGCGCTGCTGGGCTATCTGCGGCTGGGCAAGAAGATGCTGGGCGATGTGGTGCCCAGCCACACGCAGATCGTCGCCGAGCGCTTCTTCGATGAGGCGGGCGGCATGCAGCTCATCATCCACGCGCCGTTCGGCAGCCGCATCAACCGCGCGTGGGGCATGGCGCTGCGCAAGCGCTTCTGCCGCTCGTTCGATTTCGAGTTGCAGGCGGCGGCCACGGAGGACGGCATCCTCCTGAGCCTGGGGGAACAGCACTCGTTCCCGCTGGCGGACATCTTCGACTTCCTGCACCCGGACAACGTGGAGGAGGTGCTGGTGCAGGCCATCCTCCAGGCGCCGATTTTTGGCACGCGCTTCCGGTGGGTGGCGTCGCGAGCGCTGACGCTGCACCGGATGATGGGAGGCAAGCGCGTGGCGCCGAACCTCCAGCGCGCGCGCAGCGAGGACCTGCTGGCGGCGGTGTTCCCCGCGCAGGTGGGCTGCCAGGACAACCACGGCGGCGGGGACGTGGAGTTGCCGGACCATCCGCTGGTGAAGCAGACGATGGACGACTGTCTGCGCGAGGCGATGGACATCGACGGCCTGCGCGAGGTGCTCCGGCGCATGAAGGACGGGCGCATCCAGCTGGTCGCGCGAGACGTCCCGGAGCCGAGCGTCTTCGCGCACGCGCTCATCAACAGCCAGCCCTACACCTTCCTGGACGACGCGCCGGCCGAGGAGCGCCGCGTGCGCAACGTGGCCCTGCGCCGCGCGATGCCCGCCGAGGACGCGGCGGCGTTCGGGGCGCTGGACGCGAACGCCATCCGGCAGGTGGTGGAGGACGCCGCGCAGCCGATGCGCGACGAGGACGAGCTGCACGACGCGCTGTTGCAGCTGGTGCTGGTGCGAGCGTCGGAGGTGCCGCGAGGCCTGGAGACAGGGCTCTTCAAGCAGGGGCGCGTGGCCTGGCTGGAGCGGCAGGGCGGGCGGTTCCTGGTGTCGGCGGAGCGGGGCAACGCGGTGCGAGCGCTCTTCCCGGACGCGCAGACGCAGCCGGTGTTGCCGGTGCTGGAATACGACCGGCCGGTGGAGCGCGACGCGGCGGTGCTCCAGGTGGTGCGTGGGCGGATGGAGCTGGTGGGGCCCACCACGGTGACGGAGCTGGCGCGGCTGACGTTGTTGGATCCGGACGACATCAACCTGGCGCTGCACAACCTGGAGAGCCAGGGCAGTGTGCTGCGAGGCCAGTTCCGCGCGCAGGACGACGTGCCGGTGCCTCGGGACGCGGACGGAAGCCCGGTGCTGGAGTGGTGCGACCGGCGCCTGCTCCAGCGCATCCACCGGCTGACGGTGGGGCGGCTGCGTCGCGAGATTGAACCGCTGAGCCCGCAGGACTTCATGCGCTTCCTCTTCCGGTGGCACCACCTGGAGGACGTGGACGCGCTGCGAGGCTCCACGGGATTGCTCAAGGCGGTGCGGCTGCTGCAGGGGTACGAAGCGCCGGCCTCCGCGTGGGAGCGCTTCCTGTTGCCCGCGCGCATGAGGGGCTACACGCCGGACCTGATGGAGCGCGCGTGCTACGCGGGCGAGGTGGCGTGGGGGCGCGTGACGCTGAAGGATCCGCCGAAGCCCGCGGGCCCGCGCCGGGGCGCGCCGGTGGAGGCGCCAGAGCCGGTGGTGGCGAAGCGGTCATCCCCGACGCGCAACGCGCCGCTGACGTTCACGGTGCGCGAGGACCTGGAGTGGATGCTCGCGGCGGCGCGTCCGCACGCGGTGCTGGCGGACGGAGGCGTGTGGACGCCGCCGGACCTGAGCGCGGCGGCGAAGGACGTGGTGGGCGTGCTGGAGCGGCGGGGCGCGTGCTTCTTCCAGGACCTGGTGACGCGAGCGCGGCGGCTGCCGGCGGAGGTGGAGGACGCGCTGTGGGAGCTGGTGGCGAAGGGGCTCGTGACGGCGGACGCGGTGCAGAACCTGCGCATCCTGCAGAGCCCGGCGCACCGCAAGCGGCAGAAGCTGCTCAACCGGGGCGGGCCGGGCCGCTGGAGCCTGCTGGCGCCAGCGGAGCCGAAGTCGCAGGAAGAGGTGACGGAGTCGCTGGCGAAGCTGTTCCTCCAGCGCTACGGCATCGTCTGGCGCGACCTGGTGATGCGCGAATCGCTGGCGCCCACGTGGCGCGACCTGCTGTTCGTCTACCGGCGCATGGAGGCACGAGGCGAGCTGCGCGGTGGGCGCTTCGTATCGGGCTTCGTGGGTGAGCAGTTCGCGCTGCCGGAAGCCGTGGACATGGCGCGCGCGGTGCGGCGCGCGCCTCCGTCCGGCGTGCGCATCCAGCTGTCCGGAGTGGATCCGCTGAACCTCACGGGCGTGGTGACACCGGGCCCGCGCGTGGCCGCGCTGCCGAACAACGTCGTCACCTACGTGGATGGGATTCCGCAGGGCGTGGACGCGGTAGAGGACGCGTCTGAGAACGAGGACGCGGAAGTCGATGGCTCGCTCGCGCAGGTGAACTGACCTGCGCAGGACAGAGGCCCGTCGCGGCTTGAAGGCGGTTGGAGCTCGGGAGTGGGGTGACTCCCATGAGCCCCAGCGTCCGGCACGGAAGCCCCGGTTGTCATGCCGGGGCCTTCTTCATCCTCACGGTGATGATCGCTACCGCTTGTGGACACACCCAACGTCCCGACATGAAACCGCGCTGGACTGGCTCCGGGGCCCAAGACAGAGGTCGTGCTGGGAACCGTTGTTATCGTCGCGGGGGCTTTCACGTTCGTCGTGGCACCGGCGGGCTCTTTGGTGCTGAGGCACATCTGACGGAAAGGCGTCGCCCTTGAGCAAGAAACCGGAAGTCAACGTGGAGGAAGTCCTCGAAGTCCTCGGGGCCGCGATGGAGCGCCAAGGGAAAGGCTCTCGGGAGTCGAAGGCGTTTGAAACCGCTGCGTTCTGCCTGCTCTACGTCCGTGAGCACGGCAAACTCGATGACTTCGCGCACTACTACCGCGAGCGCCTCGACCCCAACTTCAAGATCAAGGTCGAGCGGGACTTCGCGACCCGGGACGAAGCGGAGGCCTGGATCAAGAGTGGCGAGGCCGTCCACCGCATGCAGATCCGAATCGACGGCAAGGGCTTCCTGGTGGTCCAGCTCCCCGGGCGGCTCACCCTGATGAACAACCCGCTGCCTGTAGAACTCGGCACTGACGACTCCGAGGACTGACCCACGTGCGTTTGCCACAGGAGCTTGGATGCCAACGAATCCATACTGGATGCTGTTGCTCTTGGCGCTGGGATGCTCGGCGCCGCATCCGAACGTTCGTGTACGCCAGCTCGCCAATGGCATGTACGAGGTCGAGGGGCCCCTGGCGGGTCCCTTCAAGACACGCGAGGAGCTGGCTCAAGTTGCCTGTGAGCGGATGATCCAGATGCCCGGTGCTTCGACCCTGCATGGCCGACAGGGCAAGGAGTACTGCGCGCTCTGGTACTACTCCCCTCAAGAGCAGGCCTATTTCCTCAGCTACTTCTCGGACCTGGGAGGTGATGGGGCAGGAGGCAGGAAGTACTGCAAGGTGCCGCTGGCGCTCCGGGATGCCAACACCCGCGACCCCGTCATCCTTGGACCCGCGCATCCGCATCCCCACAACTGGGAGTTTTCCCGCGAGGACATGGGCGCGAACCACGAGCCGGATTGGTCGCCGTGGGGCTCCGCCCGCTTCGTGGACAGGTCCGGACGGATCTGGGAGCACGAACTGCGCCTCTTCTATGGGCCTCGGAATGGTGGATGCCTTGCGTACGACTACAACTACTCTTCCCGGGTCGTGTCGGCGCTGCGAAGTGGAAGATGGATCCCCATCGGGAAGGCTTCCGGAACAGCGGGGGACTTCAGCTTCGACCTGTTCGAGGGGCAGTCATGGTTGCCGTAGTCGTTCGCAGGGAGGATTCGCGATGAAGACGTCCATGTGGCTTGCCCTGCTCTGCCTTCCACTGACCGGGTGTTCGCTGCTCGGGTATCACAAGGCGAAGAAGGCCTCGTGGGCGCCTCCCCAAGAGGCCGCGGCCGTGGTGTTCCCGAACTCGTTCAAGGAAGGTGTCCACCTGGAGGGCCCCGTGATGGCCGCCCTTGAGGTCGCGATGAACGAGTTCCTTCCCCCGGGTTCGGAGCTCCAGACCCAGAACCCTGACAAGCGGATGGCGCAGTGCCTCTCCAGACGTAGCACCTACGACACCCATGTCCTCCAATCGGGAGCCGACCTGTTCTTCGTGTGGTTCTCCCCGCAGCCATCACGCTGCGGCTTGAGCGAGCCCATCCTGGACGGGGGCGCCGTCTACGCCATCGATGGGCAGGGACGCATCCTGGACAGAAGGTAGCGACCAGGCCGCCGTCCTGGTGGTTGCTGCTGAAATGTTGTGTGCTGGGTCTATTGATTTGAAATTTAGACTTAATTCGATGGGTTTTAGCTTCCGGAGGGTTGAAACTAGCCCGCATAGAACCCACAATGCATCGCGTCAGCTCTCTGGAGAGGTGCGGCGATGCAGAAGTGGATGGCGATGGTCCTGCTGGTGGCGGTGGGGGTGGCGGGACTGCTGGTGGCCCCGGCGGCGCAGGTGAAGCAGGGCGGTCCCATCAACGCGGCGGACACCGCGTGGCTGCTCACCGCCACGGCGCTGGTGCTGCTGATGACGCCCGGCCTGTCGTTCTTCTACGGCGGCATGGTGCGGCTGAAGAACGTGGTCTCCACCCTGATGCAGAGCTTCATCGCCATGGCCGTCATCAGCGTGCTGTGGGTCGTGGTGGGCTTCAGCCTCTGCTTCGGCGACAGCTTCCACGGCCTCATCGGTGATCCGCGCACCTTCTTCATGTTCAGCGGCGTGGGCGGCGAGACGCACCCGGACCTGGCGCCCACCGTGCCGCTGCTCCTCTTCGCGCTCTTCCAGCTCAAGTTCGCCATCATCACCCCGGCGCTCATCACCGGCGCGTTCGCGGAGCGCGTGCGCTTCAAGGCGTACCTGCTCTTCATGGTGCTCTTCAGCGTCTTCATCTACGCGCCGCTCGCCCACTGGACGTGGCACCCGGAGGGCTTCCTGCGCCAGTGGGGCGTGCTCGACTTCGCCGGTGGCACCGTGGTGCACATGTCCGCGGGCCTCGCCGCGCTCGCGGGCGCCATCGTCCTGGGCCGCCGCCAGGTGCACCTGACGCACGCCACGCATGCTCCCGCCAATGTTCCCTTCGTGATGCTCGGCACGGGCATGCTGTGGTTCGGGTGGTTCGGCTTCAACGCAGGCTCCGCGCTGTCCGCGTCGTCGCTGGCCACGCTCGCCTTCGCCACCACCAACACGGCCTCCGCCGCCGCGATGCTCGGGTGGATCGCCTTCGACTGGCTGCGCGGCCGCAAGCCCAGCGCCATGGGCGCCTGCGTGGGCGCGGTGGTGGGCCTGGTCGCCGTCACCCCCGCCGCCGGCTTCATCACCGTGGGGCAGAGCATCGTGGTGGGCCTGGTCGCCAGCTTCGTCAGCAACGCCGCCGTCCACTTCAAGAGCCGCACCGCGCTGGATGACACGCTCGACGTGTTCCCCTGCCATGGCCTGGGCGGCATCGTGGGCATGGTGCTCACCGGCGTGCTCGCCAAGGACGTGGGCCTGCTCTACGGCAGCACGCGCACCTTCCTCATGCACCTGCTGGCGCTGGTCGTCGTCTCCGTCTTCTCCTTCGTGGGCTCGTACATCCTCTACAAGATCGTCGACCGCATCGTCCCGCTGCGCGTCACCCGCGAGCAGGAGGAGGAGGGCCTCGACCTGAGCCAGCACGGAGAGACCGTGGGCGAGGTCCCCACCGCCGCGCTCGCCGTCCCCACGCCGCCCGTCGCGAGCGAGCCCATCGCTCCGGAGCACGCCGCTTCGTCGGAGCCCGTGCCCGCGTAACATCCTCTCCCAGTCGATGCCGTGGACACGGGGCCCTCCGCTTCACGCGGGTGGCCCCGTGATGCGTTGGGCCTCCAAGCGTGTGGACCCCGCGAGGCCGTGAGCCTGTCGGGAAGGGAATGGGTGGAGCCCCTGCTGATCACTCGCGCGGGCAGCACCTTGTCCGGGGCGAGACTGCGACCCGTCATGGGTTGGACGTCCGTGCGCGCACTTCACCCCTGCGGCGTTGAGTCAATGCCAGCCAGTTCATGCAAAGGCTGGCATTACCGGGGGGACATGTATGTTTCGGAAGTGCGAGGAGTTGAGAATCGCCGTCTTGGGAGCCGCGCTGGCAGTCAGTGGCTGCGCGAAGGATCCGGCGCAGGAACCTTCGCGGCAGGACGCCGCGGAGGAGTCGCGGGGGAGCAGCACGAGCCTGGGTGAGCTGCCTCTCGTGCCGGGCCTGTCCGTCGCCGGAACCTTCGTCCAGAAGCTGGAACAGCCAACGCCGCTGGGGGAGACGACGGCGGTGCACGTGAAGTTGCCGCCTCCGGCCAACCGGCTCCTCGCGGACAGCCTGGTGCGCGTGGTGGGAGACCCGGCGCGGCCCTCGGTCCTGTTCCACTCCGACACGCTGGCCCGGTTGGGTGCGATTCCCTCGAGCCCCGGTCCTGACTTCTTCACGCTCTTCGCGCGGCTCCCGGACTCGGAGCTGGAGCGGCGCCAGGAGAACGAGCGCCGCCTGGCCTCGGGCGAACTTGGGTCGACCACCCGGGAGTCCATCCTGTTCAACGGCCGCCACCCGGTCGCCCGCTATGAGGGGCTTCCCGTGGACGCGGAGGCCTTCAGGTGGGGCGCGCGGACGCCGGTCACGAACTGCCCGCTGGTGCCGACCTCCACCCAGCCCCAGTGGGAGCGGACGCAGATGATCCGCGACCCGGCCGTGGTGCTCGACCCGGCGCGCACGTGGGACCCTTGCACCGGCGCGGGGACGAAGGGCGGGGTGTGGACCTTCGCGCACCTCATGCGGGAGATGGCCCAGGGCTCCGGCGCGCGGCCGGAGGCCTTCGTGCTGAACTGGCTGTCGCTCTGGCTCAATGACTTCCAGTCCAACGGCGACACGGTGCCCGCGCGCCGCAAGATGCATGACGAAGTGATTGCCCCCTGGGCCGCCGCCAGCGGCGCGACCTCGGCCCTCCAGCAGAACACCTCCACGGGCCGCTGGGAGGTGGTGCTGAGCAAGCCGCTGGACCTGGACATCGCGCCCTTCCGGCTGCTGTCCATCGTCAACCGCATCGACCTGGCCGGCACCCGGGACTACGACGACAAGCCGACGGACCCGGGCGAGCTGCGCTTCATCTTCGGGCTGACGCGCCCCTCGCCCTGGGGCGGTGGCACGGAGGCGACCTGCAACCTCAAGCCCTTCACCGTCATCTTCGAATACGGCGTGCCCGGCGAAGGGTGCGCGCCGGTCGTCGCCTGGGCACGGCAGTGGGCGTTGCTGGGGACGTTCACGTCCTTCAACGTGGCCTACAAGGCACAGCTCACGCAGATGACCCAGAGCGTCGTCCTGCGGGGACGGGCTCCGGGGAAGGGCAACGCGAACGCGCTCAACCAGATTCGCACCAACGAGGTGGCCCTGGCGTTTCCGTGGGAGATGCGGGAGTTCCGGCTGGCGGACGAGCACCCCGTCACCGGCAAGGACAAGCCCTCCAATGGGCCCCTGCGCGTCCACACGATGGCGCTGACTCCCGATGACGCGACCCACGATTCCCAGACGGATCCGGACATCGACACCTTCGTCCGCACGCAGGTCAAGAACGGCGTCGAGCAGCCGGTGACTGTCCCCACCCGGTGCACCGCGCACTTCACGGTGCCTCGCACCCTCAATGGCAGACCGTTCCTGGGCGCCAACGCGCTGGTGGCGCCGCCCACCCACTGGGAAGGCTTCAGCGTGGTGCCCACGGATGCCACGGAGGTCTGCGCGCGGAAGGAGTTCTCCGTCAACACGTGCAATGGCTGTCACTTCAAGGACACGGGCACGAACGACTTCTCGGGCACGGACAACCTGGCCTTCGTGCACGTCAGCCCCACGTCGGGCATCCCGGCCCGGCTGTCCAAGTTCCTGACGGGTGGGGGCCCGGGCTTCATGTTCACCGTGCCGGATGCCCAGTTCGGGTCCGCCGTGGCGTCGTGGCCGTTCGCGGACCTGCTGCGCCGGCATCAGCGGCTGCAGGAGCTGGCCAGCTGCACCACGTGCGGATGGTTCATCGACCTGGACCTGGGCTTCCTGTCCCGGATGGAGGCGCTCGCCGGGAGCGTGCCCCTGGACGTGCCTCCCGGTGCGCCCGCGCCGACGCTCACGGTGGGTCCCATCCGTGACATCGGCGTGGTGAAGCAGCTGCTGGAGCTGCGTCCCGGCTTCAGGACGCAGCCGCGGGAGTTGCCGCTCGATTTCCTCCAGGCGCCTGCGGCCCGCGTCCACTGACGGGACGCGGTGCCTAGAACGCGCAGTCCTGACCGCGCGTGGGCAGCACGGAGGCGGTGCCGGACAGCCAGGTGTCCAGCGCGCGCGCCGCCTCACGTCCGTCCGCGAGCGCCCAGACGATGAGGCTCGCGCCCCGGCTGGCGTCGCCCGCGCAGTACACGCCCGGCGCGGAGGTGGAGAACTTCGCGTCCACCTGCACCGTGCCGCGCGGCGACAGCGTCACGCCCAGCTCCTCCGCCAGCCGGTCCGTGTTCGGGCCGGTGAAGCCCATGGCGAGCACGAGCAGGTCCACCTCGAACACCTCCTCGGAGCCCGGCACCTCCACCAGCTTCAGTGCGCCGTTCGGCTCGCGCTGCATCTCCACGCGCACCGCGTGCAGGCGCTTCAGCTGGCCGTCCTCGCCCTCCAGCCGCTTCGTCATCATCGCGAAGGCGCGCTCGCCGCCCTCCTCCTGGCTGGACGACGTGCGGAACACCAGCGGCCAGCGCGGCCACGGGTTCTCCTTCGCGCGCAGCTGCGGCGGCGCGGGGAGCAGCTCCACCTGCATCACGCTCGCCGCGTCCTGGCGCAGCGCCGTGCCCAGGCAGTCCGAACCCGTGTCGCCGCCGCCCAGGATGATGACCCGTTTGCCCTGGGCCTCCAGCCGCGCGTCCGGCGCCGCTCCCGCCGTCACCACGCGGTTCTGGTGCTCCAGGTAGTCCATGGCCTGCAGCACGCCGGACAGCTCGCGGCCCGGCACGTCCAGCTCGCGGGCCTTGCGCGCGCCCAGGGCCAGCACCACGCCGTCGTACTGTTCGCGCAGCGCGCGCCAGCCCGGCGTGACGGCCACATCCTCACCCGTGCGGAAGACGATGCCCTCCGCCTCCATCAGCGCGAGCCGGCGGTCCAGCACCGCCTTCTCCAGCTTGAAGTCCGGGATGCCGTAGCGCAGCAGGCCTCCGGCGCGGCTGTCCTTCTCGTACACCGTCACGCTGTGCCCGGCCGCGTTCAGCTGCGCCGCCGCCGCCAGGCCCGCGGGCCCGGAACCCACCACCGCCACGTGCTTGCCCGTGCGCCGCGCCGGAGGCCGGGCCTTCACCCAGCCCTCCGCGAAGGCGCGCTCGGAGATCTCCTTCTCCATCTGCTCGATGGTGACCGCGTCCCGGTCGATGGCCAGCACGCACGCGGCCTCGCACGGCGCGGGGCACAGCCGTCCGGTGAACTCCGGGAAGGTGTTGGTGCGGCTGAGCACCTGGTACGCCTCCTTCCACTGACCCCGGTACACCGCGTCGTTGAAGTCCGGGATGAGGTTCCCCAGCGGACATCCCTGGTGGCAGAAGGGGATGCCACAGTCCATGCAGCGCCCCGCCTGACGCTTCGCCTCGTCCGCCGCCAGCGGCAGGTGCAGCTCGCGCCAGTCCTCCAGGCGCTCCACCTTGTCCCGCTTGGGTGCGTGGACGCGCTGCCACTCCATGAAACCCGTGGGCTTGCCCATGGTTCAGGCCCCCCCGCCAACGACGTGGAGTTGCTGCACACCCGCGGCCGGTGGCGGCCTGCGCGCCGCCCTTCGCGCCTGGAGCACGCGCTTGTAGTCGGACGGCATCACCTTCATGAACTGCGGCACCATCAGCTCCCAGTTGTCGAGCACCCGCCGCGCGAGCGCGCTGCCGGTGTGGTGCAGGTGGCGTTCAATCATCCCGTGCACGAGCCAGATTTCCGACTCGTCCACCAGCGACTCCAACTCCACCATCTCCAGGTTGCAGCGCTCGCGGAAGGAACGCTCGCGGTCCAACACGTACGCGGTGCCGCCGCTCATGCCGGCCGCGAAGTTGCGGCCCGTCTGGCCCAGCACCACCACCACGCCGCCCGTCATGTACTCGCAGCCGTGGTCGCCCACGCCCTCCACCACCGCCTGCGCGCCGCTGTTGCGCACCGCGAAGCGCTCACCCGCGAGTCCTCGCAGGTACACCTCGCCGGCCGTGGCGCCGTAGAGCACCGTGTTGCCGACGAGCACGTTCTCCTCGGGCGTGAAGCGGCTGCCCTCCGGCGGATAGACGATGATGCGTCCGCCGGACAGCCCCTTGCCCAGGTAGTCGTTGGTGTCGCCCTCCAGCTCCAGCGTCACGCCCGACGCGAGGAACGCGCCGAAGCTCTGGCCCGCGGAGCCCTTCAGCTTCACCCGCAGCTTCCCGTCCGGCAGCCCCTGCGCGCCGTGTCGGCGGGCAATCTCACCGGAAAGCATGGCGCCCACCGCGCGGTGCGTGTTCGCCACCGGCAGCGTCAGCATCAACGGCGGCCCGCCCGCGAGCACGGACTGCGCCTTGGTGAGCAGCTCGTGGTCCAGGTGGTCCGCCACGTCCTTGCGGTGCGGCGTCTGGCAGTGGCGCGGCTCGGTGGCCGGCGCGGACGGCGCGGTGAGCAGCGCGGACAGGTCCAGCTTTCGCGCCTTCCAGTGGTCCACCGCCGCGCGCTGGCGCAACAGGTCCACCCGGCCCACCAGCTCATCCAGCTTTCGCACGCCCAGCTTCGCCATGTGCAGGCGCAGGTCCTCCGCCAGCAGCAGGAAGAAGCTCACGACGTTTTCCGGCGTGCCCTGGTAGCGCTCGCGCAGCGCCGGGTCCTGCGTGGCGATGCCCGCCGAGCAGGTGTTGAGGTGGCACTTGCGCAGCATGATGCAGCCCACGGACACGAGGCTCGCGGTGGCCAGGCCGAACTCCTCCGCGCCCAGCAGCGCCGCCACCAGCACGTCGCGCGCGGTGCGCAGGCCGCCGTCCACCTGCACGCGGATGCGCGAGCGCAGGCCGTTGTGCACCAGCACCTGCTGCGTCTCCGCCAGCCCCAGCTCCCACGGCAGGCCCGCGTGCTGGAGGCTGGAGAGGGGAGAGGCGCCCGTGCCGCCCTCGTAGCCCGCCACCACCACGCAGCCCGCGCCCGCCTTGGCCACGCCCGCGGCGATGGTGCCCACGCCCACCTCGCTCACCAGCTTCACGCTCACGCGCGCCTTCGCGTTCACGGACTGGAGGTCGTAGATGAGCTGCGCCAGGTCCTCGATGGAGTAGATGTCGTGGTGCGGCGGCGGCGAAATCAGCGTCACGCCCGGCGTGCTCCAGCGCACGCGCGCAATCCGCTCGTCCACCTTGTGGCCCGGAAGCTGGCCGCCCTCGCCGGGCTTGGCGCCCTGGGCCATCTTGATTTGGAGCTCGTCCGCGTTGACCAGGTACTCGGCCGTCACGCCGAAGCGCGCGCTGGCCACCTGCTTGATGGCGCTGCGGCGCGAGTCGCCGTTGGGGTCCTGGGTGTAGCGGCGGGACTCCTCGCCGCCCTCGCCGCTGTTGGACTTGCCGCCCAGCCGGTTCATCGCGATGGCCAGCGTCTCGTGCGCCTCCGCGCTGATGGAGCCGAAGGACATGGCGCCGGTGACGAAGCGCCGCGCCAGCTCCAGCGCGGGCTCCACCTCTTCCAGCGGTACCGGCGTGCAGCCGTCCGTCACCACGTCCAACAGGCCGCGCAGGTTGCTGTGCTCGCGCGTCTCGTCGTCCGCCAGCTTCGAGTACTCCTGGAACTGCGCCGCGTCGTTCGCGCGCACCGCTGCCTGGAGCTTCGCCACGGTGGCCGGGTTCCACTTGTGCCGCTCGCCCTGTCGGCGCCAGCGGAACTGACCGCCCACGGGCAGCAGGTCCTCCTCGCCGTCCGCGCCGACGCCGAAGCCGCGCGCGTGCCGCTCGGCCACCTCGCGGCCCAGCTCCGGCAGGCCCACGCCCTCCACTCGCGACGACGTGCCGGTGAAGTGCTTCTCGATGAGGCTTCGCTGGAGACCCACCGCCTCGAAGAGCTGCGAGCCGCGGTAGGACTGGAGCGTGGAGATGCCCATCTTGGACATCACCTTGAGCAGCCCCTCCTCCAGGCCGTGGAGGTACTGCGCCTGCGCCTTGTCCGCGTCCGCCTTGAGCTCCCCCGCGTCCGCCAGTGCGCGCAGCGTGTCCAGCGCCAGGTACGGGTTCACCGCGGACACGCCGTAGGCGAACAGGCACGCGAAGTGGTGCACCTCGCGCGCCTCCGCCGTCTCCAGCACGATGCCCGTGTACATGCGCGTGCCGTCGCGCACCAACCGCTGGTGCACCGCGGACACGGCCAGCAGCGCGGGGATGGCCGCGTGCGCCGCGTCCACGCCCCGGTCGCTCAGCACCAGGATGCTCGCGCCCGCGTCGACGGCATCCACCGCCGCCGTGCACAGCCGCTCCACCGCGACCTCCAGCGCTGTCGCCGCGCCGCCCGCGTGCGGGTACAGCAGGCTCAAGGGACGCGGCTCGAAGAGGCCGGTGTCTCCGCGCAGGTTCGCCAGTCGCGCCAGCTGCCCGTTGGTGAGGATGGGGCCGGGCAGGGACAGCCGGTGGCACTGCTCGGGCGTCTCCTCGAAGGTGTTGCCCTCCGGGCCCAGCGCGGTGGCCAGCGTCATCACCAGCGCCTCGCGCAGCGGGTCGATGGGCGGGTTGGTCACCTGCGCGAAGAGCTGGTGGAAGTAGTTGAAGAGGGTGGGGGCCTGGTCGCTCAGCACCGCCAGCGGCGTGTCCGTGCCCATGGAGCCCGTGGGCTCCTTGCCCGTCTCCGCCATGGGCACCAGCGTGGTGCGCACGTCTTCATCCGTGTAGCCGAACGCGCGCTGCGTCCGCCACAGCGTCTCGCCCTTCAGGCGCGCGGGGGCGGGGACGGCGGGCAGGTCCTCGAAGGTGAAGACGTTGCGCTGGAGCCAGCGGCGGTAGGGCCAGCGCGAGGTGATTTCATGCTTCACCTCCTCGTCCTCCAGGATGCGCCCCTCCGTGGTGTCCACCAGCAGCATGCGGCCCGGCGTCAGCCGGCCCTTGCGGCGCACCTGTGACGGGGGCACGTCGATGACGCCCGTCTCCGACGCCAGGATGATGCGGTCGTCCTCCGTCACCAGGTAGCGCGCGGGGCGCAGGCCGTTGCGGTCCAACGTCGCGCCAATCAGCTGCCCGTCCGTGAACGCGATGGCCGCGGGGCCGTCCCACGGCTCCAGCAGGGACGCGGAGTACTCGTAGAAGGCGCGGCGCTCGTCGCCCATCTCCTTGTGACCCTCCCACGCCTCCGGGATCATCATCATCATCGCGTGGGGCAGGGTGCGGCCGCCCAGGTAGAGCAGCTCCACCATGTTGTCGAACTGCGCGGAGTCGCTCTTGCCCGGGACGATGATGGGCCACAGCGGCTCCAGGCTCCCGCCCAGCTTCGCCGTCTGGAGCAGCCCGCGCCGCGCCGTCATCCAGTTGCGGTTGCCACGCAGTGTATTGATTTCACCGTTGTGCGCGATGAAGCGGAACGGCTGCGCCAGCTCCCACGTGGGGAAGGTGTTGGTGGAGAAGCGCGAGTGCACCAGCGCCAGCGCGCTGACGAACTCCGGGTGCCGCAGGTCCGCGTAGAAGCGCGGCAGCTGCCGGGGCAGGAGCAGTCCCTTGTAGATGAGCGTCTCCGACGAACAGCTGGCCACGTGGAAGCGCCCCTGCGGATCCACGCCGCGCGCCTGCACGCGGTTCTCCACCAGCTTGCGGATGCGGTAGAGCTTGCGCTCGAAGGCGCTGGGCACCACGCGGCGCCGAGCGATGAACAGCTGCCGGATGAACGGCGCGGCCTCTCGCGCGAGCGGCCCCAGCTCCTCCGGCGCCACCGGCACGTCGCGCCAGCCGAGCAGCCGCTGCCCCTCCTCCTCCACCACGTCCTCGAACAGCGCCTCGCACGCGCGACGCGCCTCCGGCTCCTGCGGCAGGAACACCTGCGCCACGCCGTACTGGCGGCGCGGCGGCAGCTCGAAACCCAGCCGCGGCGCTTCATGGTTGAAGAAGCGGTGCGGCAACTGCACCAGGATGCCGGCGCCGTCGCCCGTCTCCGGGTCGCGCCCTGCCGCGGCGCGGTGGCTCAGGCGGTTGAGCAGCTCCAGCGCGTCCTCCACGATGCCCCGAGAGCGCTGTCCCCGGATGTGGGCCACGAATCCCACGCCGCAGGCGTCGTGCTCGGTCTCCGGCTCATACAGCCCGTAGCGCGGAGGGAGGGTGAACGGCATCGTCAGGACCCCTTTCCCGCATGACGCGGGAAGCCAAGCTGTTGAGCCTCCAGGCTAACGCGTCGTGTCGCAGCCCGTAAAGACAGGGTGGTCCAGGGGGTCGAGCCACCGCGTGGAGTGGTGCCGGGGAAACAGGCACCCCGTGAAGCCTCACGCTCCGTGCGCCCCCCGCCGCAGGCGTGAGTGAACGGACGACAGTCGCCTGCGATGAACGGCCAACATTCAGCGCAATTGGTTCTTTTCCCCCGCCGCGCCGCTCCCGATCCTCCGGCCACTTTGGAACTGATGCAGCGGCTGAAGACGGAGACGCGCCCCCACCACGAGCGCACGGAGGGCGTGGTGCGTCTGATGGACGCGCACCTGACGCCCGCGGACTACCAGCGCCAGTTGGAGGCCTTCTACGGCCTCTATCTGCCCCTGGAGGCGCTGCTCGCCGGTCCCCTGGCGGCCCTGGAGCCAGCGCTGGACCTGGGGGCGCGTTGGAAGACGCCGCTGCTGGACGCGGATCTGCGCGCCATGGGGCACGACACGGCCTCGCTCGCACGGCTGCCGCGCGCCTCCTCGCTGCCGGCGCTGCCGGGCCTGGCGGAGGCGCTGGGCTGCGCGTACGTGCTGGAGGGCTCCACGCTGGGGGGCCAGCTCATCCTGCGCCACCTGACGCGCCACTTCGGGCCGGACGCGCGCGTGGGGAACTTCACCTTCTTCCGGGCCTATGGCGACCAGGTGGGCCCCATGTGGCGTGCGTTCGGTGACGCCCTCACCCGGGCGTCCGAACGGGCGGCCTCCGAGACCTTCGACGCGGCCGTCGTGCAGGGCGCCCGCGATACCTTCGACACCTTCGCCGCCTGGTTGATGCGAGAGCACGATGTCCCCGTCCGTCTCTGATGCCGACCTCAGCGTCTGTGACCGCGAGCCCATCCACCTGCTGGGGGGCATCCAGCCCCGGGGTGTGCTCGTCGCCTTCCGAGGGGACACGGAGGCCGTCGCGGTCGTGAGCGCGAACGTCCAGGCGCTGCTCGGCGCCGGGCCGGATGCGCTCCTGGGCAAGCCCCTGTCCGGCGTGCTTCCGCGCGGGCTGCTCGCGCGCGTGGAGGCGGGCAAGGGGCCGGGGCCCGTCACCGTGGAGGTGTCGGGACAGCGCTGCTCCGCGCTCCTGCATGACAGCGACGGCCTGCGTGTGCTGGAGCTGGAGCCGCTGGCGGACGAGGACGTGGGCTCGGACGAGACAGCGCTGAGCGCGGTGCAGCGGCTGGCGTCACCGCTGGCTCGCGCGAAGGGCACGGTCGCGCTGCTTCAAGAAGCCGCGGACGCGGTGCGGGAGCTCATCGGCTACGACCGGGTGATGGTCTACCGCTTCCACGCGGACTTCCACGGTGAGGTCGTGGCGGAGAGCGTGCGCGAGGGCGTGGACGCCTTCATGGGCCTGCACTACCCGGCGAGCGACATCCCCGCGCAGGCGCGCGCCCTCTACACGCGCAACCCCGTGCGCCTCATCGCGGACGTGGACGCGAAGGCCGTGGCCCTGGTGCCTCCGGTGCTGCCCGGCCCCCAGCGCCCGTTGGACCTGTCCGGCTCCGCGCTCCGCGGCGTGTCGGAAATCCATCTGGAGTACCTGCGCAACATGGGCGTGGGCGCGTCCTTCAGCGTGTCGCTCCTGAAGGACGGACAGCTCTGGGGGCTCATGGCCTGCCACCACCTGGCGCCCCGCACGGTGTCCGCCGCGCGGCGGCAGGCGTGCGAGGTGCTGGCGCGGCTGTTGTCGCTCCAGCTCTCCGCGGAGGAGCGGAGCCTGGAGTCCGCCGCCCAGGCGCGCCACGCGGCGCTGCTCAACGCGCTCGTCCTTCCGAACCTGGGCGAGCGCAGCCCCGCGAAGGCGCTGGAGGCGCATGCTCCGCTGCTGAAGGAACTCACGGGGGCCCACGGCGTGGCGCTGGTGCTGGGCGCGAGCGCGGGCCCGGAGGCGTCGCCCCTGCTGCTCGGCACCACGCCGTCCGCGGAGGAGGTGCGCGCGCTGGTGGCGTGGCTTTCGGCGCGCGAGCTGCCGGATGAAGCCTTCCACGTGGACCGGCTGGGGGATGTGTACCCGCCGCTGGCCTCGCGCGCGGACGTGGCCGCGGGCCTGCTGGCGGTGCGCCTGGACCCGTCCGTGCCGCACTTCGCGCTGTGGTTCCGCCCGGAGGTGGCGCGCACCGTGGCGTGGGCCGGCAACCCGAACAAGCCCGTGCGGCCGGAACCGGGCCACGCGCGGCTGCGTCCCCGCGCGTCCTTCGACGTGTGGCGCGAGGAGATGAAGGGCGCCTCCACCCCGTGGTCCGCGCAGGACCTGGAGGCGGCGCGCGCGCTCAAGGGCGCGCTGGTGGGCGTGGTGCTGCGGCACGCGGAGGAGCTGGCCCGGCTGTCGCGGGAGCTGGCCCGCTCCAACGCGGAGCTTGATGCGTTTGGCGGCACCGTGGCGCACGACCTCAAGGAGCCCCTGCGCGGCATCCTCCAGTACAGCTCCTTCCTCCAAGAGGACTTCGGCCCCGCGCTGGGCCCGGATGGACTCGGGCAGCTGGAGGCCCTGGGGTGGTTGGCGAAGCGCACGTACGAGCTGCTCGACAACCTCTTCGAGTACAGCCGCCTGGGTCGGCTGGAGCTGTCGTGGGAGGAGACGGACCAACAGACCCTGGTGGAGGACGTGCTCAAGACGCTGGGCGCACGGCTGCAGGAGGGCAGGGTGGAGGTCCGCCTGCCCCGCCGCCTGCCCACGTTGGCGTGTGACTCCATCCGCATCCGTCAGGTGTGGGCCAACCTCATCAGCAACGCGGCCAAGTACCAGACAGCCGAGCCACGCTGGGTGGAGGTGGGCTTCGTGGGGCCGGACGAAGCGCGTCCGGAGGCGGCGCGGCACGTCACCGCGCCCTACCTTTTCTACGTGAAGGACCCGGGCATCGGCATCGCGCCGCAGTTCCACGAAGCCATCTTCGAGCTGTTCCGCCGCCTGCATCCCGCGCAGGCCTATGGCGGCGGCACGGGGGCGGGGCTGGCCATCGCGCGCCGGCTGGTGTCGCTGCACGGCGGCGCGCTCTGGGTGGACTCCGCGCTGGGCCAGGGCTCCACCTTCTTCTTCACGCTGGGCGAGGGACCGCGACCATGAAGCCGCTGCTGCTGGTGGAGGACAGTGATCCGGACGCGGAGGCGCTGATGCGCATCGCGAAGCGGCTGCCCCTGCCCGTGCCGGTGGTGCGCGTGCGCGACGGCGAGAGCGCCCTGGACTACCTCTACCGGCGCGGGGCCTACGCGGACGTGGAGCGCCCGGTGCTCATCCTGCTGGACCTGCACATGCCCGGCATCAACGGGCGCCAGGTGCTGGCCACGCTGAAGGCGGACCCGGACCTGCGCGCCATCCCCGTCATCATCTTCTCCTCCTCCGTGGAGGAGGGGGACGTGGAGGGCGCCTACGCGGATGGCGCCAACAGCTACCTCTTCAAGCCCGAAGTCGGTCCCCAGCTGCAGGCCACCGCGGAGGCGCTCCATGCCTTCTGGTTCAGGGCCGCGCGCCTGCCCGAGCAGGAGCCGGAAGCATGAGCCTGCGCGTGCTGCTGGTCGACGACGGCATGGCGGACCGCCTCGTGGTCAGCCGCGCGCTGGCGCGTGACCCGGACATGAAGTGGGAAGTGGTGCCGGTGTCCTCCGCGGAGGACGCGCTGGCGTACCTGTCCGCCAACGCAGTGGACGCGATGCTGCTCGACTACCACCTGCCCGGCATGAACGGCGTCAGCATGCTCCAGAAGCTCGCGGAGCTGGCGCTGCCCAAGATGCCCGCCGTGGTGGTGCTCACCGGCAGCGGCAACGAGCGCGTCGCGGTGGACGCCATGAAGGCTGGCGCCCAGGACTACCTGGTCAAGGAGACCTTCACCCCGGAGCGCCTTCGCCGCAGCCTGCGCGCCGCGGTGGACACGGTGCTGATGACGCGCGAGCTGGAGGAACGCCGCCTGCGTACCGAGCGCGCCGAGGCCGCCGCCCGCGAGGCCCTGGCCGTGCGCGATGAGCTCTTCTCGCTGGCGACGCACGACTTGAAGGGCCCGCTTCAAATCATGACGCTCAACGCCCAGGTGCTGCGCCGGCAGATTCCCGCCGCCGCGATGACGCCCGCCCTGGAGACGCGCCTGGGGCACATCGTGCGCGCGGCGCACCGCATGGCCGAGCTCATCGACCACTTCCTGGAGGTGACGCGCGGTCAGGAGCGCCCGCTCAAACGCGAGCCCATGGACCTGCTGGCCATGGTGCGCGGCAAGGTGCGCGAGCTGGAGGCCAACGCGTCACGCCACTTCGTCCTGGAGGTGCCGGAGGGGCGCGACTTCACCGGCGAATGGGATGCGCACGCCCTGGAGCGCGTGCTGGAGAACCTGATGGGCAACGCGGTGAAGTACAGCGCCGCGGGCTCCACCGTCACCGTGCACCTGATGGTGGAGGAAGCGGAGACGCAGCAGTTCGTGCTGCTCGCCGTGACGGACCAGGGCATCGGCATCCCGGCGGCGGACCTGCCCTTCGTCTTCGAGCGCTTCCACCGCGGACGCAACGTGTCTCGGGACGTGTCCGGCAGCGGCGTGGGCCTGGCCAGCGCGCGCCGCATGGTGGAGCTGCACGGGGGGACGCTCGCCGTGCGCAGCGTGGAGGGGCAGGGCTCCACCTTCACCGTGCGCCTGCCCCGGGGCATCACGGTCAGCGCGGGGCCCGCGCGGTCCACGTCCGAGCACCCCGCGCAGTAGCGCGGCGCTTCAGGAGACGGCGGGCACTCCGCCGCGCAGCATGAAGAACACCACCACGCCCGTCACCGACACGTAGAGCCAGATGGGCGCCAGCCACCGGGTCACCTTGCGGTGCCGGGCGAACTGCTGCCGCCAGGAGAAGTAGAAGGCCACCAGCGCCATGGGCAGCACCGGCATGGACAGGATGACGTGGCTGGCCAGCAGCGTCAGGTACAGCCCGCGGAAGTCGCCCACGTAACGCGTGTCGCCGTGCACGAAGTGGTAGGCGAGGTAGCCCACCAGGAACAGCGCGGACGCGGCGAACGCGCTCACCATCAGATTCTGGTGCACCTTCCGCGCGCCGCGCTTGATGGCCACCCAGCCGCCCAGCAGCAGCGCCGCCGCCGTCGCGTTGAGCCCCGCGTTCACCGCCGGCATGAAGCGCAGGTCCACGCCCATGCCCGCGCCTCCGCGCCGGATGAGCAGCAGCCACGCCAGCAGCGCCAGCGCGCCAGCGGACACCACGCCGATCGCGATGAAGAAGGAGCGGTCGTTGGCGGACGAGGACGACGGGGTGAGCCCGGAAGCAGCGTTGGACATGTCCCCCTTGTGGACCGCGTCCGGACGGCTTGCAACAGGGTCTCCAAGTGGAATCCTGCTAATGCCTACATGTCGGTTGAATGGAATCGGTTAGGTCAACTGGATATCAAACCGGAAATTCCTTCATACTTCTGTTGACTGCGTCACCCCCGACCCCCCCTCTCGGAGGTTCCCCGTGTTCAGCGTGCGTTGCCTTGCCCCCCTGGCGAGCGCCGCCCTCCTGCTCGCTCTGCCCGCAGCCGCTGAAGAAGCGGTGTGCGCGCCTGTGGCGAAAGTTCCCTTGGAGCGGCATCTCCGTCAGCTTTCTCTCGATTTGCTGGGACGTCCTCCGACCATGGAGGAGTACAAGGCGTTCCAGGCCAAGGGCTCCGTCACCGCGGATGACGTCCGCGCGATGATGAAGGACGAGTCCTTCTACGCCCGGATGCGCAACTACCACCGCGCACTGCTGCGCTCGAACATCAACTCGAGCGTGCAGGGCAACGGCGACTACCGCGTGTCCGGCACGCCGCTGAGCTTCGCGGGCAACAACTCCAACAATCTGCGCGGTGGCCAGAGCCAGCGCTGTGATGGGGAGATTGCGCAGGACAGCTGCAAGGCGAACCCGCAGGACCCCCACCAGAGCGACTCCACGGCCCCCGCCTGCCGCGACGCGCAGGGCATCCCGCTGCCGGTCAGCTACGACTACGACACGAACTTCTACCAGTGCCGCCAACTGGACGTGGCCTCCACGTCGCCGGAGCTGAAGTTCGCGGACTGCAACGCGCTGAAGGCTGACGCGACGTACGGCAAGTACGTGAACTTCTGCGACAACCGCTACCTGGCCTCCGAGAGCAAGTCCGTGGGCTACCTCTGCCTTCCGGACCCGAACAAGAACACCACCAACATCCTGGTGCCGTTTCCGGCCACGGGCGTCATCACCGCCTGGGAGCATCCCACCACCCCGACGACCAGCATGAGGCTGGAGCGCTGCGGGTTCGACATGTCGAAGGACACCAGCGGCAGGACGAACTCGGCCGGCACCTGGACTCCGCAGCGCGGCTGCGTGCAGCGCGAGGGCTACGTCACCACCACGGTGCAGCCCTACTGGTCCACCACCACGGAGACCGTGAAGGTGTGCGCCGTGGAGGCGCAGGATCGCGCGACGAACCCCCACTCGGGTGCGTCCTGTGAGACGTCGCGCTTCAACAGCGACCGCAGCTGCGGCTGCGGCGACAAGATGCGCCGCTGCGAAATCACCGACGTGCACACCGCGCGCGTCGCCGCCTTCAACGAGGAGCCGCTCTACATCACGGACGCCGTGGTGCGGAACGACGAGCCCTACTTCAACATCCTCACCACCCGCCGCTCCTTCGTGAACGGCCCGCTGTCGGAGTTCTACCGGCAGCGCCAGGGCGCGGGCGTCTTCAGCATCAAGTCCCCCGCGGATGTGGCCACGCTGCCCGCCGTGACGTACGCGAACGCCACCCAGTGGAGCGAGTACATCCGCGAGAGCACCCACTCCGGCGTGCTCACCACGCCCGCGTTCCTCTACCGCTTCCCCACGCAGCGCGCCCGCGTGAACGAGTTCTACGAGGCGTTCCTCTGCAAGCACTTCGCCCCGGCCGCAGACGCGAACCTGCCGTCCCCGGACGACATCTGCAACCGGAGTAACAACCTGGCCACGCGCTGCGGCTGCAACTACTGCCACGCCACCATCGAGCCCACGGGCGCGCACTGGGGCCGCTACGCGGAGCGCTCCGCGCTGTTCCTGTCCCCGGATCAGTTCCCCAAGCTGGACGTGAAGTGCCGCGACTGCGCCATCAACGGTGACACCAACTGCGGCGGCGAGTGCAGCCAGTACGTGATGCAGGCCTTCGACGGCGACGGCGCCAACTCGCTGGGCCTCCTGAAGACCTACCTCTACCGCAGCGCGGATGAGGAGAAGAACATCGAGGGCGGTCCGCAGACGCTGGTGAAGCGGATGATGGAGACGGGCGACCTGGAGCGCTGCACCGTCAAGCGCGTCTGGAACGAGTTCCTGGGCCGCGCCATGACGGTCGAGGAGCAGCGCATGTACCTCCAGACGCTGTCGCAGGACTTCGCCAAGAACAACCACAGCCTCAAGGGCCTCATCGAGCAGGTGGTGATGTCCGACGCGTACCGGAGGATCGACTGATGCGCCGCCTTCTGCTGACCGCGCTGCTCGCGCTCGCCACGGGCTGCACCCAGGGCTCCGTGGACGTCCCCGCCAAGCCCGTCCCGCTGGACGCCCAGCTGGACCCCGTGCCCAACCCGCACGGGAACACGGATCAAATCGACCCGTTGCCGGACCCGGAGGCCCAGGGTGGCAGCGTGGGCCGCGCGCCCCGCCGCCTCACCGTCGCGCAGCTCAAGGAGTCCATCCGCATCGCGGTGGGCATGGAGTGGGATGAGCTGGAGGCACGCGCCCAGTCGCTGGGCCGCGCCGACTACGCGCTCATCACCTCCGAGAACACGGAGCCCAACCTCGTCTTCGCCCGCTTCCTGGACGACGGCGCGCGCAAGGTCTGCATCGCCCAGGCGCAGAAGGACATCGCGCAGGCGGACGTCGCCCTGCGCACCCTGGGGCGCACGCTGCCTTCGCCCATGAGCGACCTGACCAAGCTCACGGACGCGCAGGTGAACGAGACGCTCGTGTACCTCTCCACCCGGTTCTGGGGCGCGCCCCTCTCCGGTGAGGAACTCACGCGCTACGCGACGTTCTTCCGCAAGGCCTCCGCCCGGGCCGAAACCCTCAAGAAGCGCGACCAGGCGCTGGCGGTGGTCTGCATCGCCATGCTGACGGACTCGCGCTTCATCACCTACTGACCTTGACGGTGCCTGCGATGAAGAAGACACGCCAAGACGACCTCAGCTCCCCCGAGCGCCGCAACTTCCTCAAGGCCGGAGCCGGCTTCATGGGCTCCCTCCTCCTGGGAGGCATCCCCTTCAAGGCCGTGGCCCAGGCGACGAACATGGCGCCGCCCGACCGCTGCTTCGTGTTCGTGTATTTCAGCGGAGGGTGGGACCAGTTGCTCGCGTTCGACCCGCGTGACCCGGCGGTGTTCACCGCTGACAAGGTCAGCGACACGCGCATCATGCCGGGCTACAGCCTGCTCACCGACGCGGCCTACGCGCAGATCCCCGTCATCCCCAAGGACCGGGCAGGGGCGGCCCCGTCGAACATCGCGTTCGGGCCGGCCATCGGCGACCCGCGCGTGCCCAACCTGTCGGACCACTACGACCTGATGACGGTGGTGCGCGGCATCAACATGAGCACGCTCACCCACGAGGTGGGCTACCGCTACTTCCTCACCGGGAAGATGCCCATCGGCAGCGCGGCGCGCGGCTCCTCCACCGCCACGGAGATCGTGGGCCAGATGAAGCCCACGGTGCCCATCCCGTCCATCGCCCAGGGCGTGGAGTCCTACAACGACCGCTACGGTGGCTACGCCAACGCGCTGCGCGTGAGCGGCCTGGCGGACCTGGTGCTCACGCTGGATCCGCCTGTCGCCGCGCGCCAGCTGGACAGCGAAATCGAGAAGAGCCTCATCGACCTCAACGGCATGCCCATTACCTGCGAGGAGCAGGCGCTGACCGCGCGGGGCGTGGGCACCGCCTATGAGAGCAGCCGCGGTCAGATGCAGACCGTGATGGAGAACAAGCTGTCGGACTCGTTCCGCTTCCAGCTGGCGGCCAACCAGTCCGTGCGCGACTTCTACGGGCTCAACGGTCAGGCCTACCCGTACAACAGCGCCGCGGGCCGCGCCGCCATGGTGGCCACCGCCCTGAAGAAGGGCATCAGCCAGTGCGTGTCCATCAACCTGGCCGGCGGCCTGGACACCCACTTCGGTACGCAGCAGACGCACGCGACCAACCAGCGCGCGGGCTTCAACGCGCTGAACCTGCTGGTGACGGACCTGCGCGCCACCCAGCACCCGGGCGGCGGCAACTTCATGGACCACACCACCATCCTGGTGTTCAGCGAGTTCGCTCGCACGCCCACCATCAACGCCACGGGCGGCCGCGATCACCACCTGTCCAACAGCTGCCTGTTGATGGGCGCGGGCATCAAGCACAACACCGTGGTGGGCCGCAGCGGTGACATCGGCATGTCGCCGGGTCTGGTGGACCTGCGCACGGGCGCCAATGATCCGAACGGCTCCAACATCTTCCCCGAGCACATCATCGCGACGGTGCTGGCCTCGGCGAAGCTGGACTACAGCATCACGCGGGTGGACCCGCTGCGGTTCATCCTTGCCTGAGTCTTGATGAGCACTCCCCTCATGCGTCCCCGTCCGCGCCACGGTTCCCCCACCGTGGCGCGCTTCCTCCCCACCTCGCTCCTGCTGATGTCCGCGGTGCTGTCCACCGCGTGCGGCGAGGACGCACCCCCGGGCAGCGACCCGGCGAAGCCCGCGGTCTTCACGGCCCACCAGGTCACCACGGCGCAGTCCCTGTCCGCGGTGCCCGGCTTCGCGGACCAGTCCGGCGGCGGAATCTTCGCCACCGCGACAGGCGAGGCCGTGCGCCTGCGGCTGGATGGCACCAAGGCCGCGCTCGCCGCCCACCCGAAGAACACGGCGGCGCCAGGCTCCGTGCGCGCCACCTTCCGCCTGGGGCCGCACAGCGCCCTGGTGGAGACCGACCGCGGCCTGTTCCTCGCGGACCAGGGCTGGCTCATCGAACCGCTGTGGCAGGAGGTGCTGGGCACCGGCATCGTCGCCACCGCGCAGACCGCGGACGGCGCGGCCTGGATTGCCCACCCCAAGGGCCTGTTCCAGATCCAGGGCGGCGTGCTCGCGTCGCTGAAGCTGTCCGGGCAGCCGCTCTCCGGCATCACCACCATGACGGCCGCGCCCGCGGAGGACGGCCTCGCGGGCCTGTGGTTCGCGCGCGAGGGCAAGCTGAACGTGGTGGTGGCGTCCGCGCCGGGCGTCTACCAGGTGCGCGGCACGGACGCGCCGCTCGCGGGCGGTGAGACGGTGCGCGCGCTCGCGGGGCTGAGCGCGGGCACGGGCGCGCCGGGTGAGGTCTGGGTGCTCACCAGCACCCGCCTGCTGCGCCGGAACACGGACGGCTGGAGCACGGTGTCGCTGCCGGCGCTGCCCGAGCAGCTCTTGAGCGCGGGGCGCTACCTCTGGGCCCGCGCCGGGGACCGGCTCTTCACCTACGACGCGGACGCGAAGGTCTGGGGCTCCGCGGAGGGGCTGCCGTCCGGCTCCGTGGTGCTGCTGGCCGCGGACGAGAGCGGCTGTGCGTGGGCGCGCGTGGGCGAGCAGGCCCTGTCCATCAGCCAGACGCCGGCGCCGCGCGTGACGGGCATGCACCAGGGCATGCTGGTGGTGGAGGACGGGCTGGTGGTCCAGGCCCGCCTGCCGCCGGGCACCGCGCCGAAGAGCGTCCACTTCCAGCTGGAGAACCAGGATGTCGAAGCCACCGGGCCCGCGTTCAGCATGGGCGGTCTGGAGGCGGACGGCGAGACGCTCAAGGCGTTCTCCTTCTCCACCCTGGCGCCGGGCGGCCACACGCTGAACGTCGTGTCCCGCTTCGAGGACGGCTCGGAGGCGCGCCGGCAGATGCCCTTCCTCTACCAGCCGCTCACCACGGTCCCCAGCTGGGCGCGCGACATCCGGCCCGTGCACGAGGCCCGCTGCGCCAAGTGCCACATCACCAGCCCTGGCCGGCCGCTGAACACCTACGAGTTGTGGAAGTCCAACGCCCAGCTCATCAACGCGGCGGTGCGCGACCTGCGCATGCCCGCGGATGGGCCGTTGGATCCGCAGGGCATCGCCCTCATCCAGCGTTGGGTGTCTTCCGGCGCGCTGCCCTGAAGTCCCTGCTTCAAGACTGCTTCTTCGTCAGTGCATGCGCCCGTCTTCCTTTCGTCCCGGGGGAGGACGGGCGCCCCCTTCCGAGGCACCCCCATGAAACGTCTCCTCCGCGCGACCCCCCTCGCCGCGCTGCTGACCCTGGCCTGTGACGGTGAGCTCAAGCCCGCCGAGCAGCTCCCCTACGTGGGCCCCTGCGAGGGGCTTGCCCCGCTGTCGCTGTCGGCGGAACCCACGACGGTGCGCTCCGGCGACGTGGCCACGCTGACGGCCGGCGGTGGCAGCGGGCACTACTCCTTCCGCGCGGAGGCAGGCGGCTCCTCCGGCGACATGCGCGGCAACCGCTTCGTCGCGGGCGGTACGGCCGGCGAGGCCACGCTGACGGTGGTGGATGAGCAGTGCGGCGGCGCCACCAGCGTGCGGGTGAAGGTGATCTCCAGGTTCGGCGTCGCGCCCGCGCGCGCGATGCTGCGGCCGGGCACGTCCTTCCAAATCGCCCTGGAAGGCCTGGTGGGCACGGCGACCTTCACGCTCACCAGCAACGGCTCTGGCGCCACGCTCACCGACACGGGCCTCTACACGGCGGGCCAGGTGGAGGCGCAGGACGTCATCACGGTGCGCGACACGAAGTCCGGTGACACGGAGTCGCTCCAGTACACCGTGAGCAAGGCCGCGAAGCTGGTGGGTGACCCGCAGTACCTGGGCGTGCCGTCGGGCTCGTCCGCGCCGCTGGGCACGACGGGCGGCTCGGACCGCGTGACGTGGACGAAGAAGTCCGGCCCCGGCTCCGTGGTGAACGGCCGCGTCGTGGTGGAGGCGGGTGCGACCGGCACCGTCGTGCTGGAGGCGAAGGACGCCTTCACCGGCGACGTGGCCCCGGTGTCGGTGCGCGTGCTGGACGAGCTGACGCGGCCCCTGCTGGCGCACGGCAAGCTGTCGGACGTGGCCACGCTGGTGACCGCGGACTTCGACGGTGACGGCATCCAGGACCTGGCGGTGGGCCAGCGCGAGAGCGAGCTGTCGCGCCCCACGGGCGGCGCGGTGTTCATCTACAAGGGCAGCGCGTCCGGCCTGCCCGCGAAGCCCACCTGGGTGCTGACGGGTGAGACCGAGGGCGCGCTCTTCGGCGACATGCTGGCCGCGGGTGACCTGGACGGCGACGGCATCGCGGACCTGGCGGTGTCCTCGCCGGCCGCGGACGTCACCATCGGTGACTCGGGCGCGGTGTACCTCTACACGTTCAAGCCGGGACAGGCGCCCGCGCTGATGAGGCCCGCGCTCACCGGTCTGGGCCGCGGCGGGTTCGGCACGGGCCTGGCCATCGCGGACGCGGATGGCGACGGGGACATGGACCTGTTCGTGGGCTCGCCCGGCGCGGACCTGTCCACCCTCTCCGGCATCAGCCGGCGCGGCGTCATCGACATCTTCATCCTCACCAAGGGACAGGCCGTTCCGGACCTGCCGGTGGTGCGCCTGGGAGGACAGGACCTGCTGGCGGACGGCACGCTCACGTTGAAGAGCACCACGGAGCTGGGCCGCGCCCTCGTCGTGGCGGACCTCAATGACGACGGCCGTCCGGACCTGGCGGCGCTGAACCGGCTGACCCGCTTCAATGCGGACGGCAGCACCAACGGGCAGCAGATGGCCGTGGCGGTGTACTTCGCGCGCGACACGGCGCCGCGCTATCGCTCCGTGCCGGACCAGTATGTGCTGGTGTCCAACACCGCCGTGGAGACGATGGCCAACGAGGGCACCTTCCGCCTGGGGACCCTCCCCGGCGAGGGCAACCGGCCCCCGTTCCTCCTGGTGATGGCGGACAAGGCGGACGCGCCGGACCTGCGCACGTCGGGTGGCGTGGCGGCGGCGCAGGACGCGGGCGGCGCGTACCTGTTCGACCTTCGGGGCGCGACGCTGGCGGCGGATCCGGCCACGGTGAAGCCTGCGACGGTGCCGCTGGCGAACGCCTACGCGCGCTTCTACGGAGACGCGCGAAGCATCACCGCGACGCGCAGCTGGGCGGTGATGGACGTGGACGGCACTGCGGGCCCGGAGCTGCTCCTGGGCGCGCCGTACGCGGCGGTGACGGCGGGCACGGCGACGCTGGGCAACGCGGGCAAGGTGCTGGTGTTCCCGCTCACCGGCCTGTCGAAGGACACGGTGATGAACAAGCCGCTCGCGGCGTTGGGTGGCGCGGCGAAGTCGGAGGTGCTGGGCGCGGGGCTCGCGGCGTGGAACCTGCCGTCCGGTCCGGTGCTGGCGGGCTTCTCTGGCCGCGCATCTTCCACGGCGGGCGCCTTCACCGGTCGCGTGGATGTCTTCTCCAAGGCGGGTGCGACGATCGCGGAGTGGTCGCGCAGCGGCATGGATGTCACGGCCAAGGCCAGCGTGGAGCGCTTCGGTGAGACCGTGGCCGTCGCGCGCCTCAACAGCAAGGTGATGGCGCTGGTGGGCTCGCCGGGCTTCTCCGGTCCGGGCCCCAACGGCGACGGCGCGGACATGACCGTGGGCCGCGCGTACACCTTCGACACCGCGGAGCCGGGCAAGGCCATCGTGTCAGGGGAGGGCGCCAGCTCTCCGTGGCACGGAGGCCGCAACGTGGGCGTGGACGTGGCGTTCACGGACTTCAACGGCGACGGCCGGCCGGACATGGTGGCCGGCGCCACGGGGCTCATCATCCCGGCGACGAACTCCGCCGCGACGGAGCGGGACCCCTATGTGGCGAACGCCTGCATGACGACGGCCACGCAGTCGCTGGGCGGGTTGCTGGTGTCGCTGGGCCAGGCGGACGGCACCTTCAAGCAGGCCTACCGCGTGTTCGCGCCGTCCGTGGTTACCGGCTGCCACGACCCGGCGAACACCCGCTGCAAGCGCACCACCATTGGCCGGGGCGTGGTGGGCGGCTTCGACTTCAACGGCGACGGCAAGCAGGACCTGGCCGTGCTGCGTGACCGCGGCATCGACGTGTTCCTGGGCCGCGCGCCCGAGGACGCGTCGCTCGCGAAGATGACGCTGGCCTGCGACCCGGCTTATTCGTGGCCGACCGCCGCCATGCCCCCCAACCCCCCTGTCATTGATGGAGGGTGGGCGGACACCACGATGCCGGCGACCGCCTCCATCGCCACGGTGGGCGACCTCAATGGGGACGGCTGTGAGGAGGTGGCGTGGCGCTACTCGGACAACACGCACTCGGGCATCGTGATTGCCTACGGCTTCGACGCGGGCGGCACGAAGTGTGGTGGCCGCACGGTGGCGTCCATGGTGCGCATCGCGGGGGATCTGGAGAAGAAGATCGCGCTGATGAACCTGGGCATTGCCACCACGCGCGCGGGGAAGTTCCTGGGGGACTCGCGCGACTTCATCGCGGTGTCGGCCAACAACTACCTGTTCGAGGGCGTGAACCAGCCCACGGTGCTGCTCTACGACGTCGCCGCCATCAACGCGAAGCGCCCGGCCAATGGCGAGACCGTGGTGGGCGCCATCAACGACGGGCTGACCCCCATCCCCGTGACGTACCGCGCCCGCGCGGTGAGCTTCGGCACGTCGCTGTCGGGTGGCAGGGACCTGAACGGTGACGGCGTGCCGGACCTGTGGGTGGGCGCGCCCAACGCGTCGGTGGCCTCGGACGGCGACGGCGCGGCGTTCCTCTTCGCCGGTGGCGCGAAGTCCACGGGAGCGCTGTCGCCCTTCCTGCTGGTGGTAGGCGACGGCGCGGAGCGCTCCTACCTGGGCCAGTCCATCGCCGTCGTCCCGGGCTCCGGAGGCTCGCCGCCGTCGGTCGTCATCGGCGCGCCGAGGAGCTACCGCACCGGCACGCAGAACGGCACGGCGTACGCGCTGCCCCTGCCGTTCTGATTCAGCCCGCGGGTGGGGCTTCCGGAGGCACCTTCGCCTCCGGAGCCTCGTCGCGGTTGGCGAGCGCCGCCGCAGTGAGGATGAGCGCGCCGCCCGCGAGCAGCGACGGCGTGAGCGGCTCGCCCAGCAGCGCCACGCCCAGCGTCACCGCCACCAGCGTGTCCAGGAGCGCCATGGCGCCCAGCGCCGCCAGCGAGATGCGCGGCAGCAGCCAGTACAGGCACTGGTAGGTGAGCACCGTCCCGCCCAGCGCCAGGTACAGGAGCGCCCCAATCGCCTTCGGTGTCCAGTGCGCCGGCTGGTTCCACTCCAGCATCGCGGACGCGGAGAGCAGCAGCACCGCGCTGCTCAACGTCTGCACCAACGTCAGCAGGTGCGGCGGTACGTGCGTCATGTGCCGGCGCACCAGCACGTTGGCCACCGCCACCACCGACGCCGCGAACAGCGTCATCGCGCAGCCCAGCAGCACCTGCCCGGAGAAGCTGAGTGACACCAGCTCCTTGTACTGGAGCGCCACCACGCCCGTCAGGCCCAGCGCCGCGGCGAAGAGCTTGCTCCCGGTGAGCGGTTGGTCCGGAAACACGAAGCGGCCCACCATCAGCAGCCACACCGGGAAGGTGGAGAAGAGGAGCGCGGACCAGCTGGAGGGAATCCACTGTTGCGCCACGAAGAGCAGCCCGAAGGGCACCGCCAGCTGGAGCACGCCCAGCCCCGCGATGCGCCACCCGGTGCCGCCCCCCAGCGCCGTCCCGCGCGAGCGCGCGAAGGGCAACAGCGCCACCCCGGCCACGAGCATGCGCGTGCCCACGAAGCGCAGGGGCGGCAGGTCCTCCAGCCCCACCTTCACGGCGGCCCACGTGGAGCCCCAGAGGATGAAGCAGGTGGCGTAGGCGAGGGACACCTTCCACCGCGGCGCGGGCTTCACGGCCGGGGGCACGACGGTCACGGACGACATGGCGGCGCCGCACTAGCACGCGCCGCCCCTTCGGGAAACATCCGTTCAGGGCGCGGCGCGTCAGCCGCAAGCTCACCCGTCTGGCAGCACCTGCTTCACCCGGAGCACGGGCGCGAACAGGTCCCCCACGGCGTCCAGGCGCTTCTTCAACGTCTTCAGGCGGAAGCGGTACGGGTCCAGGCGGCCGTTCACCTCGCTCCAGTCGAGCGGCGCGGAGAAGGGCGCACCCTCCACGGCGCGCAGGGAGTAGGGCGACACCACCGTCTTGCCGCGCGCGTTCTGTCCCGCGTCGATGTAGAGCCGCCCGCCGCGCGCGCGGATGGAGCGCTCCGTGGTGGCGATGTCGCCCAGCTCCTCCTCCAGCTCGAGCGCCCGCGCGTTCGCGAACGCCTGGGTGCGCGCGTAGGTGTGGCCCGGCGCCAGGGGCACCAGCACGTGCAGGCCGCGCTTGCCGGACGTCTTCGGGAAGCCCTTGAGCCCCAACTCGTCCAGGCGCGCGTGCAGCAGGGTGGCCACCTTCACCACGTCCTTCCAGCCACCCTCGCCAGGGTCCAGGTCGAACACCACGAAGTCCGGCTGCGCCAGCCGTGGCGCGTGGGACAGCCACATGTGCAGCGTGAGCGCGGACTGGTTGGCGAGCCACAGGAGCGCGGACGCGTCCTTCACGTTCACGTGGCGCAGCGTCTTGTCCTCATGGCGCACGCGCAGCGTGGGCATCCACGAGGGGATGCCGGACAGCTCGTGCCGGAAGAAGCCCGCGGCCTGGATGCCCGCGGGCCACTGCTGGTGGGCCAGGGGCCGGTCCGCGAGCACGGGCAACAGCAGCGGCGCCACTTGCTCGTAGTACGCGAACACGTCCGCCTTCGTCAGGCCGGACTCAGGGAACAGCACGCGTTCGCCGTGCGTGAGGGCCACCTCCGGCGCGCGTTGCTTCCCTCGCGGCGTCTTCACGGCGGGCGCCTTCGCGGTGCGGGCGGCGGCCTGCATGGGCGCGCGCCTCGAGCCCCGGCGTGCGGCACCTTCGATGGGGGCGGGGTGTTCGCGCACGACCTCCTTCGGGACCTTGTCACTGCGCAGGCCCTGGAACACGGGATGGCGCAGGCGGCCGTCCTTCGTCCATTCGGTGAAGTTCACCTGGGCCACGTACTTCGGCTTCACCCAGACGGTGTCCGTATTCGTGGGCGCATCCACGGCGGCGGGCTTCTTCACGCGCGAGGCGTCCAGCAGCCAGCGCAGCTCGCGACGGTCCGCGGAGGTGTAGCCCGTGCCCACCTTGCCCACGTCGTGGAAGCCGTTCTTGCCGTGCACGCCCACGCGCAGCGCGCCAATCTCCGACTTCGCCCGCGCGTTCTTGATGGGCAGGTACCCCAGGATGACGACCTCCTGGCCCGCCACCACCTTCAGCTTCAGCCAGTCCCCGGAGCGCGTGCCCGTGTAGGGCGCGTCCTTGCGCTTGGCGATGATGCCCTCCCACCCCTTGCGCCGCGCCTCCAGCAGGGCGCGCGACAGCGGCAGGTCCAGCTTCTCGGAGAGCTGCAGCGGAGACTTCACGTCGGCCATCAGTTGCTCCAACCGCGCGCGGCGCTCCTCGTAGGGGAGCTCGCGCAGGTCCTCGCCGTCCAGCCACAACAGGTCGAACACCATGAAGCGCTGCTCCGCGCCTTCCTCCGTGTGCTGCAGGAGCTGGAAGCGCGAGCGCCCCTTCTCGTCGAGCGCGATCACCTCTCCGTCCACCACCACGTCCCGCACGGGCAGCTCGCGCAGCGAAGCGGCGAGCCGGCCGAAGCGGCTCGTCAGGTCGTTGCCCCGGCGGCTCTGGAAGGCGAGCTTCCCCTTCGTGATGGCGCACACGGCGCGGAAGCCGTCGTACTTCACCTCGTAGGAGTGCGTCTCGTCGTGCACTTCGTCGGACACCGCCAGCCGCGCAAGCATGGGCGGCCACACGCGCTCCAGCAGTTGCTCTGGCGTCTTCGGGGGACGCGCCGCCTTCGCGGACTTGCGCACGACCTTCTGGAGGCGCGCCGCGGGCTTCTTGTCGCGCAGCACGCCGGGCTTGCGAGGCCCTTGTGTCTCCACCTGGCCGCTCTTCACGGACTCGGGGCGCTCCAGGGTGACGTCGTAGCCAGCCTTGGCGTATGCGTCCTTCGCCTTGAAGAAGAGCCACTGCGCCTTGCCGCCGCGCGGTCGCGTGCGGATGAGGTGCCAGCGTCCCTTGAGCTTCGCGCCGTGCAGAAGGACCTCCAGGTGCCCGCGCTTCAGCTGCGCCTCGGCGTCGCCGGGAGGCACGACCTCGAAGGTGCCGGACTCCCAGAGCAGCGAATCACCGCCGCCGTACTGGTCGTCCGGGATGTGGCCCTCGAAGTCCGCGTAGGAGCGCGGGTGGTCCTCCGTCTGGACCGCGAGCCGCTTCACGGAGGGGTCATGGCTGGGGCCCTTGGGAATGGCCCAGCTCACCAGGACGCCGCCAATCTCCAGGCGCAGGTCGTAGTGCAGGCGCGTGGCGTCATGTTTGTGGATGACGAAGACGGGCGCGGACGTCCTCGGCGCCACCACGTCCGGGGACGGCTCGGGGGTGAGCTGGAAGTCGCGCTTCGTCTGGTAGCGCCGCAGCCGCTTCTGGGTCTCGGAGGTCTTCACCCTCCAACGCTCTGCACAGGAGGGCGGGCGCGCAATTCCTTACATGGCCTGGTGGGCGACCAGGAGGGCAGGCGCTCCATGCGGACCCGGGACCCGCTTTTCGGCCACACCCCCGAGTGAAACGCAGGCTGCCCGCCTGCCCTGGGTGCGGAGGAGGGATGGGTACCGGGGAGGGCCGTTGGTTCCGCGCGGAGGAGGCCCCACGTTGTTCGGGCCCAAGCATTCTCGGCACCCGGTTGGAGGAGGCACCCATGGCCAACAAGTCCGAAGTGGATCGCCTGCACAGCCTGGCCCAGCTCGATGCCGATGCGGTGGGCGCGTATGACGTGGCCATCGCCCGCATCGGGCCCGCCCTGGTGCGCGAGCGACTCAACAGCTTCCGCGCGGACCACCTGCGCCACGTGCAGGACCTCAACGCGCTCATCCAGCACTTCGGGGGCGGGCCGGTGACGCTGCGCCCGGACCTGAAGGGCTCCGCGATGAAGGGCCTGACGGCCATGACGGGGCTGATGGGGACGGAGGCCACGCTGTGGGCCATGTTGGGCAACGAGGAGCTGTTCGACCGGGCCTATGAGCTGGCGCTCCAGTTCGAGTGGTCCCCCGAAGTGAAGGCCCTCATCCGGCGCCACCGTGAGGACGAACGGCGCCACGGCACGTGGATCCGCGACGCGGTGCGCACCCGGCCCTGGGCGGACAGCCGATTGCCCTTCATGGACACCGCCGAAATGGGCGCCTGAAGCCGCTACCGCGCGTCGCGGCGAACTGGCATACGCTGCCGCGCGTGAGCGACATCACTGTCTACCAACCCGACTTCCTCTTCACGGAAGGGCGTTTCCACGAAGGCCGAGCGCTGGCGGTGGGCGCGGATGGCCGGGTCCTCGCCGCGGTGCCCGAAGGCGCGCGTGTGGAGCGGCTCGCGGGGCGGGCGCTGTTGCCGGGGCTCGTCAACGGCCACTCGCACGCGTTCCAGCGGCTCATCCGCGGGCGCACCGAATACGTGGCGTCCGCCGGAGGCCAGGACGACTTCTGGTCCTGGCGCGAGGCGATGTACCGCGCCGCGGAGGCGCTCACGCCGGACGAGATCCACATCGCCTCCCGGCAGGTGTTCCTGGAGATGGTGCTCGCGGGCATCACCACGGTGGGCGAGTTCCACTACCTGCACCACCAGCCGGACGGGACGCCCTACGCGGACCGCAACGCGCTGGCGCACGCGGTCATCCGCGCGGCCACGGACGTGGGGCTGCGCATCTGCCTGCTGCGGGTGGGCTACGGGCGCGCGGGCTTCAACGTGCAAGCGAACCCGCGCCAGCGCCGCTTCATCGACGCGGACGTGGACACGTTCCTGTCCACCACGGAGGCGCTGGCCCACGCGACACGCGGTGACGCGCGGGTGAACGTGGGGCTCGCGCCGCACAGCGTGCGCGCGGTGTCGCGGGACTGGCTGACGCAGGTGGCCCGCTCCGCGCCCGCCGGCATGCCCATCCACATGCACGTGGCGGAGCAGCCGAAGGAGATTGAGGCGTGCCTCGCGGAGCACGGCCGCCGTCCGGTGGAGCTGGTGTCGGACGTGGGCCTGCTGGGGCCGCGCTTCACGGCCGTGCACGGCGTGCACCTGACGGAGGACGAAGTGGCGCTGCTGGGCCGCGCGGAGGCCACGGTGTGCGCGTGCCCGTCCACGGAGCGCAACCTGGGCGACGGCATCGTGCCGGCGGACGCGCTGGTGAAGGCCGGGGCGCGCGTGAGCTTCGGCTCGGACAGCCAGACGGTGGTGGACCTGCTGGACGAGGCCCGGCAGCTGGAGCAGCACCTGCGGCTGGTGCGGCTGCGCCGCGCGGTGCTGGACCCGGGGACGGGGACGCTGGATGGACTGGCGGCGCGGCTCTTCGACATGGCCACGGCGCAGGGCGCGCGAAGCCTGGGGATGGGCACGGGCACGCTGTCGCCGGGGTCGCCCGCGGACTTCTTCACGGTGGACGTGCATCACCCGTCGCTGGTGGGCGCGAGCTCCGCGTCGCTCCTGCCGGGCGTCGTCTTCGGCGCGGCGGGAGGCGCGGTGCGCGAGGTGGCGGTGGCGGGGCGGCTCGTGGTCCGGGACGGCCGCCATCCGCTGACGGAGGAGAGTGGCAGGGCCTTCCAGCAGCTCGCCCGGCGCCTCTACCCGTAGGGGAGGGGACCCGGTTCGATATGGAGGGCGCCGTCGGCGCGTTGGGGGTGCGGGAGGATGTGGATGCGTTCAGGAATCTGGTTGTCGCTGGTGATGCTGATGGGACTGGTGGTGGGGGGCTGTGCCGGGCGGCAGGACCTGGAGACGCCGGACTACGAAGCCATCTACGACATGCCGCTGGAGGAGATGTGGCCGTCGGTCCGTGAGTACTTCACGGACGCGAATCTGCCCTACCGGGAGGACCGGGGCAGCCTGGTGCTGGAGACCGAGTGGAAGCAGGAGTTCGGCGGCTCGAAGATCGCGGGCTACTGGCACCGGTACATGGTCATCGGCAAGCGGGAGACGCCGACCAAGAGCAAGCTGTGGATCATCCGCATCACCAAGACGGTGAACAAGGCGCTGGCCCAGCCCGGCCGGCAGCTGGATTGGGGCGCTGGCCGCGGGCTCGGCGGACCTCCCGGTGATCGCGGTACGGGGGCCCCGGGGGATGCGTCCGCGAGCGAGGCGTATGGCATCTCCGTGGAGGACGATGCGGACCGGCTCGCCTTCCCGGTGGGAGAGAACGCCTTCTACGTGGACTCGGGACAGGGCACGCGAGACCTGACCATGGAGTGGCGGGTCTTCCGGGGCATCATGCCGAAGTTCGCGAAGCAGCAGGCGGTGCGCGCGGAGCAGCAGGTGGCGAAGGCGCCGGGCGCGAAGGACGCACCGGCCTTCACCGAGTGCGGCCAGTCCATCCTGGGCCTGAAGAAGCTGGCGCAGGAGGGCGGGGTGCTGCTGCTGGGTGAGCTGCACGGCACGCAGGAGGTGCCGCGTTTCATCGCGCAGTCCGTGTGCCAGCTCGTCACGGCGGGCATGCCGGTGACGGTGGGCCTGGAGCTGCCGGTGGAGAACGAGGAGCGAATCTCCACCTTCCTCCAGAGCCAGGGCGGCGAGGTGGACTGGCTCAAGCTGATGGAGGCCCCGTTCTGGCGCAGCCCGTATCCGGACGGCCGAGGCAGCGAAGCGGTGGCGAACATGCTGGAGCAGCTGCGGCAGTTGCGAGCGCAGGGCCTGGACGTGGCGGTGTTCGTCTATGACCACCCGAAGCTGTCCGGCCAGCAGCGTGAGGATGCGCTGACGAAGACGGTGCTGGCACAGGTGAAGGCGACCCCCAAGCGCTTCCACCTGGTGGTGAGTGGCAACGTCCATCCGCGCACGGCGAAGGGCCTGCCCTGGGACAAGCAGTACAAGCCCATGGGCTACCTGCTGAAGGACCAGGTCGAGGACGTCACCGCACTCGACATGGCCTACGACAGCGGCACGGCGTGGATCTGCGCGGCGGATGCGCAGGGACGCAAGCTGGACTGCGGTGTGAAGGAAGCGAAGGGGAAGGACAACGGCGACCGCTTCTTCGTGCACCGGTGGAACTCGGCCAACAAGGAGGGCTACCACGGGGTCTTCTACGTGGGCCACGTGACGGCCTCCGAGCCCGCCATCAACAAGGGCCTGGGGAATCCGGACGCGGCGCCCGCGTCCGCTCCGTAACCCGCACCAGAGGCGGAAGCACAGGGGCCGTGCGAGTCACCGGAGCCGGTGGCCCGCGCGGCCTCTGGCTTTTCACGGGCCCCGATATGTCCGCTGCTCCCACGTCGTTATTCAGTGCATCGCGGAACGAGAGGGGACACTGCGGATGCGCTCGACGGTGAAAGTGGGATGGCTGGCGTTGCTCCTGGCGGTGGGTTGCGCGGGGCGGCAGGACCTGGAGACGCCGGACTACGAAGCCATCTACGACATGCCACTGGAGGAGATGTGGCCGTCGGTGCGTGAGTACTTCAAGGACGCGAACCTGCCCTACCGGGAGGACCGGGGCAGCCTGGTGCTGGAGACCGAGTGGAAGCAGGAGTTCGGCGGCTCGAAGATCGCGGGCTACTGGCACCGCTACATGGTCATCGGCAAGAGGGAGACGCCGACCAAGAGCAAGCTGTGGATCACCCGCATTACCAAGTCGGTGAACAAGACGCTGTCGCAGCCCGGCAAGGAGCTCGATTGGAGCATGTCCCGGATGGTTTTCAGGGGCGGTGATCCGCTTGTCCTGAGCGTGGAAGACGATGAGGACCGGCTGGCCTTCCCGGTGGGAGAGAATGCCTTCTACATGGAGTCGGGGCAGGGCACGCGTGACCTGACCATGGAGTGGCGGGTCTTCCGGGGCGTCATGCCGAAGCTCGCGAAGCAGCAGCCGACGAAGACGGAGCAGCCCGCAGCGAAGGCCGCGTCGACGTTCACCGAGTGCGGCCAGTCCATCCTGGGCCTGAAGAAGCTGGCGAAGGTGGGTGGGGTGATGCTGCTGGGCGAGCTGCACGGCACGCAGGAGGTGCCGCGCTTCATCGCGCAGTCCGTGTGTCAGCTCGTCACGTCCGGGATGCCGGTGACGGTGGGCCTGGAGCTGCCGGTGGAGAACGAGGACCGCATCTCCGCGTTCCTCCAGAGCCAGGGCGGTGACGTGGACTGGCTCAAGCTGATGGAAGCCCCGTTCTGGCGCAGCCCGTATCCGGACGGCCGAGGCAGCGAAGCGGTGGCGAACATGCTGGAGCAGCTGCGGCAGTTGCGAGCGCAGGGCCTGGATGTGGCGGTGTTCGTCTATGACCACCCGAAGCTCTCCGGCCAGCAGCGTGAGGATGCGTTGACGAAGACGGTGCTGGCGCGAGTGAAGGCAAAGCCGGAGCGCTTCCACCTGGTGATGAGCGGCAACATCCATCCGCGCACGGCGAAGGGCCTGCCCTGGGACAAGCAGTACAAGCCCATGGGCTACCTGCTGAAGGACCAGGTCGAGGACGTCACCGCACTCGACATGGCCTACGACAGCGGCACGGCATGGATCTGCGCGGCGAACAAGCAAACCAGCAAGCTGGACTGCGGTGTGAAGGAAGCGAAGGGGAAGGACAACGGCGACCGCTTCTTCATGCACACGTGGAGCTCAACCAACAAGGAGGGCTACCACGGAGTCTTCTACGTGGGCCACGTGACGGCGTCCGAACCCGCCATCAACAAGGGCCTGGGGAACCCGGACGCGGCGCCCGCGCCGTCGCCCGCGTCGGGTCTGTAACCGTACCGCATCGGAGGTCGCGATGGAGGCACTGCGAATGCGCTCGCTGCTGAACGTGGGATGTCTGGCGTTGTTGTTGTCAGTGGGCTGTGCCGCACGGCCCATGGACTGGGACCTGACGGGGCGGGAGGCCATCTACGACCGGCCCCTGGAGGAGGTGTGGCCCTCCGTGCGCCAGTACTTCGTGGACGCGAAGCTGAGCTTTCGCGAGGCCCCGGACAGCCCGGTGCTGCAGACCGAATGGAAGGAGGAGTTCGGTGGCTCGAAGATCTCCGGTTACTGGCACCGCTATCTCGTGCTGGGCAAGCGGGAGACGCCCACGAAGAGCAAGCTGTGGATCATCCGCGTCACCCGCAGCGCGAACAAGACGCTCTCCGCGCCCGGCAAGGAGCTGGAGTGGGGCTCGAGCCGCAACATGGGCATGGACCGCCGGCGGCTGGACGATATCAGCCAGGGACTCAGTCCTGCGCCCGGGGGGCCGGAGACGCTCGAAGGAGGCCTCGGCCTCAGCGTGGAAGATGACGAGGACCGGTTCTCGATGCCGCGCGGAGAGAACGCCATCGTCGCGGAGTCCGCGCATGGCACGCGCGACCTGACCATGGAGTGGCGGGTGTTCAACGCCATCGCGCCGGGCCTGGAGGCGAAGGACGGGAGCCCCCCGCGCACGTCCATGCAACCGGTGGCGAAGGCACCCGAGGCGGAGTCCGCGCCTGCGTTCACCGAGTGCGGCGCGCCCATCATCGGCCTGAAGGCCCAGGCAAAGGCGGGCGGGGTGCTGTTGCTGGGGGAACTGCACGGCACGCAGGAAGTCCCGCGCTTCATCGCGCAAGCCGCCTGCCAGCTCACCGTGGTGGGCACGCCCGTGTCGGTGGGCCTGGAGCTGCCCGTGGAGAACCAGGCGCGCATCACCACGTTCCTCCAGAGCCAGGGCAGGGAAGAAGACTGGCTCAAGCTGATGGAGGCCTCGTTCTGGCGCAGCCCGTATCCCGACGGCCGTGGCAGCGAGGCGGTGGCCAACATGCTGGAGCAGTTGCGGCAGCTGCGCGCGCGAGGCCTGGACGTGGCGGTGTTCGTCTATGACCACCCGAAGCTGACGGGACAACAGCGCGAGCAGGCCCTGGCCACCACGGTGTTGAAGGAGGTGGATGCCGGCCCCGCACGCTTCCATCTGGTGGTGAGCGGCAACATCCATCCCCGCACGGCGAAGGGCCTGCCGTGGGACAAACAGTACCAGCCCATGGGGAGGCTCCTGTCCGCCCGCCTGAAGCACGTGGTGGCGCTGGACGTGGCCTATGACAGCGGCTCGGCGTGGATCTGCGCGCCGGCCGAGCGCGGCCGCATGCTGGACTGCGGCGTGAAGGCAGCGAAGGGCAAGGACAACGGGGACCGCTTCTTCGTGCACGTCTGGGACTCGCCCAACAAGGACGGCTACCACGGCGTCTTCTACGTAGGCCGGGTGACGGCGTCCGCGCCGGCCATCTCCAAGGGCCTGGGGAACCCGGACGCGGCGCCCGCGCCGGAGTCCACGTCCGGCATGTAGTCAGACATCCAAAGGGAAGACAGGGGCCGTGCGAGCCCCCCGAGACAGTGGCCCGCGCGGCCTCTGTCTTTTCGCGGGGCCACGATATGCCCACCGCTCACGCAACGTTGTCAGTGCATCGCGGACGGAGAGGGAGTCAGTGCGGATGCGCTCGATGCTGAAAGTGGGATGGCTGGCTTTGCTCCTGGCGGTGGGCTGCGCCGGACGTCAGGACCTGGAGGCCCCGGACCACGAGGCCATCTACGACATGCCACTGGAGGAGATGTGGCCGTCCGTGCGCGAGTACTTCACGGACGCGCGCCTGCCCTACCGCGAAGACCGGGGCAGCCTGGTGCTACAGACCGAATGGAAGCAGGAGTTCGGTGGCTCGAAGATCGCCGGCTACTGGCACCGCTACATGGTCATCGGCAAGCGGGAGACGCCCACGAAGAGCAAGCTGTGGATCATCCGCATCACCAAGTCGGTGAACAAGGCGCTGTCGCAGCCCGGCAAGGAGCTGGACTGGGGCGTCTCCCGGGGCAGCGGAGGCCTGAGCGTGGAGGACGAAGCGGCCCGGCTGGCCTTCCCCGTGGGAGAGAACGCCTTCTACATGGAGTCGGGTCAGGGCACGCGCGACCTGACGATGGAGTGGCGCGTGTTCCGGGGCATCATGCCCAAGATCGCGAAGAAGCAGGTGGTGAGCGCGGAGCAGCCGGTGGCGAAGGCAGCACCGGCCTTCACCGAGTGCGGCCAGTCCATCCTGGGCCTGAAGAAGCATGCGAAGGCGGGCAGGGTGATGCTGCTGGGGGAGCTGCACGGCACGCAGGAGGTGCCACGCTTCATCGCGCAGTCCGTGTGCCAGCTCGTCACGTCCGGCATGCCGGTGACGGTGGGCCTGGAGCTGCCGGTGGAGAACGAGGAGCGCATCACCACCTTCCTCCAGAGCCAGGGTGGCGAAGTGGACTGGCTCAAGCTGATGGAGGCCCCGTTCTGGCGCAGCCCGTATCCGGACGGCCGGGGCAGTGAAGCGGTGGCGAACATGCTGGAGCAGCTGCGGCAGTTGCGAGCGCAGGGGCTGGACGTGGCGGTGTTCGTCTATGACCACCCGAAGCTCTCCAGACAGAAGCGTGAGGACGCCCTGGCGCGGACGGTGTTGGCGCAGGTGAAGGCGACGCCACGGCGTTTCCACCTGGTGGTGAGCGGCAACATCCACTCGCGCACGGCGAAGGGGTTGCCGTGGGACACGCAGTACACGCCCATGGGCTACCTGCTGAAGGACCAGCTCGAGGACGTCACGGCGCTGGACATGGCCTACGACACCGGCACGGCGTGGATCTGCGCGGCGAACAAGCAAAGCAGCAAGCTGGACTGCGGCGTGAAGGAGGCGAAGGGGAAGGACAACGGCGACCGCTTCTTCATGCACACGTGGAGCTCAACCAACAAGGAGGGCTACCACGGGGTCTTCTACGTGGGGCACGTGACGGCCTCCGAACCGGCCATCCTCAAGGGGCTGGGGAACCCCGACGCGGCGCCCGCGCAAGAGCCGGCGTCCAGCCTGTAACAAGCAGGGGGCCTCCTCGCGACGCTGGGGGCACGGGCCCACTGGCGTCGCGGCGCGGGCGGTGGCATGGAGGTGGCCTGACTGGAGGCCGTCCCATGAGCGACACGCTGCCCGCGCTGCGGGCCACCCTGGCGGAACTGGTGGCACTGGACACCACGTCCTCGCGCCCCAACGCGCCCCTCATCGACTACGCCCAGGCGCGGCTAGAGGCCGCGGGCTTCACCGCCGAGCGCCAGCACTACACCGACGAAGCGGGCGTGGCGAAGGTGAACCTCGTCGCGCGCAAGGGCGACGCCGACCGCGCCGCGCTGGCCCTGGTGGGCCACTCCGACTGCGTGCCCTATGACGCCGCCTGGACGGACGCGCTGCGCCTCACCGAACGCGACGGCAAGCTGTACGGCCGAGGCGCCTGCGACACCAAGGGCTTCATCGCCTGCGCGCTGCACACCGCCACCCGCAAGGACCTGCCGAAGCTGGACGCACCCCTGCTCGTCATCCTCACCGCCGATGAAGAGGTCGGCCTGGTGGGCGCGAAGAAGCTGGTGTCCGCCGGCCTGGGCCGCGCCAGGCACGCCATCGTCGGCGAGCCCACGCGCCTCATCCCCGTGCGCGCCAACAAGGGCTACTGCCTGGCGGAGGTGGAGGTGCTGGGCAAGGAAGGGCACAGCGCGTACCCGGAGCTGGGCGCGTCCGCCATCTTCCGAGCCGGCCGCTTCCTGCACCGGCTGGAGACGCTGGCGAACACCGTCCTGCGCGAGGACCGCGACGAGGGCTTCCAGCCGCCCTTCACCACCGTGAACGTGGGCCTCATCCAGGGCGGCAAGGCGAAGAACGTCCTGCCCGGCTCCTGCCGCTTCACCGTCGAATGGCGCCCCATCCCCGGCCAGGCCGCGGAGCGCGTCCCGGAGATGCTGGAGCACATCCGCCAGGAGCTCACCCGCGACGAGCCCGCCTACGAGGCGCGCATCAAGGTCCTGCGCATGGACCGCGGCGTCCACACGCGCGGCGACGCGGACGTGGTGCGCTTCCTGGAGCAGGTCAGCGGCAACGCGTCCGAAACGGTGTCCTTCGGCACGGAGGCCCCGCAGCTCACGGAGCTGGGCGCGGAGGCCGTGGTGTTCGGCCCCGGCGACATCCGCGTCGCGCACCAGACGGGAGAGTTCGTCCCCATGGAGGACCTGGTGCGCTGCGAGGCCGCGCTCACGCAGGCCGTCGCGCGCTTCTGCACGGGAGGCTGAAGGCGCGGCTCAGGGCTTCTCGGGTACGGCGTCGACGACCTCGACGTTGCGGAAGCCCTCGCACGCCTCCTTGAAGCCGAGCACGTACTTCAGCGAGCGCAGCTCCATCGTCAGCTTGTTCCACAACTTGCGCAGCAGGTTGGGGCGCGGCGCGGGCACGCTCGTCACCAGCGAGCTCAGCTCGATGTAGTGCGTCGACGTGCGGCCCATGCCCTCGAAGTCGTGCTCCAGCCCCTGGCTGAGCTGGCGCAGCTCCGGCCCCAGGTGCTGGTGCACTGCGTCCGTCATCAGGACGTACTCGGAGATGGGCACGTCGTTCTTCAGCATCCGGTGCAGGAGGATGACGTCCACCCCCGCCAGCTCCGTGAGGTGCTTCACCTTCTGGAAGGCGACCTCTCCGGCGTGGGCCACGAACTTGAGCGTCAGGTTGCCCACCTGCGTGCACCCGTCGCAGTTGCACATGCGGTCGATGGCCAGCTGCTCCCGGCGCTCCAGGAACGCGCGGCGGATGGCCGCCACCTGCTTCGCGACCGGCGAGGTGTCCTCGCCCACGGCGTAGAAGAAGGCCGCGTCGCCTTCCAGCTTCGCCAGCTTGAACCGCCCGGACGCGTCGATGACGGCTTCCAGCAGCTGGGCCACCGTGTCCTGCGCGTGCGCGAGACCGAAGCGGTGCTGCCGCATGAAGCGGGTGTAGCCGCCGATGTCCGCGATGAGCAACAACGCCTTCTCAATCGCCATTCGGCGGCCAGCCTATCTTAAGTCCCCGGGCGTGCGTCAGTGCCGGGGCAGCGCGCAGGTGCCCACGTCGCGCAGCAGCTTGTGCGCCTCCGCCAGCAGGGCGTGCCCCTTCACCTCCAGGGGCACGCGGGCGATGAGCTTCATGTCCGGCGTCAGCCGGTAGAAGCCCTTGGAGCGCTGCACCAGCCCCGCCACCTTCGCGCCGTCCAGGAGCGCGTCGCCGCCCAGCGCCAGCGACAGCCGGGCCGGGCCCCCCTCCAGCGCGCGCAGCCGCAGCTCGCGCATGTCGATCTTGAGGAGCGTCACCTCGGAGAGGGCGTCCACCTCGTCGGGGGCCTCGCCGTAGCGGTCCACCAGCTCCGCGCGCAGGTCGGTCACCTCGTCCGGGTGGCTGGCCTGGCTGAAGCGCTTGTAGAACACCAGCCGCTGGTGAACGTCCGCCACGTAGTCGTCGGGGATGAGCGCCGGCATGGGCAGGTTGATGTCCGGCTCCACGTGCACCTTGGGCGGTTGGCCCTGCAGCTCCGCCACCGCCTCTTCCATCAGCTGCGCGTACAGGTCGAAGCCGATTTCAGCGATGGCGCCGGACTGCTTCTCGCCCAGCAGGTTGCCCGCGCCGCGAATCTCCAGGTCGTGGCTGGCGATGGAGAAGCCCGCGCCCAGCTCCGTGAAGTTCTGGAGCACCTCCAGGCGCCGCTGCGCGTCCTTCGTCACCGGACGGCGGGTGGGCACCATCAGGTACGCGTACGCGCGCTCCTTGCTGCGGCCCACGCGGCCGCGCAGCTGGTAGAGCTGCGCCAGACCGAACTGGTCCGCGCGGTTGACGATCATCGTGTTGGCGCTGGAGATGTCGATGCCGCTCTCGATGATGCTGGTGCACAGCAGCACCTGGAACTTGTGCTCCGTGAACTGGAGCATCACCTGCTCCAGCTGACCCTCGCCCATCTGGCCGTGCGCTACACCGATGGAGATGTTGGGCAGGAGCTTCTTCAGCTCCTGCTCCATGGACGGCAGGGACTCCACGCGGTTGTGCACGAAGAAGACCTGGCCACCGCGGGCAATCTCCCGCTCCACGGCCTCCTTGATGGCACCCTCGTCGTACTTCATCACGAAGGTGCGGATGGCCCGGCGGTCCTGCGGCGGCGTGGCGATGATGCTCATGTCGCGCACGCCGGACATGCTCATGTGCAGCGTGCGGGGGATGGGCGTCGCCGTCAGCGTCAGCACGTCCACCTGCGTGCGCAGCCGCTTGAGCGCCTCCTTCTGCTTCACGCCGAAGCGCTGCTCCTCGTCCACCACCAGCAGCCCCAGGTCCTTGAAGGCCACTTCGCCCGCCAGCAGCTTGTGCGTGCCGATGACGATGTCGACCTTGCCCTCCTTCGCGCGGCGCAGGATGTCGCGGATCTCCGGCGGCTTGCGGATGCCGGAAATCACTTCCACCGTGACGGGGTAGTCCTTGAAGCGCTTCTTGAACGAGTGGAAGTGCTGCTGCGCCAGCACCGTGGTGGGTACCAGCACCGCCACCTGCTTGCGGTCCAACGTGGCCTTGAAGGCGGCGCGCATCGCCACCTCCGTCTTGCCGTAGCCCACGTCGCCGCAGACGAGCCGGTCCATCGGCTGCGCCTTCTGCATGTCCGCGAGCACGTCCTCGATGGCCTTCGCCTGGTCCGGCGTCTCGTCGAACTCGAAGTCCGCCTCGAACTGGGCGAAGTAGCGGTCCGGCGGCGCGAACGCATAGCCCGGGTGCGCCTTGCGCGCGGCGGCCATCTGCAGGAGCTCCGCCGCCATCTTGAGCAGCTGCTCCTTGACGCGCTTCTTCGTCTTCTCCCAGCTCGTCGTGCCCAGCTTGTCCAGCTGGACCTTCTCCGGGTCGCCGCCGGTGAACTTCTGGATGAGCCGCATGCGGCCCACCGGCAGATAGATTTTGTCCCGCCCCGCGTACTCCAGGACGAGGAAGTCCCCAGGCACGCCCTGCACCTCCATCTTCGTCAGGCCCGCGTAGCGCCCGATGCCGAAGTCGGTGTGGACGATGAGGTCGCCTTCCTTCAGGTCCTTGAAGCCCGCGGCGAACGCGTCCAGCTTCTTGCTGCGCTTGACGCGGCGGCGGGAGCGGACGCCGAAAATCTCCTCGTCCGCGAGCACCGCCAGCCGGCCTTCCGGGTCGATGAAGCCGTGGCTCACCTCGCCGGTGAACAGGTGCGCCCAGATGGCCGGCTCGTAGAGCTTCGCCGGTTCCTGCAGCGCTTCCGTGTGCACCTTCACCATCACGGAGCGGTCCAACAGCAGCCGCTTCAGCCTGTCCGCCTGGCTGAGCGTGCCGCACGCCACCGCGCACGCCACGCCGGTGTCGCGCCAGCGCTGGAGCCGCTCCACCAGCGGGGTGAGCGCGCCCTCCTCACCGTGGTGCGCGAGGATGGCCTCGCGCAGGTCCTGCGTCGTGCCGAAGGTGAAGGCCACGGGCGCTTCGGACTGCGTGAGCGACAGGCCTCCGCCCTCCACCACGCGCAGGGCCTTGAGGCCCTCCGCCACGCCCTCGCGCGTGAGGAAGTGGTGCTCCGGTGGATAGGTGAGGTCCTGGCGCGCGTCCGCCTCCTCCACGCCCTTCGCCAGCTCCGCGGTCAGTTCCTCCAGCGCGCGGTCCAGGCCCATCGGGTCGTCCAGGTAGACGACGGGCTCCTTCGCCCACGCGCGCAGGTAGTCGAACACGGAGGCCAGCCCGCCCTCGAAGAAGCCGGGCAAGAGCCCCTCCAGCCCGAAGCCGGGCAGTCCTTCGCGGAGCGCGTCCAGCCGCTCGCGCAGCTTGATGGTGGGCAGGTTGATGCGGTCCGCCACCGCGCGGGCGGCGGCCTCCGCGCGCGGGCGGGTGTCGTCGGTGAGCAGCAGCTCGCGCGCGGGCACCAGGTCCACCGTCTTGAGCGCGTCCACGGTGCGCTGCGACTCCGGGTCGAAGACGCGGATGGACTCGATGGTGTCCCCGAAGAACTCCAGGCGCACCGGCCGCTCGTACAGCGGGCTGAAGACGTCCAGCAGGCCGCCGCGCACGCTGAAGGTGCCCTTGTCCTCCACCAGCGGGCTGTTCTGGTAGCCCATCAGCGCCAGCTTCCGCGCCAGCGAGTCGCGGTCGAAGTCCTGGCCCACCACCACGCGCTGGGCCAGCCCCTCCATCACCCCCAGCGGCAGCACGCGGCGGTGCAGCGCGCGCAGGGACAGCACCAGCGCGGGGAACGGCGTGCCGCGCGCCAGGTGGAACAGCGCGCCCAGGCGCTCCGTGATGGGGCCTGCCTCCGGCGACAGCTCGTCGTACGGGAGCACCTCGTCCGCGGGCAGCCGCAGCACGCGGGGCTCCAGCAGGCTGCCGGTGCCTCCCAGGAAGAAGGCCAGGTCGTGCGCGAGCGCGTCCGCCGCTTCTTCATCCACGGCCACGCACACCAGGGGCGCGCGCAGCTCGCGGTGCAGGCGGGCGAGCAGGTGGCCGCGCGCCGCGCCCTTCACCCCCTGGGTCCGCGCACGATGCCCCACGCGCAGGGCGGCGAGGAGCCGGGCGAAGGCATCACCGGAGGAAGGGGGGGCGCCGCCGGGCCAGGGCGTGCCATCGGACTTCGGAGGAAGAGAGGTATCCATTCGGGGGCCCGTGTGGGGCCCTCGGCTAATTAGGGTGAGGCCTCTCCCAAATCAACGCTGGATGCGGACACCTGTCGTGTCCATGGGGACAGCGGGACGGCGGCTGGGCGGGGAGGCCCACGCGCGCCCGGGACATGGGAAGGTCCCCGGGCGCGCGGCAGGCCCGCTCAGGGCTTGTTGCAGGCGTTCGCCAGCCGGATGTCCCGCTTGGCGGTGTCCGTGGTGGTGGCGGACATCGAATCGCAATCCATCACGTTGGACATGCCCGTCAGCGGCTCCACCATCAGCACGCTCCTGGCGCGGTCGGAGGTGAACCGGAACTGGATGGATTCATCCAGGGGCGCCGCCCCCGCGATGGTGGCGGGCTGACCGAGCTGCCCCTGCAGGCAGTCCATCCTGTTGAGCGCTGGCCGGCCGGAACCCGGCAGGAAGCACAGGTTGTTGATGTCCGCGGCGTTCATCGTGGCGGGGATGATGATGTCCTGCCCCGTGTCCGTGCAGCAGTCGGGCGAGGCGCGGCAGGTCTCGTCCACACAGGCGGGGCTGGGACAGTTGTCCAGGGTCCATTCATCCGGGGTGCTGAGGTCGGTGCCACACTTCAGGCGCTCCCAGCGGGCCACGGTGGCCTGCGAGCCGTCTGGCTGGGCGACGTTGTTCTCCACCACGATGCGCACGGGCTGGTTCGTGCTGATGGCGAGCTGGCGTGCCCTCAGCGCGGACGACCACAACTCACGCGTCGCGGTGTTTTCGCGCTGGGCGCTGATGTTGCCCTGCATGCCGGCAATGGCGAGGGTGGCGAGCACCCCCAACACCGCGACGGCCGTCATCATCTCCAGCAGCGTCATTCCTCGCGTGTTCTTCACGGCGCTGCCCCCGCTCCGGCCACCCGGACCATTCCCACGCTCATGAAGTTGCGGGGCTCGACCGTGAAGGTGAACCGTCGGCGGCTGTACCCGTCTCGCACGAAGCCTTCCTCATCCAGCCCGGGCTGGATCGCTTCCTGGTTGGAACGACGGGTCCGGATGACCAGGGTCACCTCCAGCTGGCGGACCCGCTGGCGGAGCCTCTTGCGCAGGTCCAGGTCCGTGGGGGGCTTCACCACCGCGGAGCCATCCGCCTCCAGCAGACCCAGGGAGCATTCGTTGGTGTCGTACTTCGCCAGCGTGCACTCGGAGATGGCCGGGTGTGCCTGCGCGGGGACGGGGAGCATGCCTTCATTGGGGAACCACTGCAGGGCGTTGTCGGGGGTGTTGAAGTCGATGAGCCCCTCCCGCACGGTGAGCTGCTCCACGTCACGGCTCAGCGCCAACCAGTTGGCCTCACCCACGGGCCGGTACTCCAGCGTGGGGATGTTGTTCGCCCAGTTCACCCGGTAGGCCACGCCCCCCAGCCGCATGGCCATCCAGTTCACCACGTCAATGGCCAGCCCTGTGGGCGCGCTCCAGGCGGCAGCGCCGTCGATGCAGGCAGGGTTCTTATCGGCGCCGTCGGTGGTGATGGTGGACATGCTGCCGGGCGCGCCAGGCGCCACGGCGGTGATGTTCACGGGGCACGCCATCCGGCGGCCACCGCTCGCCATGACCGCGAGCGTCGGGCCACTGGGTGTGACCAGGGCCGTGGGGGCCTCGGGGAGCGCGCAGAAGGTATTGCCGTTCCGGAAGGGTCCCCCCAGGCATGACGCCAGCGTGATGGCTCCGTTCGTCTCACCCCAGTAGAGCTGGAGGGCGTCCGAGGCCAGCGCCGCCGTGGGGGCCTGCGCGAAGGTCGCGTCCGCGGGCATGGCGGGCAGCACCCCCGCGGTCAGGTCGGCCCTGTGCCACACCGTGATGGCGGACCGCTCATCGTCGACGTCGAAGGCGATGGGCGTGTTGCCCATGCCCACGCCCGCCCGCCACACGTCGGCGACGAGCACGTCCTTCACGGTCCGGCCCGTCACCTGCGCCGTCATCGTCTGCTCTTCGAAGAGGGCGCGCTTCTGCATCTGGGTGCCCACCACCAGCCCGGTGGTGATGACGATGACACCCAGGGCACTGGCGATCATCATCTCAAGGAGCGTGAACCCCCGGCCGTGGAGCGAGGAGGTCTTCATGGCGCCATCCGCGTCTGGAGGACCACCATCTGCCGGTCCGAGCGAAACCCCGGCTCATCCCAGCTCACGGACACCCGCACGTTCACGACGGTGCCGGGCGCTCCCGCCACGACGATGCGGTCCAGCGGGGGCCAGCCCACCTTGGCCCCTTCCATGGTGACGGGCTCCCTCGGGTTGTCCACGTCGATGTTCACCCTGTACTCCCTCGCCACCAGGCCCGGCTCCGTGGGCGCGACGGTCCGCAGCGCCCCTGAAGCCGTCTGCCAGACGGAGTAGTTCTCATCCCGCAGGTTGTTGCAGGTCGGGTTCAGGCAGCCCAGCGTCATGACCCGCTCCAGGGCCTGCTCCGCGATCACCTGGGCCTGGTTGGCGGTCAGCGTTCGCCGGTTGGAGGCGCTCGTCTGGGTCACGACGGTCATGGCCGCCATGACGCCCAGCAGCATGACCGTCATCGTGGCCATGACCTCCAACAGGGTGACGCCTCGTGAGGCACGCTGCTTCATTGCGGCAGTCTCCCGTCGGGCAGCGGCTCCCACATCATGATCTGCGAACGGGGAACGCCACCGTTGGCGGTCGGGTTGTTGTGCTTCCCGGTCGGGTTCTCAGGCGCGGGCGTCGGCGCGACATCTCCGGTCACCGTGCCCTGCAGGACGAAGCCGTCGTGGATGATGGGCGCGACGATGGCGTGGAAGCTGTTGTCCTTCTTGGAGACCAGGGCGCCCGTCCCCTTGTTGTTGACGTACGACTGACCCTTGAGCGTGTCGCTCAGGTTGCAGATGTCCGCGGCCGTGCCCGCCGCGGTGGCGGCGAAGACATTGTCCGCGCTGATCGCCACGCCGCCCCACAGCTTCTGGCCTGCATCCATCTTCTGCACCCACAGGGGCTTGAGCTCCGCGCACGGCTTGCTGCCGGCAGGGTCCGTGTCCTCGAAGGCGAGCAGGTGGTACTGGTAGGTGGGCTTCTTGGGATCCACCTCGGGGAATCCGTCCGAGTACTCATCCGGATTGTCGCTGGTGCCGAAGTAGAACCGCACCGCCGGCCCCGTCTTGGTGGTGACCATCTGCACCGCCATGCTGGAGTAGAGCTGCTGGAGCTCCAGCGCCGTCTGGCTGGCGGCGTCCTTATGGTCCGTCAGGGCCGTGGCGGCATGCGCCACCATGCACTTCTGGACCTGGTTGCCCGCCCGCTCGGTCGTCTTCACCGACTTGAAGTTGACGCGCCAGACGCTGCCGGACGTGGTGGGGACGTACATCACGTCGTAGCTGCCGTCCCGGTCCAGGTCCACCATCGGCGTCGCCGCCGCGACGCCGGAGCCCTTCTCCAGCGTGATGACGCCCGCGTACTTGCCCGCCGGGCCCGTGCCGGATTCGAGCGGCTGGCCCGTCTTCATGTCGAGCACGTAGACGGTGCCCGCGCGCTTGTCCGCCGGCTGGTAGTCCGTGCCCACCACCGACACCCAACGCCGGTCCTTCTCATCCGCCGAGCCCCAGGAGATGCGGGCGACGTTGGGGACGTGCCGCGAACCGCTGTTGTCCGGCAGCAGCACGGCGCTGTTCAGGACCTGCGCCGCGCTGAAGTACGAGGCCATGGCGGTGTCCATGAAGCTGAACTCCCACATGGGCGACGGGTACCACGCATCCTTCGGATTCGTGATGTCGAGCGAGAAGACCACGGGGGAGGTCTTGCCCGTCGCGGAGACGAGCACCGTCTTGGCGCCCTGCTTCTTGTTCTCCGTCTTCAGCGGGGTCCAGTCGAACTTGATGCCGGCGTCCCAGCCGTTCTTGTCACCCAGGTCCACGTTGGCGATGGCCGGCGTGGCGTCCATCTGGGGACGCACGAGGGTGCCGGAGTTGCGGAAGCGCACGTACTGGTTGCGGTACTGACCCAGCATCAACCTGGGCATGTAGGCGAAGACCTCGGTGCCATTGCCGTACATGCGCTTGGCGGGCTTCTCCTTCGTGCCGCACTTCTCCGGAACGAAGAAGCCCCGGTACTGGCTGCCAGAGACGCACTCGTCGCTCAGGGCCGCGCGGTACTCGCCCGTGTCGAAGGCGTGGAGCACACCGGTCATCGTCCCCACATAGGCGATGCTGCTCCGCTCCTTCAGGGGCGTCATGAAGTTCTTGAAGTACACGTCGCGCTCGCTGGCCTTCGCGGCCTGGTACCAGGAGTCCTGATACGGCGGGACGGCCACGCCCACGGTGGACTGGTTGACGCCACCCATGGGCCAGGGCCGGCGCGCGTTGTTGGCCCCCGCCGCGTGCCGGTTCTCGTAGCCGTACAGCCAGTCCACCAGGAAGTCGCGGTCGTTGTGGTCGCCGGGGATGTGCTTGTCCGTCCCCACGGGGAGCGTGATGGTGGGCGTGCCGCAGATGCCGTCCTTGTTCAGGTCATACGGATAGCGCCTGTCGATCTCGCTGTAGTCGTTGCAGAGCACGTCCGGGAACAGCGTGCTGTCGGCGGCGCTGGCCAACTGCTTGACCTCCTTGCGCTCGCCCGCGGCGTTCATCGAGTAGAGCTTGCGGTTGCGCGGCTCACCGGAGGCCATGGACACGGCCATCACGCGGCCGCCCTCCCACTGCAGCTGGTTGGTGGTCGTCTCCGGGTTCTCAGGGTCGTAGATGGACTGGAGGTACAACCGGCCTCGCAGGGTGTAGTCCTTGGCGCCGTCATAGGCCCGGATACCGGGAGCGGGCAGGCTGCCCTCCACGGAGGGCCAACCCGTGCCCCAGTTCTGTCCCGGCGTCTCGTTCACGCCCCACATGAGCACGTTGCCCACCGTGGTGGGGGTGGCGCGCGAATAGGCACCCGCGCGCACGGCCTGATAGCCGATGTCGACGTCGTCGATGATGGGACGGCACTGCTCGTTGGGGCTGCTGATGTCCACCTTCCAGCACAGCTGCGAACCGGTCAGGCCCAGCGCCAGGATGTCGATCTCCACCTCCTGGGCGGCGGGCGTCTGGGCCGGGAAGACCACGGGCACCCACGTGGGGTTCGGGTTGTCGTTGTACTTGATGTTGACCGGGTCGAAGGTGCGGCAGTCCACCGCGATGGAATAGGTGATGGTGGGCAGGATGCCGGTCGACGTGCAGGCATTCTTGGCCTCCTCGGTCCAGCAGGGCGCCGAGGTGCAGCCCTTGCGGATATCCGTGGGGGGCGGGCCGGGCTTCGCGTAGGGCGCCACGTCGTCCTGACGGCGGAAGCGCACCTTGGTGATGGTGAAGTTCTGGCCGGGCGTATCGCCCTCCGGGCTCAGCACCTTGGAGGTGATGGTGGTGGACTTGGCGCCACCGCCATTCTCCTTGTTGATGAGGAACACGATGTCGTTGAAGTCACGGTCACCACCGCCGTTGAGGTCCTCGAAGCCGAGGATCCACCGGAAGGGGTCGGTGGTGGGTGCGCCCACGATGACGTGGGGCATGTAGTTCATCCGGTCGATTTCCTTCTTCAGGTTCCCCGGCTCCGTGCCAGGGCGCATCACCGTCACACCCTCCTTGGGCATGAGCAGGTTGTTGTAGGTGTTCGTGTTCAGGCGCTGGAGGGTGGCCTCGTCCAGCCAGCCGCAGGCCTTATTGTTCGTGTTGACGATGGTGCAGGCGTCCTTGTAGCCGGGCGGGTTGCACTGGTCGGAGTATTCACAACCGATGTTGCGCTCGGCCACCTTGTTGTCCGCGGGGGCCAGGAAGTTCTGGTCCATGTTCCAGGTGGCCTTGGAGAAGAACACGGAGATGGACGTGCGCAGGTGCAGCAGGCACTTGCCGTCCTCGGCGGCGTTGTCCGAGTAATTCTTGCGCTTGAGGCAGGGCGCGACCGTGTCGTTGTCCAGGTTGTGGCGGGCGTCGTAGTAGACGATGGCGAAGAAGACGATCTCCTTGCCGCCCTCGATGAGGCCCAGGTCCACCGTGCGGTCACGGGCGGTGATGCCGGGGTCGGGGTTCACCGACTGCTCGAGGCCGCGGTAGTCGTACTTGGAGACGTCGTAGTCCGGGATGCCGTCGTTGTCGGTGGTGGCATCCTGCACGGGGCCCAGCTTGCGGAAGACGGTCTTGTCGCTGTCGTCATCCGCGAGCAGGAAGACCATGCGCCCCAGGCCCAGATAGCCGTTGGCTGCGGCGCTCGGCTCCAGCAGGTTGGGGATGTGGGGGAACAACCCCTTGTCGGACGCGTCGTTGTCCGAGAGGTCCTTGGGGCTGTCGAAGTTGTTGTTGTTCAGGGGCATCTGCAGCCCCACCCAGTCCGCCTTGATGTTGTAGGCGCCCGACGTGCGTCCTGGCCGCGCGTCCGTGGTGTCGAGCTGGGACTCGAACTTCTCCTTGCAGTCCTTGTCCATCGCCAGTTCGGGATGGTTGTACTTGATGCCACCGGACGTGAAGGTCTTGTCACAGCGGCGCGGCAGCACGCCGATGTACTTGTGGGTCAGCTTGGTGTCGTCCGCCGGCGTGAGGTTGTAGAGGGCCTCGTGCAGGTCGAGGATGCCGTTGTTGTTGAGGTCGACGAGGTTGCCGTTGTCGTCCGCGTAGCCGCGGTCCTTCACGTCCTGCAGGTACATGTAGCCGAGCGCGTGCGACGCACCGGCGGACTCGTACACGTAGCTGATGGTGACGCGCTGGTCGAACGGGAAGGTGATGTTCTCCGAGTCCAGCTTCTTGAGATTGGTGTTGAGCTGGAGGCGGCCGTCATCGCGCAGGATGATGGTGTCGTTCTGGACGGTGAGGCCGTCCGGGCCAATCTTGAAGTCACCCTGGGCGTCGTCGTCCAGGTCGTTCCGGCAGAGCTGGGTGGGCGTGGTGGCCGTCAGGGCCGGCGACGAAATCGTCAGCGTCAGGGCCAAGAGCCCCTTGTAGAAGGTCCGCATCACTTCTTCCCCTGGTTCTTGGGCTGGGACTTCGGCTGCTCTTCGGCTTCGGGCTGTTCACGAACCTTCTGCCTGCCGCCCTGCTCCAGTTGCTGCCGCAGCAGCTCCCGGCGCGAAGGAGGCGTGGCCACCGTCACCGTTGCCAGGAAGCTCACGAGCGCGTCCATGTCGTCAGGGGCCAGCAGCCGCGTGTCGCAGTTGGTCTTCGGGTTGATCCGGTGCGGTGCCACGGTCCACGTGCGGATCTCCTCCAGGTTCTTCTTGCGGAGCACCGTGGCCATGGGGGGACCGGCAGGTGCGCGGTCGCCGAAGGAGCGCTTCTGCACCTCGGCCGGATGGCATTTGGCGCAGGCCTTGTTGAAGGCCAGTTCGCCGCGGTCCTGGGCGCTGGCGAGCGCCGGGAGCAGAAGCAGCAGGGGAGTCAGGCGTTTCATGGAGGGCTCGGGGGGAGGCAGGAGTTCTGGAAAAAGGGACGCGGCGGTGCCACCGGTCGCGGGCACTAGTTGTTGAGGTTGGAGTTCCCGGCGGGGTTGCCGGGGCCGACGATCGACTGGGTGCTCACGTTGGTCACGAGCGCCTGGACGACGGAGCGCGTCGGGCGGCCCCGGGGATTCGCCACCTCGGCGATGGAGACGACCCACACCTGCTGGTTGCCGTCGACCTCCGGGCTGGCCTCACTGTCGTCGTCGTCCCGCACGAAGACGCGGTAGCGCACGTTGCGCTGCTCCGGGTAGTCGACGTTGGCGGGGAGCTCGGTGGTCTCCAGGGTGCTCGTGAGCAGCTCGTAGCGGTTCCACACCTCGCCACCGCCGGGCGGGAGCAGCTCGAAGTAGGGGTGGGCCGGAGAGCCCAGGCCCGGGATGTCGTTGACCGGCGCGCCCAGGGTCGCGCGCAGGTCGATGGTGAGCTGGCCGAGGTTCTTGGCGTTGGCCATGATGAGGCGCACCGTCTCACGGCCTTCCGCGAGGCCCGCCTCGGCGGCGAAGAACGCCTGCTTCTGGCGGCGGGTGTCGGCCTGGCTGTCGGCCTCGCGGCCCACCACGCTGTAGCTGAGCATCACCGCCATCGTCACCAGCGTGACCACGCCCAGTGCGAGCAGGAGCGTGAAGCCACGGGACTGACGGCGGGGGGTTGGGCGACGCACCATCGGAGGCTCCTTCACGCACCTCTGGGGGGAGGTACGGCTTGGGAGCCTCAGAACAGCAAGCTTCGTGCCGGGAATTCCAACACTCAACCGGCCGGAATAAGGGATGTCCGCGATCCGGGGGGGTGCCGTGTGACGTCAGGGGGCTGCGCAAACTTTGCGAGCCCCCTCATTCTTGCGAGGTAGCCCGGCGTCAGCGGTGGCCGCCGCGCACGGCGGCGCGCAGGCGGAGCATGTCGTCCAGGACGCCGGGATCCACCAGTTCCAGGGCGGCCTTCTGGGAGAGGGCGCGGGTCTGCCGGCGGTACTCCTCTTCATCCTCCTCGCCGCCGCCCTTGCCACCGTCGCTGCCGCCCTTGCCACCGCCCTTGCCGTCTCCGCCCTTGGGCATCAGCGCGACCGGCTGGGAGATGCCCGGCTCCAGGCGGGGGAAGGCATTGGCGTCGGCGCGCACCGACGTGAAGAGGCTGACCATGGACAGGCAGAACACGATGGCGACGGTGAGGGTCTTCATGGCGGCTCCAATTCTCCCAATCCCCACGACGCCCGGACGCGAAGGGTTATTCACGAGCGCTACTCCTTCGCCTCGGCCTTGAAGGTGCGGATGTATCCCACCAGGGCGTCCATCTGCTCCGGGGTGAGCCGGTCCTTGTAGGCCTTCATCTTGGGGTTGTGGGACGAGCCGTTGGCGATGACCTTGCGCAGTTCGGCGTCCGACTCCCTCTTCTGCCAGGAGGCCCGGCTCATGTCGGGGATGGACTCCTTCTGGCCCATGCGCGTCTGGGCGCGGCCGTCCGGGCCGTGGCAGTTCTTGCAGCTCTTGTCCCAGAGGGCGGCGGCGTCCTCGGCGTGGGCGAGGGCCGGGGCGCACAGCAGCAGGAGGGTGGACAGCAGGAACCACCGCGAGGTCATGCACGGTCTCCGAGCGAGGGGGAGGCCAGTATAGCCACGCGCTCAGGAGCCGGCTTGGGGCCAGAAGGGCGCGGTGGGGCGGCCGGGGGGCTGGAGCCAGACGGACTCCAGGAAGCGCACCGCGTTCTGATCCGCCCGGTCGTTCCGGGTGAACACCGCCTGCGCGCTCGCGAGCACCGCCAGTGTGGCGAGCCCCGCCACCCAGACCGCCGGCGGAGGCGCGCGTCCGGCCGCGTCCCGGCCCAGCGCCCCGAAGACGGACGCCGCCACGGTGACGAGCGCCGCGAACAGCACCGCGCCGGCCAGGGACGTGGGCAGGCCCAGCCAGGCGAGCAGGTTGGGCGGGTGGTAGCCGTCCAGCATGAGCGGCCGGGCCAGCGCGAGCACGGGGGTGGAGACGTCGTCGGGGATGTAGTTGACGAAGGTGGCCAGGCCCGTGATGAGCACGGACGCCGCGCACAGCATGGCTGCGATGCCGGACAGCACCGGCCTGCCGGCGCCGCGCAGCCGCTCCAGCACCAGACCCGCGGGCAGCAGCAGGAAGGGCACCAGCCCCGTGAGGTGCCGGGGGCCCGTCGTCCAGCCCCACGAGTCGTAGGTGAACGACGAGGTGAAGTACGTGTAGCCGGCGAGCGTGGCCGCGGACATCCAGAAGAGGGCGCGTCCTTCCGCGGAGGTCCGGCCCAGGCGCTTGAGCAGCACGAGCCCGGGCAGCGCGAGCAGCAGGAACGGCGACAGGGTGAAGAGGCCCCGGAGCGGAGAGAAGAACGACAGCGCGAAGGCGCGCGGATCCGGCGTGCGGATGCCCAGGAAGCCGCCCAGGTGCCACGGCTGGTAGGCCGCGTCGTTGAGGTGCTTGTAGCCCGTCTCCAGCGGGTGCCCGAAGGTGGCCTGGTGGTAGAGCCCCAGCGCCACGATGAAGGGCAGCGCGCCCAGCACGGCGAGCCCCGTGGCCCGGCCCAGCTTCTTCAGCCGCGCGGCCCACGGCTCCGGCGTGCCCAGCACGGTGAGGACGGCGTAGAGGATGAGGCCCAGCACGCCCAGCGCGCCGGTGTACTCAGCGGCGACGGTGGCGCCCGCGCACGCGCCGGCCACGGCGTAGCCACGCTCGCGCCACTCGCCGCGCGACAGCTTCCAGAGCGCGTAGAAGCCCGCGAAGAGCAGCACCGCCGTCGTCTGGTGGCTCATGAAGAGCAGCGAGTAGCTGAACGCGAGCGAGCCCAGCGCGTACGTCACCGTGACGCCGTCCGCGACGACGGGCGACAGGAACGCGCGCAGGAAGCGGCGGACCAGCCACAGCAGTCCCAGCGTGGGCAGCACCGTGAGGAAGAGGCGGCTGAAGAAGACGAGCGGCACCTCCGGCACGGCGTAGCGGTGACTGCCGCCCAGCATCCTCAGGCCCGCGTACACGGGCACCGCGGCGAAGGACAAGAGCGGCGCCTTGGACGGGTAGTAGCGCCCGTCCATCACGGACAGGTCGCCCACCGGGCCGTAGTCGCGCAGGGCGCGGTTGATCTCCAGCGTCCCGTCCTCCACCAGGGCGCGCGTCTGCCACAGGCGGCACAGCTCGTTGGGCGAGCGCAGGCCCGGGTGGTACGGGAAGAGGACCACGTAGAGCGCCGCGACCGCGGCCCACACCGCTCTTGGCAATCCCGTGGCGCGGGGCGCGGGCGCCTCGGTAGGAGACGCCGGTGCCGCGTCGGGGGGCGGCGGGGAGGTGGGGTGGGCTTCGGCGCTCACGCGGGCATCAGACGGCGCGGGCGACGGCGAACAGGCTCATGCCCACGGGCAGCCTCACCTGTTGCTCGGCCTGGGCGAGCAGGGGCGCCAGCGTGTCGTAGAGTTTGAGCTGGAGCTTGGGCACCGCGCGGCGGCGCAGGAGGCGGCTGTTGACGAACCAGCCCGGCAGGCCGACGAGGTTCATCCACTCCAGCGTGTCCACGCGGAAGCCGTTCTCTTGCAGCACCGCGCGCAGGGTCTCCGGCGTGTAGCGGCGGTAGTGGCCCACGGCCTCGTCGATGGCGCCGAACAGCTGCGGCAGCGCCGGCACGAGGATGAGCACGCGGCCGTCCGGCTGGAGAATCTGGCGGAAGCGGCGCACCGCGGACGCGTCGTCCGGGATGTGCTCCAGCACGTTGGACAGCACGATGGTGTCCAGGTTCTCCGCCTTCAGCGACTCCCAGTCCGCGAGCGCCACGTCGGACAGGTAGGGGCGCACGTGGGGCTTGCCGCGGAAGAGGTTCTTCAGGCGGTCCACGTAGAAGCGCTCCACCTCCAGCGCGACCAGGTGCTCCGCGCCGGCCTCCAGCTCGCGGGTGATGGTGCCGATGCCGGCCCCAATCTCCAGCACGCGCCGGCCCATGTGTTCGCGGAAGCGGCGGCCCAGCCACTGGTTGTAGTGGGTGGCGCCGTCCATGCGCTCCAGGGTGGAGTAGCCCTCGTGCTGGTTGTCCGCGTCGTCGCGCACGGTGGCGTAGCGCACCAGCGTGCGCAGACGGGCCAGGTGCGCGGAGGCCGAGCGGCGCGGCACGGCCTGCAGCGGCGGCAGGGACACTTCCGTGAGGCGGAAGAGCTGCGCGGCCAGCTTCACCACCAGCTCCGCGTCCACCGCGTCGTCGTCGCTGGTGAGCTGGATGGAGCGCAGCGCCTCCGTGCGGAAGGCGCGCAGGCCGGTGAGCGGATCCGTCAGCGCCACGTCGGTGACGAAGCGGGTGATGCCGCCCAGCGCGCGCTCGGCCACCATCTCCGGCGACATGCCGGGGCGCCGGCCGAAGACGCCGTCCGCGGTGTCGTCACGCAGGGGCTGCACCAGGGCGTCGTAGGTGTCGGGCGAGTAGGCGGCGTCCGGGTCCTGGAGCACCGTGTGGGCGCCGGTGACGTGGGGCAGCGCGGCGCGGATGGCCGCTCCCTTGCCGCCCTGGGCCGCGAGGACGTGGACGTTGGGACCGGGCGTGACGTCCACCGGCCCTTCACCCGCGAGCACGACCTGGGCCTGGCCGGCCAGCGCGTGGGCGAACCGGGCGGCGGCGGCGGCGGTGGCGGGGTTGAAGGGCAGGACGACGGAAAGCGCAGGAACCATTGCGCCGCTCACTACCACAGGACCCCCCGGGGTGCGCGTTCGCGGACCGGCGCGGATGGATGGGGGGCATCCAGGCGACGTCGGTTGGATGGACAACCCGCCCCGCCCGTTGCACGCTCCGGACGTTATTCCCCCAGCGCGATGTGGGTGCAGGTCGGGTCCGGACGAATTCGGGCCGGTGGAGACCGCCCGCGGCAGCCACTTCCGGAGAGACGCGACGTGGAAGGAACGGTGTTGGACCCGGCCGGTGGGGCGCCCGGCGCGGCGTCCGCGAGCGTGATGCACCGGGTGCGGGGCGTGTGGCGCCGGCGGTGGGTGATGCTCGGGGTGGCGTTGGGCGTCACCGCGCTCACCGCGGCGTGGACGCTGCGGCAGCCGCGCATCTACGCGTCCAGCACCTCGCTCATCATCGACGTCACCGCGCCGCGCATCCTCGACGGCGAGGTGAAGGAGGTGATGGGGGAGGAGCGCAGCAACTACTGGTTCAACAAGGAGTACTACGCCACGCAGAGCGAGATCATCACCTCGCGCGCGGTGGCCAGCCGTGTGGTGGACCGGCTGGGGCTGTCGAAGGACGCGTCCTTCCTGGGGCTGCCGGCGAACCAGGATCCGGCGGAGCGCGCGAAGGCGCTGGAGGACGCGGACCCGGTGGGGTTGTTGCGCTCGCGCATCCAGGTGGTGCCCGGCAAGGACTCGCGGGTGATGAACATTGGCGTGGAGGACGTGGATCCCGCGCGCGCGGCGCTGCTCTCCAACGAGGTGGCCGCCGCGTACATGGCGGAGAACCTGGCGCTGAAGCTGCGCACCACGGAGGAGGCGCGCACGTGGCTGGAGGGGCGCCTGGACGAGCTGGGCCGTCAGTCCAAGGCCGGCGAGATGGCCGTCTACGACCTGAAGAAGGACGCGGACATGCTGTCCACGTCGCTGGAGTCGCGGCTGTCCATCGTCAGCGAGCGGATCAACTCCTACAACCTGAAGCTCACCGAGGTGCGCACGCGCATCGCGGCGCAGCAGGCGCGCGTGGACGCCATCCACCGGCTGCGCAGGGACGCGGGCAACGACGAGACGTGGGCGGAGGCGGTGCCCGGCGCGAAGGACGGTCCCATCCAGGACCTCAAATCGCGCTACGGCGAACAGAAGGCCGCGTGCGCGGAGCTGACCGAGCGCTACCTGCCGGAGCACCCGAAGCTGCTGGAGTGCAACCGCAAGCTGGACGTCGTGCGCGCGGACCTGCTCAAGAGCCTGAGCAACGTGGTGCGCTCGGCGGAGACGCAGCTGGCGGAGGCGCAGGGCGAGGAGAAGAACCTCAACAAGCTCCTGGACGAGACGAAGGCCGAGGCCTTCCAGGTGAACAAGAAGGCCATCGAGTACGGACGGCTGCAGCGCGAGTCGGACAACAACCAGCGGCTCTATGAGCTGGTGCTCAAGCGGCTGAAGGACATCGAGCTGTCGGGCTTGCTGCGCACGAGCAACGTGCGCGTGCTGGACCCCGCGCAGCCGGCGATGGTGCCGGTGCGGCCGCACACGCGGCGCAACCTGATGGTCGGCTGGGTGATGGGGCTGCTCCTGGGGCTGGGCGTGGCGCTGTTCCTGGAGATGTTGGAGAACAGCGTCGCGTCGCAGGCGGACGTGGAGGACGTGCTGGGCCTGGCGTTCCTGGGCGTGGTGCCGCGCATGGAGGCCACGAAGGCGCCGGGCGACCGCGACCTGTACGTGCACCGGGCGCCGCGCTCGGCGGTGGCGGAGTGCTGCCGCGCGGTGCGCACCAATCTGCTGTTCATGTCGCCGGATCATCCCTGCAAGACGCTGGTGGTGACGTCCAGCGGCCCGCAGGAGGGCAAGTCCACCACGTGCATCAACCTGGGCGTGGCCATGGCCCAGAGCGGCAACCGCGTGCTGCTGTTGGACACGGACATGCGCCGGCCCCGGCTGCACCGCGCGTTCGGCGTGCCCAACGACCTGGGCATCAGCTCGCTGGTGGTGGGCGAGGGTTCGCTGGACAAGGCGGTGAAGAGCACGGAGGTGCCCAACCTCTTCGTGCTGCCGTGTGGCCCGTTGCCGCCGAACCCCGCGGAGCTGCTGCACACGCGTGCCTTCAAGGAACTGCTGCGCACCGCGGGGGAGAAGTTCGACCGCATCATCCTGGACAGCCCGCCGCTCAACGCGGTGGTGGACGCGGCGGTGCTGGCCACGCAGGCGGACGGCGTGGTGATGGTGCTCAAGGCGGGCCGGACGGACCGGAGCGCCGCGAAGCGCGCGCTGCGCTCGTTGGCGGACGTGCAGGCGCGGATGTTCGGCGCCATCCTCAACGACGTGGACCTGCGGCAGCCGCGCTACGGCGACACGTACCTGGGCTACCAGGGCTATGGCCCGACGCAGGACGAGCCCAAGGGAGGGGTGGCGCCGTCGTGAGGGGCGCGGGCCTGCGGGTGCTGCACCTGGGGAAGTTCTACCCTCCGGCCTCCGGCGGCATGGAGGCGCACGTGCGCACGCTGGCGCGCGCGCAGGCGTCGCTGGGCGCGCAGGTGGAGGTGCTGTGCGCGAACCATTCCGTGGACGGCACCGGGACGAGCCACGAGTTCCACGGGCGCAGTCCCACGCGTGAGGAGTGGGACGGTCCGGTGCGCGTGATTCGCCTGGGGCGGCTCGCGTCCGTGGCGCGCATGGACGTGATGCCGTCGCTGCCGTTCGTGCTCAGGCGGGCGCTGGCGCGGGGCGTGGATGTGGTGCACCTGCACGTGCCCAACCCGAGCATGGTGCTGGCGCTGGACGCGGTGCCACGTCTGCCGGCGGTGGTGGTGACGCACCAGAGCGACATCATCCGGCAGAAGGTCGCGGGCGCGCTGTTCCGTCCCTTCGAGTGGATGCTGTACTCGCGCGCGGCGCGGCTCTTGGCCACGAGTGACGCGTACGTGCGCGGCTCGTCGCTGCTGTCGACGTTCAAGTCGAAGGTGCGGGTGCTGCCGCTGGGCATCGAGCTGGAGTCATACCTGCGGCCTCCTTCCGCGGAAGCGCGCGAGGCACAGGCGCGATGGACGGCGGAGGCGGCGGGCGGGCCGCTGTGGCTGATGGTGGGGCGGCTCGTCTACTACAAGGGGTTGTTCACGGCGCTGGAGGCGCTGGTGCACGCGCCGGGGCGGCTGGTCATCGTGGGCGAGGGGCCGCTGGCGGAAGAAGGCCGCGCGCGGGCGAAGGCGTTGGGCATCGAGGACCGGGTGACGTGGGCGGGCTACCTGTCGCCAGAGGCGCTGACGGGCGCGTACCGGGCCGCGACGGCGCTGTGGTTTCCTAGCAACGCGCGCAGCGAGGCGTATGGCCTGTCGCAGGTGGAGGCGCTGGCGAGTGGATTGCCCGTGCTCAACACCGCTGTGCCGGACTCCGGTGTGGCGTGGGTAAGCCTGCATGAGCACACCGGGCTCACGGTGCCCGTCGGTGATGCGCGGGCGCTGGCGGCGGCGGCGCGCAGGTTGGTGGAGGAGCCGGGCCTGCGGGAGCGGCTGTCGCGTGGGGCGCAGGAGCGTGCGCGGGCGGAGTTCGCCCATGACGTGATGGCGTCGCGCAGCCTGGAGCTGTACGCGGAGGCGCTCGGACGGCAGCCGGTGGCGGAGGAGCGGAGCGATGCCTCTGTCCGGCACGTCGCGGGCGGGCGCTGAAGGTCCGCGCATGCACGGAACGCGCGCGTCTCATCGTGACGGTCCCGCGGAGGGCGGAGGTCGCTCCTCGCATGCGTCAGGTGGTGCGCCGCTGCGCGTGCTGCATGTCTCCAGCGGCAACCTCTACGGCGGCGTCGAGACGTTGCTGCGCACGCTGGCGCTCGCGAGCGCGGACCGGGCGGGCGGCGCGGTGCATGCGTTCGCGCTCTGCTTCGAGGGACGCATCGCGGAGGAGCTTCGCGCTGCGGGCGCGCCGCTGACGTTGCTGGGGCCGGCGAAGGTGAGTCGTCCCTGGCGGGTCTGGGAGGCTCGACGCGCGCTGATGTCGCTGCTCCAGCGGGAGGCGTTCGACGCGGTGGTGTGTCACGCGGCGTGGCCTCAAGCCATCTTCGGGCCAGTGGTGCGCACGGCCGGTGTCCCGCTGATCTTCTTCCAGCACGACGCACTGTCGGGCTCGCACTGGGTGGAGCGGTGGGCTCGTGTCACCTCTCCGGACCTGGCGCTGTGCAACAGCCGATACACCGCGAGCACGCTTCCGAGCGTGTATCCGCGCACGCCGTGGCGCGTGCTTCATCCTCCCGTCCGCGACGGTGGCCCGGACCTCGTGGCTTCCGAGCGCACGTCGCTCCGCGGCGAGCTGGGCGCGGACGCGGCGGATGTCGTCATCGTTCATGCCAGCCGCATGCAGGAGTGGAAGGGGCAGCGGCTGCTGCTCGAAGCGCTGGGCCGGTTGCGCCAGATGCCTCGCTGGAAGGCGTGGTTCGCTGGTGGTGCGCAGCGCCCGGAGGAGATTGCCTACGAAGCGGGCTTGAAGGCCCAGGCCTTGGCCCTGGGCCTGGGGGACCGTGTGCGGTTCCTGGGACAGCGCTCGGATGTGCCTCGCCTGCTGCGCGCGGCGGAGGTGCACTGTCAGCCCAACACCGGGCCGGAGCCGTTTGGCCTGGCGTTCGTGGAGGCGCTCTATGCCGGGCTTCCCGTGGTCACCACCGCGCTGGGCGGACCGCTGGAGATCGTCGATGGCTCTTGCGGCGTGCTCGTGCAGCCGAAGCCGGAGGTCCTGGCCCAGGCGCTGCGCGGACTCATCGAAGCTGAAGCGGCTCGACGGAAGCTGGGCAGTGGTGGCCCCGCTCGCGCGAAGGCGCTGAGCGCACCGGATGCCTTCCTGACGGCGCTGGAGGATGCAGTGCGCTCCGTGGCCCGGAAGGCCGCTGCATGAGTGGCGCGAGTCCTCGTCCCCAGCTCCAGGGGCCCGGTGTGCTGCATCGGCGTTACGTGCGCCGCGCGCCCCAACCCGCGACAACGCAGGCCGTGCCGACTCCTGTGGCGGCGTCTCCGGGGCTGCTCGGTTCGGGTCACGTGGTGGTGGCGTTCATCGTCCTGCTCTTCATCTGCCAGCTCGCGCTGCTGATGGAGGCGCTGGCTCCGGCGCGCGTGGTGTTCCGCATCCTGTCGTTCGGCACGAGCCTGGCGCTGCTGGTGCTGGTGAAGGGCCCGCGCCTCAAGCACCCGGCGATGCCCTTCCTGCTCGCCTCGGCGGGGCTCACCGCGCTGAACTTCTTCCACCCCGGCACCAACACCCCGCTGGCGGCGGCCGCGCAACTGGGCATCCAGATCTCCGTGTTCGCGCCTCTGTTCTGGGCGAGCCGCCTGCGCATCGACGCGAAGATGTTCGGACGCGTCGTCCTGCTGCTCTTCCTGTTCAACATGGCGAGCGCCTCGTTGGGCGTCCTGCAGGTGACCTTCCCCGGACGCTTCCAGCCCGCCCTGTCCGCCATGGTCGAAAGCCAGGGCGAGGGCTATGTGCGCAGCCTCCAGTTCGAGACCGCGAGCGGCGCGCGCGTGTTCCGTCCCATGGGGCTGACGGATGTCCCGGGCGGAGCCGCCACCGGCGCCTTCTATTCGGTGCTGCTGGGCGGCGCGTTCCTGCTCAGCCGTCAGGGCATGTCCCGGAAGGTGCTGGGCGCGGCGGGTATCGGCATCGGGCTCATCTGCCTCTACCTGGGACAGGTGCGCGTCGCGGCGGTGACGCTGATTGTCTGCATGGCGGCCATGGCGCTGGTGCTCACCGTGAGCGGCCGGTGGGTGCGGCTCGTGGCATTGGCCGCGGTCGTGGGTGGCTTCGCGGTGGTGGCCTTCGGCTGGGCCGTCGCGGTCGGTGGCGACGCGGTGCTCTCGCGCTGGAGCACGCTCACGGCCTCCGACCCCTCGCAGGTGTATCAATCCAACCGCGGCCGCTTCCTCGACGAGACCTTCGACCAGGTGCTCCCGGAGTTCCCCCTGGGCGCGGGCCTGGGCCGCTACGGCATGGCCAACGCCTACTTCGGCGACAACCTCGACCGCGAGAGTCCTCCGCTGTGGGCCGAAATCCAGTGGACGGCGTGGGCGTACGACGGAGGATGGCTGGGGCTCGTCTGCTATCCGCTCGCGTTGCTGGTGACGCTGGGGTGGGGCTTCCAGGTGGCGCGGCGCCGCGATGACTCGGCGGGCGAGTTCTGGCTCTGGGGCAGCCTGCTCTTCGCGTATGACCTGGGCGCGCTCGCGCAGACCTTCAGCTACCAGTTCTTCATGAGCCAGATGGGCATGGAGTTCTGGCTGCTCAACGCGGCCTTCTTCAGTGCGTACTGGAACCGGAATGCGGCCCTACACCCTCATCGCCGGTGACTTCGTCTCCACCGGTGGCATGGACCGCGCGAACCTCGCGCTGGCGGACTGGCTCGCGCGCCAGGGTGGCCCCGTGCGGCTGGTGGCGCACCGGGTGGAGGATTCGCTCCTGCGCTACCCCAACGTGCACTTCGTCCGCGTGCCCAAGCCCGCGAACGCGTACCTGCTGGGCGAGCCGTTGCTCGACGCCGTAGGGCGCTTCTGGGCGGCGCGCACGCTGGCCCAGGGGGGCCAGGTGGTGGCCAACGGCGGCAACTGCGAGGTGCCCGCCGCCAACTGGGTCCACTACGTCCACGCCGCGCACGCCCCCGAGCCCGTCGGCAGTCCGCTGCGCACGCTGAAGGGTCACGTGAGCCACCGGATGCACCTGCGCAGCGAGCAACGCGCGTTGCGCCGGGCGCGGATCATCCTGGCGAACTCGGAGCGCACGCGGCAGGACCTGCTGGCCGCCACGGGCGTGGAGGCATCCCGCGTCCATGTCGTGTACCTGGGCGGTGATCCGACGCGCTTCCCGTCCACGACGCCTGTGCTTCGTCGTGAGGCGCGGACGTCGCTGGGCTGGTCTCAAGAACGGCGGGTGGCGCTGTTCGTGGGCGCACTGGGGGACCGGCGCAAGGGCTTCGACACGCTCTTCCATGCGTGGGCGCGGCTGTGCGCGAGACGCGAGTGGGACATGGACCTGTGCGTCGTGGGGACGGGGGCGCAGCGGGAATCATGGGAGCGCGCGGCGCGTGAGCAGGGCCTGGGCGAGCGGATCCGCTTCCTGGGCTTCCGCGACGACGTGCCCCGCCTGATGGCGGCCGCGGACCTGCTGGTGTCCCCCACGCGCTACGAGTCCTATGGCCTGGGCGTGCACGAAGCGCTGTGCGTGGGCATCCCCGCGCTGGTGAGCCGCTCGGCGGGCGTGGCGGAGCGCTTCCCGTCGTCGCTCCAGGGGTTGCTGTTGGATGACCCCGAGGACTCTGGCGAACTGGTGCGGCGCCTGGAGGAATGGCGGGCCCGGGGCGGGGATTGGATGCCCGCAGTGGCCGCGCTGTCGTCGGAGCTGCGGGCCTGGACGTGGGACGCGATGGCGGCGGCGGTGGTGGCTCGGCTGGAGGCGTGAAGCTTCAGGCCTTGCGCTCGAGCACCTGCTCGAAGAAGTCGAGGTGCGCCTTCGCGACCACCGGCCAGGCGAAGCGGGACACGGCTCGCTCGCGGCCTCGTGTGGACAGTTCCTGACGTTGAGCGGGGCTCTCCAGCAGCTCCTCTAGCGCGGTGATCCAGGCACCGCCGTACGACTCCGGCAGGATGCGCCCGGCATCGCCCACGGTGTGCGGAATCTCTCCGGAGTCGCTGGCGAACACGGGCACGCCACACGCGAAGGCCTCCGCGAGCATGCGGCCAAACTGTTCCTTCCACGCGGGCGTCGTCTGGCTGGGCGCGCAGAGCACGTCCATGGCGTTGAGCGCGCGAGGCACCTCCGCGTGCTTCACGCCGGTGACGATGCGCACGCGGTCTCCGTGGCGTGCGGCCCAGGCGCGCAGGTCCACTTCCAGCGGGCCTCCGCCGACGAAGAGGGCTCGCCAGGGTGTGGTCATCCGGTTGAGCGCATCCATCAGGAGGCGCAGGCCCTTCTCCGGCACGAAGCGGCCCAGATAGCCCACCACGGGCGGCCCTTCGGACGTCCAGCCCAGGCGCTCGCGGAAGGCGCGGCCCGCCTCCGGATCCGGACGGAAGTGCTCCACGTCCACGCCCACGGGGATGAAGCGCGAGGGGCGCTGTTCATAGCCGGGCCGCGCGAGGAGGTTGTCGTGCACCGTCTGGCCCCAGGCGATCCATCCCGCGGCCCGGCGCAGGACGAAGCGCTCGGCCTGCGCGAAGGGTGGGGGATAGCGCTTGGCCAGGTTCTGGAACGTGCAGAAGACGAGCGGCACGTGGGCGGGCGTCATCAACGCCACCTCCAGGCCGGAGAGGACGTAGGGCTCTTCCCACAAGTGCACCAGGTCCGCGCCTCGCGACAGGTGCGCGTGCACCTCCGGCCCGTAGACGAAGCCGTGCAGCGAGCGGCTGAAGTACGCGGGCACGCCCTCCAGGTTCACGGCCTCCTGAGGGTCGCGTTGGAGCACCAGCGGGCTCAGGTCCCCGTGAAAGGACTTCGGCGCCACGGCGGTGACGTCCCAGCGGCCGGCGCCCACGCGGGCCATCTCGTTGGCCAGCCGCCGGTTGAGGGTGACGACGTAGGAGTGCGAGACGGTGACGAGCTTCCGGGGACGCATCATGAATGCCCTCGCGTGGGGACGAGGCTCCGATACACGGCGAGGATGTCCCGGGCGTAGCGCTCACGGGAGAAGCGGCGTACGGCGGTGTGGCGGGCCGCGCGGGCCAGGGTGTCTCGCAAGGCTTCGTCCTCCAGCAGCCGGCGCAGGGCCGCCGCGAGCGTGTTCGCGTCGCCGGGTTCGATGGCCAGCACGTCCTCGCCATCCCGCAGCGCTTCGGCGGCGCCGCTCGACTTCGAGATGACGGCGGCCCGGCCGCAGGCGAGCGCCTCCGCGATGGTGAGGCCGAAGGGCTCGCGGCGGGTGCTCGCGTGCACGAAGACGTCCAGGGCCCGGTAGACGCGGGCGGGTTCCGGCTGGAAGGGCACGAAGCCCACGCGACCCGTGAGGCCGTGGCGCTCCACCTGTTCGCGCAGCTCCGCGTCGGTGAACTGCGAGCCGGCCGTGCGGTAGAGCGGAGCGCCCACGAGGTAGAATCGCACGGGCAGGGCCGGTGCCTGACGCGTCAGCAGAGCCGCGGCCGCCAGGAAGACGTCGTGTCCCTTCCAACGCGCGTACGTGGCCACGAGCCCCACGCGCAACGTGTCCGGAGGAGCGGGAGGAAGTCCGGCCAGTGCATCCAGGTGCGCGCCGTCACCAGCGGCCGGAGAGAACCGCTCCACATCCACGCCGTTGGGCACGACGTGCACGGGCACCTTCCCGAGCACCGTGCGCGCGTCGTCGCCGACGGCCTGCGAGTTCGCGATGGCGGCCGAGGCCAGCGGATGCAGGCCGGAGAGCGCGCGTCGAACCAGCGGTCGCTCGCCGAGGAAGTCGTGCACGTGCCACACGCGCGGAATCGGAAGTCCGGTGGTGGCCGCGCTCAGCAGGTGGGTCTTGATGCCATTGGAGTGCAGCAGGTCCGGCGCCGCGTCACGCACCGCGCGCCGCAGGTCGAGGCCGTAGCGGGTCAGCAGCAGGGGCGTCGGGGCAATCTCACGCGCGAAGCGAAAGAGACCCGCGCGGCCCTGCTCCCGCAGACCGCTGTCCCCGAGGGCGGACAAACGGTCGGGCAGGGCGAGCACCTGGGTCTCCACGCCGAGCCCTCGGGCTGTCTCTACGAGAGGCCCGTCCGTGCCCGCGATGAGGTGCAGCGACAGGCCAGGCTCCAGCGTGCGCAGGCACGCGAGGAGATCCACGAGCGCGCGCTCGGCACCGCCCAGGATTCCCACGGGATTGAGGAACAGGATCCGCACGCGGACGCGACCGAATCAGACCCGCCCGGGGCGGTCAAGGCGATGCAGATACGCGTCCAACACGGTGCGCGCATGGGCGCTCCACGTGAAGCGTGCGGCCCGTGCATGCCGCGTCTCCGCGGATGGCGCGGGCACGCGACCCGTGAGCAGGGCGTCTACCGTCTCCGACCATGCGGCCACGTCGCCCACCGGGCAGTACGTGCAGGCGTCGGCGCCCACTTCGCGCAGCACCGGCAGGTCGCTGGCCACCACGGGGACACCACATGCCAGCGCTTCGATGACGGGCAGGCCGAAGCCCTCCGCGTCGCTGGGCACCAGCACAGCGCGGGCACGCCGGTACAGGCCCGCGAGCGTGGCCCGCTCCTGCCGGGGAGGTTGCAGCAGCGCGTCCTTCAAGCCGAGCCGCGCCACCTGTGCCTGTTGGGTCGCGTCCAGTTCGCCGCCCTGCTGCACCAGCATGAGGTCCGGATGCCGGGCGCGCAGCGCGGCGAAGACGTCGAAGAGCACGTCCAGCCGCTTGCGACGGATGGCACTGCCCACGTGCAGCAGGTACGGCCGGCCCTTCAGCGGTGCGAGCACGGCTTCGCTGGCGTCTCCGGGAACGGGGTCGAGCCGGTACTCCGGCGAGACTCCGTAGGGCGCCCACACCAATCGCTCGGGAGGCACCACGCCGTGCGCGAGCAGTTCGTCGCGGACCTGCTGAGTGCTGTGGAAGACGATGGCCGCGCGCTCCAGGCCCTTGAGCGTGGCTCTCGCCATCAGGCGGAACCACGTGGGGCGTGGTTCGCGGTGGGGCTCCAGGACGGAACGGAAGGCATCCAGGTCATGGCAGAAGACGCCGGTGCGCTCCGCGGGCAGCGCGTGAATGAGCTGCGCGTAGGTGTGGTCCACGACGTGGAACGCATCGTGGCCGACTCGCTCACGCAGCAATCGCGCGGGATAGAGGCCGAAGCGGGTGAGCAGACGGTCCGCGTTGAAGGCGGCCTTGCGGCTGCCCACGCGGGGTAGGGCGCGCACGGCGTGGGGAATGGATGGACGCACGGGAGTGACGCCGACCTCGGCGGGAAACGCAGCCAGTCCCTCGACGAGCGCTTCGCCCACCAGGTCCATGCTGGGCCAGCCCTCCTCGCGCGGATCCATCAGGACCTTCAACTTCAAGGTGCTCACGCGGTGACTCCGCGGCGCAGCAGGTGCGCCACCGTGTGCTCCAGCGCGAAGTGCTCACGGTACACGCGCGCCGCGCGCTCACCCAGGGTCCGGCGCTCTTCCTCGTGCTCCAACAGGTGCTCCGCGAGCGCAAGCAGCGCGGTGGGTGAAGCATCATCCGCGAGCGCCACTGGCCGCAGTTCGCGCCACAGCGTTTCGCTCAGGTGCCCGGTGTTGGTGACGATGGGCAGGCCCAGTCCCAATCCGCCCATCGCGCTGCTTCGCCGGGCGCTGACGCCGTCGGGATACGGCTGCACCAGCAGCTCCGCCGCGCGCAGGTGCACGGCCACGGCCTCTGGTGCCAGTCCGTCCCTCGCATGAAGTCTGCGGGCCAGCGCGGGATGCTTCCGTCCCAGGGCCTCACACCAGCCCTGACTGCCCCGGCCCAGCAGTAGTGCTTGCCGCCGTTCATCCCGCTGCAACAACGGCACGAGCACGGCCTCCAGCGGTCCCGCGATGGCCCCGCCATACGTCCCGAAATGCGCCACCGTGGGGCCGCCAAGCGCATCCCGCACCGCGCACACTTCGTCCCCTGGCACGTCCAGGGGCAGGGGACTGGGAATGGGACACCACCGGGCCTGGGACCGCAGTGGCTCCGGCAGGTGCTCCGCCCAGGTGGGGATGGACACGTAGGCGCGCTCCACGCCAAGCGCCAGCGTGCGCAGCATCACCCGGGTGACTCCCGCGAGCACCTGGTGCTTCCAAGGCGCGCCCGGACTCCACGGGTACACTGCCTCATGGAGGAACAGCTCGCGTTCGTCCCGCCGCCTCGCCGCGAACCAGGCGCAGAACGGCACGTTCATCGCCTTCAATCCGAATGCGTGCGGCACGTACTGGAGGAACAGCCTCCGGGGACCTGGCATCGCATCCAGCTCGCGCGTCAGGCGCACCAGACCCGGCGGCGTGAAGAGGCCGGGCCACCGGTGCACGGTCACGCCCTGATCATCCGTGAGCCCGTCGGCCCCAGGCGTCCAGACGTGCACCGTCTCCCCTGCCTTCAAGAGCGCGTGGGCGATGCTCCGCGAATGGTCGGAGACGCCACCGGGGGCCGGCGGATACTCCCCCGTCAACAGATGCCACGCGCGGCTCACGGAGGCGCCCGCCTCGCGCGCAGGTGCTGGACCAGGGCGCGCAGCTCTCCCAGCAACGACAGGCCTCGCCGCGTGGCCTCACGCGCGAGCACCAGCGCGGTCAACAGCCCCGCCGCCACCAGCGCCTGTACCAGCAGCCCATCCTGTCCCATCGCGAGCCGCGAACAGCCCACCGCGAGCGCGAGCAGCGCGCCCACCGTGAGGAACGGCTCCATGACCTCGAACTCGAGCCGCGACAGGTGCGGGTTTCGGCGGGACACCAGCCTCGCCGTGAACCACAGCTCCGTGAGCGTCACGGCCGTCGCGCTCACGCCGACGCCCACGATGCCCCAGTGCATCACCGCCAGCACTCCCAGGCCGAAGCGCAGCAGGCTCCCGGTAATGGCCACGTACATCCGCTCCCGTGCGTGACCGCTGGCGTTCTGCTGCGAGGCCAGCAGGCCCTGCACCGCCAGCATCGATGCCTCGATGGTGAACCACTGCACCAGCGTGGACGCGAGGCTCCAGCGCTCACCGAAGACCACCGGGATGAAGGGCGGCAGCGCGATGACGCCGAACGGGATGGCCAGACACAGGACCGCGCTCACTCGCCGGATGGACGTGCGCAGGTAGTCCGCCAGCGCGGCCGAGTCCTCCTGCATGCGGCTGTACGCCGGATATGCGACGCGGGTGAGGACGCTACTCACCGCCAGCGGCACGGAGGCCAGCGCGGTCGCCCAGTTCACCAGGCCCACCCCGTCCTTGCCCTCCATGCGCCCCACCACGAGCGGAATCCATCCCTGGAGCGCCGCGGGGATGATGCCCGTGAGCTGGAACCAGATGCCGAAGGACAAGAGCCGCTTGACGATGTCCCAGCGGAACGTGCCCTGGGGCTTCCAGCCCGCCGCCGCCCAGAACAGCACCATGCCCACCGCGCCCCGCACCAGCCCGCCGCCAATGAGCGACCACGCCCCGAAGTGCATCGAGGCCAGCAGGATGCTGCCCGCCGTCTGCGCCACGCTCTCGATGAGCTCGATGCGCGCGAGCGTCGGGAAGCGCAGCTGCCGCTCCAGCATCATGACGGGGATGACGCGCAGCGAGTGGAAGAACAGGCCGATCGCCATCGTGCCCACCATGGCCGCGCCCGAAGGCCCCAACTCGTAGGTGCTCGACAGCCACGGCGCGAGCAGCACGATGGCGCCCACGATGAAGACGGTGAACGCCTGGTGGCTCCAGAAGGCGGAGGTGATTTCGTCCTGCGTGGGTTCGTGCTGCTGGCGCACCAGCGAGGCGCTGAGCCCCAGGTCCCCCAGGAACGCGCCCATCGCGGAGGTGAAGGCGACGATGGCGAACACGCCATAGTCCCCGGGGAACAGCAGATGCGACAGGGTGAGCGAGCTCACCACGCGCAGCCCCAGCGAGCCGACCGTCCGCAGGAGCAGTGCGATGATGGAGCGCTGCGCGCGGACCTTCACGTCCGACACGCCCAGGGGCGGAGCGTCAGCGGCGTCCGGCGCGGGAGGGGAACGGCTGCTCATGGGGGAAACGGGGCGCTCCACGAAAGGAACTCCGACGGAGCCTATATGCGCCCCCGCCTCCGGCGAACAGGGGCACGAGGAGGCAGGGCGTCCCCGTGCCCCGGAAGGAGGGCCCGCATGCAGCCCCGTGGGGCGGGCGGGCGGACACGGGCGTGCCCGGCACGGCGGCCCTGGCCGCGACCGCGCTGCGCAGATTGTGCCGCGAGCGGCCGCCGGTGCCGCGAGTCACGGGGGCATCACATGGCCGACGCGTCAGCGAAGAACGGGCACCGCGCGGGGAACGGAGCGCGCAACGGCAAGGGCCGCGTCTGGGGAGGCATCGACCTGGGCGGCACGAAAATCGAGGCCGTCATCGTGGATGCGCGCGGCGACGTGCTGGGCCGGGCCCGCCACGTGACCCCCGCGACGGGCGGCCCGGGCGAGGTGGTGAAGGAGCTCTACGGCACGCTGGGCGAGGCCGCGCATGCCGTGGGCATCGAGCCCGCGAAGCTCGTGGGCGTGGGTGTGGGCGTGCCGGGCTCGGTGGATGCGAACAACGGCACGCTCTCGCACACGGCCAACGTCGCGGGCGGCTGGGATGCGCCCTATCCGCTGGCGTCGGACCTGGGCGACCTGGTGGGCGGCGGCAAGGTGATGCTGGGCAACGACGTCCAGGTGGCGGTCGCGGCCGAGTACAAGCTGGGCGCGGGCCGCGGCCACCGCTCCGTGCTGGGCGTGTGGTGGGGCACGGGCGTGGGCGGGGGCCTGGTGCTCAACGGCGTGCCGTGGCGCGGGCAGGGCTCCGCCGGCGAGATTGGCCACATGGTGGTGAAGCCCAACGGCGCGCGCTGTGGCTGCGGCCGGCGTGGCTGCCTGGAGGCCTACGCGGGGCGCGCGTGCATGGAGAGCAAGGCGCGCTCGGCGGCGAGGAAGGGGGAAAAAACCATCCTCTTCGACATCATGCGCGACAAGAATCGCACGCGCCTGTCCAGCAGCGTCTGGGCGAGCGCGCTGAAGCAGAAGGATCCGCTGGCGACGCGGCTCATCGAGCGGGCCATCGACATGCTGGGCGTGGCCATCGCCTCCGTCATCAACCTGCTGGACCTGGAGGCCGTCGTCATCGGAGGCGGGCTGGGGTCCCGGCTGGGCCCCATGTACATGGGCCACATCCAGGACGCCATGCACCCGCACCTGTTCATCACGGAGCGCAAGCCCGTGATGCGCATCGCCGAACTGGGGGACCTGTCCGGCGCCATCGGCGCGGCGCTGCTCGCGGGCCCGCGGATGTGAGGACTCACCTGGCCCGACATCGCCACCCGTCCTCTCCCGATGCGTTTGACGCAGAAGTCCCGCGAATCAGGGCTGACAGTAGGTAGGCAGGCGAGTCGTGACGCACCTGCGACGTCAGGACGTTGACGCGCTGCTTCGGTGACCGTCACGATGCGGGTGGACGCTCCTCTCGCATGGTCACCTTCTTCGTCGCCTTCCTCGTGTCGCTCCTCGTGGCGCTGGTGCTCACGTGGCGCGTGCGTGAGCGTGCGCTGGCGTGGGGCTGGTTGGATCAGGCGAACTCCAGCCGCAAGGTGCACGTGCGGCCCGTCCCCCGGCTGGGCGGCATTGGCATCGTGGGGGGCTTCTTCGCGCCGCTGTGCGCGCTGTTCATCGTGGACTCGGGCGTGGGGGACCAGTTCCTCGCGCAGACGTCGCTCATCGTCGGCCTCTTCGTGGGCGGCGCCATCATCGCGGCGCTGGGCTTCTACGACGACCTCAAGGGCGCGGGCGCGAAGCTGAAGTTCTCCGTGCAGTTCGCGGTGGCGCTGGGCCTGTACGCGTTGGGCTTCCGCATCGAGGTGCTGGCCAACCCCTTTGGCGCGGAGCTGACGCTGGGGCTCTTGAGCCTGCCGCTGACGGTGCTGTGGGTGGTGGGCGTCATCAACGCGCTCAACCTCATCGACGGGTTGGACGGGCTGGCGGGCGGCGTCGCGTTCTTCGGCGTGGGCACCCACTTCCTGCTCGCGCTGGTGCGCGGGGACGTGCTGCTGTGCCTGCTGATGGTGGCGCTCGCGGGCGCCATCCTCGGGTTCCTGGTGTTCAACTTCAACCCGGCCTCCATCTTCATGGGGGACACGGGCAGCATGTTCCTGGGCTTCGTGCTCGCGGCCGTGTCCATCAAGACGTCGTCGAAGAGCGGCACCGCGGTGGCGCTGCTCGTGCCGGTGATGGCGCTGGGCCTGCCCATCATGGACACGCTGCTGGCCATGGTGCGCCGCTCGCTGCTGGGCAGACCCATGTTCAGCGCGGACAAGGAGCACATCCACCACCGGCTGATGAGCCGCCTGCTGTTGTCCCACCGCACCACCGTGCTGGTGCTCTACGCGCTGTGCACGCTGTTCATGCTCACCGCGCTGGGGCTCAGCTTCGCCAACAGCATCCAGAGCGCGCTGCTGCTCAGCGGCATCGGCGTGGTCATCATGGTGCTGATGCGCAAGCTGGGTTACCTGGACGTGCGCCACATGGACGCCGTCCAGCAGACGCGCCAGCGCAACCTGGAGCTGCGCTCGCTGGTGCGCTCCGTCACCGCCGCGGTGCGCGCGGCCGGTTCGTTCCAGGCGGTGTGGAACGCCGTCCGTCCGCTGTCCCAGGGGCTGAGCCTGTCCTCGCTGGAGCTGCGCCTGCGCCGCCCGCACGAGGGCGTGAACGCGGGCGTCGTCTTTGAGTCCCAGCACCCGGACGCTGGCGCCGAGGCCGCGCTGGAGGTCCGCCTGGACGTGAAGGAGGAGGAGTCCCTGCTCGGCGCGCTGCGCCTGGTCTGGCGCGATGGCCGGGCCGCCATCGACCGGGACGAGGAGCTGGCGCTGGAGGTGGTCGCGGACGCGGTGGCCGAACGCGTGGGGCAGCTGGTGGCGCTGGAGGCCGCGGAGCCCGAGCGCATCATCGCGCTGCGGCGGTGAGCCCATGAGCTCCTCTCCGGCCCTGCTGACCCTGCTCCATGCGTGGCCGGAAGTGCCGGACGCTCCCGGGCCTTCGAACGAAGGCGACGGTGACGCGCTGGTGAAGGCCGCCGTGCGCCACGGACTGGCGGGCTTCGTCGAGCACGCGCTCGCGAAGGCGGACTGGACGCTGACCCCGGACTCCGCCGCGCTGCTCACCCGCGAGGCCCGGCTGAGCGCGGCGCGGGGCATGCGCGTGCGGTCGCTCTTATCGCGGAGCCTGACGGCGCTGGCGGCGCTGGGCCTGACGCCGGTGCTGCTCAAGGGCTACGGGCTGGCGCGCAGGCTCTACCCGGAGCCGCTCCAGCGCGCGACGAACGACGTGGACCTGCTGGTGCCGCGCGCCCGGGTGCTGTGCGCCGTGCACGCGCTGGAGGGGATGGGGCTCACCACCCAGGCCGGAGACGTGGACCGGGACGACGCGCACCACGTGGAGCTCACCGGGCCGGATGGCTTGGTGGAGCTGCACTACCGCGCGCTCACGGGCTACGGCCTGTCGCTGGAGGGCGACGCCATGGTGTCGCGGGCGCTGGACGCGACGCTGGACGGCCACCCCGTGCGCTACCTGTGCCCGGAGGACGAGGCCGTCTACCTGGCCCTGCACGCGAGCAACCACCTGCTGCAGCGGCTGGCCTGGCTGTTCGACCTGAAGCTGCTGGCGCGGGCGAACCCCCGGCTCGACTGGGACCGCGTGGTGACGCGCGCGCGGCGCACGGAGCTGCCCCACCTGGTCTGGTACGCGTGGGACGCGGCGCACCGGCTGCTGGACGCGCCCGTGCCCGCCTGGGTGCTCAAGGCGCTGGCCCCGCCCCGGTGGCAGCGCGCGCTGGCGACGCGGCTGTTCTCCGGCCCCCGGCTGATGGGCGCGGAGCTGGCGCGCAACAAGCCGGCATGGGTCGCCGCGAAGCTGGCCCTGGCGCCCCGGGCCCGGCCCATGGTGCGGTACGCGCTGCGGCGGCTGCGCGGCGCCCGGCCCCCTCCCGGAACGGGAGCGGAGCCAGGGGCACCACGGCCCGTCCGGTCGCCCGCTGGAAGACGGTGATTGCGGCGAGCAGGCCCGGCCCATTAAAGGTGCCGCACCATGGCGCCCAGCCTCCTCGACACCTTCCGGGTCCTGTCCTCCTTCGAGCCCCCGCGCGGAAAGCTCCGGGGCGCGCCATGGGAGGCGTACGTCGACTGGGCCATCGCGCAGGGACTGGCGCCGCTCGCGGCGTACAACCTGGAGTACCGGATGGGCGGGGGCGAGGCGCCGGAGTGGGCCCGCGACCGGATGATGTCCATCTACACCGGCTCCGTGAACGACAACGTCATGAAGCTGGTCCACTTCAAGCGCATCGTGGATCAGCTGGAGGGCCGCAAGATTCTCCTCCTGGGCGGCGCGGCCTTCGCGGAGGCGCTCTATCCGCACGTGGGCTTCCGGCCCGTGCTGGACATCCAGGTGCTGGTGCGCCGCATGGACGTGGACGGCTTCGCCGGCTACCTGTCCAACCACGAGTTCGTCCCAGAGGAGGACACGACGAACAGCGGCGCCGCGCGCGTCGTGTCCGACGGCCGCACCCCCATCCACATCTACGCGGACGTGCTGGGCGCGAACCGACGTGAGCAGTTGGCCGGCATCTTCGAGCGCGCCCGACCCATGAAGGTCTACGGACAGTCCGTCTTCCGCCCGGAGCTGGAGGACGCGCTGTTGCTCACCGCGCTGGACCAGGCCCACCACGGGTATGACGTGCCCTGGCTGTCGTTCGTGGACCTGCGCGAGCTCATCACCGGCGCCACCTGGATGGGCGGCATCTATTCGCGCCCGATGGATGTCCCGGCGCTGCTCGCGCGCGCGGAGGCGTTCGGCCTGGAGCGCGCCCTCTACACGTCGCTGGCCATCGTGGCGCGGCTATTCCCGGAAGCGGAGGCGCAGGCCACCGCCGCGTTCCCGCCGCTGCGCCGCGCGACTCGTGAACTTCTGGACCGGGGCGTGGTGGGTCCGGTGAGCACCCCCGGACGTTCCTCCGCCCTACGGGGTGTGGACAGACTGCGTCGCCTCCTCACGGGGCGATAAGGCTGTCTGGTCGCTCGGCGGTCCTTCGTGCCCGGGCTTTCTTTCAGTGCTCCGGTCGGCGTATGAGTTCATGACGCCACCTGTCGAAACCAGGACACTCAAAGAATGCGCATTGCCATTATCGGATCGGGTTACGTCGGACTCGTCGCGGGCACCTGCTTCGCGGACTCGGGCAACGACGTCGCGTGCGTGGACATCGACGAGCGGAAGATCCGCATGCTCCAGGATGGACAGGTCCCCATCTACGAGCCGGGTCTGGAGGAGCTCATCCGCAAGAACGTGAAGGAGAAGCGCCTCACGTTCACCACGAACCTGGCCGAAGGCGTGCAGAACGCGCAGGCCGTGTTCATCGCCGTAGGCACCCCTGAAGGGGAGAGCGGCGAGGCGGATCTCCAGTACGTGCTCGCGGCGGCGCAGGCGGTGGGCCGCGCGATGAAGCAGTACACGGTGGTGGTGGACAAGAGCACCGTGCCGGTGGGCACCGCGGACAAGGTTCGCGAGGCCATCGCCAAGGTGACGGACGTGGAGTTCGACGTCGTCTCCAACCCGGAGTTCCTGAAGGAAGGCGCCGCGCTGGACGACTTCTTCAAGCCGGACCGCGTCGTCATTGGCGCGGACACCGAGCGCGCCCGGACCCTGATGGGGGAGCTGTACGCGCCGTTCGTGCGCACGGAGAACCCCATCCTGTTCATGGACACGCGCTCCGCGGAGCTGACGAAGTACGCGGCGAACGCGATGCTCGCGACGCGCATCTCCTTCATGAACGACGTGGCCGCGCTCTGCGAGAAGGTGGGCGCGGACGTGGACTTCGTGCGCAAGGGCCTGGGCGCGGACAAGCGCATCGGCTACCCGTTCCTCTTCCCCGGCGTGGGCTACGGCGGCTCCTGCTTCCCCAAGGACGTGAAGGCGCTCGTCACGACGGCGCGTGAGTACGGCCTGGAGCTGGACCTGCTGCGCGCGGTGGAGCGCACCAACGAGCGGCAGAAGAAGCTGCTCGTGAACAAGGCCGTGAAGCACTACGGGACGCTGGAGGGCAAGAAGTTCGGCGTCTGGGGTCTGGCGTTCAAGCCGAAGACGGACGACATGCGCGAGGCGCCGTCCATCGAGGTCATCGAGGGCCTCATCGGCAAGGGCGCGACGGTGATCGCGCACGACCCGGTGGCCGCGCACGCGTCCAAGCGCGTCTTCGGCGACCGCATCCGCTACGCGGACCTGCCGTACGACGCGCTGGAGGGCGTGGACGGCCTGTTCGTGGTGACGGAGTGGAACGAGTTCCGCCACCCGGACTTCGCGCGCATGAAGTCGCTGATGAAGTCGCCGGTGATCTTCGACGGCCGCAACATCTTCCAGCCCGCGCGCATGCGTGAGCAGGGCTTCACCTACTTCGGCATCGGTCGCAAGTAGATGAAGCAGCAGTCCGGAGGCTCGCTGGATGCGCTGACAGGGCTGCGTTTCCTGGCGGCCCTGCACGTCGTCTTGTTCCACTTCGGCACCCCGTGCATCCAGGGCGTGGCGCCGGAGTGGATGGTGCAGGTGGTGGCCTCCGGCTATGCCTCCGTGGGGGTCTTCTTCCTCCTGTCCGGCTTCGTGCTCGCGTACAACTACGTGGACACGGCCGGCGGGATGCAGACCCCGCCCCGGGCCTTCTGGAGCGCGCGGGTGGCGCGCGTCTACCCGGTGTTCCTCCTGATGTTCCTGCTGTCGGCGGTGCCCACGGCGCAAGGCTCGCTGGCGGCGAACTCCGTGCCGGTGGCCGCGGCGAAGCTGACCACGGCGGGGCTCACCACGCTGATGCTGCTCCAGTCGTGGGTGCCGCAGCTGGCGCTGTACTGGAACCCGCCGTCCTGGTCCGTGTCGGTGGAGGCGTTTTTCTACGCGGTGTTCCCGGCGCTGGCCGGGCGGCTGGAGCGCTTCCGGGGCGCGCGCATGAAGGCCGCTCTGGTGGGCGTGTGGCTGTTGGGGCTGCTGCCGCCGGTGCTCTACCTGGTGCTGCGGCCGGACGGGCCGGGCACGCTGAACGCGGCGTCCGGTGGCATGTGGCTGGCGGTGGTGAAGCTCAACCCGCTGATGCGCCTGCCGGAGTTCCTGTTGGGCGTGCTGCTGGGGCTCGTCTTCGTGCGGGAGCGGGCGGCGGCGACGGTGACGTCCCAGCGCTCCGGCGCGGTGATGGCGCTGGCTGGCGCGGCGCTGCTGGTCGCGGGCTTCTCGCAGGGCGCGTGGATTCCGTATCCGCTGATGCACAACGCGCTGCTGGCGCCCGCGTCGGCGCTGCTGGTGTACGGGCTGGCGCGCGGCGGCGGTCCGCTGGGGCAGGTGCTGGCGAGGCCGTGGCTGGTGCACCTGGGCGGGGCCAGCTACGCGCTGTACCTGCTACAGTACCCCGTCAGCGAGCTGGTGCACTGGATGGAGCGGTTCGTGGGCCCGTCGTCGCCCACGCGCTTCCTGGCGGTGCTGCTGGTGTTGCTGGTGCCCGCGTCGGTGGCGGTGCACCGGTGGGTGGAGACGCCGTGGCGTACGCGGGTGCGGCGCGGGCTTCAGCCGTGGGTGGATGGCTCGCCCTCGCGGCCGGCTCCGGCTCCCGTGGTGCCGGGCACCTGAGGTTCGCGACAGCGCGTCCTCAGCGGGCGGCGTTCAGCAGGTGATGCCGTAGGACCTTCCGGGGCGCGGAGGCCCGAGCCTCGCGACAGCGCGTCCTCAGCGGATGAGGCCTTGGGCCCTTCGTGGCCGCGAAGGTCGAACCTCGCGACAGCGTCCTCAGCGGATGAGGCCTTGGGCCCTTTGGGGCCGCGAAGGTCGAGCCTCGCGACAGCGTCCTCAGCGGCTGAGGCCTTGGGGCCTACGTGGCCGCGAAGGTCGAGCCTCGCGACAGCGTCCTCAGCGGGCGAGGCCGCAGGCCTTCTTGCCCTCTTCGGTCTCGATGGTGCGGCAGTCGCAGCCTTCGAGCTTCGCCTCGCAGACGGCCTCGTCCTCGGCGATGGGCTCCACGCGGCCCTCCTCGTCGGCGGCTCGCTGCTGGCAGGCCTGCTTCTCCACCGAGTTCAAGGCGCAATCGCAGAGCTTCTCGGACAGCTCGCGGCACGCGCCCTTGCACGCGGTGAGTCCGGAGAGGGAGGCGCAGAGGACGGCGGCAGTGAGCAGGAAGCGACGCATGGGGTCGGGGGAAGATGCCAGATGATTCCCCGGATGCAAGCGGTGTCCCGGGCGGGGCGTTCATTCGATGGCCCCGGAAGGCCGCGCCGGGGGAGGAGGCATCCAGGCGCCGCGTCCGCTGGTCGAGGGGACGAGCCCCGGAGGTTCGTGAGGAGCGTGACATACTCCCGCGCCGCGCATGGCTCCTGGCTCCCACCGCGTCTCCCGGTACACCGTCTACGCGGAAGTGGCGCTCGCGGCGCTGGTGGTGCTGGGCCCGGTGGCGCTCGGTGGCGCCGCGCACTGGGTGTCCTGGCCGCTGGGCGTGCTGTCAGGGGCCGCGGCGGTGCTGGCGTTCGTGGGGGCCCGGCGACAGGGAGAGACCCCGCGCGTGCCGCTCCTGGCCGCGCCGCTGGTGGGCGCCGTGGTGCTGTGTGTGTCGCAGCTCGTGCCACTGCCACCCGGACTGCTCGCATGGGTGAGTCCGGAGGCCGCGGCGCTGCGCGAGGACGTGCTCGTTCCGCTGGGTCTCACGGGCTGGCGGCCGGTGTCGCTGGAGCCTTCCGCCACCTGGCGCGAGCTGGCGAAGCACGTGGCCTACCTCCTCACGTTCGTCGCGGCGGTGCAGGTGTGCCGCGCTCGCGCGTCTCGGCAGCGGCTGCTCTCGGTGCTGGCGTTCACGGGCGCGGCGGTGGCGACGGTGGGCCTGGGCCACGCGCTGTTCGGCGTGGACACGCTGTTCGGGCTGCGGGCGTACGTGCATGCGCGGCCGCCGCTGGTGACGCCGTTCGGAAATCCCAACCACCTGGCGGGCTTCCTGGGGTTGTGCGCGACGGTGGCGGTGGGGCTCGCGCTGTCGAAGCAGCCGCGTTCGCGCGCGTGGCCCTTCGCGATGGCGGCGCTCGTCTCCGGCGCGGGAGTGCTGCTGTCGCTGTCTCGCGCGGGCATCGTGTTCTTCGTCTTCGGGCAGGTGCTGCTCGCAGCGTGGCTGATGAAGCAGCGTCGCGAGGCGCGCACTCCCGCCAGGCCCGCGTGGGGGCGGGGCGCGGCGGTGCTGCTGGGGCTGCTGGCGACGCTGTCCGTGGGCGCGTACCTGGCGGCGGATCAGCTGTGGGCGGAGGCTCGCACCGTGGACGGCGTGGAGTCCCTGCGCCGCGGCAAGATGGAGCCCTGGCCGATGATGGCTCGTGCGGCCCGCGCCTTCCCGGTGCTGGGCATGGGGCGCGGCGCGTTCGAAGCCGCCTTCCCGCGCTACCAGACCGAGCCCAACCCCAACACCTTCACGCACCCGGAGAACGCGGTGTTGCAGGTGGCGGCGGAGTGGGGCGTGCCGGGGCTGCTGCTGCTCGGGCTGGGTGTCTGGGCCTTCGTGAAGCGCGTGCGGCGCGAGGACCACGGGCCGGTGGAGCTGGCGGCGCTGTCCGGCGTGGCTGCGCTGGCGCTGCACAACCTCTTCGACTTCAGCCTGGAGCTGCCCGCGTGCGCGGTGGCGGTCGCGGTGGTGCTGGGCGCGGTGTTCCGGCCCCGTGAAGCCGAGCGCATGGCAGCGCGCCGCACGAAGCTGGGCACACTGCCCGTCGGTCCCGCGCTGGCGCTGGCGGCGGGGCTCACGGTCGTGATGCTCGTCGCGCTCGTGCCGGGACGGCGGAGGATGGCGGACGCGGAGGCGCTGCTGGCGGAGCGCGTGGCGGCGAGGGCGCCAGGCGCGGAGGTTCGAGCCCTGGGGCTCCAGCTCATCGACGTGCACCCGGCGGACTACCTGCTGTACCGGCTGATGGCGATGGCCTCTGTGTCGAATGGCGCCGAGGGCGCGAAGGACGCGCTGAGCTTCGTCAATCACACGCTGTACCTGCGGCCCCTGGATGCGCCCGCGCACCGCGTGGCCGCACGGGCCCTGCTGCACCTGGGCCGGCGCGAGCAGGCCTTCCTGGAGTACCGGCTCGCGCACGAGGCCGGGGACACGCGCGTGTTGATCAGCGAGGCGATGCCCCGTGCCCGCACGGTCGAGGAATTGAAGACCCTCACGTCCGAAGCGCCCGGGCAGGGGGTGGAGCTGGCGGAGGCGCTGCTCGCCGGGCCCTCACGCCGAGCGCTGGGACTCGAATGGCTCACCTGGGCGCGTGAACACTTCGAGGGCCGGTCCGAAGCCACCGCGCTGTGGATGCAGGAAGCGCGCGGACGGCTGGCCCAGGGAGAACTCCCCGCGGCGGAGGCGGCCTGTGCGGAGGTGGAGCGGCGCGCCCCGGACGCACTGGCCACGCACCTGCTGCGCGCGGACGTGTGGCTTGCGCAGGGAAAGCGCGCGGAGGCACTCCAGTCGCTGGAGGCGCTCGTGAAGCGCTTCCCTCACGACGTGGAACTGGCCTTCACGCTGTCCACGCGGCAGCAGGAGGCCGGGCTCACGCGCAGGTCCCGGGACACGCTGGCCGCCATGGCGCCGTACCTGACCGACCTGCGGCAGCGCGCACGCCTGCTGTCGCTGGAAGCGGACAGCTTCGAACAGGAAGGCCTGCTGGCCCGCGCACTGGAGCAGCGCCGCTCGGTCGTGGGGCTGCTGCCCGGTCCGGAGAGCCACTTCGAGGTGGCCCGGTTGCAGGAGTTGCTGTCGCGCTACGACGCGGCGGCGCGCTCGGTGCACGAGGGCCTGCGGCTCATGCCACTTAACGATGCACGGCGCGCGGAGGGTGAAGCCTGGGCGGCGCGGCTGGAAGAACGCGAGCGTGCGCTGCAGGACGCACACAAGGGCGGGCTGCTGGAGGACGCGAAGGGGCGGGAAGTGGAACCGCCGGGTTCACCGGCGGTCAGCGACGCTCCCGCTCCATGAGGACATCAGGCCGACGCGCCTGAGTCCTCCACGGGCGCTCCGTACGACGACGCTTTCTCTTCTTCACGCGAGAGCGGCTGGATGAAGGACGCGACCAGCGGCCACTCCAGGCGCGCGAAGTCCTGGAAGCGCATCTCCAGGGCCTCCTCGTGCGAACCGGCGCGGAACAGCAGCCGCTCGTTGGCGCTCAGGGACTCGTCCATCGCGACGGGCAGGCCGTACAGCTCGCCGAAGGGAGGCTCGGCGCCCGTCTCGCAGTCGGGGAAGTGGTCGGCGAACTCGGACTCGGCGGCGAGCCGCGCGGTGCGGACGCCCAGCGTGTGGCGGACCTGCCGCAGGTCCACGGTCGCCATCGCGGGCACGACGACGATCCACGGCTGCCGGTCGGCCAGCACGATGATGGATTTGGCCACGCGCCAGGCGGGCACGTTGAGGGCGTCCACGAGCTCCATCGCGGTCACGGCCCGAGCGTGGGCGTACCGCTCGAAGGGGACGCGATGGCGCCGCAGATAGCTTTGAATGGCACTCGGAATCATGGGGGACATCACCTCCTTCGCGTAGAAGGTGTGTCCGGACGACGCGGGCGGCCATTCGCCACCCGAACGGGACGGCCAGGGCTGCCTGCCCTCGTCGGGTGCGCCGGAGGGCAGGCGGGCGGGCTACCTCACGTCACTGCTGGAAGTCGTAGACGCTGCCCAGCTTGAGCAGGCGCGACAGCTCGTCGAGCGCGGTCATCGTCTCGCGCGCGAGCTGCGGATCGCGCACGTCCTCTGGCTTGAGCACGTCGCGGTAGTGCTTGCGCACCCACGCCGCGAGCCCCTCGTGCAGGGCCGGCGAGTAGAAGACGTCCGCGGTGATGGCGGCGCGCTCCGCGTCCGTGAGCGAGATGCGCTGACGCAGGCACGCCGGGCCGCCGCCGTTGTTCATGGACTGCCGGACGTCCAGGTAGTGCACCGCCTTCACCGGGTTGTCCCCGGCGACGACGCGCTCCAGGAAGGCGTGGGCGGTGGGCGTCTCGCGGCTCTCGATGGGCGCGATGATGGCCATGGAGCCGTCCGGCAGCGACAGCACCTGCGAGTTGAACGGGTAGGCGCGCACGGCGTCCTTCACCGGCAGCTCGGCGTCCGTCGCGACCTCGAAACGGAAGGCGTCGCCCAGCTTCTCGCGCAGCGTCTGGAGGAGCTTCGGGTGCTCCACGAAGGCCAGCGCGTGCAGCATGAGGAAGCGCTCGTTGCCCACCGCGAGCACGTCCGTGTGGAACGCGCCCGCGTCGATGCCGTCCGGATGCTGCTGCGGCAGCACCACCTGCTCCGGCGCCAGCTGGTGCAGCCGCGCCAGGGCCTGGCTGGATTCCAGCGTCTGGCGCGCGGGGAAGCGCTGCGGCCCCTTCACGTCCTGCCACGCGCTGCGCCCCCAGGCGAGCACGTGCACGGCCTTGTGCCCCGGCGTGAAGAGGCGCGTGTGGTTGGCCGCGCCCTCGTCCGCGAAGTGAGCAGCGCCCGGCAGCGGCGCGTGCACCTGGAAGTGCTTCGCGTCCGCGAAGATGGCGCGCAGCACCGCGTGCGTGGTGTCCGCCTCGATGGCGCGGTGGAACATCTGCGTGAGGTTCGCGGGCGTCAGGTGCACCCGGCCGTCCGCGGTGTCCGCCGAGGGCGCCACGGTGGCCGCGTTCGCCGTCCACATGGCGGAGGCGCTGGAGGTGAGGCGCAGCAGGTGCTCCCCGTCGCGCGCGGCGCGGGTGATGACCTCCTCGTCGGAGCCCGTGAAGCCCAGGGCCCGCAGCGTGCGCAGGGAGGGGCGCGGCTGGGGCGGCAGCACCGCCTGGCCCACGCCCAGCTCCGACACGAAGCGCATCTTCTCCAGCCCCTGGAGCGCCGCCTCCCGGGGGTGGCTGGGCTGGCCGCCGTGGTGCTGTGACGCCAGGTTGCCCGGCGAGAGGCCGGCGTAATTGTGGGTCGGACCAATGAGGCCGTCGAAGTTGTATTCGCGCATGGGATATGGAGACGCGTCGTGGAGCGTCCCCCTTTAACAAAGCGCCTCAAGCGTTACCTGCGCTACCTGCTCATCGCCGGGATGTTGCGCCTGCTCCAGTTCCTTTCGCTGGACACGGCCCGCACCCTGGGCATGACCCTGGGCGGCTGGGCCTACGCGTTCGCGGGCGGAGAGCGCAGGAAGGCGCTCAAGTCGCTGGCCCGCGCCTTCCCGGAGAGGACCGGGGCGGAACGTGACGCGCTCGCCCGTGACGCCTTCCGCCATCTGGCCGCCGCGGCCCTGGAGGTCGCCTCCGCGCGGGCGCTGGATGCCGGGCTGGAGTCCCTGGTGTCCTGGCCGGACGCGGACCGCCAGGTGCTGGAGGCCGCGCTGGCGAAGGGGAAGGGTGTCGTCTTCGTGTCCGGCCACGTGGGCAACTGGGAGCTGCTCGCCCGGCGCGTGGCGAGGGCGGGCTACCCCAGCCAGAGCATCGCGAAGGAGACCAGCGACCCGCGCCTCACCGCGCTGGTGGAGGACTTCCGGGCGAAGGGCGGCGTGCGCAGCATCTGGCGCGGCCAGGAGGGCGCGGCCCGGGCCATGCTCCGCGCGCTCCGGAGCGGCGAAATCCTGGGCATCCTCATCGACCAGGACACCAAGGTGCAGTCCGTCTTCGTGCCCTTCTTCGGGGAGCTGGCGGCCACCCCTCGCGCCGCGGCGGACCTGGCGCTGCGCACCGGCGCGGCGGTGGTGGTGGGCTTCTGCCAGCGCGACGGCCAGGGCTACCGGCTCACCATGGAAGAGGTGCCGCACCCGGACGCGACGGAGCGTGAGGCGGCCGTGCAGGCGCTCACCGCCGCGCTGTCGCAGCGCATCGAAGCGGCCATCCGCCGCGCCCCCGAACAGTGGGTGTGGATGCATCAGCGCTGGAAGACGCGTCCTCCCGAGGACGCTCCCCTGGCCCTCGCTGACGCACCGTCCGCCCCGGCGCGGTGATAAGGAGGGCCTTGTGCCGCGCCTGCTTGCCTTGAGCTTCCTGGGACTCCTCGCCACCGCCTGCGCGCCGCGCCGTCCGGCCCCGGGCGCCGCGAACGAGCCGCGCCCGGACGTGGTGCTGGAGGGCGCGCACCTGCGCTCCTACGAAGGCGACACGCTCCAGGTCTCCGGCACCGCCTCGCGCGTCCTCTACCGGCGCGCGGGCGGCGAGGTTCAGGCCACCGAGGTCGTCGTGCGCCTGCCCCCTGGGAAGGGCGCGCAGGGCTCGCCTGGCGCCTCGCGGGCGGACACCATCATCACCGCGCCGAATATGGACGGCAGCCTCGCGTCCAAGAGGTGGGTGGGGGCGGGCGGGGTCGTCGTGCAGACGGCGGAGGGACTGGTGGCCAACACTCCCCGGCTGACCTACGACGCGGATGCGCGGCGGGCCCATGGCGACGAGGGCGTGACGATGAGGGGCCCGGACTACCAGATGCGGGCGGACCGCTTCACGCTGTCCTCCGCGGACCAGACGTTCACCTTCGAGGGCACGGTCCAAGCCGTGCTGGGTGGAGCGACGGAGTGATTGAGTTCCTCGTGATGGCGCTGTTCCTGGCCCAGCCCGCGTCCTCGCAGGCCGCCGCGCCCGCAGCTTCCGGCGCCCCGGTCGTCGCGCAGGCCACTCCGCCCGCGAAGCCCGGTGCCCCCACCGCGCCCGCCGCGAAGCCCGCTGCTCCCGACTCGGCCGCTCCGGCCGCTCCGCCGCCCGCGCCGGGCACGTCGCTGGCGCCCACGGGCCTGCGCAACCCGGTGGACCTGTCCGCGGACCACGTCACCGGCGACCGCAACCAGGCGGTGCTCACCGGCAACGTGGTGGTGAAGCACCAGACCATGGACATCCGCTGCGAGAAGATGACCGGCTACTACAACGCCACCCGCCAGGTGACGCGCGTGGTGTGCGCCGGCAACGTGCGCGCCGTGGACGGCGACCGGCAGGCCCGGGGCGAGCGCGCCGACTACGACGTGCCCTCGGGCGTGCTGGTGGTGACGGGCTCCCCGGAGGCCCGCCAGGGCAACACCTACCTCACCGGCACCAAGGTGCGCCTCGTCCTGGGCAGCGAGCGCCTGGAGGTGGAGAACGCCCGCATCCTCGTGGACTCCCCGTCCACCACCGCCGTCCCCGGCACCCGCAAGAAGGCCCCCGCGCCGAAGCCGGCGGGCACGACGCCATGAGCGGCGCGAAGCTGTTCGCCGAAGGGCTCCAGAAGTCCTTCCGCAAGCGCCAGGTGGTGCGTGACGTGTCCTTCAACGTCGCCCCCGGTGAAGTGGTCGGCCTGCTGGGACCCAACGGCGCCGGCAAGACGACGAGCTTCAACATGGTGGTGGGCCTGGTGACGCCGGACGCGGGCCGGGTGCGCGTGGGCGACGAGGACCTCACCCACCTGCCCATGCACCGCCGCGCGCGCCGTGGCGTGGGCTACCTGCCGCAAGAGGCCTCCGTCTTCCGCAAGCTCACGGTGCGCGAGAACTTCCTGGCCGTGCTGGAGCTCCAGAAGGGGCTCACCGCCCAGGACCGCAAGCAGCGCGCGGACACCCTCCTGGAGGAGTTCGGCCTCTCCCACGTCGCCGACTCCTGGGGAGAGACGCTCTCCGGCGGCGAGCGGCGGCGCGCCGAAATCGCCCGCAGCCTCATCCCCGCCCCCCGCTTCATCCTCTTCGACGAGCCCTTCGCTGGCGTGGACCCCATCAACGTGGGCGACCTCCAGCGGCAGATCCACCTCCTGAGGGAGCGGGGCCTGGGCATCCTCATCACCGACCACAACGTCCAGGACACCCTGGGCATCTGTGACCGGGCCTACATCATCGCACAGGGTCAGATTCTCGAAGAGGGAACCCCTGCGCAGATCGCCGGCTCGGCCCGTGCGAGGGCCGTCTACCTGGGAGACCGGTTCCGTCTCCAGGCTCCGTGAAAAGCCGCTCTCTCCGTATGTCTCCAGATGCTCGCGGTGAAGTTGGCCCCGCTTTTGCGTCGACGTCTGAACATCTGCCAAGCGAGCGGGGGTTACGACAACCTGTCGGATTTCCAGCGGATTTTTGACGATGCAAATCAGAAACCACGCGCTGGGGCACTGGACGTGGCCGGGGGTCCTTGTTAGGTTGGCACGGTCCTTGATTGGAATCTCCAATCAGGTGGCACGCAAGCCTTCCGGAGACGCCCCCACATGGCGATGGAACTCAAACAGAGCCTGAAGCTCGCCCAGCAGCTGGTGATGACGCCCCAGCTGCAGCAGGCCATCAAGCTCCTCCAGCTCTCACGCATGGAGCTCCTGGACCAGGTCCGCGAGGAGATGGAGCAGAACCCCCTCCTGGAGCAGCCCGAGGAGGGCATGCCCGGGGAGGTGAGCGAGAAGGAGCCTGGCGAGGCCTCGCTCGAAGCGGACAACGCGGAAATCGCGCGCGACGTGGATCTGCCGTCGGCGACGCCGGAGAACGCCCAGGAGTTCAAGGCGGACGGCGAGGGCCCCCCGGAGATCGACTGGGAGTCCTACCTCAACAGCTACCAGTTCAACGAGCCCACCACCGCCTCCAACAAGGGCAACGTGGCCACGGACGACCTGCCGTCGTTCGAAGCCAACATGGTGAAGAAGGAGGACCTGGTCGACCACCTCCAGGAGCAGCTGGGCACGCTGCGGCTCAACGAGGCCGAGCGCCGCGTGGCGGTGCTCATCCTGGGGAACCTGGACGACGACGGCTACCTCAAGCTGCCCGACATTGAAGGCGACCCGCTCATCCGCCTGTCCAACGAGGCGGACGTGCCCATGCACGTGGCCGAGCGCACCCTGCGCCGCATCCAGAACCTGGAGCCCCGGGGCTGCGGCGCGCGCGACCTGCAGGAGTGCCTGCTCATCCAGCTGCAGGCGATGAAGGACCCGAACGCGGCGCTGCTGGGCCTCATCATCAAGCGGCACATGAAGTACCTGGAGAGCAAGAACCTGCCGGCCATCGCCAAGGACCTCAAGGTCACCCTGGACGAGGTGGTCTCGGCGGCGAAGCTGCTCCCGAAGCTGGATCCGCGGCCGGGCCGCAACTTCAGCGGGGATGACGCGCAGTACATCACCCCCGACGTCTTCGTCTACAAGCTGGGGGACGAGGACTACACGGTGGTCCTCAACGATGACGGTCTGTCCAAGCTGCGCATCTCCGGCATGTACCGGAACGCGCTCAAGAACGGCGCGGTGAGCCCCGGGCAGACGAAGGAGTTCATCCAGGACAAGCTGCGCAGCGCGATGTGGCTCATCCGCTCCATCCACCAGCGGCAGCGGACCATCTACAAGGTCACTGAGAGCATCGTGAAGTTCCAGCGGGACTTCCTGGACAAGGGCATCGCGCACTTGAAGCCGCTCATCCTGCGCGACGTGGCGGAGGACATCGGCATGCACGAGTCCACCGTCAGCCGCGTCACCACGAGCAAGTACGTGCACACGCCGCAGGGCATCTTCGAGCTGAAGTACTTCTTCAACTCGTCCATCGCGCGCGTGTCCGGCGAGGACACGGCCAGCGAGGCCGTGAAGCACCACATCAAGCAGCTGGTGTCGCAGGAAGACTCGCGCAACCCGTACTCGGACCAGAAGATCGTCGAGCTGCTGCGCTCGCAGGGCACGGAAATCGCCCGCCGCACGGTGGCCAAGTACCGCGAGGTGCTGGGCATCCTCCCCAGCAGCAAGCGCAAGAAGTACTTCTGAGCCGTCCTTGAAGTACCGGCCCTGCACAGCAGGGCCGGTTTGGGGCATGAAGCGGTCCATGGACCCCGTGCTCCCCACCGATGTCGGCGTTCCCCGTCGTGACCCCGTGCCGCTCGTCGTCCCGCCCGTCACCCTGGAGGGGAGGGCAGTGCGACTGGAGCCGTTGTCACTGGAGCACGTGCCCGCGCTCGCGGCGGTCTGCGAACCGGAAATCTTCGCCAACTTCTCGCGCGTGCTGAGCACGGAAGCGGACGTCGCGGACTACATCACCGTCGCGCTGAAGGCGGCCGCCACGGGCACTGAGCGGCCCTTCGCCATTCGCGAGCTGGCGAGCGGCGCCGTGGTGGGCACCACGCGCTACATGGACATCTCCCGCGAGTTCCGCACGCTCGAAATCGGCTCCACGTGGCTGGCGCGGCGGGCGTGGCGCTCGCGGGTGAACACCGAGTGCAAGTACCTGCTCCTCACGCACGCCTTCGAGACGCTGGGCGTGATGCGCGTGCAGCTCAAGACGGACAGCCGCAACGCGCGCTCCAGGGCGGCAATCTTGCGCTTGGGTGCTTCCTTCGAGGGCATCCTGCGCAACCACATGCTGGTGCGTGGCGGCGTGGTGCGGGACAGCGCGTACTTCGGGTTCATCGACACGGAGTGGCCCGGCGTGAAGGCGCGGCTCGAAGGACTGCTGGCGCGGGAGTGATAGGGTGCCGGCCGCCATGACCTTCCCCGCATCGAGCCCGCGTCGAACCGTGTCCTGCTTCACCGTCCTGGGGGCGCTCGTGGCGCTCACCGGCTGTAGCGGCGGCGAGACGAAGGTGATGTCGCTGGCGGAGCTGTCGGACCGCTCGCTCATCTTCGCGCTGGCGGACGTGGATGACGCGGAGACGCCGGACGCGCAGGGCGCGCACCGCTTCACCGCCAGCTACACGGTGTCGCCGGACGGCCCGTGCTCGCGCTTCGCCGACGACGTGACGGCCACCTTCAACGGCCAGCCCATGACGCTGGTGCCGGGTGGCGCGTCGGACGTGGGCGGGCGCTCGGAGGCGTGTGAGAACAGCCGCGTCTACTTCAACTTCGATCCGGCCGCCTGGGGCCGCGAGCCGGTGGAGGACATCGTCGTGCAGTTGCAGGACGCCTCCAGCACCGTGCGCCTGGTGGTGAAGAACGCCAAGGCCAAGCGCAAGTTCACGTTCCAGGGCGAGGGCACCCCGGACAAGCTGCGCGTGGGGCAGTCCTACGACTTCCTCTGGGAGCCCTCCACGGAGGTGCCCGGGCCGGTGGAGGCGCTGCTCCTGCGCGAAGGGGGCCGCGCGCCCGGCGTGCTCTCCGTCACGCAGAACGGCAACACGTCCACCGTCGCCATCCCCGCGGGCACCCCGCAGGCGAACCACATCCTGACGCTGGGCGCGGACCTGGAGGGCGTCGTGGGCGAGTGCACGGGCGTGGCGTCGTGCTCGGGCGCCATCTACCACTCGCAGGACTACGTGCTCTCCGTGGTGCCCTGATTCCGCCGGGCCGCGGGGCGATCCGCAGGCATGTTGCTGGCGTGAGCGCCACGCACGCGGTGTGGGGGAATGCCGACCGGAAAATGAGGCCCGGGTCGGAATCCCCTCACCGTGCCATGCAGCGGACACCAGACGTGTCCTATTGCGGTCGCTTTCGCGAGCGCGATCCGTGAACGGGATTTCCAACCTGGGGGGCCGGGTTGCTTTCGGCGTGGGCTCCGTTTCTGATCTGTCACGGAGCTTACCTCTCTCCCTAGGAGGCGGCCACGCATGCAGCTCAACATCACCTTCCGTCAGTTCGGAGCGTCGGATTCCCTGAAGGAGTACGCCCGTGAAAAGGTCGATCGGGTGAACCGACTGCTGGACCGGGCTGGTGAAGCCCACGTGGTGCTGTCGTTGGAGCGGCACCTGCATCACGCGGACATCACCATCCACTCCGGCGCCTGGGTCCTCCGAGGGCGTGAGAAGAGCGATGACATGTACGCGTCCATCGACCTGGCGATGGACAAGATCGAACGGCAGTTGCGCCGCTACCGCGACAAGCTCAAGTCGCACCACGGCAAGGAAAAGGTCCATCACCGCCAGGACCTGGTGAGGGTCCGCCACGACGTCTTCGAGGTCCACGAGCCGGAGGCGACCGCGGAGGCTTCCACGCCCGCCGCCCAGGCCGCGCCCGCCGCGCAGGCGCCGGTGGCCGAGTCGGGTGTCGCCCGCCTGGTGCGCACCACGCATCTGGCCATCCAGTCGCTGTCCGTGGACGACGCCGTGATGCAGATGAACCTGATGAACAACGACTTCTACGTGTTCCAGAACCAGCAGTCCCAGGCGCTGTCCATCGTCTACCGGCGCAAGGAGGGAGGGTTCGGGCTCATCGAGCCGCACCTGCCTGACGCGCCGGTGGCCGCCACCGGCACCTGACAGGCAGTCGTATCCGTGCCGGGGAACCGGGTCCGGGACATCCCCGGGCCCGGGTCCGGGGTGGGGGGAACGGCCCGGGCTGACGCGCAGTGAGCGAAGCGCCTGCCACCGCCCAGGCGACCCTTGCGCGAATCCAGTGTGAGGAGTAATTGCCGGCCGAGGAATCATTGCCGGCCCGGAGCGCCAGTGCGGGAGCGCCATTGAGAATCGCCGATTTCCTCAGCCCCCAGGCGGTCGTCGCGGACATGCAAGCCCGGACGAAACCGGAGGTGCTGCGCGAGCTGAGTGCCACGTTGGCCCGGGCGCATCCGAATCTGCGCGAGGACCGGCTGGTGGCGGTGCTCCAGGAACGCGAGAAGCTGGGCAGCACGGGCATTGGCGAAGGCGTGGCCATCCCCCACGGCAAGCTGGCGGGCATGGACAGTCTCCAGGCGGCCTTCTGCGTGTCGCGCGCGGGGGTGGATTTCGAGTCCATCGACGGCAAGCCCACGCACCTGTTCTTCGCGCTGGTGGCGCCGGAGAACAGCGCGGGGGTGCATCTGAAGGCGCTGGCGCGCATCTCGCGGCTGTTCAAGAACCCGCGCTTCCGGGCGGCCATCCTGGAGGCGCCCTCGGCCACGGACATCCACGCCCTCATCGTCCAGGAAGACGCGCGGCCCTGAGGGCCTGACAGGAGACGCCCCGCATGGACGTCGTCCTGCGTCCCATCAACGACCGTTTCTTCCACGAGCAGGTGCTGCCCTTCTTCACGCGCGCCATGGGGGATGCCTCCGGCGCGCTGGAAGCCCTCTCCAACCATCTGGGTGACGCGCAGGCGTTCACGCTCTGCCAGCGGCTGGCCTCGTCGGCGCTGCCGGGGGGCGTGGGGTCGGTGGACTCGGACGGGTGGATGGACCTGGTGGACAGGCTGGTGTTCCAGCCCTGGCGCGAGGCGCCCGGCGGCTGGGAGGTGGGCGGGTCCCCCGGCGGCTACGCGGATGAGTGGGACGAGGCGCTGAACCTGGCGCTGATGGTGGAGGACGCGGCCTATCCCTACTGGGACACGAAGGCGGCGCGCGTGGTTCGGGACAACTTCCGCCGGCGTCCCCCGGGCGAGCAGGGGCTGGCGTCGCTCCTGGCCGGGCAGTGGGACCCCTTCCCGGAGTTCCCGCCGGACCGCGTCTTCATCACGCAGGGCCGTGGGGAGTACGCGGTCCGCGAGCGGTTCGCCTTCGCGGACTGGGCCTGGCGGCCGGCGAAGACGGTGTTGCACTGGCAGGTGAACCTGCCGCGCAAGTTGGAGCGGCTGCTGACGCGGGAGCAGGAGCGCCTGAAGCTGCCGGTGCTGCCGGAGCGCGACGAGGTGCTGGGCTACTGGACGGGGAAGCTGCCCCAGCCGCCGCCCCTGTCCGTGCTGTTCTCCGGCCTGGGCCCGAACGCGGCCACGTGGATCCGCGAACTGGGTGCGCTCACGCTGCACCTGCGCAGCGCCGCGCAGACGAAGCAAGGGCTGGCCGCGCTGGTGACGCGCGGGACCACCGTGCGGCTGTGAGCTGACTGCCACCGGGTCCCTGGTGCGGCTCGGCTGAAGCGGACGGCGATTTCCGGGTTTCCTTGTCCTGCCGTTCCCGGTCATGCTCCGGGGCCATGCGCCGCTTCCTGTTCCCCGTGGGTTCCATGCTCCTCGCCGCCGTCGCGGTGCTGACGGGCGGCTGTTCCTCCGCGAAGAAGGCGACGGAGGCTCCGCGTACGGACCATGCGTCGCTCTACGGGGCGGACGCGGCCTACGCGGTGGGCGTGACGCAGTCGCTGACGTACGAGGACGCGGTCCGCCGCCGCACGCTGAAGCCGCTGGTCTGGTACCCGGTGGCGCCCGGCACGCCGATGGACAACCGTGCGCCGTCGGACCTGTTCAAGCCCTTCTACGGAGCGAAGGACGCACCGCTTTCGGACGCGCGGGAGCGCTGGCCGGTGGTGTTGCTGTCGCACGGGAGTGGGGGCTCGTTGATGGACCTTTCCTGGTTCGGTTCGAACCTGGCGGCGCATGGCTTCGTCGTGGTGGCGTTGAACCACCCGGGCAACACCTTCGGCGACACGAGCCCGGAGGGCTTCGCGCGCGCGTACGAGCGTCCGCAAGACTTCACGGTCATCCTGGACCACCTGCTGAAGGATCCGAAGTGGGGCCCGCGTGTGGATCCGGAGCGCATCGGCGCGTCGGGGCACTCGATGGGCGGCTACACGGCGCTGGCGCTGGTGGGACTGAACCTGAACCTGGAGTGGATTGAAAAGCGCTGCAAGACGCCGGGCACCCGGGAGGAGATTGGCTGCGAGGGCCTGCGCGACGTGGACTACAGCCGCATCGACATGAAGCACTCGCGAGCGTCGTACCTGGACCCGCGAGTGAAGGCCGCGTTCGCGATGGCGCCGGGCATGGCGGCCTCCTTCGAGGCGCGCGATACCGCCGACGTCCAGAAGCCGGTGGAGCTGGTGCTCGCGAAGGGTGACGAGCTGATGCCGCACGAAGGGCACGGCATGCACCTGGCGGGGCTGCTGTCGCCCGCAACCACGACGACGGTGGTCCTGGACGACGCGGGGCACTTCACCTTCCTGCCCGAGTGCTACCCGAAGGGCTTCGACGTCATCGCGATGCTGTGCCGCGACCCGGTGGCGGGGACGCGCCCGGCCTCGCACGCGCGCACCAACGCGGAAGGCGTAGCGTTCTTCCGGCGCGTCCTGGACGTGCACTGAATCGGTTGCCAGAGGCTCGTCAATCCGTTCTCCGGCCCAGAGTCCTTGCGGCACCAGGACTCAAGTCGATGAACGCATCGTGCTTCCAATAGAAGTTGAATGCCTCAACAAGCTCCGCCGGGGAGGCATCCTCTTTCTGTAGCCTCGCATTCGCGACAATCGACCGTGTGTCAGCAACCGAGAGCGCCTTGTGCAAGCCGTGTTTGCATGCTGGCTCTGGCAGTTCATCCGAGTAGACGTCCCGTTGCAGAACCATCGTGGGTGTCTGCAATCCGAGCGGATGATTGTCTCGGACATAGAGCGCATGACCCCGAACCGGGTAGGCGTCGATTCGCGCGAGCACGTTTGCAAGCCACTCGAAGGATTCCATGATGCATCACCTTTCAAAGAGGCTCAGGCAGGAGCCGCGGCCTTCGGAGGGCTCTCCAGCAGGATGGTGACGGGCCCGTCGTTGACGAGCGCGACCTTCATGTCCGCGGCGAAGATGCCGGTGCCCACGGTGAGGCCGCGCTGGCGCAGCGCTTCGCAGGTGCGCTCGTAGAGGGCCTTGGCGGCGACGGGCTCCATCGCGTCGATGAAACTGGGCCGGCGGCCCTTGCGCGCGTCGCCGTAGAGGGTGAACTGGCTGACGACGATGAGGTGCTTGGAGGTGTCCTCCAGCGACAGGTTCATCTTGCCGTCGGCGTCCTCGAAGATGCGCAGCATGGCCAGCTTCTCCACCATCCACGCCATGTCCGCGTCGGTGTCGCCCTTGCCCACGCCCAGCAGCACGAGCAGGCCCGGCCCCATCTCGCTCACGCGCTGTCCGTCCACCGTCACCGACGCTTCCAGGACCCGCTGCACCACGGCCTTCATGGATTGACTCCCTTGCGTTCCTGCTTCCTGCCAGGGACGCCCGAGGCCTTCAAGTCAGCGTCCTTCGTGACGCGGATCCATCGCGTCGCGCAGCGCATCGCCCAGCAGGTTGAAGCCCAGCACGGTGACCGCCAGCGCGATGCCGGGGAAGAGGGCCACGTGCGGCGCCACCAGCAGGTACTGCGTCCCCTGGTCCACCAGCGCGCCCCATGACGGCGTGCCCGGCGGGACGCCCAGCCCCAGGAAGCTCAGGGACGCCTCCGCGACGATGGCGCCCGGCAGCGCGAACGTCGCCAGCACGAGCAGTGGCCCCGCGGCGTTGGGCAGGATGTGCCGCACGAGGATGCGGCCCGGCCCACTGCCCAGCGCCCGAGCAGCCTGCACGTAGTCGCGCTCTCGAAGGGTGAGCACCTGTCCGCGCGTCAGCCGCGCGTAGCCTGTCCATCCGGTGAAGGACAGGGCGAACACCACGTTGGCGAGGCTGGGACCCAGCACGGCGGTGATGAACAGCGCCAGCAAGATGCCGGGGAACGCGAGCAGCACGTCCACCAGCCGCATCAGCGCTTCGTCCACGAGCCCGCCCGCATAGCCCGCGATGCCGCCCAGCGTGATGCCCACCGCCGCGGACAGCACCACGGCGAAGAAGGACACCTCCAGCGATACGCGCGCGCCGTACAGCACATGCGTGAGCACGTCGATGCCGTTCTCTCCCGTGCCCAGCAGGTGACCGGGCGTCGGGGGCAACAGCTCGCGAGTGAGGTCGATGGCGTCCGGCGCATGCGGGCTGAGCCACGGCGCGAACAACGCCGTGAACACCCAGACGCACACCACCGCGAGCCCGAAGCGGGCGCCCCACGAGTGCAGCCGGAACCGATGGGCCGCGCTCATGAGCGCCTCCGCACGCGCGGGTCGACCCACGAATACGCGAGGTCGGTGAGCGTGTTGACCGCGACGTAGCAGAACGTGAAGAGGAGCACCGTGGCGCGCACGGTGTTGTAGTCGCGCTTCTCGATGGCGGTGAGCAGCAGCGTGCCCATGCCCGGCCACGCGAACACCTTCTCCGTCACGATGGCGCCGCCCAGCAGCGCGCCGAACTCCAGGCCCAGCACGGTCACCAGTGGCAGCAGCGCGTTGCGGAACGCGTGCTTCCACAGCACCACGCGAGGCGACAGGCCCTTGGCCCGGGCCACCGTGACATAGTCCTCACGCAGCGCTTCGAGCATCGTCGCGCGCGTCATCCGCGCCAGGAACGCGGCCAGCGCGGTGCCAAGCGTGAACGCGGGAAGCACCAGATGCCGCCACGACTCCGCGCCCGACACGGGCAGCCAGTCCAGCTTCAGCGCGAAGAGGATGATGAGCACCGGCCCCAACCAGAAGCGGGGCAGGGCGACACCCGCCACGGACACGCCCATCGCCGCCGCGTCCACGGGCGTCCCTCGTCGCGCCGCCGCCATCACGCCCAGGGGCAGCGCCAGCACCAGGGACACGGCCATCGCCGACACCGTGAGCAGCAGCGTGTACGGCAGCGCCGCGCCCAGGGCCGGAAGCACCTTGCGCTGGAACGGAGGCAGCGACGTGCGCAGCTCCCCGGTGGCCAGGTCTCGAGCGAACGTCCAGAGCTGCGCGTACCACGGCAGGTCCAACCCCACGGCCTGCCGCAGCGCCGCGCGATCCACCTGCGTCGCCTGCTCCCCCAGCATCACGTCCACCGGGTCCCCAGGCACGAGGTGCAGGAACAGCGACACGAGCAGCAGCGCCCCCACCATCGCGATGAGCGCGGACACGAGCCTCCGGGTCACGGCGTGCCCCCACGCTCGGGCGTCACTTCCCGCGCCTTCGCCAGCGGCAGCAGCAATCCATGCGCGCTGGGTTCGAAGTCCGCGAGCCGCGAGGACACCACCGCGACGCTGGCCTCATGCCACAGCGGGATGACGGGCATGTCCGCGTCCAGCTCCCGCTGCGCCTCCGCGTACAGTGTCTTCCGCTCCTCGCGAGACGCCTGCGTCGCCGCGTCCAGCACTCGGTCCAGCTTCGGGTCCTTCAGTGCCCCGCGGTTGAACCCGCCCCAGTGGTTCTCAGGGCCGGGGATGTTCGCGGAATGGAACGCGCCCCTCAGCAGGTCCGGCTCCATCACGGCGGCCCACTTCAACGTGAACAGCTCGAAGCGCCCCCGGCGCACGTCCTCGAAGAACGTCCCGAACTCCAGCGCCCGCACCTCCACCGCGATGCCCCCCTTCGCCAGCTGCTCCTTGAGCACCAACGCCACCGCGCGCCGGAAGCGGTCCGTGCTCGTCTTGAAGGTGAAGGACAGGCGCGGCTGTCCCCCGGGCCCGTCCGGATCCGGGTACCCCGCAGCGTCCAGCAGCCGGGCCGCCTCCTCCGGCGCGTAGCCGCATCCCGGTGTCTCCGTGAAGGCCCAGTGCTCGCGCGGCAGCATGCTGGACGCGGGCTCCGCCAGCCCGTGCAGCTTGTGCTCCACCAACGGGCGCACGTCGATGAGGTGACACAGCGCCTGGCGCACGCGCACGTCCGCGAGCGGCCCCTCGCGCAGGTTGAGGCCCAGGTACGTGAAGCCCGTGCCCGGCTTCGTCACCACACGCAGGTGGGGCGACTTGCGCAGCGCGGGCAGCACCGCCGGGGACACGCCGTTCACCACCAGGTCCGCGCGGCCCTTGAGCAGCTCCAGCACCCGCGTCGTCTCGTCCCGCACCACCCGGAACGTCAGCCTCGACACCGCGGGCTTCCCTCCATGCCAGCCCTCGAAGGGGACCAGCGTCAGGTGCTCCTCGTCCGGCCACGACTCGAACCGGAAGGGCCCCGCGCCCACCGGGTGCGTTCCCTGCGCCTCGATGCCTCCGGGCCCCACGCGCTCCGCGGGCAGGATGGCCGCGGACAGCTCCGCGAGCAGCGGCGCATAGGGTCGCTTCAAGTGGAAGCGCACCGCGCGGGCGTCCACCACCTCCACCCGCTCCACCGGCTCGTACCGCTCGCGCTTGGGGCTGCCCAGCTTCGGGTCTCGCAGGGCGTCGAAGGTGGCCTTCACGTCCTCGGCGGTGAGAGCGCTCCCGTCGTGGAAGGTCAGCCCCGGGCGGAGGACGAACTCCACCACCGTGGGCGAGACCTCCCGGAAGGACTCCGCCAGCTGGGGCACGGGCCGGCTCGCGTCATCGAAGGTGAGGAGCCCCGGACTGACGAGCTGCGCCAGCCGCTGTCCATGGGCCGTGAGGGCGAAGCGATCGTCCAGGCTGTCTGGTGGGGCCTCCAACAGCACCGTGATGCCCGCCGGGGGCGCCGGGTCGCGGCAGCCGGAGTCAAGCACCAGCGCCAGCGCGATGAAGAACACCCGGGCGGCGCGGAAGGGCAGGGGGGGCATGGCGTCTGTCACGAGGTGGATGTCAGGCGGGACGTCCATGCTGCGACAGCCTTCTTCTTGTTTCCAGGAAGCAGGCAGGCGGGCAGGGTAACAGCGACCGTGGATCCGTCCCCCACCCTTGCCGCCCCTTTCGTCCCTTCTTCATAATGGATCGCGACTTCCCTGGAGCGTGCGTGCAGGTTTTTCGAACCAGACCCTTCTGGGCAGCGACCGTCATTGCCCTGTGGCTCCCTTCCGCCACCCTGGCTGCGTCGCCGTCCGCCGACAAAAAGGCTGAACGCGAGGCGCTGAAGAACGCGCTCGTGCAGGTCATGCAGCGCACCGCGCTCAAGAGCAGCCGCGTCGGCGTCCACATGCAGAGCCTGGACGACGGCACCGTGGTGTTCAGCCACAACGCGGACGAACTGCTCAACCCCGCCTCCAACGTGAAGCTCGTCACGTCCTCCGCGGCGCTCGTCGCCCTGGGGCCGGAGTTCCGCTACGAGACGGAGTTCCTCGTCGAGGCGGAGATGCCCGCCGACGGCAAGGTCAAGACGCTCTACGTGCGCGGCAAGGGCGACCCCACCGTCACCACCGAGCGCCTCTACGGCATGACCTCCGAGCTGCTCCACGCGGGCCTCAAGGAGGTGCAGGACATCGTCGTGGACGATTCCTGGTTCGACGCCGAGCGCACCCCGCCGGGCTACGACCAGGAGGACTCCGACCGCGCGTACATGGCGCCCACTGGCGCGGTGAGCCTCAACTGGAACGCGGTCGCCGTCTACGTGCGCGCCGCTCCCGGCGGCAAGGCCGTGGTGGACATGGAGCCGCCCAGCGACTTCTTCGTCGTGGAGAACACCGTCACCAGCGGCCCCGGCCGCGCGCGGCGCGTGTCCGTGAAGTCCGACGCGTACGGCGACAAGCAGAAGATCGTCGTCAAGGGCCAGGTCCCCGACGAGCGCGGCGCCGTCAGCGTCTGGAAGAAGATCGACAGCCCGCCCCTGTACTTCGGCGGGTCGCTCAAGCAGTTGCTCGTGTCGCGCGGCGTGAAGGTGAAGGGCAAGGTGAAGCTGGGCCTGACGCCGTCCCGCGCGAAGGTCGTGCACGTGGCGCAATCCGACACGTTCGACATCGTCCTCAAGCGCCTCAACAAGCTCTCCAGCAACTTCGTCGCGGAGACGCTCCTCAAGACGATGGGCGCGGAGCTGCGTGGACAGCCGGGCTCGTTCGCCAAGGGCATCGACGTGGTGGAGGAGTTCCTGGACCGCGACGTGGGCATCCCGCGCGGCACCTACGTGATGAAGAACGGCAGCGGTCTCAACGACGCCAACCGCTTCTCCACCGCGCAGGTGGACCGGCTCCTGCGCCACATGTACGAGCGCTTCCCGCTGGCCCCGGAGTACCTGTCCTCGCTGGGCATCGCCGGCAAGGACGGCACGCTCAAGTACCGCTTCGACGGCACGGACGCCGTGGGCCGGCTGCGCGCCAAGACGGGCACCCTGGAGGGCGTCTCCGCGCTCAGCGGCTACGTGCAGTCCGCGGGCGGTGAGAAGTTCTCCTTCTCCATCATGGTCAACGACTACGCGGGCCGCGCCGGTCCCGTCGTCGCGGGCATGGACGCGCTGGGCGCCGCCGTGGCCGCCACCGGCTCCACGCTGGGGCCGGGCAACGCGCTGGCCTCCCTCAATGAGGGCCAGAAGGCGCAGGGCGGTCTGCCGGACATCGCCAACCGCGTGAAGACCTACCTGGAGCTGGGCAAGCAGCGCGATCAACGCAACATCGGCTTCCTGCGCACCGCGTGGCGCAGCGAGCGCGACCCCGCCGTGCGCGCCGTGCTGGCGGAGAGCCTCTACCAGTCCAACCCGCACGACTACCTGGGCACCCGCACGCTGCTGGACAGCTACTCCGCCACGGATGACGTCTACGGCCGCCTGCGCCAGGTGGCCCACGCCCTGTCCGTGGGCGTGCCCGGCGTGAGCAGCATGGTGGAGCTGGCCTCTGGCGGAAACACGGAGGCCCTGGCCCGCGTGCTGGAGCTGTGCCGCGCGGCCGGCACCGCCCGTGACGTCGAGGCGCAGGACGAACTGGCGGATGGCCTGGGCGAGGTGGCCCGCACCGCCCCCGAGGAGCTGGTCGTTGCCCTGCGCACCGCCAGCACCGTGGAGCGCGACGCGACCGTGCCGCTCCTGGCCCAGGGGCTGGTGAAGACCGGGGACACCACCCACCCGTTCTGGAAGTCCCTGCGCAAGCTGGGCGCTGGCGGGACGGATGCCCAGCTCGTCGCCTTCGCCAAGGGGCTGGACTCCACTCTCACCACCAAGACGGCCGAGGCCCGGACCTCCCAGCGCGCCCAGCCCGTCCAGGTGGTCGCGCCCGCTTCCGCCACGCCCAACGTGGTCCCTGCCTCCGGGGTCCTCCGCCCGGGCGGGTAGTCCCTCGCTTCGGCATCCCTCCGCCCGGACGTTCCCGTCCGGGCGGGCTGTCCCCGCTGCCGGCTCCCGGCACCTCCCAACATCGCGGAATCCTTGAAGCCTCCCGCCAGGGGAGCAGGCGGACGTGCGTCCCCGGCACCCCTGGCCGTTTAGTGGCCCGGGGAATGTCAGTGGTGGATGCTATGGGCTGAAGGACCTGTCGGGGCGTGTGGCCTCGCAGGTTTGTTCCTGGCCCTAGAGGGGTCAGGTATCGGGAGGAAACATGGCTGGAGGCGTGAACAAGGTCATTCTCATCGGCAACCTCGGGGCGGACCCCGAAGTGCGCTTCACCCCGGGCGGTCAGGCCGTGGCGAACTTCCGCATCGCGACGAGCGAGAGCTGGAACGACAAGAACGGCCAGAAGCAGGAGCGCACCGAGTGGCACCGCATCGTCGTCTGGGGAAAGCTCGCGGAGCTGTGCGGCGAGTACCTCAAGAAGGGACGGCAGTGCTTCGTCGAAGGCCGTCTGCAGACGCGCGAGTGGATGGATAAGGAAAACAAGAAGAACTACACCACCGAGGTCGTCGCCACCTCCGTCACCTTCCTCGGCGGCCGTGACGCCGGTGAGGGCTACAGCGGCGGCAGCGGCGGCAGTGGCGGTGGGCGCCGGCAGCAGCCGCAGGGCAACGGCGGCTACGGGCAGGGGCGTGACGACTTCGGCCAGCCTCCCCCTCCCATGGACGACGGTGGCGGCATGGGCGGCGGCAACCACGGCGGCACGGACGACGACATCCCGTTCTAACGCCCTGGGGCCATTCCCCTGAAAAGCGAACCGGCCGCTCCTGGATGTCAGGGGCGGCCGGTCGTGTTTTCGGGCACCGGGGCTTCAAGGCCCCGGCGCTTCTTCAGGACTGCTTCAGCCGACGTCCAGGCCGGCAGGGCCGTACGCCGCGCCCGCCGTGTAGAGCGCGTAGATGGCGCCCCAGGACATGGCCAGCAGGATGAGGAAGATGAGGATGGAGAAGGGCTCGAAGCGGCGCATGGAGCGGTCGCTCGCGAAGATGCCCCAGCCCATGGCGAAGGTCTGCAGGCCGTTGGCCAGGTGGTACGCGGTGCCCAGCGTGCCCAGCAGGTAAACCATCAGCGTGGGGCCGTGGTAGTGCATCTCCCGGGCGATATCCATGAAGGGCTCCGCGTGGCCCTCCACCAGGCGCGGGTGCAGGAAGGCCAGCCAGATGTGGGCGCCCAGGAACGCGAGCACGCCCAGGCCCGCCACGCGCTGCACGATGTACTTGAGGTTGCCGTAGTTGCTGTACGCGAGGTTGTTGGGCTTCATGGTGAAGATGCGCACCAGGCCCCACGCCGTGTGGATGAGCAGCGGCAGCATGACGATGATGAACGTGAACGCCTGGGCGAACGGGTTCGCGTACTCCGTCACCGACTTTTCCCAGGCCGTCGCGCCGTAGAAGGCGGACAGGTTGTCCCACAGATGGTTGATGACCCAGATGCTCAGGGGCACCACGGCGAGGAACGACCCCAGCCGCGACTTCAACAGGGGGTTGCGGTCGGTGAGGGCTTCGGCGGTGGCTTGGGTGCTCATCGGGTCTCCAGCGGGGCGCGCGGATGGGTGGGGTGGAAGACCCCCGCGAGCCCAAGTCAGGGCCTGGGTGATACGGCCATCACGCGGTTTATAGCCGTTCCGTCACGCGGGCTGGATTTCTTCCGCATCCGCCCGTGCCAGCGGGGGAACACCGACTCATAAGCCCTGGCGATGCCAGCCCCCCGCCCTGACTGCTGGCCGCCGGGCAGGCGGCCCGTCTCCGTCCCTCTTCCGTTGGCGGGCGCGAACGGGTGGGGCACGCTAACCAGCCCTATGCCTGATGAGCTTGTCAGTGGATTGTTGAAGGCGACGGACCTGCGCCTGGTGCTGGCCACCACCGGTGACCTGTCCCGCCAGGCCCGCGCCACGCACCAGAGCATGCCGGCCTCCGCCGCGCTCCTGTCCCAGGGCCTCACCGTCGCCGCCCTCATGGGGTCGCTCCGCAAGGGCACGGACTCCCGGATCAACGTGCAACTGGAGTGCGACGGCCCCCTGCGCGGCCTCTTCGTGGACGGCGACGCGAACGGCGTCGTGCGCGGCTACGTGAAGAACACCCTGGTGGAGTACTCCGGCTCGGAGGGGCGCTATCACTGGCGCCCGGTGCTGGGGAACCAGGGCTTCCTGTCCGTGCTGCGCGACCAGGGCGGCGGCGAGTACTACCGCTCGTCCGTGGAGCTGGAGCACTTCGACCTGGTGGCGGACCTGGAGCGCTACTTCCACCAGTCGGATCAGGTGCCCTCGCACCTGCTGGTGGCGCAGCTGCCCGGCCAGGTGGACGGCCAGGAGGATCCGCTCGCCACGGTGGTGGGTCTGCTCGTGCAGCCCCTGCCCAACGGGGATAAGGACGCCTTCAAGGCGCTGGGCACCCGGCTCAAGGCGCAGTTCCAGACGGCCGTGCAGGCGCACGCGCAGGCTGGGGCGGAGACGCTCCTGCGCTCGCTCGTCCCGGAGGCGGACCTGGAGGTCATGTCGCGCTACCCGCTGCGCTTCACCTGTTCGTGCAGCCGGGACCGCGTGAAGCTCGCGCTGCTCGCCATGGGCCGCGAGGAGCTGAAGGACCTGCTGGAGAAGGAAGGCCAGGCGGAGGCCACCTGCCAGTTCTGCACGACGCGCTATGTCATCCCCGGCGCGGAGATCCAGCAGATGCTCACCGAGGGCAGCGCCTGAGCCTGTCCCCGTGGACAAGGCGCCTGTCACGAAGACAGACATCCTTCGTTCCGGGGACTTTTCAGCGCCTCACATCCTCAGGGGAGGCACTCGCGGCGGTTGTGGCGGGGTCGCGGTGCTCGGGATATGACAGGGCCGCACCTCACCCGGAGCTTTCGCCGTGGCCATCAAGCGGGCAGCGCCGCCGAAGTCCCAGGACCAGCGCAACCCTTCCCAGAAGTCTGCCGTGCCCTCCGCCGCCCAGAAGGACGGGGCGGAGAAGCTCGTCTCCATTCCCAATGACATGATCCTGGCGCCCCAGGTGGAGGCCCCTCGCCAACCCACCGGCCGCGACCAGTCCCGGCACAAGTCCACGGGCGTGGTGGAGCTGTCGTGGGCGGAGTTCGACCGGAAGGTGCAGCAGCTGGCGCGCACCATCCGGCAAGCGTGGGAGCCCCAGGCGGTGGTGGGCGTGGCCCACGGCGGCGTGTATGTGGGCGGGGCGCTCGCGGGCGCGCTTGGCTGCAAGTTCTTCCCCGTGCGCATCAGCCGCCGCAGCCGCGACAAGGCCGAGCGCACCCCGGAGCGTGGCCAGCCGCAGGTGAGCGAGGAGATGCCCCTGGATATCAAGGGCTGCCGCGTGCTCATCGTGGATGACATCGCGTCCAGCGGGGACACGCTGGAGCTGGCCACGGCGCTCGCGAAGAAGGTGGGCGCGAAGGAGATCCGCACCGCGTGCCTCATCGCGCGGCCGGAGGGCTTCACGCCGGACCACGTGGGGCTGTCCACGGACTCGCTCTTCGTCTTCCCGTGGGACTACCAGCCGGTGATGGGCGACGCGCACTTCGACGACGACCCGGACAAGGCCGGGGCCTGAGTCCAGCCGAAGGGCGTTGACGCGGCGATGATCATCGGGACGGCGGGGCACATCGACCACGGCAAGACGTCCCTCGTGAAGGCGCTGACGGGCACTGACACCGACCGGCTCCCGGAGGAGAAGCGGCGGGGCATCACCCTGGAGCTGGGCTTCGCCCACCTGCCGCTGCCGGACGGACAGGTGGCGGGCGTGGTGGACGTGCCCGGCCACGAGCGCTTCGTGAAGGCCATGGCCGCGGGCGCGGGTGGCGTGGACCTGGCCGTGCTGGTGGTCGCGGCGGACGAAGGCGTCATGCCCCAGACGCGCGAGCACCTGGACATCTGCCGCCTGCTCGGCGTGAAGGCGGGCGTCGTCGCGCTCACCAAGGCGGACCTGTTGGAGGGCCTGGGCGACGACTGGCGCGCGCTGGTGGAGGCGGACCTCGCCGCGCTCACCGTCGGCACCTTCCTGGAGACCGCGCCCGTGGTGCCGGTGTCCTCGCGCACGGGGCAGGGCCTGCCGGAGCTGAAGGCGGCGCTCGCGAGCGCGGGCGCTTCTCTGCCACGGCGTCCCTCGGAGGGCCCCGTGTTCCTCCCGGTGGACCGGGCCTTCACCATCAAGGGCTTCGGCACGGTGGTGACGGGCACGCTGTTGTCCGGCGCGCTGGCGGTGGATGACGCGGTGTCGCTGCTTCCCTCGGTGGCCGGTGCGCGTCCGGGTCCCTTTCGCGTCCGCGGCGTGCAGGTGCACGGCCAGCCGGTGGCGCGCGTGGAGGCGGGGCAGCGCGCGGCGGTGAACGTGACGGACGTGCAGACGGAGGACGTGCACCGGGGCATGGTGCTCACGCGCGCGGGCGAGCTGCCGGAGACGTCCATGCTGGACGTGGAGCTGACGCTGCTGCCCGCCGCGGAAGCCCCGCTGCCCAAGCGCCGCAAGCTGCTGCTGCACCTGGGCACCGCGCAGGTGGAGGCCACGGTGGCGCTGCTGGACCTGGAGTCGCTTTCGCCCGGGGAGACGGGGCTCGCGCAGCTGCGGCTGGAGTCTCCGGTGGGGGCGCTCGTGGGCCAGCGCTTCATCCTGCGCGGCTCGCGCGCGCTGCCGGGACGGGGCGCCACGGTGGCCGGGGGCCGCGTGCTCTCCATCACGCCGCCGCGCCGGCGCAAGGGTGCGTCGTCGGTGGTGCGGCCGCTCCTGGAGGCGGACGCGGCAGGGCAGGTGGGGTGGCTCCTCAGGCAGGCGGGCTACGCGGGGCTCACGCAGACGGAGCTGTTCGGCCGCTCGGGGCTTTCGCCCAAGGTGCTCACGCGCACGCTGGAGTTGCTGGGCGCGAAGGGGCAGGTGCTGCTGGTGGACCGCGACCGGCGGCTCTACGTGGCGCAGGACGTGTTCGAGGGGCTGCGCCAGCGCTCGCTCGCGCTGCTCGCCGCGTTCCATGAACGCGAGCCCATGCGCGAGGGCCTGTCCCGCGAGGAGCTCCGTCAGCGGCTCTCCGCCCAACTGGACGCGCGCTTGTTCCAACGCGTGGTGCAGGCGCTGGTGGACTCCAGCGGCGTGGAGGCGGAGAAGGACCTGGTGCGCCTCAAGGGCCGGGGCCGTACGCTCACGCTGGGCGACGAGGCCGCGCGCACGCGCCTGTCCGCGGAGCTGTCCGCGGCGGGGCTCGCGCCGCCCACCGTCACGGAGCTGTCGCAGAAGTTGGGGCTCCCGCCCGCGAAGCTGCAGGAGTTGTTGAAGGTGCTGGTGGCGTCAGGCACTGGCGTGCGGGTGAGCGAGGAACTGTGCTTCGACACGGGCGCGCTGGAGGACCTGCGCGGACGGCTGGTGACGTACCTGAAGGACCAGAAGGAGATTTCCACGCAGGGCTTCAAGGAACTGGTGGGCCAGAGCCGCAAGTTCACCATCCCCCTGTCGGAATACTTCGACCGGGAGAAGGTGACGCTGAGGGTGGGGGACAAACGGGTGCTGCGTCGCGGATGAGTGACAAGGCCTACAGCGAGCCGGAACTGCGTGCCCTGGTGGATGCCTTCACCCAGCCCGTGCTGGTGGTGGAGGGGGAGGGGCACGTCTGGGTGGCCAATGCCGCGTACGCGCGGCTGCTGGGACTGCCCGTGGAGCAGGTGGAGGGGCGTTCCTTCCTGGACTTCGTCCAGCCAGAGGAGCGCAGCCGGATGGGAGACCGCTTCCACCGGGTCGCCACGGGTGCGCCGCTGGACGGGCGTCCGCAGCTCTACAAGATATTCAGCGTCCACGGGGCGACGGGCGAGGTCTACGTGCAGGCCAACCCCCTGCGGCTGGACAACGGGCGCTTCGCCCTGCTGCTCAGCTGCATGGTGGTGGCGGAGCGCCCCCGGGAGCTGGTGGTGGCGGAGCGGTTGGTGGACACGTCCGCGGGGCTGGTGTCCGCGCGCTCGGAGGAGGGCGTGCGGCGCGTGGCGCTGGCGGGCCTGGAGGCCGCGGGCTTCCGGGCGCGGCTCCTGCGCTGGGACGGCACGCGGTGGGTGGTGCGCGACGGCGTGTCCATCCCGGCGGATTCGCACCTGGCGCTGGAGGCGCTGTCGGACGGGCGGCCGGTGTTCGGCGGCGCGGACCATGCGCAGCCCACGCACGCGTACCTGCCGGTGGGCGGGCCGCAGTCGGAGGTGCTCTGGGTGGCGGGCCCGTGGGTGGCGCCCCGGCACGGCTCGGTGCTGACGCTGTTCGCGAAGGTGGTGGGCGCGGCGCTCGCGGACGCCCACCTCCAGGCGGACGGCGCGCGCAGCCGCTGGGAGGTGGAGTCGGTGGCGGAGATGGCGCGCTTCGTGGCGCAGCCCGTGCCCCCGCCGCCGGAGACGTTCCTCGCGCGCGTGGCGGAGCTGCTCCAGGCCCGCGCGGTGGCGCTGCACGTCGTCCCCGAACCGGGGGAGGCCCCCCGGCTCTCCGCCCACGTGGGGCTGGAGGAGGGGAGTGACGCGGAGGCCGTGCGCGCCACCGGCGTGCTGCTGGCCGCGTCGCTGCGGGAGGACGGAGGCGTGCTGTCCTCCGAGTCGCAGGGGCGCGCGCTGGAGACCCTGTCCCAGGGCCGCCTGGGCAGCGGGACGGCGGCGCGGCTCACCCGCGGCGGTGAGAGCGTGGGCGTGGTGCAGGCGCTGCGCGCGAAGGAGCGGCCCTTCGACGAGCGAGACGCGCGGCTGTTGTCCACGCTCGCGGAGCTGCTGGTGACGCTCCTGGAACAGCGCCGGCTCCGCGCCGAGTCCGCGCGCCAGCTCACGGAGACGCGCCTCCTGCTGGACCTGGCGCGCACCACGTCCGGCGTGCTGGAGACGGCGAGCATCCTGGACGTCGCGTCCGACTTCCTGGTGCACCTGCTGGATGTGTCCAACTGCTTCATCCTGCTCTACGACGAACAGGCCAAGGTGCTGCGCGGAGCGGCGGCGTCGGCGACCCACCGGGACATGTTCCGCACGGTGGTGGTGCCGCTGGACAGCGACGACCTGGCCGCGCGCGTGGCGCAGGAGCGCAAGCCCATCGCGGTGGAGGACCTGACGTCCGCGAGCACCTCCGTGAGCGCGGTGCTCATCGACCGGCTGGGGGAGAAGGCGCTCCTGGGCCTGCCGCTGACCTCGCGCGAGGAGCTCATCGGCGTGGTGCTGGTGGACGACGTGCGCGGCCCGCGCCCCTTCGGCCCGGAGCTGATTGAACTGGCGGAGGCGACGTGCGGCCAGCTGGCGCTGTCCATCGCCAACGCGCGCCTCTACGAATCGCTGTGGGCCAGCTACGCGGAACTGGCCGCCACCCGCGCGGAGATGGTGAAGCGCGAGCGCTTCGCCGCGCTGGGCGAGCTGTCCGCCATCGTCGCCCACGAGGTGCGCAATCCGCTGGGCGTCATCTTCAACGCGGTGGCCACGCTCCGGCGCATCATGAACCCCGGGGGGGACACGGCCATGCTGTTGGACATCGTCGCGGAGGAGAGCGACCGCCTCAACCGCATGGTGGCGGACCTGCTGGACTTCACCCGCCCGCGCAACCCGGTGCTCCAGCCGGAGGACCTCTTGCGCGTGCTCCAGGACGCCTTCGAGGCCGCGCGGGCGCAGGCTCCCACGGAGCGTCCGGTGTACATCTCCGTGGAGGTGGATCCCGGTCTCTCCGCGGTGCCCATGGACCGGCGGCAGATCCGCCAGGCCCTGTTCAACGTGGCCGTCAACGCCATCCAGTCCATGCCCCAGGGCGGCGACGTGCGGGTGCGTGGGCGCCGGGACACGCACGGAGGCCGCGAGCAGCTGCGCATCGACGTGATGGACCAGGGGCCGGGCATCCCGGCGGAGCTGCTCCACCGCGTCTTCGAACCCTTCTTCACCACCAAGGCCCAGGGCACCGGCCTGGGGCTGGCGGTGGTGAAGCGCATCCTGGAGGAGCACCGCGGCGAAATCGCCGTGGAGAGCGCCCCCGGACGCGGAACCACCTTCACCTTCTGGCTGCCGCTCACGCAGCCCCAGTCCTTCTCATGACCGACGCGACCACTCCGGTTCCCCGAGGCCGCATCCTCGTGGTGGACGACCAGCGCAACATGCGCGCCACCACCGCCCTGCTCCTGCGCGCGGAGGGCTACACCGTCAACGAAGCCGCCACCGGCGAGGAGGCCCTGGGCGTGCTCTCGCAGGGGCGCGTGGACCTGCTCCTCACCGACCTGAAGATGGAGCCCATGGACGGGCTCACGCTGCTCAAGCGCGCGCTGGAGGTGGCCCCGCGCCTCCAGGTCATCATGATGACGGCCTTCGGCTCCATCGAGAGCGCGGTGGAGGCCATGCGCATGGGGGCGTACGACTACGTCACCAAGCCCTTCAAGGAAGGCGAGCTGCGCTACCGCGTGGAGCGCGCCCTGGAGCGCGCGAAGCTCCAGGCGGCGGTGGACAACTTCGCCACGGAGTTCTACGAGCGCCACGGCCTGTCCGCGCTCGTGGGCCGCAGCCAGGCCATGCGCGAGCTCACCACGCGCCTCTTGCGCGTCGCCCAGAGCGACGCCACCGTCCTCATCCAGGGGGAGAGCGGCACGGGCAAGGAGCTGGTGGCCCGCGCCCTCCACGCGCACAGCCGCCGCAGCGGCCAGCCCTTCGTGCCCGTCAACTGCGCGGCCATCAGCGAAACGCTGCTGGAGAGCGAACTCTTCGGCCACGCCAAGGGCGCCTTCACCGGCGCGGTGAAGGCTCGCCGCGGCCTCTTCGAGGAGGCGGACAACGGCACGCTCTTCATCGACGAGGTGACGGAGACGAGCCCCACCTTCCAGTCCAAGCTCCTGCGCACGCTCCAGGACGGCGAGGTGCGCCGCGTGGGGGAATCCACCGCGCTGCGCGTGGACGTGAGAATCGCCGCGGCCACCAACCGCGACATCGAGCTGGAGGTGAAGGAGAAGCGCTTCCGCCAGGACCTCTACTACCGCCTCAACGTGGTGCTCTTGCGCGTGCCCCCGCTGCGCGAGCGCCTGGAGGACGTGCCCGCGCTGGCGGAGCACTTCCTGGTTCGCGCCAACAACCGCAGCCCCCGGCCCCGTCGCCTGTCCGCGTCCGCCGTGGAGCACCTGATGACGTACGACTTCCCCGGCAACGTGCGCGAGCTGGAGAACCTGGTGGAGCAGGCCGCCGCGCTCGCCGAAGCGGACGAACTGCTCCCCGAGGACTTCCCGCTGCGCCCCCAGAGCCGTGTGCTCTCCGCCGCCGCGCCTCCGACTGAAGCGCCTTTGCCCGAGGCCATGGGCCTGCCCCCCACCGACGTCGTGCGGCCCACCAGCACGGAGGCCACGGGCCCCACGCTGGCGGAGGTGGTGGAGGACGCGGAGCGCCGGGCCATCGTCCAGGCCCTGGAGCGCCACGGCGTGGACCTGGCCCGCGTGGCGGACGAGCTGGGCGTCTCCTCCACCACGCTGTGGCGGAAGATGAAGCGGCTCAACCTGCGGCCTCCCGCCGGTGCCCGCGAATAGCCTGCCAGCGAACTCGCACCTGCCTCTCAGTACGAGTGCAGATCCGAAATCACCTGCGTTCAGGGATGAAAAAACCAACCTCCTGAATTCGTTGATTGTTTTCATCCCTGAAACGCGATTTCAGGGCTGCAATGGGGCGAAGATGTTGCCCGGTCGTCCAAGTGCTTGAGAACTCTAGAGTTTCGTCCCAAACGGGCTCTGGCATGGCACCTGCTAAGGGTTAGGCTCGGGACGCATCGAAGCGAGGTTGAAAGTGGTTCCCCCCCACCCTTTCAGCACTTCCGGTGCGTTACCTTGAGAAGACCCGCGGCCCGACACCCTCACGGGTGCCGGGCCGCCTTCTTTTCCGCTCTCTGCATCATCGCCGCGTTGCAGCCGCCCGCATGACGCGGCGCGGATCCATTTCACTTCTGCAATGCGCGCGGCGTTTGACGCCGTGAGCCACGCCCCGCAACGACAACGCCCGCCAGGGCCAGGGGCCGAGGCGGGCGTCGGGTGCCGCGAGCTGCCGGCGAACGGCTACTGACCGAACAGCGTGCCGGCCTGGGCCAGCCAGTCGGTGACGTGGCCGGGGAGGATGCCCAGCAGCACGACGGCGACGGTGGAGATGACCAGCGCGGCCTCGGTGCCCCAGTTGCGCTCCAGCGGCTGGGCGCCTTCGGGGACGGGGTGCATGAACATGTAGACCACGACGCGCAGGTAGTAATACGCGCCCGCCGCGCTGCTGAGCACCGCGACCACCGTGAGGCCCACCAGGCCCACGTCGATGGCGGCCTGGAAGATGAGCAGCTTGCTCATGAAGCCCACCGTGGGGGGGATGCCGCCCAGGGACAGCATGAAGGCCGCCATGGCGAACGCCCAACCCGGACGGCGCTGCGCGAGGCCCGCGAAGCGCTCCAGGTCCCACGCGGTTCCCTTCTCCTCGTCCTCGCGGCGCTCCAGCGCGGAGACCATGGCGAAGGCGCCCGTCGCGCTGAAGGTGTACGCCAGCAGGTAGTACAGGATGCCGCGCAGCGCGTCCGAGCGCGCCACGTCCAGCGGCGTGCCACCGGACAGCGAGGACGCGGACAGCAGGCGGAAGTGCTCGCCCGGGGCCACGACGAACAGCGCCGCCACGCCCAGGAGCAGGTAGCCCGCGTGCGCGATGGAGGAGTACGCCAGCATGCGCTTCACGTTGCGCTGCGGAATCGCCATCAGGTTGCCGGCCACCATCGTGAGCAGCGCCAGCGTGGCGAAGAGCATCAGCGGCAGCTTGGGGTCCATGTCCTTGCCCACCGTGACGAACACGCGGACCAGCGACGCGAACGCCGCCGCCTTCACGCCCGCGCTCATGAGCGCCGTCACCGGGGTGGGGGCGCCCTCGTACACGTCGGGCGTCCACATGTGGAACGGCACGGCCGCCACCTTGAACGCGAAGCCCGCGGCGATGAGCACCGCGCCCACGTAGACGAGCGCCGGGGACGTGGACAGCGCCTGCTGCAGCGGGCCCGCCATGTCGTTGAGCTTCGTCGTGCCCGTGGCTCCGTACAGCAGCGCCGTTCCGTACAGCAGGACGGCCGAGGAGAAGGCGCCCAGGATGAAGTACTTGAAGCCCGCCTCGCTGGGGCGCGTGCCGCGGCGCAGGTACGCCGTCAGCGCGTACGTCGCGATGGAGAGCACCTCGATGTTGACGAAGATGGTGATGAACTCCGACGACATCGCCAGCAGGCTCATGCCCGCGGAGGCGAAGAGCATCAGCGCGTAGAACTCACCGCGCTCCGCTCCGCGCTTGCGCAGGAAGCCCACCGCGCTCAGCGCCGCCAGCCCCAGGCCCACGCTCACCACCAGGGTGAGGAAGCTGGAGAAGGGGTCCAACACGCCGAAGCCGAGGAACACCTCCTGCGGCGGCTCGAACATCAGGCCCACGGCCACGGCGCCGCTGGCCAGCGCCGCCACGACGGTGAGCACCGCCTGGTAGCCGCGGGACGCCGTCGCGGAGAGGAACACCTCCGACAACAGCAGGACGCAGGCTGCCACCACCATGATGATGGCGGGCAGCATGGGGAGGAAATCCGCCAGGGTGAGATTTGGCAGGTTCATGGAGTCTTTCGGGGCCTACTCGCGAACGGCGAGCGGCGCGGCGGGAACGGAGGGGCGGGCCGCGGCGGCGGTGGAGGGCAGGGACATCACCTCCACGCGCAGTTGGTCGTCCTTCGCCTGGGTGGCGCCCGGAGCGCCCACGCTGGCGCGAGCCACGTAGCGGTCCGTGGACGGAGCGATGCGGTCCAGGAAGGGCTGCGGCATCAGGCCCATCACCGCCACCAGCACGATGAAGGGGGCCGTGGTGAGCATCTCGCGCAGGTTCATGTCGCGCAGGTGCTGGTTCTCCCGGTGCGTGATGCTGCCGAAGAACACCTTCTGCACCATCCACAGCATGTACGCCGCGCCCAGGATGACGCCCAGCGTGGCGAACGCGCCAAAGCCCAGGGGCAGGGTGCTCTTGAACGTGCCCATCAGCACCAGGAACTCGCCGATGAAGCCGTTGGTGCCCGGCACCGCCACCGACGAGAAGGTGATGATGACGAACGCCGCGGTGAACACCGGCATCACCTTGGCGATGCCGCCGTAGTCCGACATCAGGCGCGTGTGGCGGCGCTCGTAGAGGAAGCCGAACAGGAGGAACAGCGCGCCCGTGGAGATGCCGTGGTTGAGCATCTGGTACGCGCTGCCCGTGGCGCCCTCACCGGTGACGGCGAGCAGGCCCAGCATGCAGTAGCCCAGGTGGCTGACGGACGAGTACGCGATGAGCTTCTTGATGTCCCGCTGCGCCAGGCACATCAGCGCGCCGTACACGATGCCAATCACGGCGAGCACCGCGAGGAACGGACGGGCCGCGTGCGCCGCCACGGGGAAGAGCGGGATGGCGAAGCGCCAGAAGCCGTAGGTGCCCATCTTCAGCATCACGCCGGCCAGAATCATGGAACCCGCCACCGGCGCCTGCACGTGCGCGTCCGGCAACCAGGTGTGCACCGGCCACATGGGGACCTTGATGGCGAACGCCAGCGCGAACGCGGCGAACATCCACGGCCCATACGTGTGCAGCGTGGCGGCCAGGCCCGTGAGCGACGCGCACGCGCCCTCCGGTCCGTTGGTGCACGCGGCGAGCTGCTGATTGGCGGCGAGCAGGTTGTTGTAGAGCGTGCCGTAGTCGAACGAGCGCACACCCGGGCCGCCGCTCACGAAGTATACCGCCACGATGGCCACCAGCATCAGCAGCGAGCCGACCAGCGTGTAGAGGAAGAACTTCACCGCCGCCATGCGCCGGTCCTCGGCGCCCCACACGCCCACCAGCAGGTACATGGGGATGAGCATGGCCTCGAAGAAGATGTAGAAGAGCAGGACGTCCATCGACGCCAGCGCGCCCAGCATCGTCGTCTGGAGCACCAGCAGCGCCAGGTGGAACTCCTTGATGCGGTGGCTGATGTACGTGGTGGAGGCGAGCACCACCAGCGGCCCCAGGAACACCGTCAGCAGCAGCAGGCTCGCCGCGAGTCCGTCCAGGCCCAGGTGGTAGCTCATCCCGAACTGCTGGAACCACGGGACGCGGAACTCCATCTGGAACTCCGCGCCGGAGGGCTCGAAGCGGAAGTACGCCCAGACGCCGAACACCAGGTCCAGCAGCATGCCCACGAAGGTGATGGCGCGGACCTGCCCGTGCTCACTGGCGGGCAGCGCGAGCACCAGCGCCGCGAACACGAGCGGCAGGTAGATGACGACGTTCAACAGGTGGGTGTCGAAGAAGCTCATGAAAGCACCTGCACGAGGGCGTAGACCGCGCCGCCCAGGATGGCGAGCGCCATGATGGCGGCGTAGGTCTGCGCGTCACCCGTCTGGAGCCGGCGCAGCCCGAGGCCCACCTTCTCCGTGACGTACGCGGTGCCGCGCACCAGCACCGTGTCGATGACGAGCGCGTCCACCACGCGGAAGAGGATGAAGGCCACGAACTTCACCGGCCGGATGAGGATGAACTCGTAGAGCTCATCCACGTAGAACTTGTTGAGCGCCGTGCGGCGCACCGCGCGGGCGAAGGCCGGCACGGGCTGGCCCACTCGCGAGGGGAAGAACTTCAGGTAGGCGAACGCCGCGGCCGCGCCGCCCGCGAGAGCCCACATCCACGCGAAGGCGTAGTCCCCGAGGGTCGGCGTGCTGGTGTCCAGCTGCACCGTCTTGGCCACGCGGGCCACCGTCTCCGCCGGGCGCAGCACGGGGGACAGGAAGTTCTCGAACACCGGCTGCATCCCGCCGCCCACGCGAGGCATCAGGGGCAGGGCGTAGGCGAAGGTCACGAAGGCGAGGAACGCCAGGATGACCAGCGGCAGCGTCATGTGCCACGCGCTCTCGTGCGCGTGCGCCAGCTTCGCTTCCGGGGACCGCTTGCCCGTGAAGGTGAGCAGGTAGACGCGCGACATGTAGAACGCCGTGGACGCGGTGATGAGCAGGCCCATCACGTAGACGAAGGTGGAGACCCACTCCAGGCCGTGCAGGTGGTTGTGGTGCACGCCGTGGAAGATGGCGTCCTTGGAGAAGAAGCCGGACATGATGGGGAAGATGCCGGTGATGGCCAGCGTGGAGATGAGGAACGTGGCGTGCGTCCACTTCATCTCCTTCCACAGGCCGCCCAGCTTCTTGATGTCCGTCTCGTCCCCGTTGCCGTGCATCACGCTGCCGGCGCCCAGGAAGAGGCAGGCCTTGAAGAACGCGTGCGTCATCAGGTGCATCGCGGCGGCCCAGAAGACGCCCATGCCCACGCCCATGAACATGATGCCCAGCTGGGACACCGTGGAGTAGGCGAGCACCTTCTTGATGTCGTCCTGCGCGAAGGCGATGAGCGCCGCCAAGAGCGACGTGAGCGCGCCCACGATGGCGATGGTCGCCATGGCGGTGGGAGAGAGCACCAGGAGCGAGCTCATGCGGCAGAACAGGTACACGCCCGCGGTCACCATCGTGGCGGCGTGGATGAGCGCGGAGACCGGCGTCGGGCCGGCCATCGCGTCCGGCAGCCAGACGTAGAGCGGCAGCTGCGCGCTCTTGCCCGCGGCGCCCAGCAGGAACAGCAGCATGATGGACGTCATCACGCCACCGAAGGTGTAGCCCGCCAGCGGCCCGGACTCGATGGGCGTGGCCAGGGACACCGCGCCGCCCGTGCCTTCCGGCAGGGCCAGGGCCAGCTTCTCCAGGCCCTTGAAGGTGACGGGGCCCTTCTGGGAGATGCCCTGCTCGTAGCGGGCGCGCGACGTGGACGCCGCGTTGTAGTCCCGCGCGTCCGCCTGGCGGTTGAAGGCGCCCACCGTGAGGATGAGCAGGAACGTGGCGATGAGGAACGCGAAGTCACCGATGCGGTTGGTGACGAACGCCTTGCGGCCCGCCCACGCCTTCGCGCTGTCCGTGTACCAGAAGCCGATGAGCAGGTAGCTGGCCATGCCAACGCCCTCCCAGCCCACGAAGAGCAGGACCAGGTTGTCGGCCATCACCAGCGTGAGCATCGCGGCGACGAAGAGGTTCAGGTACGCGAAGAAGCGCCAGTACCCATCGTCGTGCTCCATGTAGCTGGTGGAGTACAGGTGGATGAGGAAGCCGACGCCCGTGATGATGAGCAGCAGGATGCCCGACAGGTGGTCCACCAGCAGGCCGAAGTTCACCCGGAAGTCACCGGCGGCGAACCACGTCCCGTAGTCGTGCGCGATGGCGTAGCGGATGGTGTCCCGCTCGATGCCGAACGGGTTGACCATGCTCACCACGCGCCCGCCGGCCGCGTCGCTGGTGGCCCAGAAGGCCAGCAGGCTCAGCACGAAGGCGCCTGCGATGGCGGAGCACGCCACCAGGTGCACGTTGGCCCGGCCCAGCCACTTGCCGAACACGCCGCACACGAACGCGCCCAGCAGCGGCAGCAGGATGATCAACCCCAGCGAGGGCGAAAACACCTCCGGGGGGATGGGTGCGGTTCTGAAGAACTCGACGAGGGATCCGTCCATGGGTGTGCTCAGGGGTGACGGGGCGTTAGTGCTTCATCGTCCGGATGTCGTCGACGTTCACGGACCCGCGACTGCGGAAGACCGCGATGACGATGGCCAGACCGATGGCCGCTTCCGCGGCCGCCACGGCGATGACGAAGAAGGCGGACACGTGCCCGGTGCCTTCGCCGTGCATGCGCGCGAAGGCCAGGAACGTCAGGTTGACCGCGTTGAGCATCAGCTCCACGCACATGAAGACGACCAGCGCGTTGGTGCGCACCAGCACGCCGAACATGCCCATGCAGAAGAGGGCCGCGGCCAGCAGGAGGTAGTAGGTGATGGGGACCATTGGGTTGTCCGGAAGGTCGCGAGGATCAGATGCGGGACTTGGCCACCACCACCGCGCCCACCATGGCCACCAGCAGGAGCAGGCTGACCGCTTCGAAGGGCAACAGCCAGGTGGTGAAGATGGTCTCGCCGATGGCCGCCATGGTGCCGAACGCCGCCTGGCCCCGCGCGTCCAGCTGCGCGGGCTGCGCGTTCAGCCGGCCCAGCGTCACGGCCAGCACGGCCAGCAGGCCCACCGCGGAGGCGCCGCCCAGGAACCGCGTCGCCGTGGGCTTTCCGCGGTGCGGGGCGTCACCCAGGTTGAGCAGCATGATGACGAACAGGAAGAGCACCATGATGGCGCCCGCGTACACGAGCACCTGCACGGCGGCGACCGTGTGCGCCCAGAGCAGCACGTAGATGCCGGCCAGGAAGAAGAACGTCGACACCAGGGCCATGGCGGAGTTGATGGGGCTCCGCGCGGTGATGACCAGCCCCGCCGACAGCAGCGTCATGACGGCGAAGACGCCGAAGAGGACCAATTCGATGTTCAAGACCAGTCTCCGAAGGAACCCCAGGGGTGGTCACCGTACGGGCAGCGGTGCTCCCGTACGTGAGCCTCGAACTCGTCCCGGAACCGCATGAGGAAGGAGTGCGTGGGCAGCGCCGCCGCGTCACCCAGCGCGCAGATGGTGTTGCCCAGGCCGATGGGGGGGTAGGGCGCGATGGAGGAGGCGACGTTCGACAGCATGTCGATGTCGCTCAGCTCCGCGCGGCCTTCCTCGATCTTGCGCAGCAGGCGCGTCTGCCAGGGCGTGCCCTCGCGGCACGGGGTGCACTGGCCGCAGGACTCTTCCGCGTAGAAGCGGGCCACGCGCCAGAGGCTGCGCACCATGCAGGTGGCGTCGTCCATCACGATGACTCCGCCGGAGCCGGCCATCGTCTGCTTCATCTTCAGCGCCTCGAACTCCAGCGCCACGTCCAGCTCGTCCGCGCCCAGCACCGGCGCGGAGGAACCACCCGGGATGACCGCCTTGACCTTGCGGCCCTTGGGCATGCCCTGGCCGTACTGGTCGTCGTGGATCAGCTCCAGGATGGTGGTGTGCATCCCCACCTCGTAGACGCCGGGGCGGTTCACGGAGCCGGACAGGCACACCAGGTGCGTGCCGCCGGACTTGTCCGTGCCCAGCTTCGCGTACCACTCCGCGCCCTTGGCGAGGATGGGGGGCACGCTGGCGAGCGTCTCCACGTTGTTCACCACCGTGGGGCTGCCGAACAGGCCCACCACCGCGGGGAAGGGGGGCTTCAGGCGGGGCCAGCCCTTCTTGCCTTCCAGGGACTCCAGCAGCGCCGTCTCCTCGCCGCAGATGTACGCGCCCGCGCCCCGGACCACGTAGCAGTCGAGCGCGAAGTCCTTGCCCATCATCGTCTTGCCGAAGATGCCGGCCTTGTAGGCCTCATCGATGGCGGCCTGGGTGCGCTCCGCCTGGAACTTGAACTCGCCGCGCAGGTACACGTAGCAGGTGTGCACGCCCAGCGCGTACGACGCGATGGCGATGCCCTCCAGCATCATGTGCGGGTCGTTCTCCAGGATGTAGCGGTCCTTGAAGGTGCCCGGCTCGGACTCGTCCCCGTTGACGGCCAGGTACTTGGGCTTGGGGCTGTCCTTGGGGACGAAGCTCCACTTCATGCCCGTGGGGAAGCCCGCGCCGCCGCGGCCGCGGAGGTTGGACTTCTTCACCTCGTCGATGATGGCGGCGGGCTCCATGGAGAGCGCGCGCTTGAGCCCGTCATAGCCACCGCGCGAGCGGTAGCTGTCCAGGGTCCAGGACTGGGGCTTGCCCCAGGCCGCCGAGATGACGGGTTCGACCGCCTTTGCCGTAGAGGCCATGGATGAACGTCCTAGGAAAGCGAGGAGGAGGAGGGGCGACTCACGACAGCCGGGCCAGGATGGCGTCCAGCTTCGCCTGGGTCAGGCGCTCGTGGTGATCCTCGTTGATCTGCAGGCAGGGCGCCGTGCCGCAGGACGCCAGGCACTCCGTCTCGCGCAGGGTGAACTTGTCGTTCGTCTCCCCGGCGGTGAGGCCCAGCTTCTGCTCCAGGTACGCGAGCATCTTCTCCGCGCCCCAGAGGGAGCAGGAGAGGTTCGTGCAGACGTCGATGACGTACTTGCCCGGCTTCTTGAGGTGGTACATCACGTAGAAGCTGGCGACCTCGTAGGCGCGCTCCGGCGTGACCTCCAGGTTCTTCGCCACCAGCCGCAGACCATCAGGAGGCAACCACCCCTTGAGGTCCTGCAGCAGGCGCAGCGCGGGAAGCATGCCGGCGCTTTTGCGATCAGAGGGGTAGTGCGAGAGGATTTCCGCGATCCCCGCGTCGAACTTCTTCTGCTCTTCAGGAGTGAACAGGGGCTCCGCCATGGCGGGCCGTACGTATTGCCGCAATGGCTTCGTTGTCAACATAAACCCTCGGCGGTAGACTGGGCCGCCCTCAGCAAATTACCGAGCGATTTCAACCCCTTGTTATGAGCCTGGACCCTGCGGACCAGCGGCAGCACCCTCGCATCCCCACCATCCTCCGGGTGGACTACGCCCATGGGCGTCCGGTCCGGGACGTGACGGAAAACCTCTCCACCGGAGGGTTCTTCGTCCAGACCGAGCAGCTCTTCGCGGTGGGGGACGAGCTGCGGCTTGCTCTTTCTTTCCCGGGACTGCTGGATCCGGTAGAAGTCGCCGGGACGGTGGCGTGGGTGCGCCTGGCCGCGCCCGATCAGCCGGGCGGCGTGGGCATCCGTGTGGAGAGCGAGCAGGACCGGCGGCGACTGGGTGACATCTTGAGTGCGGCGGGACCCAACGACAACGCGGTGACCCCCTCTGAGCAGGACGGGTTCCGTGTGCTCATCGTCGAGGACAACCCGCACATCATCGAGATGTACAGCTACGTGCTGAAGAAGCTCGCGAGCAACGACCTGCACGGGAAGGTGCCGCTGGAGGTCCACTTCGCCCCGGACGGCCACCATGCCCTGCTGCGGCTGCGCGAGGACCGCTTCAGCCTGGTGATGCTGGACCTCTACATGCCGGTGATGGACGGCTTCGCCCTGGTGGAGCGCATCCGGGAGGAAGAGGAGCTCAAGGGCATCCCGGTCATCGCGATCTCCGCGGGTGGCAAGGAGGCCCAGGACCGGGCGATGCAGCTGGGGGTGGATATCTACCTGCGCAAGCCCGTGCGGTTCGTGGAAGTGCTGGAGACGGTGAAGCAGCTCCTGCGCATCCGGTAGGACCCGGGTGATTCCCCAGGCGCTTCTTCGTCGCACCAGACGTTGAAGCGCCGGGCGGGTGCCGCGTAGAGTCCGCGCACCCATGACGAAGCCCGCCATCCATCGTGACACCGTCAGTGGAGAGGCGCTGCTCATCCTGCAGAATCTGCGGGAGAACGGCCGCCTGGGACGCTCGAACAAGCTGGCCGACGTGAAGGCCGCCCTCGAACCGTCCGTTTCGCTGGAGTTCGACAACTACTTCTTCTTCCTGCGCAAGTTCCACTACATCGCCATGGACCGCGAGGCCCAGCTGAAGCTCACCGAAACGGGTGAGCGGGTGGTGGAGGGGGACCTGCAGGACCGGTTCGCGTCGGAGGTCGACGACTTCTTCGCGGATCAGCTCCTGCCGGCGGAGGACGCCACGCACATCGGCCGTCCGCTGGACGAGGACGAACCGATGAACGTCCCGCCGCCGCCGCCGGAGCTGCTCCTGGACGAGGCGGAGGTGGATCCGTCCTCCTCGGCCGGGGCCTCCTCCCAGTCCCAGGTGGGGCCGCCGCCGGTGCCGCCGTCGCGCACGCACCGCGTGGCGATGCCGGCGCTGGACCTGGCGCAGGCCGCCACCCAGATGCAGCCCGCGCAGCCGCCGCCCATCGCGACGCCGCAGCCCCAGCCGGCGTTCCGGCAGGACGGCCCGGCGGAAGGACGCCGGGAGACCTTCATCGGGTTGCCGCCGGCGCCCGCGTCCCAGCCCGTTGTCGTGACCGCGCCGGTTCCCAGCGCGTCCCAACCGCTCATCATCACCCCTCCGCTCGCCGCCGCGCCCGCTCCGATGCCCCCTCCCGCCTCGACCCCCGCTCCCGCAGCCCCGGTCCCCCACGCCGCCGCCGCCGCGGCCGCCGCGAAGGGCTCCAGCGACCTGGACCTGCGCTACCAGAAGTTCGACCCCATTGGCACGGGGCCGCTGGGGACGGTCTTCAAGGGCCGCTACAACGCCCTGGGGCTGGACATCTGCATCAAGGAGCTGAAGGACATCTTCGGCTACTTCTCCTTCCTGCAGCGCGGTGAGGTGCTCAAGCGCCTGAAGAAGGAGCTGTGCGCGCAGGCGCAGGTTCGCCACCCGGGCGTGGTGCAGATCCTCGACCAGAACGTGGACTCGGCGCGGCCCTACTTCGTGGTGGAGTTGATGCGCGGCAGCCTGAAGGAGAAGCTGGAGGCGGCCGGCGGCAAGGGCATCGACGTGCAGCACGCGCTGCGCACCTTCCTGCAGCTGGCGTACGGCCTGAAGGCCGCGCACGCCGCGGGGCTCACCCACCACAACATCAAGCCGGAGAACGTCCTCTTCGACGCGTACGGCAACGCGAAGCTCTCCGACTTCGGCATGAGCCGCGTGGTGGAGGTGGACGCGACGAAGGGCATGCCCCAGGTGTTCGTGGGCACGGGCGGCATGGTCTACATGGCGCCGGAGCTGATGAACAAGGGCGTCCAGGAGGCGGGTCCCGCCGCGGACGTGTACGCCCTGGGCATCCTGCTCTACGAGATGTTCACCGGTCAGATTCCGGGCCGCCGCTCGCCGCTGCCGTCGGAGGTGAACCCGGAGGCGCCCAGCGGGTTGGATCAGCTCTTCGACAAGGCCACGCAGGACCGGCGCGAGCAGCGCTACCCGGACGTGGACGCGATGCTGGCGGACTTCTACAAGGCCTTCCCGGAGCGCGAGTACCTGGAGCGCGGCTCGCTCGTCCTGTCGTCGGATCCGCAGGAGTAGCCGTCGGCCGGGCAGGCGGGCCTCCTCGCGAGGCTCGCCCCTCCCGGCATGGACCTGTCAGAGTGCGGTGCGTCATGCACACGCGCCCCTCTGACAGCGTCCTCCTCACCGTCACCGGAAGGGACGGCCCCGACACCACCGCCCGCCTCACCGGCCTGCTCGCGCAAGCGGGCGCGGAGCTGCTCGACGTGGAGCAGGTGGTGGTGCAGGGCCTGCTCACCCTGGCCCTGTGGGTGCGTCTGCCGGGTGGAGAATCCCTCCAGGCGCTCCCTGAGCTGGCCCGGGAGCTGGGCGTCACGGTGGACGTCCGCGCGATGCCTCCGGCCGTCACGTCTCCAGCGCCGGGGCCAGAGCCGCTGCGCTACGTCGTCACCGCGGTGGGCAAGGCGCTGGGCGTGCACGACGTGCATGCGCTGACGCAGAAGTTGGTGGCGGGGAACGCGCGCGTGGAGCGCATCACCCGGCTGAGCGAGACGCCGCTCGCGGCGGTGGAGCTCCACGTCACGCTGCCGCCGGATGCCGACACGTCAGCGCTCAAGCGCGCGCTGCTGGAGCTGTCCATGGCGAGCCCCACCTTCGATGTCGCCCTCCAGCGCGAGAGCCTCTACCGGCGCGGCAAGCGGATGGTGGTGATGGACATGGACTCCACGCTCATCCGCATCGAGGTCATCGACGAGCTGGCGCGTGCCTACGGCGTCCACGCGAAGGTGGCCGCCATCACCGAGCGCGCGATGCACGGGGAGATGGACTACGACGAGTCCCTGCGTCAGCGCGTGGCGCTGCTCGCCGGGCTGGACGCTCGCGTGCTGCACGAGCTGGCCGCGAACCTGCCGCTCACGGAAGGCGCGGAGACGCTCATCCGCGTGCTCCGTCGCCTGGGCTACCGCACCGCGGTCATCAGCGGCGGCTTCTCCGTGGCGGCGGAAGCGCTGCAGAAGCGGCTGGGCATCGACTTCGCGTACTCCAACATGCTGGAGGTCCAGGACGGGAAGCTCACCGGCCGCACCCTGGGCACCATCGTCAACGCGCGCCGGAAGGCGGAGCTGCTGGAGACGCTGGCGAAGCAGGAGGGCATCCTGCTGGAGCAGGTCATCGCCGTGGGTGACGGGGCCAATGACCTGCTGATGCTGGAGAAGGCGGGGCTGGGCATCGCCTTCCGCGCCAAGCCGAAGCTGCGCGAGGCCGCCGACACGTCCATCTCCGCCGGCGGGCTGGACACCATCCTCACGCTGCTGGGGCTCACCGCGCGCGAGCTGCGCGAGGTGGGCTGAAACAAGCCAGGGTCAGAGGCGCATGCGCGCGGCCAGCTCGCGCTGCTGCACGGCGCCCTTCTCGAAGACGAGCTCCAGCAGGGCGCGGAGGATTTTGGAGCTCTTCTCCTGGTTCTGCTGCACCGTCTGCAGGCGGGCCAGGTCCTCCTCCGTCCACTCGGAGGTGGGCGCGCCGCCCGCGAGGATTTCATCCAGGATGTCCGAGGCGCTGGAGCCCGCGTTCGCGGCGGGCGCGGGGGCCGCGCGCGCGGCGGGGGCCGGGGCGGCGGGGGGCGGCGGCGCGGCGTTCGGGTCGACGATGTCGCTGATGCGCTTCACGACCGTCTTGCCGCTCATGTCCACGACCTTGAACTCCTCCTCCTCCGGGAGTTCTCCCGCGTCCTGCTGCTTGTTCGAGTCGGGCTTGAAGCGCTTCTTCTCCACCGGCTCCTGGCCGCGGTAGTGGCGCAGGATGGCGTGCTCGATTTCACGGTCGCCCGCCACCATGGGGACCACGCGGGCGCGGCTGCGCGCCGCGACCTGGTCCAACGTGGCCAGGTCCGTGGGGTCGGACATCGCCAGCACCAGCGTCTTCCCGTTGTCCTTGAGCTGCACGGGGAAGACGCCCTTCTGCTCGGCGAGCCCCACCTCCACGCGGGCGAGCGCCGCCGCATCCTTCGTCAGGTTGCCCAGCTGCACGCGCGGCATTCCCAGGCCCTGGCAGATGGCCTGGGTGATGGTCTCCTCGGACGCCAGCCCCAGGTCCGCGATGACGCGCGACACGCGTCCGCCCCACTGGTCCAGTGAGGCGAGCGCGCTGCGTAGCTGCAACTCGTCGATGACGCGCGCCTTGACGAGGATGTCCGCGATGCGATTCCGGGAAGGGGGAGCCATGGGGTGGGGATTCTAGCGTCTGATGGCGCGGACGCTCAGTCCACGTCGATGAACCTGCCTTGAAGGCAGGGGAACATGGCTTGAAGGCAAGGAGGCTGGACCATGCAACCGTTCGCGGACGCCGCCACCCAGATGTGCCCGTACTGCGGCGAAGAGGTCGAAGTGGACGTGGACTCGCTGGGCGCCTCCTCCGAGTCCTACGTGGAGGACTGCCCCGTCTGCTGCCGCCCCTGGCAGGTGCACGTCACCCGCGGGGAGGACGGCGCCGCCGTCACGTTGGGCCGCGACGACGACTGAGCCTGGCCCCCCGCCAGGAGGACAGGCAGGCGGGCACGAAGGCCTTTCGCGGGGGCTCCAGGACGTGCGGGGCCGTTCCTTGACACGTCCCGAAGCATGGTTCTCTTGAGACTTGTGAGGCGCTGCCGGGCGCTCCTGGAAACAGGGTCCCGGCCACCCACTTCAACAACGACCGTGAACCCGCACGACGTGCGTCCCCAGGGACGTCACGAACAGGAGACGACCATGCTGAACGCTCGCTATCCCTTCAACAACGCCGCTGTCACCCACCCGCTGCTGCGCGACTTCGACTTCATCTTCCGCGAGCTGGCCTCGCCGGGCGTCCGCGAGGACGCCGAGCGCACCGTCACGCCCGCGGCGGACATCCTGGAGGCCGAGTCCGGCATCACGCTGCGCGTGGACCTGCCGGGCCATGACGCCAAGGCCATCCAGGTGAAGGTGGAAGACGGTGTGTTGACCGTGCGCTCCGAGCGCAAGGCCGAAGCCGTGCCGGAGGGCAGCACCCTGCGGCGCCAGGAGCGCGCCTCGGGCGTGTACGCGCGCCAGTTCCGCCTGCCGGAGACGGTGGACGCGACCCGCGTGGAGGCCCGCTACGACAATGGCGTGCTAACCCTCACCCTGCCGCGTCGCGAGGAGACCAAGCCCCGCGTCGTCGAGGTGAAGGTCCAGGGTTGATGCGCGTGCATCAACACCCCATCAGGGAGGCCGCTGCCCTCGCTGCGGCGAGGCGCGGCGACTCCCGCAAGCATCCGTACGACCTGAGGGCTTCCGCGGTGGCCGGCGGAAGCCCCCGTCCCATCACTTGCGAGCAGCGCTGGTGTTGAGCGCCAGCGGCACCCGGAACAGCTCCATCACCTGAGTCACGTCCAGCGGCTTGGCCAGGCACGCCACCGCGCCGGCCTGCTTGGATGCCTCCACGACGTCGGGCGTGTGCAAGCTCGTCATGGTGATGAGACGCACGCCTTCCATCTGCTTGCGCGCGCGGATGCGCTTGCAGACCTCGATGCCGTCGATGTCCGGCATGTTGAGGTCGATGATCATCCCGTGCGGCTTCTGCTCCGACACCAGCAGCAGCGCCTCCACGCCGCTCGTGGTGGTCTGCAGCTCCACCTGGTTCGCGTGCGGCTTGAACGCGCGCTTGATGGCGTCCAGCACCGGGCGCTCGTCGTCCACGACCAGCAGGCGCACCGTGCTGCTACCCAGCTCCTCGGGCACGGGCATCTGGTGGGTGACCAGGAAGGTGCGCAGGTCCGTCGAACGCACCCGGCGGTGGCCACCCGGAGTCCGGAAGGCCATCAGGATGCCGCGGTCAATCCACTTGCTCACCGTCGACGGGTCCACCTGAAGCAACCGACTGATGTCGTGCGTCGTGTAGAGCTGGTCCGTCATCGCCGTACTCCCCTCGGACTGCATCGTTCCACTAGCCATGGAAATAAACACCTACCTTGAATGCGGGGTTTGATCAACCCACCCTACGACGTGCTGCGTTTATCTGTGCTTCTCATCAGACCCACGGCGTCATCCCAACGGCCACTGGCACGGAGGCACAGCTCCACAAGCTCACGGGCGGCTCCGTGACCGCCCACGTTCGTCGTAACGAAGTCTGCTTCCTGGCGCACCTCTGGAACAGCATCCGCCGGACAGGCGGACAGCCCTGAGAGTGACATGGGGTCCAGGTCGTTCAGGTCGTCTCCCATATACGCGCACTGATTCGCGGGTATCTGGAGTTGGGCGAGCAATTCAAGGAAGGCGGGACCCTTCTCCTTGCGGCCCTGGAAGATGGCGGCGAGGCCCAATTCTCGGCCTCGCGCCTCGACGATGCGGGACGTGCGCGCGGTGAGGATGGCAGCGGGCAGGCCCACCAGCCGGGCCATGACGAGCGCATGGCCATCCTTCACGTTGAAGCGCTTCATCACTTCGCCGTTGTCGCCGTAATACAGCGCGCCGTCGGTGAGGACGCCATCCACGTCGAACACGAGCAGTCGCACGCGCGACGCACGGGACGTCAGCTCTTCCTTGCCCGGCTTGGAAGGCGCTTCCGTCTGCATGGCCTCCTCACCTTTCGCATGCATCAACTGGCTTCGTGACCCAGCGCGCGGCGGATGCTGAGTACATCTCGTAGCACGTCCTCGAACATCTGTGGATTGAGCGAGCACGGACCGTCACACAGGGCACGGTCGGGGTCTTCGTGGACTTCTGTGAATAAAGCGTCAATCCCGGCGGCGGCGGCGCTGCGGGCGAGCAGTGAGACGAACCGGCGCTCGCCGCCTGTCTTTCCGTCGCTGGAGCTGGGGAGCTGGACGGCGTGGGTGGCGTCCATGCAGACCACGAGGCCGGCCTCGCGCATCTGGGCGAAGCCGCGCATGTCCACGACGAGGTTGTTGTAGCCGAAGGAGGAGCCGCGCTCGGTGACGAGCACGTTGGGGTTGCCCGCCTCCACTGCTTTCTTCGCCGAGTGGACGATGTCCTTGGGGGCCACGAACTGTCCCTTCTTCAAGTTCACCCCCTTGCCCGAGCGGGCCACCGCCTCCACGAGGTCCGTCTGCCGGCAGAGGAAGGCGGGTATCTGGATGATATCCACGACTTCAGCGGCAGGCCCGACGTGGCTGGTTTCATGGACGTCCGTGAGAACGGGCACTCCCACCTCCCGACGGACACGGTCCAGGATTCTCAGACCTTCCTTCAAACCCGGTCCGCGGAAGGACTTCCCGCTGGTCCGGTTGGCTTTGTCATAGGAACATTTGAAGGCATACGGAACGCCCAGCCGGGACGTGATGCCCTTGAGCAGGTGGGCGTGTCTCAGGGCCATCTCCTCGGACTCGATGCTGTCCGGGCCGGCGATGACGAAGAGGCGCTGGCCGGGGCCGACCTTGTGGCCGCACAGCTCGATGGAGGGGGTGTTGCTCATGAGCGCACCGGGGGGGCCGGGGTCCGGTGGGCGTCCCGCTGGGCGAGCGCCGCGCCGATGAAGCCGGAGAACAGGGGGTGGGGGGCGAAGGGCTTGCTCTTGAACTCAGGGTGGAACTGGCAGCCCACGAAGTACGGGTGGTCCGCGAGCTCAATCATCTCCACCAGGTTCAGCTCCGGGTTGTGGCCGGAGATGACGAGCCCGGCCTCCTGGAGCCGGCCGCGGTAGGAGTTGTTGACCTCGTAGCGGTGGCGGTGGCGCTCCTGGATGGCCTCCTGGCCGTAGAGCTTGTGCGCGACGCTGCCGGGCTTGAGCGCGCAGGCGTAGCTGCCCAGGCGCATGGTGCCGCCCTTGTCCTGCACCTTCACCTGGCTCTCCATGAGCGTCACCACGGGGTGCGCGGTGTGCTCGTCGAACTCCAGGCTGTTGGCGCCCTTCAAGCCCAGCACGGTGCGGCTGAACTCCACCACGGCCATCTGGAGGCCCAGGCAGATGCCGAAGAAGGGAATCTTGTTCTCACGCGCGTAGCGGACCGCGGCGATCTTCCCTTCGGTGCCGCGCACGCCGAAGCCGCCGGGCACGAGCACCGCGTCCACGCCCTCGAGCGTCTTCTCCGGCCCTTGAGCCTCCACGTCCTGGCTGTCCACGAAGCGCAGCTTCACTCGCACGTCGTTGGCGATGCCGCCGTGGAGCAGGGACTCGTTGAGGCTCTTGTAGCTCTCCGTGAGGTTCACGTACTTGCCCACGATGCCGACGGTGATTTCACCGCGCGCGGGCTCGTAGATTTTGCGGACGATGGTTTCCCACTTCTCCAGGTGGGGGGCGCGGCTCCAGATGTTGAGCACCTCCGCCAGCCGCTCATCCAGGCCCTGGCGGTGCAGCTCCAGGGGCAGCTCGTAGATGCTGCGCACGTCCGGGGACGTGAACACGTTGCCGTTGTCCACGTTGCAGAACATGGCGATCTTGTCCTTCAGCTCGCGCGAAATCTCCCGGTCCGTGCGGCACAGGAGGAAGTCCGGCTGGATGCCGATTTCGCGCAGCTTCATCACCGAGTGCTGCGTGGGCTTGGTCTTCACTTCACCCGCGGCGCCGATGTACGGCAGCAGCGTCAGGTGGATGTAGACGGCGTTCTGGCTGCCCACGTCGTAGCGCATCTGGCGGATGGCCTCGAGGAAGGGCAGGGACTCGATGTCGCCCACCGTTCCGCCGACCTCCACGATGACGACGTCCACGTCCTGGGCGGCCTGGCGGATGCTGGCCTTGATCTCATCCGTGATGTGCGGAATCACCTGGACGGTCTTGCCCAGGTACTCGCCACGGCGTTCCTTGGTGATGACCGCGTTGTAGATGCGGCCGGAGGTGAAGTTGTTGAGGCGGCTCATCCGGGCGTGGGTGAACCGCTCGTAGTGGCCCAGGTCCATGTCGGTCTCGCCACCGTCCTCGGTGACGAACACTTCGCCGTGCTGGAAGGGGCTCATCGTGCCCGGATCCACGTTGATGTAGGGATCCAGCTTGATGAGCGTGATGTCCAGCCCGCGGTTCTCAAGGAGGGCGCCAATGGATGCGGAGGCCAGTCCCTTCCCCAGCGAGCTGACCACGCCGCCCGTCACGAAGATGAACTTGGTTTTCTTGGAGCGCATGTCCCTTCCTGCCAAGAGGGCCAGGGGGCGTCAAATATTCTCTGACGCACGGACGGCCGGCTGGCCCCGACCCGCAGGGTCAGCCCTTCACTGCGCGTCCCAACCACCCGGACGGGCCACGGCGAACTGCTGGGCGGTGGGCTGGCCGACGCGGAAATGGCGCAGGTCGCACCCCCGGCAACTCCAGCCTTCCCAGCCTTTCTTCACGACCTGGTGCAGGCAGGCATCGTAGTTGGGACAAAAAAGATTGCGCTGGTCATCCACCGTCTCCTCGTCACGGAGGGCAGAGGGCAGCGGGATGGGACATGGCGTGATGGACACGGAAGTTCTCCGGCAGGCGACCCCTACGGTCGTGGATGGCACTTCCCCCCGGCGGCCACGAACCGGTGGGTGGACAGGACATTCCCGGTAGGGAGGGGGACGAAAAAAGTCGCCCCCGTCGGCAAGGACGGGGGCGACTCGTTACCGCAGGCGTCACTTCCGCCGGGGACAACCCGCGTTAGCAGGCCACCGCGACGGAGGTGGACGCCTTGATCTTGCTGTCGTTCAAGGCATCACCTCCTTTCTTGCGGCAGCAGAGATAATGCGCGCCCTCATTTCCCGCCATGAAGACCGCGAGGTGGGCGGGGGTCGTCCGAGGAACGAGCGTTCAGGCGGCGACGACCTGGCGCTCCACGAGGCGGCGGTACAAGCCGTCCTGCGTCATGAGGGTGGAGTGGGTGCCGCTCTGCACCACGCGGCCGTGCTCCATCACCAGCACGCGCTGGGCGTTGGCCACGGTGGACAGGCGGTGGGCGATGATGAGCGTGGTGCGGCCCTGCATCAGCCGGTCCAGGGCGTCCTTCACCAGGTGCTCGCTCTCTGAATCCAGGGCGGACGTGGCCTCGTCCAGGATGAGGATGCGCGGGTCCTTGAGCACGGCCCGCGCGATGGCCACGCGCTGCTTCTGGCCGCCGGACAGCTGCACGCCGCGCTCGCCCACCTCCGTGCGGTAGCCGTCCGGGAAGCGCTGGATGAAGTCGTGTGCGTTCGCGGCGCGGGCGGCGGCCTCCACCTCCGCGTCGGTGGCGTCCGGGCGGCCGTAGCGGATGTTGTCCGCGATGGAGCAGGAGAAGAGCAGGGGCTCCTGGGCGACCATGCCCACGTGGCGCCGCAGCCAGCTGGGGTCCAGGGACTTCAGGGGGCGGCCGTCCAGGCGCAGCTCGCCCTGGAGCGGATCATAGAAGCGCGACAGGAGGGCGGCGAGGGTGGACTTGCCGGCGCCGGAGGAGCCCACCACGGCGACGACCTCGCCCGCGTTGACGGTGAGGTCGATGCCCTGGAGCACCGGCACGTCCGGACGCGTGGGGTAGGCGAAGTGCACGCCGTGCAGCTCCACGCGGCCTTCGACGGTGGCGGGGCGCTCGCCCTCGTTGGCGGGGATGGAGGGCGCGCGGTCCATCAGCTCGAAGACGCGCTCGGCGGCGCCGGAGGCGCGCATGAAGTCCGCCCAGAGGTCCGCCAGGGAGCCCAGGGAGACGGCCACGAGCATCGTGTAGATGAGGAACGAGGTGAGGGCGCCCACGGAGAGCTCGCCGTCCACCACCAGCCGGCCGCCGTACCAGAACACCACCACCGCGGCGATGTAGCCCGCGCTGGAGGCGCCACCCATGAAGGCGGCGGACTGGCGCGCGCGGTTGCGGGCGACCTCGTAGGCGTTGCGCACGGAGTTGCCGTAGCGCGCCACCTCCGAGGGTTCCGCCGCGAAGGAGCGCACGGTGCGCATGCCGGACAGGCTCTCCTCGGCGACCTCGCTGGCCTTGGCGAGCGCGTCCTGCACGTTGCGCGACAGCCCGCGCACGCGGCGGCCGTAGACCATGCCGCCCACGGCGACGACGGGCACGATGGCGAGCATCAGGAAGGTGAGCGAGGGCGAGGTGTAGAAGAGCAGCACGATGCCGCCCAGGGCCTGCACGGCGTTGCGCAGCCCCATGGAGATGTTCGCGCTCACCGTGTTCTGGAGCACCGTGGTGTCGGAGGCGAGCCGGCTGGTGAGCTCTCCGGTGCGGTGCGTGTCGAAGAAGGCCACCTCCTGGTCCATGAGGCGCCGGAAGAAGTCATGGCGCAGGCGCATGACCACGCGCTCGCCGGCATTGGTGAAGAGGTAGAAGCGCACGGCGGTGGCCACGCCCTGGACCAGGAAGACGGCCAGCATGACGAGCGCGGCCTTGTCGATGAGGCCGCGGTTCTTCGCGTTGAGGGCCTCGTCGATGAGGATGCGGACGCCCTGGGGGTAGACCAGGCTGGCGCCGCTGCTGATGAACAGGAAGACGGTGGCGACCAGCAGCGTGCCCAGCTCAGGGCGGGCGAGCGCCAGCAGGCGGCGCCCGGTGACCCCGGAGGAGAGGTGCGGTGTCGAAGCGGTAACGGAGGGAGGCACCGGTGGAGCCTACCGGACTGTCGGAGGACGTGCAGCCCGGACGGTGTCCGCAGGGCCGGGATGCAGGCGGGTGGCCTGGGTGGTATTCCAAGGCACGTTCCATGCGAGGAGGGGCCATGGAGAAGCGCGTCTTTGGCAACACCGGGGTGGCGGTGCCGGTCATCGGACAGGGCACCTGGCAGATGGAGGATGACAACGCGGAAGCAGCCGTCCGAGCCCTGCGCGCCGGGCTGGACCTGGGGCTCACGCACCTGGACACCGCGGAGCTCTACGGCCAGGGGCAGGTGGAGGAGGCCCTGGTGGCGAAGGCCATCGAGGGCCGGCGCGAGGAGGTGTACCTCGTCTCCAAGGTGATGCCGTCCAACGCGACGCGGAGGGGCACGGTGGCCGCCTGCGAGCGCAGCCTGAAGCGCCTGGGCACGGACCACCTGGACTGCTACCTGTTGCACTGGCCCGGTTCGCACCCGCTGGAGGGCACGGTGGAGGCCTTCGAGGAGCTGGTGGCGGCGGGGAAGATCCGCTCCTGGGGTGTGAGCAACTTCGGGGTGGAGGACCTGGAGGAGGTGCTGGCACTCGCGGGCAAGGGGCGCATCGCGTGCAACCAGGTGCTGTATCACCTGGAGGAGCGCGCCATCGAGCACGCGGTCATCCCGTGGTGCGAGGCGCAGGGCGTGGCGGTGGTGGCCTACAGCCCCTTCGGCAACGGGCAGTTCCCGTCACCCACCAGCGCGGGCGGCAAGGTGCTGGCGTCCATCGCGAAGGCGCACGGCGTGACGCCCTTCCAGGTGGCGCTCCAGTTCCTGGTGCGGCGGCCGTCGGTGTTCGCCATCCCCAAGGCGAGCAACGCGGCGCACGTGCGAGACAACGCGAGCGCGGCTTCGCTGAAGCTCACGGAGGACGAGCTCCAGCGCATCGACGCGGCCTTCCCGAAGGGCGACGAGCCGGACGAGCTGCCCGTCATCTGACGGCAGCGCGCTCGCGCATCACCGCTTCCACGCGAGCCACATCCTCCGGCACGTCCACCGCCACGGTGCGCCAGTTCACGCTGGCGCAGCGGATGCGCAGGCCGTGCTCCAGGGCGCGCAGTTGCTCCAGCTTCTCCGCCTCCTCCAGTGGGGTGGGGCTGAGTTCGGCGAGTTGGAGCAGCGTGTCCCGCCGGTAGCCATAGAGGCCCAGGTGGGCCCAGCGGCGCACGGGTGTGCCGGGCTCGCGGGCGTGCGGCACCGTGGCTCGGCTGAAGTAGAGCGCGTCGCCGTTGAGGGCGAGCACGGCCTTCACCACGTTGGGGTTCTCCACCTCCTCCAGCTCCAGGGGGCGCACCAGCGTGGCCATGTTCACGGCTTCGTCCTGGAAGAGCTCCGCGAGCACCTTGAGGGCGGCGGGGTCCACGAGCGGCTCATCCCCCTGCACGTTCACCCACACCTCCACGTCCGGACGGGCGCGGGCGACCTCCGCGATGCGGTCCGTGCCGGTGGGGCAGGTGGGGCTGGTCATCACCGCCTTGCCGCCGAAGGCCTCCACGACGTCGCGGATCCGCGTGTCGTCGGTGGCCACCCACACCTCGTCGAAGGCGCTGGCTTCCTGACAGCGTCGCCAGACGTGTTCGATCATCGGACGGCCGGCGATGAGGGCGAGCGGCTTGCCAGGGAAGCGGGTGCTGGCATGGCGGGCGGGGATGACGGCCACGGTGTATGAGGCGGGCATGGGGCGGCATCTATCAGATTCAGGACGTCCCGCCGCGCTTGGGGAGGGGCTGACTGGCGCCCACCACTGGCCAGAACTGGCGCCATGCCTAGCTTCCGGGGCGACATGAAGAAGGTCATCCACATCGTTGGCGCGCGTCCCAATTTCATGAAGGTGGCACCCATTCACCGGGCCATCTCCGCGCGTACGTCCCTGCGGCAGCTCGTCATCCACACCGGCCAGCACTACGACGCGAAGATGAGTGACGTCTTCTTCGCGGACCTGGGCTTGCCTCCGCCCGAAATCCACCTGGGTATCGGCTCCGGCAGCCATGCCGAGCAGACGGCGAAGATGATGGTGGAGATGGAGAAGGTCTTCCTCCAGGAGAAGCCGGACCTGGTCTCCGTGGTGGGCGACGTGAACAGCACCATCGCCGCGGCGCTCGTCACGTCCAAGCTGGCGATTCCGCTGTCCCACGTGGAAGCGGGCCTGCGCAGCTTCGAGCGGCACCAGCCGGAGGAGATCAACCGCGTCGTCACCGACCGGCTCTCCGACCTGCTGCTCACGCCGTCGCGCGACGCGGACGCGAACCTCTTGAAGGAGGGCATCGACCCGAAGCACATCCACCTGGTGGGCAACGTGATGATCGACTCGCTCCTGTCGTCCAAGGAGAAGGCCGACCAGCTGCCCACGCTGAAGAACCTGGGCCTGACGCCGAAGGGCTACGTGGTGGCGACGCTGCACCGGCCGTCCAACGTGGACAACCCGAAGCTGCTGGCGGGCCTGCTGGGCGTGCTGATGGACGTGGCGAAGGAGCTGCCCGTCGTGTTCCCGGTTCACCCGCGCACGCGGAAGATGATTTCGGAGCAGGGGCTGGCTTCCAATCTGGAGCAGACGCCGGGGCTCAAGCTGGTGGACCCCATGGGCTACCTGGAGTTCCTGTCCGTCACGTCGCAGGCGAAGCTGGTGATGACGGACTCGGGCGGCCTGCAGGAGGAGACCACCGCGCTGAACGTGCCGTGCCTCACCATGCGCGAGCAGACCGAGCGCCCCATCACGGTGGAGGTCGGCTCCAACGAGGTGGTGGGCACCGACCCCGCGCGCATCCGCGAGGCCGCGAACCGCGTGCTGTCCGGCGACTTCAAGAAGGGCCGCGTGCCGGAGCTGTGGGACGGCCGCACGGGCGAGCGCATCGCGGACCTGTACTCGCGCTTCCTGGGCGTGGAGACGAAGCGCGCCTTCGGGTGAGCTGACGCGTTCGTGAAGCAATCAGGCCGCCGGGTGCTCGCGTCTTCGTGCGCGGGGGCCAGGCGGCCTTCGTGTTTCAAAGCGTGGTAGAGCGTCGGGTCCGCCATGCGTGAAGACTCCGAGAGCGCTCCGGCCGTGCCCGACGGCTACGTCGACATCCCGTTCGTCGTGGAGCCGAACTACGCGGGGTGGCGGTTGGACCGATACCTCTGCGAGAAGATCCGCCGCATGGACCTGGAGCGCGTGCGGGGCATCATCCTGCGCGGCGTCCTGTGCGACGAGTACCGGCTCAAGCCCTCCACGCCCGTGTACCCGGGGCTCACCTTCCGCATCCGCCGCCCCGCGAGCCAGGAGCCCGTGACGCCCACGGAGCTGCCCGTCGTCTTCTCCGATGACTGGCTGCTGGTGTTGGACAAGCCGGCGGGGCTGCCCATCCACCCCACCGCGCGCTACCACAAGGGCACGCTGGTGACGCTCCTGCGTGAGCGCTTCGGTGAGCGCTTCGCGGAGCCCGCGCACCGGCTGGACCGCGAGACGAGCGGGCTGGTGGTGTGTGGCCGCACCACCGAGTCCTGCCGTGTGCTGGGCGGGCTGTTCCTGTCGCGTGATGTGCACAAGGAATACCTGGCGCTGTGTGAGGGCCAGCCTTCCGAGGACACCTTCGTCGTGGATGCGCCCATCGCGGAAGGCACGGACCTGATCCGCATCGCCGTGCGCATCGACCCGGTGGTGGGCAAGCCCAGTCGTACGCGCTTCCAGGTGCTTCAGCGCTTCACTCATGGCGGCGCGCCGTTCGCGCTGCTGCGCTGCTTTCCGGAGACGGGACGGCAGCATCAGATTCGCATCCACCTGCGCGAGGCGGGTTTTCCTCTGGTGGGCGACAAGATGTACGGGCCGGACCCCGGCTACTTCGACCGGTTCAGCAAGCACTCGCTGGAGCCGGAGGCGTGGGCCCGGCTGCGGTTGCCGCGCCATGCGCTTCACGCGGAGCGCATCACGTTCCCGCACCCGGGCACCGGGGAGTCCGTCACCTTCGCGTCGCCGCTTCCCGATGACTTGAAGGACTTCATCGCCGGGAGTTGATCGGCCCGGCCAGTTCACGCAGGAACGACGCGACCACTTCCGCCAGGCGCTCGGGTTGGTCATACGGGAGGCCGTGGCCGGCGTCCTGTATCTGTTCGATTCGCAGGCGTGGGTTGAGGCTCCGCAGTTCCGTTGCCATCTCGAGCGCGACGACGGGGCTGCTGTCCCCGAAGACGAGGAGGATCGGGACGTCAATCGCGCTCACCACATCGCGATACTCGGGGTTGGGCGGCGTGAGGACGTCGAAGGCTTCCAAGCGGGTCTTCAGTCTCGCCTCGGCGAGATGCTCGATGAGCTCGGGCGAACGATGCGGCTGCCGGGCTCGGGCCTGGGCAACGAGCTCAGGTTTGCTGAAGCCGAGGGTCCGGCGGTGTTGTTCGGCGACGTCGCTGGCGTGCACCTCGCGTTGGCGCTCGGGGCTCAAGAACGTCGGGTCGACCAGGATGACGCCGCGGAGGCCCGCCGTCCCTCGGCTTGCGACCACCGCGGCGGTCATGCCGCCCATCGAGTGGCCCAGCAGCACCGGACGCGGGAGCTCCAGACCGTGGATGAGGCCCACGACGTCGCTTGCGTGATCGTCGTACTGGTAGCCGTGGCGCGGCGCGCTCGAACCGCCGTGCCCTCGGGCGTCGGGCATGACGACGTCGAATTCACCTTCGAGCCCGCGCGCCACGGGAGTCCAGCAGGCTCCGCTCCCGAGCAATCCATGGAGCAGGACGACGGGAGGTCTGGCGCCTCCCGTCCGGAGGTAGTGGAGGTCGATGCCGTTCGCTTCGCGGACTCCACTCATCCAGGTCGTCATGGGACTCCTTGAACCTCAATCAGCCTGCCTTGCGGAGATTCTTCGCTCCGGGCACCACGCGCAACAGTTGCTCGGGCATCCGGTCCACGACCTGCTCCGTGAAGCGGGCGAAGATGCGGAAGAGCACCGGCAACAGCACCAGCGTCAGCGCGCACGCGGAGATGGTTCCGGACACGATGACGATGGCCAGGGGCTTCTGCATCTCCGATCCGATTCCGTTGCTCAAGCACGCCGGCACGAGGCCCAGCGCCGCCAGCGCTGCCGTCATCAACACAGGGCGCAGGCGTTCGCGGCTTCCGTGGAGGATGGCGTCGTCCAGCGACTCGCCCGCCTCCCTCCGCTCCGCGATGGCGCTCATCACCAACACTCCGTTGAGCGCCGCCTGTCCGATGAGTGCGATGAAGCCCACCGCCGCCGCCACGCTCAGCGGCATGCCCGCCCAGTACAGGCCGAACACGCCTCCCATCAGCGCGAAGGGCACGTTGAGCAGCGTCACCACCGCGCGGCCGAAGGAGTTGAACGCCTTGAAGAGCAGCAGCAGCGTGAGCACCAGCGCCACCGGCAGCACGGTGAGGAGCCGGTCCATCGCGCGCTCCTTGCTCTCGAACTCGCCGCCCCATTCGACGCTCATCCCCGTGGGGGGCGGGGCTTCCTTCTGGAGCAGCGCTTGTGCGTCCTTCACGAAGGAGCCCAGGTCCCGGCCTCGCACGTTCATGCGCACGCCGATGTAACGCCGGCCGTTCTCGCGGTTGATGGAGGCCCGGCCGAAGCCCGTCTTCACCTTGGCCAGCTCGTTCAACGGCACCAGCACGCCTCCCTCCACGGGCACCCGCAGGTGGGAGATCTTCTCCACGTCGTCGCGGCTGGACATGGGCAGGCGCATCACCACGTCGAAGCGGCGCTCGCCCTCCCAGAACTCGCTGAGCGGCCGGCCGCCCACCGCCGTCTGGAAGACGTGCTGGAAGTCCCCCAGTGACATGCCGTGGCGGGCCAGCGCTACCCGGTCCGGGGTCACCTGGATGCTGGGCACCTCACCGCTTTTCACGATGCCCAGGTCCGCGACGCCGTCCACCTTCGACAGCGTGCGCTTCACCTTCTGCGAATACTCCTGGAGCACCTGGAGGTCGTCGCCGAAGAGCTTCACCGCGAGCTGGCCCTGCTGGCCGCTGATGCTCTCGTTCACGTTGTCGCCAATGGGCTGGCTGAAGCTCACCTCCATGCCCGGGACCTCCGACACGGAGCGCTGGAGGACCTCCAGTACGTCGTCCAGTTTGGGCGTGCTCTTGGGCCACTCGGCGGGTGGCTTGAGCTTCACGAAGAACTCCAGGTTGTTGGTGAGCTTCGCGTCGGTGCCGTCCTCCGGGCGGCCCAACTGGCTGAGCACTCCGTCCACCTGCGGCGCCGCGCGCAGCAGGCCTTCGATTCGCGGCACCAGCTTGCGGCCCTCCGACAGGGAGATGTTCGAGGGCATGGTGAAGGTCAGGTAGAGGCTGCCTTCGTTGAGCGCTGGGAGGAACTCGCTGCCCATGCGCGGGACGAGCGCTCCCGCGAAGAGCAGGCCCGCCGTGCAGACCGCGACCACGGTGCCCGGGTGCTTGAGGCTCCAGGTCAGCACGGGGCCATAGGCCTTGTCCGCGGCTCGCAGCACCGGTGATTCCCTGTGTTTCACCGGCTTGCGGTAGACGAACGATGCCAGCACCGGGATGAGCGTGACGGAGAAGACGAGCGCACCCAGCAGCGCCGCCACCACCGTGTTCGCCATGGGCGCGAAGATGCGGCCCTCCACCCGCTGCAACATGAAGATGGGCAGGTACGCCGCGATGATGATGAGCAGCGAGAACACCGTGGGGCGCACCACCGCCTTCGTCGCGCGCTGGATGCGTTCGAGCGGGGTTTCCCCCTCGTACTGGTGGCCGGACATTCGCGCCAGGATGCTCTCGATGATGACCACGCCTCCGTCCACGATGACGCCGAAGTCCACCGCGCCCATGGACAGGAGGTTCGCCGACATGCCTCGCATCTTCAGGTAGATGAACGACGCCAGCAGCGAGAGGGGAATCAGGACGCCCACGACGATGGCGGCCCGCAGGTCCAGCAGGAAGATGAAGAGGACCAGCGTGACGAGCAGCGCGCCCTCCAGCAGGTTGTGGCCCACCGTGCGCAACGTCGTGTTCACCAGGTCCGTGCGGTCGTAGAATGGATCGATGTGCGCGTCGTCCGTCTGGAGGCGGCCGTTCACCGCGGCCACCGCGTCGCGCACGCGGGAGAGCACCACGGAGGGGTTCTCTCCCCGGCGCATCAGCACGATGCCCTGCACCACGTCTCCGTCGCCATCCCGGCTGACCACGCCCTGGCGAGGGGACCAGCCCTCGTTCACGTCCGCCACGTCCTTGAGGAACACGGGCGTGCCTTCGTGCGTGGCCACCCGCACGTCGCGGATGTCGTCCAGCGAGCGGAAGAGGCCCTCGCTGCGAATGACGAACTGTTCGGAGCCTCGCTCCAGCACGCCGCCGCTCGCGTTCTCCGAGCCGTCCTTCAGCGCGTCCTCCACGTCGTCCAGCGTGAGGCCGAACGCCGCGAGCTTCACGGGATCCGGCTGGATGTGGATCTCCTTGAGGAGGCCTCCGTAGCTGACGACGTCCGCGACGCCGTCCACTCGCAAGAGGCCCGGCCGCACCACCCAGTCCTGGAGCGTGCGCAGCTTCATCGGGTCGCCCTTCGCGCCCTTGAGCGTGTAGCGGTAGATCTCTCCGATGGGGGTGGCCAGCGGGCCCAGGGAGGGCGTGAGGCCCTCGGGCAGCTCCGCGTCGCGCAGGCGCTCCAGCACCTGGGCTCGGGCGAAGAGCACATCGGTGTTGTCGTTGAAGCTCAGCGTCACGAACGACAGGCCGAACATGGAGAGGTTGCGCAGGCGCGTCAGGCCCGGGATGCCGTTGAGGGCTCGCTCCAGCGGGAGGCCAATCTGTCGCTCCACCTCTTCCGACGGCTGGCCCGGATAGAGGGTGATGACGTTGACCTGGGTGTCCGTGGGATCCGGGAAGGCTTCCACGGTGAGGTCGGTGAAGCAGAACCAGCCCCAGATGGCGGTGAGCAGCGTGAGGAACACCACCGCCGCGCGGTTCTTCAGACTGAAGTCGACGAGCTTTTCGAACATGGGCGTCTTTCGTTCCGTCGTGGGGACTTCAGTCCGCCAGTTCGATCTGGTTCTCCAGCAGCAGCGCGCCCCGGGCGACGAACCGGTCTCCGGAGGCGAGGCCCCCGCGCAGCTCCACCTCACCGTCGCGGCGGCGGCCCGGCGTCACGGCGACCCGCTCCAGGCGGTTCGAGTCACGGGCGACGAAGACGACCGAGCGCGCTCCGTCCGTCACCACCGCGCTGTCAGGGACCCGCACGCGCTTGACGCCTTCGGGGGGCGTGGGCGTCACCTCCACGAAGGCGTTGGGGCGGAAGCGGCGGTCGTTGTTGGGGACTCGCACGCGCACCTCCACGGTGCGGCGCAGCGGATCCACCACCTCGGCGACGCGGTCCACCTTGCCGGCACGGACGATGCCGTCTCGCGTGGTGACCGTGACGTCCTGGCCGGGGGACATGTCCATCGCGTCCGCCTCCTGGAGGTCCGCGAGGACCATGACTTGATCCAGGTCCGACAGGCGCACGAGCGGCTTGTCGCGGTCCGGGGTCACCTCCTGGCTGGCCACCAGGTCCTGGTCCACCACCGTTCCGGAGCGCGGCGCCGTTACCCAGAAGAGGTTCTCGCCTCGCGAGGACACGCGGAGGCTGCCTTGCTTCGCCTTCGCGGCCTCCAGGGAGATTTCCGCCTGACGCAGCTCCGTCTGCGCGGCGAGGAGCTCCTTCTCCGGGGCGGCTCGCAGGGCCACCAGCTCCTTGAGGCGGTCCGCGTTGCGGCGCTTCTCCGCGAGCTCGGCTTCCGCGCCGCGCTGTTCGCGCACTAGCTCCGCGAAGGCGCCGGAGCGCACGCTGAAGAGGTCGTCACCCTGCTTCACGCGGTCTCCGGGACGCACGCGGACTTCCTCCACTCGGCCCGCGAGCGGGGCCCCTACGGACGCGGTGCGCGCCTCGTCGAACTGCACTCGTGCGGGGGACGGGAGTGGGGTGAGGGCGCTGCCCTCGGTGGCCACTGCGAGCTGTACGTAGTGCCACTGCGGTGCTCCGTCCGGCAGGTGCACCGTTTCGCCCTTCACGGTGGGGCCGCTGATGGCGGTCTCGCTCTCCGCGATGGAGTCGGTGGGGGCCAGCACGTAGAGCAGCACACCGATGCCCAGCAGGCCCGCTCCCGCGAAGGCCATCCAGACCGTGGTTCGGCGGGATGGAGTGGTGCTGGACGTCGGAGCAGCGGCGGTGTCGGGGGTGTTCATGCGGGGGCTTTCTGGAAAGTGGGAGGGATCGCGTGGGGCTCACGCGGAATGGGACGGCTCGTCAGGGGCGGGCAGGGCGGTGTTCGTGCTTCGAGGAGCGGAGGCAGGAGCGGGGGAATGCGCCTGCCGTCATCAGGAGCGGGGGTTGGTCATCGCGTCCGGTGCGCGCGGACCGGCGGCGCTGGTCCGGGCGATGGCGATGGTGAGGCGGTAGGCGGTCTGATCCAGGTCGGCCGCGTGCAGCACCAGCTCGCCGTAGGTCCGGCGCGCGAGGAGCAGGTCCTGCAATGCCGCTCCTCCTGCCTTCACCGCCGCGTCCAGGCGCTGCACCACGCCTTCGGCCAGCGGCAGCGTTTGCGTGTGGAGCTTCTGCCTGCGCTCCTGCACCGCTCGCAGTTGCTGGTTCAGGACGTCCGTCTCCCGCGAGGCCTGGGCCGTGAGCAGCTCTCGCGCGGTCCTCGCGGACTGGGCGCTCGCGCTGGCGGCGTGCGCGTCCGCCTGACCGTGGTCGAAGAGGGGGAGCGGAATCGACAGGCCCACGAAGAGGGAGTTCTTCTGGTTGCCGGAGATCATGAACTGGTCTCGCGTGTAGCCAGCTCGCACCGTCGGATCCGGAATCCAGCGGCGCTGCGCCAACGTCAGAGAGGACCGTGCGGAGTCCTCCTGCGCGCTCAGGGCCCGCAGGTCCGGCCTTGCTTCGATGGCGACGGGGGCGGGCGCCTTGTCGAGCCTCGCCTGGAGGAAGGACATCGCCCGCTCGTGGTTTCCGAACGGCTCACACGGAATGCCCGCGAGCTGCGCGCATGCGAGCAGCGCGTCCGTGAGCTTCACCCGCTCCTCTCCCAGCGACGTCTCCAACGACTGTGCCTCCAACGTGGAGCGGTCCACGTCCAGGCCCGCGGCGTCGCCGTGCTGCTGCCTGGCGCGTTGCAGGTCCGTGAGCTTCAGCGCGTCGTCGGTGAGCTTCGTCAGCTCCGCGATGCGCACCTCCAGGGTGGCCACGTCCGCTGCTCGCTCCAGCACGTCGTACGTGCGAGCCCTCAGCGCGGCGTGCACGTCCAACGTGGTGGCGGACAGCGCCGCCTTCGCCGCGTCCTGACGCGGGCCCCGCTTGCCCAGCTCCACCAGCTCCGACAGTCCCACGACGTAGTTGGGCACGTCGTCCAGGCGGCGCAGGCCCGGCGGGTTCGTGGCGCCGATGGGGATGGTGTTCATCGACACGTCCAGCTCCGGATTGGGCAGCAGGTGCGTGCGCTGGTGACCCGCTCGCGACGCCGCGAGGCGGGCGCGGTCGTCCGCGAAGTCGGCGGAGTGCTCCCAGAGGAGCTCCGCCAGACCGTCGTCGTCCGGCAGGGTGGAGAGCAGCAGCGTGGAGGAGGACGTGGGGCGCTGCTCGGCACCGGCGGTGAGACCGAGCAGGGTGCCCAGGGCGATGAGTACGGGGAGGGAACGGCGCAAGCGGCAGGCTCCGGTGAGAATCCGGAGGAGCCCCATCGCAAGCCGTGTGCCCGGCCTGGCCCCAGCAAATCCGCGCGGATGCGACGCCGCGCGACTTCAAAATCCTTTCAGAGCCCGCGACTTCAAAATCCTTTCATCGCGGGCACTGCAAATCGCTTCAGGTGTCACCCAGACGCTTGAGGAAGGTCGGATAGGACAGCCCGAGCGCCTTCGCCGCCTCCATGCGCCGGCCGCCCAGCCGCTCCAGCACCCAGCGCACGTACGCCTGCTCCAGGTCCTCCATGGGCACGGGCTCCGTCACGCTGAAGGCTCCCGGCGCCACCGCGGCGGATGCCTCCACCTTCACCGCGGCGCTCACGGAGGGCGTGCCGCCAAGCACCTCCAGCTCCAGTTCCGGTCCGGACTCCAGCACCAGCGCCCGCTCCAGGATGTTGCGCAGCTCGCGCACGTTGCCCGGGAACGCATACGCCGCGAGCCTCGCGCGGGCCTTCACGCCCAGGCTGACGTCGCGCCGGCCCAGCTCGCGGCCCAGGTCCGCGAGCATCCCTTCCGCCAGCGGGAGGATGTCCTCGCGCCGCTTTCGCAGCGGCGGGATGTCGATGCGGAACACGCCCAGGCGGAACCAGAGGTCCTCTCGGAAGTTGCCGCCCGACATCTGCTTCGGCAGGTCCCGGTTGGTGGCGGCCACGATGCGCGCGGTGCTCGTCTGCTCCGTCGTACCACCCAGCCGGCGGAACCTCCCCGAGTCCAGGAACGTGAGCAGCTTCGCCTGGAGCGGCAGCGGCAGTTCGCCCACTTCATCCAGGAAGAGCACGCCGCCGTGGGCCACCTCCACCAGGCCGCGCCTCGCGGTGCGCGCGTCCGTGAAGGCGCCCTTCTCGTGGCCGAACAGCTCGCTCTCCACCGTCTGCTCGGGCAGGGCCGCGCAGTTGATGTGCACGAAGGGCGCGCCCCCGTCCTTCGACGCGAGCGCATGCAGGTGCCGCGCGAGCTGCTCCTTGCCCACGCCCGTCTCGCCCAGCAGCAGCACCGGGCTTCGCGGCGACGCGGCGATGCGCTCCAGCATCGCGAACACCCGCTGCATCGCGGCGGACGTGGGGGGCACCAGCCGGCGGCGGCCGGACAGCTCCGCCTCCGCCGTCTCCAGCCGGTCCCTCAAACGGCTCGCGTCCACGGCCCGGCGCGCGCGCAGCACCAGGTCGGCCAGCTCCACGGGCTTGGCCAGGTAGTCCGCCGCGCCCGCTCGCACCGCGTCCACCGCGCTGGCGATGTCTCCGTGCGCCGTCACCATCACCACCGCCACGCCGGGCGCGTGCGCCTTCAGCTCCGGCAGGAACGTGAGCCCGTCTCCATCCGGCAGGCGGCGATCCAACACCAACAGCACGGGCGTGGTCTTCGCCAACGACGCGCGGGCCTCGTGCAGCGAGTGCGCCACCGTGAGGCTGAAGCCCTCGCGCTGGAGCGCCACCGCCGCGATGGAGGAGAAGGCTCGGTCGTCATCCACCAAGAGGACGGGGAGGCTCATGGCCGGGGCACTCGGGGAAGGTGGAGGAGGAAGCGGCTGCCGTCGGGAAGGCGCTCGAAGGTGAGCTGTCCGCCCTGATGCTCCAGCGCCTGGCGCGTCATGGCCAACCCCAATCCGATGCCCTTGGGCTTGGAGGTGTGGAAGGGCTCGAAGAGGTGCTCCTGCACGCCCGGCGGTGGCCCGCCCCCGTTGTCCTCCACCGTCACCACCGCCGCGTCCGCGTCCAGGCGGGCGCGCACGCGCACCTGGGGCTCTGCCACCTTGCCCAGGTCCTTGGCCGCCACCGTGGCCTCCATCGCGTTGCGCACCAGGTTGTCCAGCGCGGTGGTGAGCAGCAACGGGTCGCACGACAGGGGCGCCGCGTCCGGGGGCACGTCCACGTCCACGCGCACTTCCCCCGCCTCCGGCAGCGAGCGCAGGCCTTCCACCACGTCACGCACCAGCTGGGACAGGTTCACGTCCACGCGGCGCACGACGGGCGGCTTGCCGAAGTTGAGCAGCGACGTGGCCAGGTGCGCCAGCCGGTCAATCTGGCCGTGCAGCGTGCGCACCACGAGCCCGCCTTCCCCCTCCGGCGAGACGAGGCCGGTGGCGGCCTTGAGGCCGTTGAGGGAGTTCTTCACCTCGTGCGCGATGAGGCTGGCGGCGCTGCCCAGCGCGGCCATCTTCTCCTGCTGCGCGGAGCGCGTCTCCACCTCGCGGAACAGGCCGTAGACGCGGCGCCAGTGGACGGTGAAGAGCACCAGCGTGCCCACCTGGAGCAGCGCCAGCACCAGCAGCTGCACGAGGAAGCGGTCGCGCAGGCCGGACAGGAGCGCGGTCTCGTCCGCGGCGAGCACCAGGTGCAGCCCCGTGCCGGGCACGGGCGTGGCGGTGAGGAAGGTCTCCGGCATCGCGTCCAGCGACGGGGGCCGGACGCCCTCGCGGATGAAGTCGCGCAGCTCTCCGGACGCGCGCGACACGTTGGCCCATGAGGGTGGCGCGCTCGGCAGGAAGAGGTCTCCCGAGGCGTTGAGGACGAGCAGCTCCAGGTCGTTGCTCAGGGGCCGCCCGCCCGGCAGCGCCGTCCCCGTGTCCAGCAGGCCCGCGAGCACCGCGGTCGTCTCGCCCGCGCGCACCACCGGCACCGCGACGACGAAGAGGGACGCGCCCGGCGCGATGGCGTCCACCACCGACGTCTGGCGCGCGAGCACTTGTTGGAACCAGGGGCGCGTGGCGAAGCCGTCCTGGGCTTGCGCCTCGTCGAGCGGTGGGTCGCTCCAGCGCAGCTTGCCCTGCGCGTCCAGCACCATCACGCCCGCGTGGAAGAGGCCGGCGCGGGGCGTGGTGAGGTCCTGGAGGTCCTCGGTGGGCAGCTCGCGCTTCACGTCCGGGCCCACGCCCTCGGACACGCGCAGGAGCTCCGTTTGGAGCAGCTTCAGGTGCAGGCCCAGCGCCTCCGCGTAGACGCGGGCCTCGCGCGTCATGCGGGACTGGAACTCCGCACGGGCCACGGCCACGTCACTGCGGTAGGAGAGCAGCGGTCCCGCGACGGCGACCGCGCCCAACAACACCAGGCCCGCGACGACGGAGCGGACGAACTGCCGCTCCGCCTGGGCGAGCCCGGGCCGGCCCGAAGGCGCGGCTGACATCTCAGGCGCTGAGCTTGGTGGCACCCGCGCTCTGGGACAGCTTGTCGGTGAGGTACTGCCCGGAGAAGCACGCGGTGCAGTAGGTGCTCCGCTTCGGGTCCTCCACCGCGGTGCCCAGGCCTTCCAGCGACAGGTAGCCCAGGGAGTCCGCCGTCACGTACTTCGCGATTTCATCCGTGGTGTGGCTGGCCGCGATGAGCTCCGTGCGGCTGGGCGTGTCGATGCCGTAGTAGCAGGGCCACTGCGTGGGCGGCGACGAGATGCGCAGGTGCACCTCCACGGCGCCCGCGGCCTTGAGCATCTTCACGATCTTCCGGCTGGTGGTGCCGCGCACGATGGAGTCGTCCACCACCACCACGCGCTTGCCCTTGAGCACCTGGCGCACGGCGGACAGCTTCAGCTTCACGCCGAAGTGGCGGATGGACTGCTGCGGCTCGATGAAGGTGCGGCCCACGTAGTGGCTGCGGATGAGGCCCACGTCGTAGGGGATGCCGCTCGCCTGCGAGAAGCCGATGGCCGCGGGCACGCCGGAGTCCGGCACCGCGATGACCAGGTCCGCCTCCGCGGGCTGCTCGCGCGCCAGCTGCATGCCCAGGCGCTTGCGCACCTCGTACACGCTGCTGCCGAAGAGCACCGAGTCCGGCTTGGCGAAGTAGACGTGCTCGAAGATGCAGCGGCCCAGCCGGGCCGCGGGCTTGAACGGCATGCTGGAGCGCAGCACGCCGTTCTCGATGACGACCAGCTCGCCCGGCTCCAGCTCGCGGACGATCTCCGCCTCGATGAGGTCCAACGCCGTCGTCTCGCTGGCGAGCACGTAGGCGCCTTCCTTCATCTTGCCCAGCACCAGCGGCCGGAAGCCGTTGGGGTCGCGCACCGCGATGAGCTTGTCCTCGGTGAGGAGCAGGATGCTGTACGCGCCCTCCACCCGGCGCAGCGCTTCCACGAGGCGGGCCTCGAAGGTGGGCTGCTTGGAGCGGGCGAGGAGGTGCATCACCACCTCCGTGTCCGCGTCCGACTGGAAGAGCGCGCCCTCCGACTCCAGCTCCGCCTTGAGCTCCACCGCGTTCACGAGGTTGCCGTTGTGCGCGATGGAGAACTGGCCGCCCGCGTAGTTCACGAACAGGGGCTGGGCGTTCTTGATGCCACTGCCACCCGCCGTGCTGTAGCGCACGTGGCCGATGGCCGCCTTGCCGGGGAGCCCTTCAATCACCGGCGCGGTGAAGATGTCGGCGACCAGGCCCATCTGCCGGTGCGCGCGCAGGACGTGCCCGTCGGACGCGACGATTCCGGCGGACTCCTGTCCGCGGTGCTGCAGGGCGTGCAACCCCAGGTACGTCAGGTTGGACGCCTCTCCGTGACCCACGATTCCGAAGATGCCGCACATGGCGCGCTGCCTTACCCCTTTCGACCGCGAAGCGGAACAGGAACGCACGCCTTGAAGGTGGGTATTCCACCATCAGCCGACGTCGGCCCTTGTAGGCCAGGCAAGGCACCGTTGCCCGAAAGGTAGGAGCCGCCTGGAAGCGCCGAGGGGTTACGCTGCCTCCGGCATGTCCTCTTCCCGGCGCTCCTTCCTCCGCCCCTTGCTGCCCTTCGCCTTGTTAACGGCCGGGGCCGCCTACGCGCTCGCCTCCTGGAACTGGTGTGGGAGGTGGGAGGAGCGCACGCCCGAGGTGCTGTCACAGGTGCGTGGCGAAGGTCCTCTGCGCGCGGGCGCGGCGAAGGTGGCCCTCTCTCCGCCCTATCCGGTGGTGGTGGCGGGCTACGTCCCACCCCGGCCCGAGGCGAGCCAGGCCGAGCTCCCCCTCCATGCGAGGGCCCTGGTGCTGGAGGCCGGTGGCGCGCGCGTGGGCGTGGTGTCGCTGGAGCTGCTCCTGGTGACGCCGGAAATCACGGCGCGGGTGCGCGAGCGCGTCGCGAAGGCCGGGGTGAAGGAGGTGTTGGTGGTGGCCACGCACACGCACTCCTCGTTTGGAGGCTACGACGCGCGGTGGGCGGCCCAGCTCTCCGGCACGGGGCGCTACCGGGAGGCGTCCGCGAACGCGGTGGTGGAGGGCGCGAGCGAGGCGCTGGAGAAGGCCGCGGCTTCCATGAAGGACGTGACACTGGAGGTGGGCGGCGCGGCGGACGCGGAGCTCGTCCATTCCCGCTCCGGTGGGGATGTCCCGGACGGCCAGCTCACGCGGGCGGTGTTGCGCGGAGCGGAGGGGCCCGTGGCGGAGGTGCTGGTGTTCGCCGGGCACGCCACGCTCATTCCCCGGCAGCGGTCGCTGTTGGATCCGGACTTCCCGGGCCGGCTGAGCGCGCTGCGCGAGGAGGCGGGGAGTGGCGTCACGCTGTTCGTGCAGGGCAGCGAGGGCAATGCGACCGTGTCCTTCAACGAGGGCCAGGGCCCCGAGCGCGCCCTGGGCTTCGCGCGCAAGCTATCGGCGCTGGCGGATGGCGCTGCCCCGGCGTCCGTGACGGAGCCGGTGCGGCTGGCGTTCGCGCGAGTCCAGACGGCGCTGCCCCGGCCGGACTCTTCGCGGCTGGTGCCCGCCTTCACCCGCGCGGCAGGGGACAACTTCCTGTGCGCTTCATCACCGCGCGAGGCGGAGGTGGATGCGCTGGCGCTGGGGCCCCTGGAGCTGCTGTCCATCCCGGGAGAGCCCACCGTGGGCGCGGGCCGCGCGCTGGCGGACCTCACCGGGGCGACGCACGTGCTGGGGCTCGCCAACGGCTACGTGGGCTACCTGGACACGCCTGAGAAGGTGCGCGAAGGGCAGGGCGAATCCCGGCGCCAGTACTTCGGTCCCGCCCTGATGGAGCGCCTGGGCACCGCCGCGCGCGTGGCCTCTGGGGCGGTCGGCTTCTCTCCCATCAAGTAGGGGCTCGTCCGCCCGCCTGCCCTGCGGACCTCCTGCCATCCGTCCACTCCGGGCCCGCACCGTCGCTGACGGAGGGCCCGCTGCCTACCTTGGTCCTCGGAGCGTCTTCACTGACAGGGGGAACAGGATGAGGTGGGAAGGCGGACGTCGCAGCTCGAACATCGAGGACCGGCGGGGCGGTGGCTTCGGACGCCCGCTCGCGGTGGGCGGTGGCGCCGCGTCACTGGTGGTGGCCCTGCTGGTGATGCTGCTGGGCGGCGACCCGTCCGACGTCCAGATTGGCACGCGCACCTCTCCGTATTCGCAACCGGGTACGGGCGGCTCCGGGAACGTGGATCCGCAGCAGGAGAAGCTGAAGGACTTCGCCTCCGTCGTGCTCGCGGACACCGAGGACACCTGGCCCGGCCTGCTGGAGCCCCAGGGCGTGCGCTACGTGCAGCCGCGGCTGGTGCTCTTCTCGGACGCGGTGCAGTCCGCGTGCGGCATGCAGGAGAGCGCGGTGGGGCCCTTCTATTGTCCGGGCGACCAGAAGGTGTACCTGGACCTGACCTTCTTCGACGAGCTGGAGAGCCGCTTCGGCGCGCCGGGTGACTTCGGCCGCGCGTACGTCATCGCGCACGAGGTGGGGCACCACGTGCAGAACCTGCTGGGCGTCTCCCGCAAGGTGCAGTCCCTGCGCAACCGCACGAGCGAGGAGCAGGCCAACCAGCTCTCCGTGCTGACGGAACTCCAGGCGGACTGCTTCGCCGGCATCTGGGCCCACCACGCGCAGAAGGAGCGGAACATCCTGGAGCAGGGGGACGTGGAGGAGGGCCTGGGCGCCGCCAGCGCCGTGGGCGACGACACCCTCCAGAAGCGCGCCCGGGGCTACGTCGTCCCCGAGTCCTTCACCCATGGCTCCGCCGCGCAGCGCATGACCTGGTTCAAGCGCGGCCTGGAGCAGGGGACGCTGGAGGCGTGCGACACCTTCAACGCCCGGCGGTAGGTGGCGCAAGGGCTCAGCGCACCCGCGTGGCGCCCGGCCCATGCATCGGCGGGCGCTGCTGCTGCGTGCCGATGAGCGGCTGCTGGAGCTGGTACGTCCCATTCAGCGGCTGCTGCAACTGGTACGTCCCGTTGAGCGGTTGCTGGAGTTGATATGAGCCGATGAGCGGTTGCTGGAGCTGGTACGTGCCGACGAGCGGCTGCTGCAGCTGGTACGAACCGGCCATCGGCTGCTCGAGCTGATACGAGCCGGCGAGGGGCTGCTGGAACCCGCTCTCCGCGGGCGGCTGATACCAGTAATTGTTCCAGAAGGTGCCGTCGCCGGAATCGCTTGTCAGTGATTGCCGGTCATCCAGGTTCTGCGAGTCATTGCCATCCGGGGCAGTCATCGCTTCGTCCTGCTGCGCCAGGGCCGGACCTGACGCGAGCGCCACCACCAGGGTCACCAGGGTTCCAGTGCGCATGGGCGTCCTCGTTCTTTCCGTCGCGGGAGAGGGGAACCGCGCCGCGACCTCCTTCTCAAGATGACCGCGCGGGTCGGCTGCGGGGAGCGCGGTGTCCTCGCCCACGGGCCTGACCGCGCGCCTGTCATGGGGCCGTGCGTCATTCGCATTCCGGACACATTGCGGACGATAGGCTTACCGCGTGCGCGTGCTTTTTTGAGCGTGACTGAAGGGGCGCCGCGTCAAAACACAAACGTGAAACTTGTGCTTGTCGCCAGTGTGTCTTTGCTCCGAGCATGCCGCCTTCCCGCTGCTTCGCGGGCCGCGGGCGCTTCCCCGTGGCCCATGCGGAGCGGCCTCGCGGAGGAACGACATGCCCCGTTTGCAGTGGACTCGCGCTACGCGCGCGACCGTTCTGGCCCTGGTAGGGGCCCTCTCGTTGACCGCCTGCTCGGATGACGACGACAACACGCCGGATTCGGGCGTGAAAGTGGACGCGGGTACGAACACGGACGCGGGCACGAACACGGACGCCGGCAGCGACGCGGGCAGCGTGGACACGGGCATCCCCTGGGACGGCGGCAGCGCGGGGACCTTCTCCTGCGAGGGCAAGGCCCAGGCGATGCTGAACTTCGCACCGGGCCAGGAGGAGGCGCTCCAGGACCAGGTGAACACCATGGCCGAGTGCACCACCATCAATCTGGCGGCGGGCACGTACACCTTCGACAACGCCATCACCATCCGCCAGAACGGCATCACGCTGGTGGGTGCGGGCAAGGGCACGAAGGGCGAGGGCACCGGCGGGGCGAGCAGCACGGTGCTGGTGTTCACCAACGCCGCGGCGAACTCCAACGGCCTGGACGTGGTGGGCAATCTCTTCACGGTGAGCGACCTGGCGGTGTGGAACGCGAAGAAGGACGCCATCCGCGTGGAGTCCTCCATCGACGTCGTCATGCGCCGCGTGCGCACGGAGTGGGCGGAGGCCGACAAGGAGAGCAACGGCAAGTACGGCCTGTACCCGGTGAAGTCCAAGTACGTCCTCATCGATGAATGCGAGGCGTACAACGCCGCGGACGCGGGCATCTACGTGGGCCAGACGGAGTACGCCGTCGTGCGCAACAGCGTGGCGAAGCAGAACGTGGCGGGCATCGAGATCGAGAACACGAAGTACGCCTACGTGCTGGGCAACACGGCCCAGGACAACACCACGGGCCTGGTGGTGTTCGACCTGCCGGGCAACCCCATCATGGGGACGGACATCCGGGTGAAGAACAACACCATCACCGGCAACAACCGGCACAACTTCGCGTCCGTCGCGGCCAGCAGCAGCACGGTGTCGCAGGTGCCGGCGGGCACGGGCACGTTCATGCTGGCGTCGCGCCGCGTGGAGCTGACGGGCAACACCTGGGGCAACAACAACACGGTGGACGTGGCGGTGCTGAGCGGCCTCACCATCGAGGACGACGTCGCGCTGTGGGCGGCGGGCGGCTTCAACTTCGCGAGCTCGGACGTCTACATCCACGGCAACACCTTCCAGGGTGGCAGCGGCGACAACGTGGACAACGGCAACCTGAGCCCGCAGCTGCGGCCCCTGGGCGCGGCCCTGGCGGCGCTCTACACCTACGGCGAGACGCAGGGCGCGAAGGGCGTGGAGCACCTGGTGTGGGACGGCGTGGACCCCTACGGCCATGCCCGCACGGAGCTGAACCCCATCAACATCTGCTTCGCCGACAACACGCTGCCCTCGGGCACCGTCAACGCCATCGCGGACCTGGACCTGGTGGCGGCGGGTGCGGCCGCGGCCACGGGCAACTTCGCGGGCGGGTGGGCCCTCACGCGGCACTACCCGGCCTCGAAGGCGGAGTTCAACTGCTCGGGCTTCAGCCCCGCGCTGACGATTGGCGACTTCATCAAGCCGTAACCGAGGTCAGGGAGCGTGACACCCATGTGGACGTCGTTCGTGAGCCCCCGTCTCTCCGTGGTGCTGCTGGCGTTGACGCTGGCAGCCTGCGGTTCCTCCGACCCGGAAGGCCCCGGGCCCACACCCGACTCGGGGACCGTGGATGCCGGAACGGGGGACGCGGGGGTTCCGGACGCGGGTGAACCTGACGCGGGCATGGATGCCGGAACGCTCGATGCGGGCGTTCTGGACGCGGGGCCTGTGGATGCAGGGCCGCCGCTGGCCATCCCCAATGTGCTGTCGGGCTTCGGGCTGTTCACCGGAAGCCCGGCGGACGGAGGGCTGGTGCCGGTGGAGGGCAACGTGCCCTACACCCTGTCCACCGTGCTGTTCTCCGACTACGCGGTCAAGTCACGCACCCTCTACATCCCCCCCGGCAAGACGGCGCACTACGCGCCCGTGGATGCGCTGGACCTGCCGGTGGGGACGCTCATCACGAAGACGTTCGCCTTCCCGGCGGACTTGCGGAAGCCGGACCAGGACGTGCGTTTCATCGAAACGCGCGTCCTGGTGCGCCAGCCGTCGGGATGGGAGGCATGGCCCTACGTTTGGAATCCGGCGCAAACGGAAGCTGATCTGGCCACCGGAAGCCGTGCGCGCGACGTGACGTTCATCGACCTGGAGGGGGAGACCCGGTCGTTCCGGTACTCGGTCCCTTCCAAGAACCAGTGCCAGCAGTGCCACCACCTGGTGGATGAGAAGGGCGACCAGGTGATGCACCCCATTGGCGTGAAGGCGCGCTACCTGCACCGCACGAACACCTACGGAGGCGTGGAGCGCGACCAGCTGGAGTACCTGGCGTCGCTGGGCAAGCTGGACGGGCTGCCCGCCCAGGCGGAGCTGCCGAAGGCGCCGGACGCGTTCGACCCGCAGTCGGCGAACCTGGACACGCGGGCGCGCACGTACCTGGACATCAACTGCGCGCATTGCCACAACCCGAAGGGCACGGCGGGCATCACCAGCCAGCTGTTCCTCAACTTCGACAACACCAGCCTGTTCTCACTGGGCGAGTGCAAGCGCCCGGGCTCCGCGGGAGCGGGCGTGGGCGGCGAGTTCGACATCGTCCCCGGCAACCACGCGGAGTCCATCCTCTGGTACCGGCTGCACACGGAGGAGTCCGGCAAGATGATGCCGCAGATTGGCCGCACGATTCACCACGCGGAGGGCGCGCAGCTCATCGCGGATTGGATCGACTCGATGCCCGCGAAGACCTGCAAGTGACGACCTGCAAGTAGCGCTCAGGCGGCCGGCGACGGGGGCTCCTCCAGCCCCACGTTGCTGGACGCGCGGTTGTAGACAGCCAGGTCCAGGAGGCCCTCCTCGCGGGCCACCAGGACGGGCACCAGCATCTGGCCGGTGACGTTGGTGAGGGTGCGCATCATGTCCAGCACCCGGTCGATGGCCAGCAGGTAGCCCAGCCCCTCCAGGGGCAGCCCCGCGGAGCTGAGGACGACGGTGGTCATCACCACCGCCGTACCGGGCACGCCGGCGGTGCCGAAGCTGCCCAGCACGGACGCCAGCAGGATGATGAAGAGCTGGGGCGCGGACAGCGTCAGGCCGAAGTATTGGGCGATGAAGAGCGACGTCATGGCCGGGTAGATGGCGCCGCAGCCGTCCATCTTGATGCTGGCGCCCAGGGGCACCGCGAACGCCGCGTAGTCCCGGTCGACGCCCAGGTTGTGGGTGACGCTGCGCAGGGCCACCGGCATGGACGCGAAGCTGGAGGAGCTGACGAACGCCACCTGCATGCCCGGCGCGGCGCCCCGGAAGAAGCGCAGCGGGTTGAGCCCGTGCGCCGCGAGCAGCCCGCCGTACACGAAGACGACGTGCACCGCGCACGCGAGGTACAGCGTGAGGACGAAGGTGCCCAGGGGTAGCAGGCGCTCGAAGCCGTAGGTGCCCACCAGCGCGGCGATGAGGCCGAAGGTGCCCAGCGGCGTCAGCTCCAGCACGAAGCGGGTGACTTGAATCATCGCGTCGCTGGCCTCGCCCACGAGCGCGCGCAGGCGGGCGGTGCGGTCCCCCAGCTTCACCAGCGCGAAGCCCAGCAGGCCCGCGAAGAAGATGACCTGGAGCATCTTCCCTTCCGCCAGCGCGGCGAAGGGGTTGGTGGGCACCACGTCCAGCAGCACCTGCACGGGGCCGGGCACCTGCTTGGGCTTGAAGTCGCTGGCCACCTGGAGCGTGCCCACGCCCAGGCCCGGCTTCGTGAGGGCCGCGGTGCCCAGGCCCACGCCCACGGCGAGCGCGGCGGTGACGGCGAACCAGAGGAAGGTGCGGCCGCCCAGCGCCGCCACGCTCTTCTGGCCGCGCAGCGCGGACACCGCGTGGATGACGGCGAAGAACACCAGCGGTGTGGCGATCATCCGGATCAGCTGGACGTAGAGCGTGCCCAGCGGCTGGAGCCACGTGCCGGCGCGGTCGCCCAGCGCCCATCCGGCGAGCGCTCCCAGCACGAAGGCGCCCAGCACTCGCTGCCAGAAGGGAATGCGAAACCAGCGGGCCCAGAGCTTCATCGCGAGACACCTCTCACACCGGTGGACCGGCAGACCCTAACCCCCTCGCGAGTCCGGCGCTGCGTTCCCCTTCGAGGGACGCCCCACATCATTGCGACCCGCTCACTGGCCCCCTAGGCTCCTTCCTGCTTTTCCCCCAATTCAACGCCGGGAGTGTTGCCATGAAGTTCACGAGCAAGGACGTGTCGAAGCTGCTGGAGGAAGTCAGCGGGTCCGAGGACCTGATGGGCCACGCCTGCGCCACGTCGTACCTCAACGGCCAGCACTACACCTGGAGCGGTACCCAGTGGGTGGGCACCTACTTCCCGGTGCTCAAGTATCCGGTGGGCGAGGACTCGAGCAGCTCCTGCTAGGCGTGTCGCAAGGCCCTGCCCCCATGAAGGTCGCCATCGTGGACAGTGGTGTGTCGGCAGGCTTCCTTCGCGGGGCGGGGCTGTCACTCGCCGGGGCCGCGAGCTTCACGGTGGACCGGGAAGCGCGGCGCCTGGAGTCCCGTGTCCACTCGCGTGAGGAGCTGGCGGCCTGGCGCGGCGGCGACTCCGTGTTGGAGGACCTGGAGGACACGCACGGCCACGGCACCGCGGTGCTGAGCATCCTGATGGAGCAGGGCCGTCCCGGTGCCGACGTGGAGTGGTACGTCGCGCGCGTGCTGGATGGGCGGATGCGCGGCGATTCGCTGGGCCTGCTGGAAGCGCTGGAGTGGCTCACGCAGGACGTGCGGCCGGACCTCATCAACCTGAGCCTGGGCACCGTGGGCCGCGCCTTCGAGGCGCCCCTCACCGCGCTCCTGGACCGTGCGGTGGAGCAGGGCAGCCTGGTGCTCTGCGCCGCGGGTCCTGTATCGGGTCTGCCGTCCGGTTTGCCGTCGGTGGTGACGGTGGCGGACGCGGCCATGGCCCACGCGCTGAGGAAGGGAGACATCGTGGACCACGTCGAGGACTCGGCCACGGTGCGGCTTTACGCGGACGGCGCCTGGTGCGAGCGCCCCATCACGAGCAGCTATGCCTGTGCCCTCGCGGCGGCGCGGGTGCTGCGCGAGGGCTGTCCTGCCGGGTGGCGGCGCGTCACCGCGTCACAGCGGACGCGGTGACATTCGCCTCAGTGGACCTCAGGCCGGGACGCGGTCGTTGTCCTTGCGGTCCCAGTGCCGGTGCTTCGCGAGCGCCTTCGCGAACGCGGTGGCCAGCGCCGCGCCGGCCCCTGCCTTGGAGCCCGCGACGACGCCCGGCGCGGCCGGGTCGATTTCACAGGCCTTGAGCAGCTCCTCCGCGTCCTTGGATGCGCCCACCGTCTTGCAGTGCAGGTAGGCCTCCTGCACGAAGTGGCGCGACTCGCCGTCCTTCTTCAACGTGGCCACGCTCGCGGCGCCGCCGGGGATGAAGACGCCGTCGTACTCCACGGAGGCCGTGGTCATGGCGCTCTTGTCCACTGGCACGTCCTTGCCGTTGGAGGCCTTCACCGTGCCCAGGCGCTTGGCGATGACCTTCAGTTGGGCACCTTGTGACTCCAACTCCTTGCGCAGGGCCATCAGCTCGTCCGCGTCCACGCCGTCCGCGACGAGCACGCCAATCTTCCGCGTCTTGATGGACGGCGGCGTGGCCAGCTTCATGGCCTCCATGCTCAGGGCCTTGGACGCGGGAGGGCCCTTGGGCGTGACGGGCGTGGCCTTGGGCGCGGGCAGGCCCAGCCCTTCCGCCACGGCCGACACCAGGAGGGCGTCGATCTTCGCGAAGTGCTCCAGCACGCGCTCCTGGATGGCCTTCGTCTCCACCTTGCCCAGTTCGAAGCGGCACGCGTCGATGAGGTGCTGCTGCTCCGGTTCGGACAGGCTGCGGAAGAAGAGGGCTGCCTGGCTGTAGTGGTCGTTGAAGGAGGCGGCGCGCTCGCGCACCTTCTTGCCGCTCACCTGCTCCGGGTGGTGCACGTAGCCGCCCTGCTGCTGGGCCGCGAGGAACGGGCAGCCGCCGCCCAGCGAGTTGGGGAAGTAGTTGGCGCGGCCCACGTTGCTCGTGTGCCGGCCGAAGCCGTCCTGCTGGTGGTTGTGCACCGGCGCCACCGGGCGGTTGATGGGAATCTCCGCGAAGTTCGGCCCGCCCAGGCGCGTCAGCTGCGTGTCCAGGTACGAGAAGAGTCGCGCCTGCATCAGCGGATCATCCGTGAAGTCGATGCCCGGCACGATGTTGGCCACGCAGAAGGCGACCTGCTCCGTCTCCGCGAAGAAGTTGGTCGGGTTGCGGTTGAGCGTGAGCTTGCCCACGGGCTGCACCGGCGCCACCTCCTCCGGGATGAGCTTGGTCGCGTCCAGCAGGTCCACGCCCAGCGCCTGCGCGTCCTTCTCCTCCAGGATTTGAACGCCCAGCTCGTACTCGGGGAAGTCGCCCTGCTCGATGGCCTCGTAGAGGTCGCGGCGGTGGAAGTCCGGGTCCTTGCCGCCGAGCTTCTGCGCTTCATCCCAGACGAGCGAGTGCGTACCCAGCAGCGGCTTCCAGTGGAACTTCACGAAGCGCGCGGTGTTCTTTTCGTCGATGAAGCGGAAGGTGTGGACGCCGAAGCCCTGCATCATCCGGAAGCTGCGCGGGATGGCGCGGTCGGACATGATCCACATGATCATGTGCATCGTTTCCGGGACGAGCGACACGAAGTCCCAGAAGGAGTCATGCGCCGTCTGCGCCTGGGGAATCTCGTGGTGGGGTTCCGGCTTGGCGGCGTGGATGATGTCCGGGAACTTGATGCCGTCCTGGATGAAGAAGACGGGGATGTTGTTGCCCACCAGGTCGAAGTTGCCTTCCTCCGTGTAGAACTTCACCGCGAAGCCGCGCACGTCACGCGCGGTGTCCGCGGAGCCGCGCGAGCCCGCGACGGTGGAGAAGCGCACGAACACGGGCGTCTTCTTGGACGGGTCCTGGAGAAACTTCGCGCGGGTGTACTTCGCCTGGGATTCGTAGACCTGGAAGTAGCCGTGGGCGCCCGCGCCGCGCGCGTGGACGACGCGCTCGGGGATCCGCTCGTGGTCGAAGCGGGTGATCTTCTCTCGGAAGTGGAAGTCCTCCAGGAGAGTGGGACCGCGAGCGCCAATCTTGAGCGAGTCGTCGGTGTGCTCGACGCGGATGCCCTGGTCCGTGGTGAGGAAGTTGCCAGTGGGCTCCGCGCGGTCCTTCGCGAGCTGCTGGTCCTTGCTCTTCTCATCCACGCGCACCGCGTCCGGCTGTTTCTGTGAGGTCACCGCACTGCCTCCTGCGAAAGGGCGTGCAGGGTGCCGGACGCGGCGGAGGCCGCACGTCTTGTGTCCCGCGTCTGGGAGATGCAGGACGCAAGACGGCGGCTGTGTCCGGTGGCGTTCGTTCGCGACGTTGGCCAGCGAGCGTCAGGCGTCCTTCGCCAGGCGCACCAGCATCTTGCCGGTGTTGTCGCCGCGCAGCAGGCCGATGAAGGCGTCGGGGGCCTTGTCCAGGCCGTCCACGATGGTGGAGACGTCCTGGACCTTGCCCTCGCGCAGCCACTGGCCCACGTCGCGCAGGAAGTCCGCCCGGCGGTCCGCGTGGTCCATGACGATGTAGCCCTGGAGGGTGAGGCGCTTGCCCACGGCGAGTCCCAGGTTGCGCGGACCGGGCGTGGGGGCGGTGGCGTTGTACACGGAGATGGCGCCGCACAGGACGATGCGGCCGTGGTTCTTCATCAGGCCGATGGCGGCCTCGAGGTGGTCGCCGCCCACGTTGTCGAAGTAGACGTCGATGCCGTCCGGGCAGGCCTTGGCCAGGGACTCGGCGATGGGCGCGGACTTGTAGTTGATGGCGGCGTCGAACTTCAGGTCATCGCGGAGGTGCTTCACCTTCGCGTCCGAGCCGACGCTGCCCACCACGCGGCAGCCTTTGATGCGGGCAATCTGGCCCACGACGCCACCCACGGCGCCCGCGGCGGCGGACACGAAGACGGTGTCTCCGGCCTTCGGCTTGCCGATGTCGAGCAGGCCCACGTACGCGGTCATGCCCGGCATGCCGAGCACGCCGAGGTACGCGGAGAGGGGGCCCACGGACGGGTCGGCCTTCTGGTAGTGCTTCGCGGGAGCGACGGCGTATTCGCGCCAGCCGCCGGTGCCGGCGACGACGAAGTCGCCTTCCTTGAAGTCAGGCGAGCGCGAGCGGATCACCTGGCCCACGCTGCCGCCGTCCATCACTTCGCCCAGCTTGAAGGGCGGGACGTAGGACTTCGCGTCGTTCATGCGGCCGCGCATGTACGGATCCACGGACATGAAGTGGTTGCGCACGAGGACCTGGCCCTCGGCGGGTTCCGGGACGGTGACCGTGGCGAACTCGAAGTTGTCCGGCGTGGGCTCACCGTGCGGGCGGGACTTCAGGCGGATTTCACGTCCCTGGAGCGGCGTGGCCATGAGGGGGCCTTTCGTGAAGATGGAAGGAAGCGCGGGCCTCTTAACCACCACGTGGAGGCGCGGCAGGGAATTGGACGGGGAATCGTCTTGGGACGTATAGGGTTGCTGATTCTGTGAACAACCCAGGATGTTGGATGAGGATTGGGAGCGCGTGATGGGAAAGAAGCCTGCGACCACCGCGGATCTGGATGCACTGCCCGAAACCAAGGTGGGCGAAATCATCAACGGCGAGCTGTACGTGAGCCCTCTGCTCAAGCCGCAGGACTCCTTCATGCTGTCCTTCGTGTTGGTGGAGGTCATGCAGTTCTTCGACAAGAGGATGCAGGGGCCCGGTGGTTGGTTCATCACGCGCAAGGCGGAAGTGAACATTGGCGACGACATCCTGGTCGCCGACCTTCTTGGCTGGCGACGGGAGCGGGCGCCAAGGATCTGGGATCCTGATCCCGTCATTCTGACGCCTGATTGGGTGGGCGAGCTGCTGACGCCTGAAACGGAGGTCCTGGATCGCGAGCTGAAGTTGCCTCTGTACGCGCGCGCGGGAATTCCGCATGTCTGGTTCCTCGAGAGGGAGTCCCGGATGCTGGAGTTGTTCCAACTCGAGGCGGGGCGCTATGTGCGAAGGGCCATCCCCCTGGATGCTGAGCCCGTGAGGGTCGAGCCCTTCGAAGCCTTGGCCCTGGATTGCTCCTATCTCTGGACGCAAGTGTACTGAGCAGGACGTCCGCTTCCGGGCAGCGACTCATGGCGGGCGGCCGGCCGAGCACGGATTCAGGTGCGCGCGGGCACGAGGCGCGGGAGGCTTGAGCCCATGCCGCTGTCTCCGTTCTCGCTCTTCATCGCGCTGGGTGCCTCGCTCGGGCACCTGTACCTGTTCCGGCGGCTTGTGTGGAGCCTCACGTCCCGCCGTGGGCCCCGGCTCGTCGCCGCGCTCGTGCTGGGCATCATGACGCTCGTGCTGATTGCGCGGCGGTATCTGCAACGCACGCTCCCGGAGGCTCCTGGCGACGTCGTGGAGCTGGTGTCCTATTCGTGGATGGGCGTGGCGCTGTGCCTGGTGCTCGGGCTCGTGGGCGTTGACCTGGGACGCGCCGTGCTCGCTTTGGGACGCCGGCTTCGTCCTGCTCCCTCCGCGCCCTCCGTGGATGCCGAACGGCGGCGCTTCCTGTCGCAGGCGACCGCGGGTGGGGCGCTCGCTCTGGGTGGGGGACTGGCGGGGTATGGGAGCTGGCGCGCGTTCACTGCTCCGGAGGTCACGGAGGTGGTGGTTCGCATTCCGAAGCTGCCCCGCTCGCTGGACGGCTTCAGCATCGTGCAGCTCACCGACCTGCACGTGGGCCCCTTCATCCAGCGGCGCTTCATGGACGAACTCGTGCGGCGGGCCAATGCGCTCAAGCCGGACCTGGTCGCCATCACCGGTGACCTGGTGGATGGCACCGTGCCCCGGCTGGGCGGCTTCGTCGCGGCGCTCGGTAACCTCCATGCTCGCTACGGGAGCTTCTTCGTCACCGGCAACCATGACTATTCGTCCGGCGCGGAGGACTGGGTGGCCCACCTGGGCTCCATGGGCATTCCTTCGCTGCGCAACCGGCACGTGCGCATGGGCGACGCGGGCGGCGCGTTCGACCTGGTCGGCGTCGACGACTGGCACGGCGGCCGGCGCCTGGGACAGAAGGGCTATGACCTGGACCTGGCGCTCGCGGACCGCGACCCCGAGCGCGCCGCGGTGCTGCTCGCGCACCAGCCCGCCAACTTCAAGGTGGCCGCGGAGCGCGGCGTGGACCTTCAAATCTCTGGCCACACCCATGGCGGCCAGCTCTTCCCCATGACGGCGCTCATCGGGCTGAGCTGGGAACACTCCGCTGGCCACTACCGGCACGGCGATTCACACATCTACGTCAGCCGGGGCTGCGGCTTCTGGGGGCCACCCATGCGGCTGGGCAGCCCCCCGGAGCTCGTCAAGCTGGTGCTGACTTCGTGAGGAACGCGTCCAGCGCGGCGTTCACCTCGTCCGGATGGTCCAGTTGGATCCAGTGGCCGGCGCCCTCCACCACCTGGTGCGCCACGCCTTCCCCCAGCCGGTGGAGGCTGTGCGGCGCGTCGTTGTCCGGCGCGACGAGCGAGAACTTTGGCCCCGGGTAGCGCGCGAGCGCCGCCGTCAGGTCGAAGCGCAGGCTGGAGCGCTGCACGGCCGTCACGGCGGACAGCGGCGTCGCGTCCAGGTCCGCCAGCAACCGCTCGCGCACGTCCGCGCGCGGCCCCGCCATCTGCGCCCAGTCCTGTCGCACCGCCTGCGCCACGTCCGGCGCGTCCAGCGAGGCGATGTATGCGGCCACCTGCTCCTCGGGGTACTGGCGCGAGTCCGTCATCGGATCCACCAGGAACAGCCCCGCCACCTGCCGCGGGTTCTCTCCCGCGTACGCCAGCGTCACGCCCCCGCTGATGCTGTGCCCCACCAGCACGAAGCGGCGCAGCCCCAGCGCTCGCACGACGGCGGCGATGTCCCCGGCGAGCGACTCCAGCGTGTAGTCCTCCGGCTCCGGCACGGTCGAGCACCCGTGGCCGCGCAGCTCCAGCGCGATGCCCCGGCGGCCCTGACGGGCCAGGTGCTCCAGCTGCGCCTGCCAGTGGGACGCGTTGCCCGCGAGCCCGTGCACGAAGACCACGGGCAGCGCCTTGCCGCCACCGCCGGTGTCCACCAGCCGCAGGTCGCCAGCGGGCCCCGCCACCCGGAAGTCGTCGAAGCGGATCCGCTGGGGCTCGAAGGCCTGGCCTTCCGCGAAGGGGACCTCGTAGTGGGTGACGTGCACGTCCCGGTCGATGAGGTATCGGTCATCCTCCGGGAAGAAGATGGCGCGCTCCGGCGAGTCCCCCGCGAAGCGCTTCACCGCGTCCATGGACTCCCACAACGTGACGAGGAGGAACTCCGCGCGTCCGTCCGTCACCTTGCGCAGGCAGTACGCGGCCAGGTTGCCCGGCGTGCGCCGGTAGTGCGTGAGGCCCGTCTGGTGGAGATAGGCGAGGTAGGCGTCGGCGTCCTCCGCCTTCGTTACCCCGCGCCAGGTGCGTGCGAGCATTCCAGGTTCCTCGTGCCCAAAAAGGATGGAGCCGCGCATGTAGCGCGCCCGGTGGGAGGTCGGCCACTCCTCGATGGCCTGGGCGTGGGCGGGACGACACCTGGTTCGGAGCCTCAGCGAGGCTCGGGCGTCGCGGTGCTCGTGGCGCCGAACGCGGGCGGTGAGGCGTTCAGTGCTCCCACGGCGTAGGTGCCGTCGTAGCCGTCTGGATCCTCCGCGTTCTTCTGGAGCGTGATGCCCGGGGCCTGCGCTTCGCCCCGGCTTCGCAGGGACTGCTGGCCACAGGTGTCCGCCGTCATGCCCCGGCAGATCCATGCGGAGCCCCCGGTGTTCGCCAGGTCGAGCGACACCAGACCGGGCTCCGCTTCGAGCAACCGGTGCGTCATGAACTGGAGCTTCTCGTTCCAGGGCGCGCCCACGTCGCGGCGCGCGTGCAGGTTGCCCACGAGCACGATGAAGGTGTCTCCACGCGCCTCGCTCCGCGCCTGACGGAGCTGCGCCGCCATCGTGTCATCGCGGTCCTTGCCACCCGCGTCGAACGCCACCACCCGCAGCGGCAGCCCCACGTGCCTCAACTCCCTCGCGCGCTCCAGCAGGCTCCGCATGGCTTCGCTGCTGCGGCCGTCCTGCACCTCGCGGCGCCAGAAGGCGCTGTCGGGAGGCCCCTCGGATTCGCCCGCGACGAACGCGTCCAGGCGCGCCTGCTCCTCCACCGGGAGCTCCAACGCCAGCCGCACCGGCTGTCCCGCCGCCGCCGCGTGACACGCCAGCCGCGCCGCGAAGGCCGGAGCCTCCTGCGTGCCGTGAATCTCTCCCAACACGACGAAGGCCGCGGGCTTGAGCACCGCCTCCATGCCGGGAATCACCGGGCCGCAGTCCGCCTTCGCCTGTGCCGCCGGTGCTTCTCTCGCCGTCCGGCATCCCGCCAGAAGACAGGTGGCCAACAGCAGGGACGTCGGGAAAGAGCGCATGGGCGGGGAGCCTCCAGTGAGGAGAACGGGGAGTCCCAGTCTCCTCCAGCCCCGTGCCCTTGGAAACACGACGGCCCGCCCCGGAAGACGGAGCGGGCCGGTGGTGGCCTCGTGCGTCAGCTCGACGCGACGGGCCGTGTCAGGCGGTGGGGACGACGACGCCCGGGCTGGACTGGCGCTGGGCCGACATGAGCGCAGAGCGCTGCAACCACCCGGCGAGCCCCAGCATCGCGAGCCCCGAGGTGCGCAGCGTGCGCAGCAGCTCCACCGCCTCCGCGGGATTGCCGGGCAACAGCGGCGCCAGCCACTCGCGCGCGTCGTAAAAGAGCCACACCGCGCCGGACACGCCCATGGCCCACCACACCCACGCGAGCCGCCCACCGCGCAGCATGTACGCGACGCGGAGGATGGGCGCGACGAGCAGGATGGTCGTCATGTCCGCCAGCGTGGACGCCAGCGCGATGACCGCCGTGCACGTGGCCGCGAAGCCCTGGCCCAGGTGGCCCACCGCCGTGACGAGCGCCGGCCCACCCACCGCCAGCGCCGCCACCGCCGCCACCGCCCACAGCAGCGACGCGCGGGAGCTGGGCGGCGGCTGCAGACCGGACTGCTTGTAGGTCCGAGACAGCAGCACCAGCGCGAACGTCGTGCACACGTTCGCCAGCACCACCACGCCCATGCGCACGGGCAGCAGCGGTGACTCCGTGAAGGGCACGTCCGGCACCGCGTGCATCCAGTAGCTGCGCAGGGCCGTGCTGACCAGCGACAGCACCGCTCCCGCCGTCAGCAGGCCCCACACGCGGCGCAGGTAGTCCCCCGAGCCGAACGACAGCGCCGCCGCCGCCGTGCCCGCCACCGCGAGCAGGCCCACCGTCCAGCCCGCCACGTCACCCACGAGCGCCAGCCGGGGCGCGTCCTGGAACGACGTGGCCACCGCGGCCAGGTGCACCAGTTGGAGCACCACGACGGCGCCCAGCCACGGCGCCATCCGCTTGAAGGCGCGACCCGAGGAAGAACGGGGGGCGTTCATCGCAGCTTCTCCATGGCCTTCGAAATCTCCGTGAGGGTGTTCGTCGTGCGCACCGCGCCGATGAAGACGTTGAGCATGGGCTTGAGGCCCTCCAGCACCTGCGGCACGTCCTGAACGCCCACCTGCTCCGGTGGACGCTTGAGGGCCCGCAACGCAGCGGTGTGGATGGCCATCTTCGCGGTGAAGTCACCCAGGAGCGGCTCCAGGTGATGCATCAGCACGTCGTGCCAGCCGGGGGAGGCTGAAGGGGAGGACGAGGAAGTCTGCACGTCACCTCCGCGGGGGGAAGACCCCCAGCGTAGGGACATTTCGAACCCGGTACGAGGGTCCGACTGCCCTCGAACCCGCAGAAAGTGCGGGGGTGAATCTGGATTCCCCGCGACCTCTGGAAAACGGTGCGACTAACGGCGGCGCGGCTTCTTCTCTTCGTCCGCCTTGGGGGCCGGACGGGGCTCATGCGGGCCCTTGAGGATGTCCTCGAAGTGGGACTTCTGCTTGCGGCGCTTGAAGAAGAGGGCGGTGCGGCCCAGGAGCTGCGCGAGCTCCGAGCCGGTGGCCTCGGCGATGCTGTCGGCGCCTTCGTGGCGGCCTTCCGGGCCTTCGTTGATCTTCACCTTGATGAGCTCGTGGTCGTTCAGCGCCTGCTCGATGGCGGCGATGACGCCCTCGGTGACGCCGGACGAGCCGACGATGACCACCGGCTCCAGGTGGTGGCCGAGGGCCCGCAGGTGGCGGCGTTCTTTCCCGGTGAGGGGCATGGGGGGTGTCTCCTTGAAAAGGCGCGCACCCTACTTCTTTTGCGACGCCATGCGGACCTCTCGCATCGCATCAATGTGGTCCGGTTGCAGCTCGACCGTCCGCTTGAAGTGCTTGAGGGCCCCGGCCGCGTCGCCGCACAGCTTGGCGATGACGCCCAGGAAGTAGTGGGCGGGGGCGCACCGCTCGTTGCGTTTGATGGCGGCCTGGATTTCGCGGAAGGACTCCGGCTGGGCGGCCTTCTTGTCCGGGGCGGCGAGGAAGCGCGCATAGCCCCGCCAGGCGAAGAACTCGGGTTCCTCGGCGTTGAGGGAAATGGCCTCGTTGAGCATCTTCACGGCCTCCGGGTACTTGCGCGCCTTCACCAGGATGCAGGCCTTCTGGAAGAGCTCTTCCGCCTGGAGGATGGCCTGGATGTCCACGCCGTCGCCGCCGCCGCTCTTGAGCTCCTCGATGTAGGCCGCGCGGCTCTTGTCGTCGGAGAGGGCGCGGTAGGCGTCACCGATGTACGCGAACACCTCCGCCTTGAGCTTCTCCAGCTCCGGCGGGGCGCCCTGGGGCAGGGTGTCCGGGTGGTAGAGCTTGGCCAGGCGGAAGTAGGCGATCTTCACCGCGCTGCCTTCGGTCTGTTCGGTGAGGCCCAGCCGCTGGAAGTGGTTCTGGCCCTTCAGGGTCGCGGCGAGCTGGCGCAGCGCGGGCAGTTCGTCCGAACCGGGCGCGGGACCCGAAGCGGCCGGGGCCGCCGGAGCGGCGACGACGGGCGGAGCGGGCCGGGCGGCACCGGGACCCGCCACGGGAGCGGCTCCAGCGGGAGCACCCGGGGGACGCGCACCCGGGCCCGCGGTGGGGGCGGCTCCGGCAGGGGCACCCGGGGGACGGGGCGCCGTACCCGGGCCCGCCGTGGGCGCGGCGGCCGGACGCGCGGCACCGGGACCCGCCACGGGGGCGGCACCGGCGGGGCGGGGCGCGGCACCTGGACCGGCGACAGGCGCACCGGGCGCGGCACCCGGACCCGCGACGGGCGCTCCGGGTCTGGCTCCAGCGCTCGCGGCGGCAGGTGCTCCGGGCGCGGCACCTGGACCGGCGACAGGCGCACCGGGCGCGGCACCCGGACCCGCGACGGGCGCACCGGGTCTGGTTCCGGCGCTCGCGGCGGCAGGTGCTCCGGGCGCGGCACCCGGGCCGGTGGCTCCAGGTCCCACGGTGGGCACGGTGCCGGATGGACGGGTCGGATTCCCCGCACCCACGGTGGGGACGGTGCCGGACGGACGGGTCGGGTTGCCCGGGCCCGCCGTGGGGCCGGAGGCCGCCGTCTGCGCGCGCGAGGCCGACGCGAAGGAGACGCCGTTCAGCTCCTTCAGCAGGAACGCCACGCGCAGCAGGTGATCCGTGTCCTGCGGCACGTTCTGGAGCAGCTGCCCCAGCGAGCGCACCCCGTCGATGAAGGAGAGCGCGCGGACCTCGTGCGGCGTCAGGCGCAGCTCGCTGGAGGCCACCCTGCCCCCGGACTTCATGATGGGCATGGGCAGCACGAAGGCCAGCCGCCGCTTGAGGTCCGCCGTCGGCATGCGCCGCACCTGGTCGCTGATCAGCGCCCAGCGGTTGCCCAGCGGCATCGCCTTCTGCGCGGGCAGGTCCCGCGCCTCGAAGGTGAACGTGCCGGACTCCGCACGCAGCGCCTTGCCCAGGATGCCCAGCGCCCGCTGCGCCAGCTGCGTGAACGCCGTCGCCGGCTGGAGCAGCCCCAACCCGAACAGCGCCGCGAGCAGGTCGCCTCCGAAGCGCTCCTTGGAGCCCTCCGCCTGCTGGAGCTGCTCCGCCGTCAGGAGCCTCGCGCCCATCAGCGACACGCCCAGCGCGTCCTCCGCGTGCGACGAGTCCACGTACTCCGGGCTGCCCTTGCGGAAGTGGACCGACAGCGTGCGGTCCGAAAGCCCCAGCGTCAGCAGGCCCGTCTGCTCGCCCGCGGCGATGCGCCCATACAGCTGCAGGGGCGAGCACTGCTGGAGCTGCCCCTGCGGCGGCACCGTGTTGGTCCCGTCATCCGCCGGAGACGGCGGTGCCTGCGGAGCCGCCGCCGGAGCCGCTCCCGCGCCAGGTGCTCCCGCCGGACGGGCCGCCGCGACCGGAGGACCCGGAGGCCGCGCGGCCGCGACAGGACGTCCCGCCGCGTCGACGGGCGGACGCACGGCTCCAGGCCCGGGCCGCATCGCGCCAGGGCCCGCCATGGGCGGCCGGGTGCCAGGACCCGCGACAGGGGCCATTCCAGGGCCCGCCATGGGCACGGCGGCCGGACCCGCGACGGGCGCGGCAGGGCCGGGTGGGGGTGGAGCGATGGCCCCGGGCGTGGATTGCAGCAGCGACGCGGGCGCGCCGTCGCCCCACAGCTCCCGGGGGAACGAGTCCCGCACCTCCGGGAAGCGCCACGGGAAGGCGAACTGCAGGCCATCGATGGAGACCTGGATCTTGCCCTGGATGGAGCCGCTGTCGATGAGCAGCTCGATGGTCGCGCCCGTCAGGGGCCCCCAGGTGGTGCCCCGATCGTTCCGCACCCAGTACTGCCGGACCTCGCCCTCCGCCATGTGCCGTCCTGCTCCCAGTCCCTGGACCGCCGGGAAGATGGAATTTTATCGCCGCCCAGGCTCGCGTCCAAGCAGACGACCGCACACGAGCGGCCGGACGGGCGTTTCAGGGCGTGGCGCCCTCCATCGCCGCCAGCCCTACGTTGGCCAGACACGCCGCGTCGGCCTGCTGCTCGGCGGGCGGGTCGAAGCAGTACACCTCGCTATCGAAGACCTTGCAGATGCCCGCCGGGGTCCCCGCGCACGCCACCTTGCCGTACGCCGTGGTGCAGTTGAAGCCGCACACCGGGCCCACCTCGCTCAGCTTGCACTGGGGCGCCGGCAGGCCCTTGCCCCACGCGCAGAGCGCCGCGGGCGACGGGTCGAAGCAGGTGAGGTGGCCGTTCTGCGCCTTGCACACGCCCAGGGGCGACTTCGCGCAGCGCACCCCTTCGGAGGCGTTCACGCAGTTGTAGCCGCACGCCATCTGCACGCCGTTGCTGACGCACTGCGCGCGCGGCACCTGCCGGCCGAACACCGCGAACACCGCGGCGGGCGGGTCGAAGCACATCACGTTGCCACCCTGGCTGCGGCACGCGCCCGCGGGCGTCTTCGCGCACTGCACCTTGCCGAAGTCCGTGGCGCACCCGTACCCGCAGCCCACCACCCCGTCGATGGTCTTGCACTCCGAGTCCGGCAGCGCGGCGCCGTACGCCTTCACAACGTAGGCCGGCGGGTCGAAACAGGTGGCCTGTCCGTCGATGACGGTACATTTGCCCTGGAGCGTCTGGGCGCACCGCACGCGCTGTCCATCCGACTTGCACGCATAGCCACAGGACACGTGCCCGTCGATGGAGCGGCACGTGGCGGTGGTCGCGTCAGGCGTCGAGGGCGGCGCGGCGAGCGTCAGCGCCAGCACGGTCATCAGGGTCGCGAGCATGGACCCCATTGACCCCCAAGCTTCGACCCCGCGCAAGTAAGGGTGATAAGCGGGGCGCCATCGTGGACATGGACGTCAGCGCAGTACAGCTGGTGCTGTTGTGTGTCGCCGCGCTGAGCGCGGGCTTCGTGGACGCCATCGCGGGGGGCGGCGGGCTCATCAGCCTGCCCGCGCTCCTGGCGGCGGGCCTGCCCGCGCACGTGGCGCTGGGCACCAACAAGGGGCAGTCCGTGTTCGGCTCGGGCGCGGCGATGGTGCGCTTCGCGCGCGCGGGGCTGGTGGATTGGAAGCTGGCCCGGGCGACGTTCCCCTTCGGCCTGATGGGCGCGTTCGGCGGCGCGGCGCTGGTGCTGCTGCTCAAGCCGGAGGTGCTCAAGCCGCTGGTGCTGGTGCTGCTCATCGCGGTGGCGGTGTTCCTCGCCTTCCGCCGCACGCCGCCGAAGAAGGACGGCGTGGAGCCCTCACCCCGGGCGCGCGCGCAGGCCATCGGCGCGCTCATCGCGCTCTGCCTTGGCACCTATGACGGCTTCTTCGGTCCGGGCACGGGCACCTTCCTCATCGTGGCGTTCTCGTCACTGCTGGGCCACGGCCTGGCGCGCGCGTCCGCGGACGCGAAGGTGGTGAACTTCGCCTCCAACCTGGCGTCGGTGGCGCTCTTCACGCTCCGGGGCGTGGTGCTGTGGAAGGTGGCGCTGCCCATGGCCGCCGCGCAGTTCACCGGCGCGTGGCTGGGCGCGCACGTGGCGGTGAAGGGCGGCGACCGGGTGGTGCGCGTCGTGGTGCTCGGCGTGGTGGCCGCGCTGGTGCTGAAGCTGGGGTACGACGTGTGGCGGGGCTGGGCGGCCTGATTCAGCCGATGTGCACGAGCAGGCACAGGCCGCGCTTCGCCACGGCGGCGGTGAACTTCTGGAGCTCCACGAAGTAGGAGAGCAGCTCCTCCAGCGGATCCACATCCTCCGCGGGCTCCTCCTCGTCCCAGGTGCCGGGGTAGATGTCCTCCGCCTGGAGCGTCGCGGGGTCGAAGCGCTTGCGCAGGTCCTCCACGGAGGCCTTCTTCAGCGCCTCCGCCAGCGCCTTCACGGCGGCCACGTCGAACACGCGCGCGGTGCCTTCATCCGACGGGATGTCGCCCACGTCCTCGCCGCCGCGGACCAGGAAGTCCAGGGGCGGCGTGCCCTCCCAGGCCGTGCCGGTGAGCAGGTACTGGAGGCCGTGCCACGCCTCGCCGATGTCCAGCTCCAGGAACGATGCGCCCTTCGCGTCGCCGAAGTCCTCCTCGTCCTCCAGGAAGGGCTCCAGCGCTTCGGGCGCCTGGTGCAGGGACTGGCGCTGCGACTCGGTGGTGCTGCGCAGCGTGCAGAGCATCTCCATGGGGCGGCTACTCCACGACGACGAGCTTGGCGTTGTTCTCCACGGCGGTGCCTTCCTTGGCGAACACCTCCGTGACCTTGCCGGCCTTGGGGCTCTTGAGCTCGTTCTCCATCTTCATGGCCTCCACGACCACGAGCCCCTGGCCCTCCTTCACTTCCTCACCGACCGCGACCAGCACCTTCACCACCTTGCCGGGCATGGGCGCGAGGATGACCTGACGGCCCTCCACGGAGAAGCTACCGGCCGCGGCGCGCATGCGCAGCTTGCGCTCATCCGCGACGTCGGTGCGGTTCACCTGTCCGCGCACCAACGTTCCAATCTCGTCGCCGTTCTCCTCGAACTCGACGTTGTAGGACTGGCCGTCCACCAGGAGCGACAGCGTGCCCTGGTCCACGGACAGCGCGTCCACCTGGAACGTCTGGCCGTTCACCGTGAGCCGGTAGCGGTCCTGGCCCAGTGACTCCAGGTCCACCGGCACCGCTTCCTTCTGGCCCTGCTGCTTCGTGAAGTAACGCATGAGGAAAGGTCCTTCCGGAGGCTTGCGGGAGGAAGCAGGTCAGCGGCGGCGGCTCTTCAACGCCAGACGCCACGGGCTGATGCGGCCAGGGGCGTCACCGCCACCGGTGCGCGACGGCAGCGTCTTCGCGCGCTTCTGGTCGCGCTGGAACGCGTGCAGCGTGCTCGCGAGCAGCGCCACCTCGCTGAGCTTGGAGTCCTCCTCGCCCAGCAGCGCCGTGTGATGGCGGGTGAGGAAGCTGGTGTCGTAGTCCCCGCCCACGAACTCCGGGTGGGACAGGATGCCGTGCAGGTAGCGGATGTTGGTGGTGATGCCCTTCACCACGTACTCGGACAGCGCACGCTTCGCCCGCGCGATGGCCTCCTCGCGCGTGGCGCCCCACACGGACAGCTTGGAAATCATGGGGTCGTAGTAGTTGGGCACCGTGAAGCCCGCGAACACGCCCGAGTCGTCGCGCACGTTCGGGCCGCTCGGCACGCGCAGCGCGTGGATCTTTCCGGGGCTGGGCATGAAGTTGCGCGCCGGGTCCTCCGCGTACACGCGCACTTCGATGGCGTGACCGCGCGGCGTGGGGGCCTCGAAGAGGGGGAGCTTCTCCCCTTCCGCGGCGCGAATCTGCATGGCCACCAGGTCCAGGCCGGTGACCCACTCGGTGACGGGGTGCTCCACCTGGAGGCGGGTGTTCATCTCCAGGAAGTAGAAGTTGCGGTGCACGTCCACCAGGAACTCCACCGTCCCGGCGCCCACGTAGTTGACGGCCTTGGCCGCCTTCACCGCGACCTCGCCCATCTTCGCGCGCATCTCCGGCGTGAGGATGGGGCTGGGCGTCTCCTCCACCACCTTCTGGTGACGGCGCTGCGCGGAGCACTCGCGCTCGTTCAGGTGGATGGTGTTGCCGTACTGGTCGGCGAACACCTGGATCTCCACGTGGTGGGGCTTCTCCAGGTACTTCTCGATGTAGACCGCGTCGTTGCCGAAGGCGTTGAGCGCCTCGCTCTTGGCGGAGCGCCACGCGGAGTCGAAGTCGGCCGGGCCCTCCACGCGGCGCATGCCCTTGCCACCGCCGCCGCCAGCGGCCTTGAGCATGATGGGGAAGCCAATCTGCTGCGCGTACTCGCGCGCTTCCTCGATGGTGGCGATGGGCTCGGTGGTGCCGGGGACGACGGGCACGCCCGCCTTGATCATGTTGGCGCGGGCGCGGGTCTTCTCGCCCATGGCGTCCATGGCGGCGGCCGGCGGGCCGATGAAGATGATGCCGGCCTTCTCGCAGGCGCGCACGAAGGACGCGTTCTCGGAGAGGAAGCCGTAGCCGGGGTGGATGGCGTCCGCGCCGGACTCCTTCGCGACCTCCAGGATGCGCTCCTGCACGAGGTAGCTCTCGCGCGAGGGCGGGGGGCCGACGAAGTAGGCCTGGTCCGCGGTGCGCACGTGCAGCGCGGAGCGGTCTGCTTCGGAGTACACCGCCACCGTGGCGATGCCGAGGTCCTTGCAGGTGCGCATCACCCGGATGGCGATCTCGCCGCGGTTGGCGACGAGCACTTTGCGGATCTTGGGCATGGGCGCCCGTCTAGCATGGGGCGCCCGGGATTGCCCGTCCCTACTTGCGCAGGTTCAGGTACTCATCCATCAGCTGCTTCGCCTGGGCGAGCTTCGCCTCCACGTAGCGGTCGTCCTCGTCCGGCTCCGGGGGCGGGGCGGGGTGCGAGGGGGCCTCCACGGGCTTGCCATCCGGCCCGAAGTCCACCGCGGCCGCCAGCAGGTTGCGCGCGGCATTCCCGCTGAAGAGGCGGGCCAGCCCCGTCGTCTCCACGTCCAGCCAGCGCGCGGCCTGGCGCAGGACGTCCAGGTACTCGCCCTCCATGGCGCGGGGTGGGCGGCTGGGGGCGGCCATGCAGACGCGTGCGTAGCTGTGCTCCCGGTCCACGTACATGCCCATGGAGCGGTCGCGGAAGTCCTTGGAGAGGGCCTGCGTCATCGCGTCCAGGTGCTCCTCGGGGGAGGACACCTTGCCGGGCATCTTGCCGGAGACGAGGGGGATCTCCGCGACGTGCCAGCCGCTGTCAGCCAGTGCTTCCGGACGGGACTCCACCCACTTCACTTCGGGACAGGGGAGGTCCAGCCCCTCGCACACGCCCTTGAGCGTCTGACGCAGAGCGGTGAGGTTTCCTTCGACGTCGGAGAGGAAGAGAACGAGTCGGCGCTGCTGGGACACGTGGGGGGCTCCTTGAGTGGCCCCGTGAAAGCCCCGGCGTTAGCTGAGAATTTCCGGAAGTGACGACGCCCGCCTGCCCCCCAGGCGACAGGGGACGTGCGGGCGGGCTCCAGACCTTCTGGGGACTACTTCTACAGCGGGATGTTGCCGTGCTTGCGCGGCGGGTTCTCCTGCCGCTTGTCCTTGAGCATCTCCAGCGCGCGGATGACCTTGGCGCGGGTCTCCTCCGGACGGATGACCTCGTCGATGTAGCCCAGCTCCGCCGCCTTGAACGGGTTGGCGAACTTCTCGCGGTAGTCGTCCGTGAGCTTCTTGCGCTCGGCGTTGGCGTCCTGGGCCTTGATCAGCTCGTTGCGGAAGATGATGTTCACCGCGCCTTCGGGACCCATCACGGCGATTTCAGCGGTGGGGTAGGCGTAGTTGATGTCCGCGCGGATGTGCTTGGACGCCATGACGTCGTACGCGCCGCCGTAGGCCTTGCGGGTGATGAGCGTGATTTTCGGGACGGTGGCTTCCGCGTACGCGTAGAGCAGCTTGGCGCCGTGGGTGATGATGCCGCCCCACTCCTGGTCGGTGCCGGGGAGGAAGCCGGGCACGTCCACCAGGGTGAGCAGGGGGATGTTGAAGCAGTCGCAGAAGCGCACGAAGCGCGCGGCCTTCACGCTGGCGTCGATGTCCAGGCAGCCGGCGAGCACCGCGGGCTGGTTGGCGACGATGCCCACGCTCTTGCCGTTCATGCGCGCGAAGCCGACGACGATGTTCTTCGCGAAGTGCTCCTGCACCTCGAAGAAGTGCTTCGAGTCGACGATGGCGCGGATGATCTCCTTGATGTCGTAGGGCTTGTTCGGGTTCGCCGGGACAATGGACTTGAGCGACTCCTCGGCGCGGAACGGGTCGTCCTCACACGGCTGGGACGGCGGGTCCTCCTGGTTGTTGGAGGGCAGGAACGAGAGCAGCTCGCGCGTCATGGCGATGGCGGCCTGCTCGTTCTCCGCGGCGAAGTGGGCGACACCGGACTTCTGGTTGTGCGTGAGCGCGCCGCCCAGGGACTCCTTGGAGACCTCTTCGTGCGTCACCGTCTTGATGACGTCCGGGCCGGTGATGAACATGTACGACGTGTCCTTCACCATCATGATGAAGTCCGTGATGGCGGGCGAGTACACCGCGCCGCCCGCGCACGGCCCCAGGATGAGCGAAATCTGGGGGACGACGCCGGACGCCAGCGTGTTGCGCAGGAAGATGTCCGCGTAGCCGGCCAGGCTCTCCACGCCTTCCTGGATGCGCGCGCCGCCGGAGTCGTTGAGCCCGATGACGGGCGCGCCCACGCGGGTGGCCAGGTCCATGATCTTGCAGATCTTCTGGGCGTAGGCGCCGGACAGCGAGCCGCCGAAGACGGTGAAGTCCTGGGCGAAGACGAACACCTGGCGGCCTTCGACGGTGCCGTAGCCGGTGACGACGCCGTCGCCGAGGATCTTCTTGTCGCCCATGCCGAAGTCGTGGCTGCGGTGGGTGACGAACTTGTCCAGCTCGCTGAAGGAGCCGGGGTCGAGCAGCAGGTCGATGCGCTCGCGGGCCGTGAGCTTGCCAGCCTCGTGCTGCTTGGCGATGCGGTCGGCGCCGCCGCCCTGCTCGGCCTGCTGCTCCATCTGCTGGAGCCGTGCGCGCAAGGGATCGTTCTCGGGGGTCGTGGCCATGGGGGGCGCTCTAACACGATTGGACGTCGCTGGCAGCGCTTCCCTTGCTCCTGGAGGGGTGGGCGAACGGCCGGGCCCGGTGTGCATGGGACGGGGACGGGACGGAAGTTCAGGATTTCCGACACGGCGTCTTCCAGTGGGGAGGCGGGCACAGGGAGGCTGGCGATGCGCGCGAGGCCGGGAGCACTGCAGGTGGGCTCATTCCGGGGCGTCCCCATCCGGGTCCATGTCTCCCTGTTGGTGGCGTTGCCGCTCCTGGCGCTGTCGTTCGGCGGAGCGCTCCAGCGGGCGGCGGAGACAGCGGACGTGCCGCCGGGCGCGCTGGGCGGGCACCCCTGGGCGTGGGGGCTGGCGGTGGCGGTGGGGCTGTTCGTGTCGGTGCTGCTGCACGAGATGGCGCACACGTTCTATGCGCTGCGGCATGGCGGCGAGGTGCACGGCATCACGCTGATGATTGTCGGCGGTGTGTCGGAGCTGGCGGAGGTGCCCAAGCGTCCCCGGGACGAGGCGTTGATGGCGCTGGTGGGCCCGCTGACGAGCCTGGGGCTGGCGGCGTTCCTGGGCGCGCTGACGTGGGTGGTGCACGGCCTGGGGATGTTCCAGGTGCAGTTCGCGCTCTTCACGCTGGCGATGCTCAACGCGGTGCTGGGGGGCTTCAACCTGTTGCCGGCGTTCCCCATGGACGGAGGCCGCATCGTGCGCGCGGCGCTGACGCCCCGGCTGGGATTGGTGCGGGCGACGAAGGTGGCGGCGGGGCTGGGGCGGCTGTTCGCGGTGTTGTTCGGCGTGTGGGGGCTGGTGACGCTGAACCCGTTCACGCTGGTGGTGGCGTTCTTCGTGCTGATGGGGGCGGAAGGGGAGTCGCGGCAGGTGCGGCTGAAGGCAGTACTGGAGAAGGTGCAGGTGGAGGCGCTGATGACGCCGCGGATGGTGGGCGTGGACCTGGACCTGTCGATGCAGGACGCGCACTGGGCGCTGCGTCACGAGCACGTGAGCATGTTGCCGGTGACGAGCACGGGGCGGCCGGTGGGGCGGGTGACGTGGGCGGCGGTGCAGGCGGTGCCAGAGGCGCAGCGCGGAAGCTACGTGGTTCGCGACGCGATGGAGGACGGAGTGGTGGCGGACCTGCGCGAGGACGGGTGGGCGGCGCTCCGGAGGATGGCGGAGGCGCGCGTGCCCATGGCCGCGGTGGTGGACGAGGACGGGCTGCTCGCGGGGACGTTGGATTGGAATGACATCCAGCGGGGGCTCGCGCGCGCGGAGGAGGCGGAGCGCCAGCGGTCGCGGACGGGGTGGCCTCGCGAGCGGACGGCGTAGGTCCCGGAGTGAATACTTGCAGGGGCAGCGCGTCTGGGTGGGTGTCTCCCAAAAGGAAGCCCCATGAAGAGCCTGCTGGTTGGAATGATGTTGGCGTCGACGCTGGGTGCCGGTCCCTCGAAGACGGTGGAGCTGGTGGGCACGGTTCACAGCGAGGACATCGGCAACCAGAGCTCCCGCCGGGCCACGTGGCTGCCCACGCAGCCCAAGCGCATCGAGCAGTTCGAGTTCCACCTGAAGCGCCCCATGAAGGCCGTGCAGTTGGAGTACCAGTGCCACCTCCAGGACATCGGTGACTCGGGATGGCTGCCCGAGGGCACGCCCTGCGGGACACAGGGCGAGTCACGGCGCCTGGAGGCCTTCGGCATCCGGCTGCGCGGCGAAGGGGCGCACCTGTACACCGTGCGCTACTGGTGCAAGGTGGAGGGCATGGAGCGCCCCATGGGCCCGCTCACGGACGGCGCGATTTGCGGCACCACGGGCGAGGGCCGCAAGCTGTTGGGCATGCAGGTGGAGCTGGTGCGCAAGTAGCCGCGTTCAGTTCTTCTCCGGCAGCGACCAGTTCATCTGGAAGCGGTGCGCGCCGTTGGGGGCGCTGTCCAGCCAGCCGGTGATGCTGTCGCTCTTCGCGAGCAGGGGGCCCAGCTCCGTGCTCGCTCCGAAGAACGCGGCCAGGCGCTCGTCGCCCATCACGTCCATCAGCGACACCTGCGACAGGCCCCGTGCCAGCTTCTTCGGATCCAACGTGAACTCCACCGCGCGCTTCAGCGGCCCGCCCTTCTCCGGCAGCGACGCGAGCATCGTCTGCGTCACCGTGGAGTCGTTGCCGAACACCAGCTGTTTGCCCTTGAGCCGCACGTAGACGCTGCCGCCCTTGGCCTCCATCGCGTAGCCGTCCTCCAGCGTCCTGGCGCCCGGGAACTTCGCCAGCGGGGCCAGCGCCGCCTTCACCGCCGCCGCATCCGTCACCTCCGCCGCCAACGCCTGCTTCGCCGCGAAGAAGCGCACCTCCGGCTTGCGCAGCGAACCGCGCACCGTCACTGAATCCACGCCGAACAACACCTGCCCCGTCATCTGCTTCGCCAGCGCGTCCGTCACCGCCTTCACGTCCTCCGCCGGGCACGCGGGACACACTGTCCGCACCGCGCTCGCCACGGACTCCACCGCCTGCGCCACGCCCGTCGGCGCCACCTGCGCCCTGGCGAAGAGCAGGCCCGCGGGGGACATGGCGCCGTAGGGGCTCGTGCCCTTGGCCTGGAAGGGCGGCAGCGGCAGCTTCGTCGTCGTGCCCTCCACCTTCAGCCCCGTCGCCGTGCCGTCCAACGCCAACACGCCGTCCTTCGTGGACAGGTACAGCACGCCCGGCACCGTGGCCATGCGCGCGTCCGCGGCCGCCGCCTTGAGCGCCACCAGCTTCGCGGCCTCCTTGCGGAGCGCGTCGTCCGAATCCGTGCTCAGGAAGGCGCAGGCCTCCTGGCCCTTGATGACGTAGCCGCCGAAGCCACCCGAGGCGCTCGGCGCGCGGAGCGTCGTCACGCCCTTCACCGTGCCCGCCTTCACGTCGCCGTTGCGCGCGAGCACGTTCGCCGTTGCTTCCTGGAACACCTTCGTGTCCTTCACCCGCGTGCACGCGATGCGGCCGTCCTGCCGCATGGACACCGTCAGCGGCCCCGTCACGTCGATGCCCTGCGCCTCCATCACCTCCGGCTTCCCGAGGTCGAGCTGCAGGATGGGGTGCAGCTCTCCGCGCCACGCCTCCGGGTTCAGCAGCTGCGAGTACGCCCCGGCCCGCGTCAGGAACGCGTTCAACCCCTGGAGCTGATCCAGCTGCGGGGCGTGGAGGACCGTGACCGTGGAGGCGGCGACGCGAGGCGCGGGTGCGGCCGCCAGCGTGGCGGCAAGTGCGAGGGCGAGCATGCCCCCACCTGAAAGCGACCCACGGCCCCTGTCAAGGCACTCCCACCCGGGACGCCCATCACCAACGTCCGCACGGCGCCCCGCTGGCCCTACGCCGGCAGCCGCCCCGTGTTGGCCCAGTCAATCATCCGCTCCGCCAGTTCCTCCGCGCTGCGGCACAGGTAGGCCAGCTGCAACACCTCGTCGTCCGTGCAAGCCAGCACCATGCGCACCCGCACGCCGTCCACGAACCGCAGCACCTGCCCGATGCTCAGCGACGCCCGGTCCTCCAGCGCCCCCGCGAACCCAGCCACCTCCGCCTCCGCCGTGAAGCCCTCCTCCAGCAGCGCCGCGATGAGCACCGACCGCGCCAGCCGGTGCTCGCGCGCCCTCGCGTCCTGCAGCTGAATCCGCCACGGCTGCGCCTCCCAGCGCGCCGCGCCCTCGACGTTCGCCACCAGCTCCCGCCCGCCCTGCGTCCGCGATTCCATCGCTCGCATCATCCGTGCCCCCTCTTCCATCAAGACCTGGGTCCAACCACGGGCGTGACCGGCAGCCTTCCTCCCGTCCACGAGCAGGGCTCGCGAATGAGCGGCTTTCCGGAAAAGACGCACTCCACCTGTTTTCTTGCCCGCCCGGAGGGATGCTTGGACTGTCATTCGCGGACGCTCCCGTGCAGGTGGGAAAGCCTCTCGCCGGCGCCGTCTCCAACCCGCCGGCGAGAGGTCACCGGGGCGACCGGTGCCTTCCTGCTTTGAGGGATTGTCACGAAGCGGTGCGAGTGGATTCTCGGACCCCGGTGCGAGGCGGGATGTTCACGTGGGGACAGTGAGCGGCCCTCGCGACGTATTGGGTCGGAGCCCGTCTCTCACGCATCGTTCGCAGTCCGGTTCCGGGGGACGGGGTGGTCGACCGCGTCTTTGTCGGGACCGCCACGGCCTTCCGGGGGGAAGCCACCATGTCGAACCTGCTCGACCTGCCGCGTCAGGCATTGATGGACCTGCGCTCGCGTCTCAGCCACCTGCCGCTCGTGTCCCATCTCCACCGTCGGCACGCGCCCAACAGCCTGTCCCTGTCCAGTCCGGCGCCGCAGGACTCCGTGCTGGCGGATCCTCAACGCGTGGAGATGTGGCGCCGCGCGGTGGAGCGCTACGTGCGCCCCAACCAGGTGGTGGTGGACGTGAAGGCCGGCACCGGCCTGCGCACCTTCCTCGCCGCGCACCAGAACCCGCGCAAGCTGTACGCGGTGGATGACTCGCGTCTGTTGGACACCACTCAATGGGTGGCCCGACGCAACGGCCTGGACCGCATCGCCTTCGTGCGCGAGCCCACCTGGCACTTCCAGCCGCAGGAGAAGGCGGACGTGCTGCTGCATGAGCTGTTGGGAGATGCGCTGCTCGACGCGGGGCTCGTGCCCCGGATGCTGGATTTGCGCTCGCGCCTGCTCAAGCCCGGCGGCCGCATCCTCCCCAACCGCTTCGAGGTCTACGTGGAGCCCGTGCAGCTGCGCGAGGAGGCGTGTGTCCCGTTCATCTGGACGCAGCACCTGCCCCATGTGGACTTCCGGTGCCTCCAGTCGCTGCGCGAGGCGATGAGCCCGTCGTACTTCACGCGGCTGGTGCGCTCCTACGAAGTGGACCACCTGCTGTGCGAGCCGGAGCCCGTGTTCGGGTTCGACCTGGAGACGATGCGCGCGGAGGGGCTGCCCTCGCGCGTGCGCATCCAGCGGCCGGTGGAGGAGGACGGGCGGGTGGATGGCTTCTGCCTGTTCTACAAGGTCGCCTTCGACGCGGAGCTGGCCTTCGACGTGTCGCCCATGCGCGAGCGCAACACCACGGCGATGACGCTCCTTCGCGTGGAGCCTCGCGAGTTCAACCGCTACGACACGCTGGACTTCGAACTGGAGCTGCCCAATCCGTCCGACCCGCGCACCTGGCGGTGGCAGTTCACCTGACGGCGGTGCCGGAGCCCGGAGTGATGCCCGGTGGACAGCCTGCCTGCCTCCGGGTGTCGCCGGAGGTGGGCGCACTGCCTAGCTTGCAGGACGCATGCGACCGTTCCGACTCCTCGTCCTGCTTCTTGTCTCCGCCGCCGCGCTGCCCGCGGCGGCCCAGGCCCCCCGCACCGTGGCGGGCGTGTGTGGCCGCACCAACTGGGTCTGCGTCGCGGAGTGCATCGACGCGGAGTGCGTCGACAAGTGCATGCGCGAGGGCTGCGAGGACGCGCTCAAGCGGCTGAAGACCTGCACCAGCAAGGCGGCCTGCGCGCCGGATGACACGGCGTGCGCGGCGAAGTCGTGCGGCCTCACCTGCGAGAAGTCCTTCGAGCCCGCGCCCAAGAGCCCGGAGAAGCTGGTGGCGAACCCGTGCGAGGGCGATAAGGCGCCCAAGGGCACGGCCGTCCCCGAAGAGCTGGTGGGCACGTGGGTGCTGTCCGCGGCGAGCATCCCGGACACGGACCAGGGGAAGGAGGAGCGCATCGACGTGCAGCCCCGGTCCGACTACGCGCGGGCGTTGCAGATCACGCCGAGCGGATGCTTCGTGATGCGGACGAAGCTGGATGACGCGACGCTCGGGCGCGGCAGCACGCTGGATGTTCGCGCGTGGGGCCGGCTGGAGGTGAAGGACAAGAAGCACTTGGCGCTGCGCACGCAGGACGGTCAGGCGGTGGGCCCGGTGTGCGGCAAGGAGCGCGTGGTGCCCCTGACGAAGGGCAAGTTCAAGGGCGGGGACTTCACGTACGCCATTGAAGAGAAGGACTCGCTCGTCCTCACGGTGCCGGGCGCCACCCGGCAGACGTTCCAGTTCGAACGGGAGAAGCAGGAAGCGCCGGAGCCTCAACCCAAGCCTTGAGGAGGACCTTGCTCCCACGGGGGCGTACGGGTGAGAAGGACGCCATGGCAGGCCGCGAGCGGATGGCGAGCATGGACGCGGCGTGGCTCCAGATGGAGGAGCCCGCGAACCTGATGATGATCACCGCGGTGCTGTGGTTCGACGGCGCCGTGGACCTGGAGCGCCTGCGCGCGGTGGTGCGCGAGCGGCTGGTGGAGCGCTATCCTCGCTTCCGTCAGCGGGTGGTGCCCGGGCCGCTGGGCGCGCCGCATTGGGAGGACGCGCCGGACTTCGAGCTGGAGGAGCACCTGTCCACGCTGCGCGTGCCGGAGTCGGCGGGACGCGCGGGGCTGGAGGCGCTCGTCGGGGACTGGCTGGGTGTGCCTCTGGAGCGCTCCCGTCCGCTGTGGCACTTCCACCTGGTGCGCGGCGCGCCGGGCGGGGACGTGCTGCTCGCGCGGCTGCACCACTGCATCGCGGATGGCATCGCGCTCGCGCGGGTGTTGCTGTCCCTCACGGATCCGGTGGACGCGGTCGCCGTGCCGGAAACCTGGGATGAAAGCCTGGAAGCGGTGACGCCTTCCGAACCGGAGCGGCGGCCAGGCGCTCCTGGCTGGCTGCGTTTCGCCCGGGGCGCCCGCTCCGCGCTGCGCAAGGGCGCGGAAATGGTGCGCGAGCCCATCCTCGCGGGCGACCTTGTTCGCGAGGGCGCGAAGGGGGCTGCGGCATTGGGCAAGCTGCTGGTGCTGCCTCCGGATCCACGCTCTCCCTTGCGCGGACCGCTGGGCCCCCGGAAGGTCGCCGCGTGGTCGGAGCCCATTGAGTTGGAGCGGGTGAAGGCCGTGGGCCGGACCCTGGGCGGCACGGTGAACGACGTGCTGCTCACGGCGGTGACGGGCGCGCTGCGGCGCTACCTGGACTCGCGGGACGCTCCAATGGAGGACGTGCACGCGCTGGTACCGGTGAACCTGCGGCCCATGGATGTGCCGGTGCCTCGCGAGCTGGGCAACCGCTTCGGCGTGGTGTTCCTGCGGCTCCCCGTGCACCTGGCGGAGCCGCGCCGCCGCTTGCGCGAAGTGGCGAAGCGGATGGAGCACCTCAAGCGCTCGCCGGAGGCCGTGGTGACGTCCGGCGTGTTGGAGCTTCTGGGCCGCACGCCCGCGGCGCTGGAGCGCGCCGTCGTGGACGTGATGGGCACCAAGGCGTCGCTCGTCGCCACCAACGTGCCCGGGCCGCGCCAGCCGGTGTCGCTCGCGGGCAGCCAGCTTCAGGGACTCACGTTCTGGGTCCCCCAGGCCGGCCACGTGGGCCTGGGGGTCAGCCTCTTCAGCTACTCGGGACAGGTGACCGTGGGTGTGGCCTCGGATGCGTCACGCGTGCCCGACCCGGAGGCCCTGGTCGCCGCGTTCCAGGACGAACTGGCCGCCCTGGAGACGACGACCCCCTGAGCGCTACTTCGCGAAGAGCTTGTGCGGGTCGTACTTGCCGCGCACGTCCTTGAGCTTCGCCCGGATGGCGTCCGGCCAGGCGCTGTCGAAGTGCTGCGCGTCACGGACCTTGCCCATGAAGTTGATGGTCATCTCTGGCGACAGCCACGGCTTCAGCTCCGCGCGCAGGCCCTCCGTGGCGCCGGGCAGCACCGTCTCGAACAGCGGCGGGTGCATGCCCACCAGTCCGACGATGAAGTTGCCGCCGCGGCCGCCCACCGCGGAGCCTCCCGCCACGTCCTTCTGGCAGGCGCCGCCCAGGTGCCGCAGCTCCAGCATGAAGTACGGCGTCTGCGCGCCCGCGCCCACGTGGCGCAGCAGCGTGGTGGCCAGGTCCTGGTCCACGTGGGTCAGCATCATGCCGTGGGTCCACACGGGGCTGGGCTTGTCCGGATCATTGTGGATGCGCGCAATCTGCGTCACCGGCAGCTCGCCCAGCATGTCCAGGTAGAGGGGCGCCAGCGCGCGCAGGGGCGCCGCCAGCTTCGCGCCCTCTTCCGCGGAGCCCGGGAAGGCGAAGCGCAGGTTGATGACCGTGCGCCCCTGCAGCGGGGGCGGGATGAAGTCGAACGGCGGGAAGCGCATCACGGCGATGCTCGTGGACACGCGCGCGTCCGCCTCCGCCGTCCACTTCACCCAGCCGCGCAGCACGGCCTCGATGTGCTCCTCCGCGAAGAAGAGGCTGCCCGCGTAGAGCGAGCGCATCTCCACCAGCTGGAGCTTCACCTCCGTCACGATGCCGAAGCCGCCCTTGCCGCCGCGCAGGGCCCAGAACAGGTCCGGGTGATGCTCGGCGCTCGCCTCCACCGTCTCGCCGTCAGAGGTGACGAGCGTGTAGCCCACCACGTAGTCGGAGCTGACGCCGTGGCTGCGCACCAGCGGCCCCAGGCCGCCGCCCAGCAGGTAGCCCACCACGCCCACGTTCGTGGACGAGCCGGCGATGGGCGCCAGACCGTGCTTCGCCGCCTCCTCGATGACCGGCTCCCAGCGCGCGCCCGCGCCAATGGTGGCGATGCGCGTCGCGGGGTCGATGCTCACGTGGTTCAGCGCCTTCGTGGAGAGGAGCACGCCAGAGGTGACGGGCGCGTACGTGCCGTGCCCCGTGGCCTGCACGGAGATGGGCAGCTGGTTCTCCCGGGCGAAGCGGATGGCCTCCGCCACGTCCTTCGTGGACTTCACCGCCACCACGTACTGCGGCGAGTGCGTGACGAGGACGTTGAATCCGGCGCTCTCCGGGGCATAGCCCGCGTCGTTGGGGGTGTAGACGGGACCGCTCACGCGGGCGGCGAGGGACTGGGTCATGGGGGCGTTGCTCCTTCGTGTCAGCCAGCCCTTGCGGGCCGGGAGGGGGACTCGGGTGCGCTGCGGTGCCGCGTCCAGGGCGTACGAGCGCGAAGCAGCATAAGCCTGGAAGTCAGGTCCGTACACGGAAGCATTCGGTGACAACACGGGCTGGATTCCAGCGGGTCGCCCTCCCGGCACCTCTACAGCAGGCCGTGCTCCTCCAGCTTGTTGTAGAGCGTGCGCCGGCTCACCCCGAGCAGCCGGGCAGCCAGCGTGCGGTTGTCACCCGAGCGCTTCAGCGCATCCACCAGCGCTTCCTTCTCCACGTCCTTGCGACGTGACTCCAGCGTGACGGAGTCGGACGGTGACGGGGGCAGTGGCGCGGCGACGGGCGGTGGCGCGAGTCCCGGCTGGCGGGAGAGTTCACGCGCCACGTCCTCGCCAGTCAGCATGGGCCCGTCGGAGAGCACCACCAGCCGCTCCAGGAAGTTCTGCAACTGGCGCACGTTGCCGGGCCACGGCTGGGCCTGGAGCGCGCGCAGGCCGTCTTCGCTCAGGGTGAACGGAGGCCGCCCGTTGCTCTTGGCGTGCACGTCCAGGAAGTGGCGGGCGAGGGCCGCGATGTCCTCCGGCCGCTCGCGCAGCGTGGGCAACCAGAGGGGCACCACGTTGAGCCGGTAGAAGAGGTCCTCGCGGAAGGTGCCCCGGCGCACGCCGTCCTCCAGCGACTGGTGCGTGGCCGCGACGAAGCGCACGTCGATCTTCACTGTCTGCGTTCCGCCCAACCGTTCGAACTCGCGCTCCTGGAGCACGCGCAGGAGCTTCACCTGCACGGCGGGGGACACGTCGCCAATCTCGTCGAGGAACAGCGTGCCGCCGTGCGCCAGTTCCACGCGTCCGGGCTTGCGCGTCGCCGCGCCGGTGAAGGCGCCCTTCTCGTAGCCGAACAGCTCGCTCTCCAAGAGCGTGTCCGGGAGCGCCGCGCAGTGCAGCTTCACGAACGGGCCCGCGCGCCGGGGACTGTTTTCGTGCAGGGCTCGCGCGGCCAGCTCCTTGCCCGTGCCGGACTCGCCTCGGAGCAGCACCGTGGCGGTGCCCTGGGCGGCCTTCACCAGCAGGGCCTTCACGTCCTTCATCGCGCGGCTCGCGCCCATGAGCAGGCTGTCGAGTCCGTCCGGCGCCTTGCCGGTGCCTCGCGTGGGCTCCGGGTCCTGGCTCGCGTGGAGCAGGGCCTTCTTCAGCGTGAAGAGGAGCTCCTCGCGGTCGAAGGGCTTGAGCACGAAGTCCGCCGCGCCCGCCTTCATCGCCTCCACCGCGAGCGGCACCGTGCCGTGCGCGGTCATCAGCAGCACGGGCACGTCCGGCCAGCCGCGTCCCACCTCCGCGAGCAGCTCCATGCCGCTCATGCCCGGCATGCGCACGTCGCTCAGCACCACGTCGATGGGGCGGCGCGCGAGCAGGGCCAGGGCGTCCTTCGCGTTCGAGGCTGGATGCGGAGTGAGGCCCGCCTGGGTGAGCAGCGCGCCCAGCACCTTGAGCAGCGCGGGATCATCGTCGACCACCAGGACGTGGCCCTTCAGTGCTTCGCTCACGCGGCTTCTCCCTCGGATGCCGGGGCCTGGGAAACGGGGGCCGCCGGCAGGCGCAGGCGGAGGATGGTGCCATGCCCCTCGCCGCTCGTCAGGGACGCAGTGCCTCCGTGCGCCTCCGCCACGCGCCGCACGAAGGCCAGCCCCAGGCCGCTGCCCGTCGCCTTGGTGGTGAAGAAGTCGTCGAAGGCCCGCTCACGCGTGCGCACGTCCATGCCGCTGCCGGTGTCCTGCACCTCCACCACCACCGCGCCGCCGTCCTGCTGCGTGCGCACGGTGAGGGTGCCGCCCTCGGGCATGGCCTCGAACGCGTTGCGCACCAGGTTCTCCAGTGCGTTGGCGAGCAGGTCCTCGTCTCCCGCGCACTCGGGCAGGCCGGGCGCGAGCTCCTTCTTCAGCTCCACCGCTCCTGGCGTCGCGAAGGCCTGGAGTGACAGCACGCCCTCCACCAGCCGGTTCAAGTCCAGCGGCCGGCGCAGCGGTTCGACTCGCGCGAGGCGCTGGTAGGTGCCCGCCACGCGGTCCAGGCGCTCCACCTGCTCCAGCAGCAGGTCCAGGAAGTCACCGTGCGCGTCCCAGGAGTGGCCGCGCGCGTGCTCCTCTTTCAGGTACTGCGCGGCGCCCTTGAGCGCGGCGATGGGGTTCTTCAGGTCGTGCGCCATCTGCGCGGAGAAGCGCCCCAGCGTGGCCAGTTGCTCCAGTCGCTCGCGCTGGGTGACGAAGGCGGTGACGCCCCGCCGCGCCGCCGCGAGCAGCGCGAAGGTGATGGCGGTGGTGCCCACGACCAGCGCTCCCGACTCGGCGGCGAAGGCGCGGAAGAGCACCAGGTAGGCGAGCACGCCCACCAGCGCGAGCACGACCGCGTGCATCGCCGCGTTCGTGGCGCGCGCGTCCTTGCCGAAGAGCTGGAAGCGCAGGGACGCGGTGGCCATCACCGGCAGGCCCAGCAGCGTGCCCACGTTGCCCAGCTTCGGCACGGGCAGGGCCATGTCCGCCGCCAGGTCCGTGAGCAGCAGCGCGACGAGCAGCGTGAGCCCCAGCAGCATCAACCCCGCTCGCGCCCGTTCGTCCTGCGAGTTCTCCGAGCTTGTGTGGCGCAGGTGGCGCGTGAGCAGCACGAAGCCCGTGGTGAGGATGGGGATGACGCCCAAGGCGACCGCGAGCCCGAAGCGGAAGGTGTAGATGCGCTCCTGCAGCGCGGGCACGCCCATGGCGATGATCATCGTCAGCGCGAGCGCGCCCATCACCGCGTAGGTGCCGTACAGGACCCGGGCGGAGCGGCGGCGGCGGCCCACGAACGCGAGGATGAAGTGCAACGCGCACGGCAGCGTCATCAGCGCCGCGGCGAAGCCCATCAGCCGCCAGCCGGTGTCCCCCGAACGCGCCAGCCCGAAGGCGGAGAAGTTCCAGGTCGACAGCGCGATGGACAAGAGAGACAGCGGCAGCGCGAGGGGGCTTCGTCCCACGCGGGCGAGCGCGATGCCGGCGAGCGCGAGCTGCCCCGCGCACGCCAGCAGGCTGACCCACATGGCGCCCGTCATCGCGCGCCTCCGTGGCTCAGAGCATGCCCAACCGGCGGGCGTTGGCGGGGTCGACCGCCGCCGACTCCCAGCGCCGCACCGCGGACTCGCGCTCCGCGTCGGGAGCGTCCGCGTAGTAGCCCAGCGTGTCGTGCAGGGCGCGGCTCAGCTCCTCGATGGCGGCGAGCCGCACGTCCAGCTCGCGGTGACGGAGAGCGGCCACCAGCCAGTCCGCGCGGCGGCGGCTGCGGTTCTCCGCCCACCACGCCGACCACTGGCGCGGCTGGAGACCCAGCGTGGCGCGGGTGACTTCGCGCAGGGCCTCCGCGGCGGCCTGCGCGCACATCGCGTCGTCGCTGCCGGTGAGGTTGATGAGGCCCTCGATGGCGTCGCGGTCGTGCAGCGTGCCCAGGGCACGGGCCGCCAGCGAGCGGCGCAGCGCGTCCCGGCTGGCCAGCTCCTGGCGCAGGTCGCGCAGGGACGCGTCCAGGCGCGGCAGGTGCTTGAGCGCGGCGGCGGCGACTCGCGCGGCGCTGGAGATGTCCGGCTCCATGTCGAACAGGCCGCGCAGCACGCCGTCCACCAGCTCCGCGTAGGGCAGGTTGCCCGCGGTGAGCAGCGCCAGGTAGCGCGTGTCCGCGTCGTTCGAGTCCAACAGCGGCGCCAGCGCGAGGGCCGCGGGACGGCCCAGGCGCGACAGGGCCGCGGGGATGGGGCCCAGCTCGTCCGCTTCCGGCAGCTCCACGACGGGCAGGCGGCTCCAGGCGGTGGGGCCGGGGAAGTGCTGCGCGAGCACCCGGGCGCTGGCTTCAGGTGAACGCGCCAGCTCCGCGATGGCGCTGGAGCGCTGGGACGCGTCCGGGCCGGTGAGCCGGCGCAGGAGCGGCGTGAAGTCCGGAGGCGGGCGCTCTTCCGGCGACAGCACGCGCGGAGGCAGGGCGGCGGCGCGGCCCAGGTTGGCCACGCCTCCACGGCCGAAGACGGGGTTCCACCCGAGCCCCGCGACCACGGCGGGCGCGGGAGCGGGCTGGACCGGGGCCGGGAAGCCGGGTACGTCCACGTCGATGGTGATGTCCTCTTCTGGCGCGCGCAGCTCGGACACGCGCTGCTTGCGGAAGAGGATGAGCTCCTGGAAGGCGGCCGGCAGGTCCTGGCAGAACAGGATGTAGTCGCTCAGCCGGCGCTGGCTCATCGGCTTCTGGCCGCAGTCGCCGTAGAGGATGGCCACGAGGCGGCCCTTCACCTCCACCGGGTACAGGAAGACGGTGCGCGGGGCCTGGCGGCCGAAGAGCTCCAGGTAGTGCCGCGTGAGCGCGTCCGGAGGCAGCGGGCCCGCGTAGCTGCCGCGCGTGACGGCGACGGTGCGGAAGACGCTGCTCGCGTCCAGGGGGATGGAGACCAGGGAGAGCGCGTTCGCGTCCAGGCCCTCACCGCGCGCGTCCCAGCCACCCGCGGCGCCGCGCACGACGGCGAAGGCGGCCACGTAGTCGAACGTGCGGCGGCCGAAGCGCAGCGCCACGTCCAGCAGGCGGTCCAGGTCTCGCGTCGACTCGCGCAGCGCGGAGCGGGCCTGGGGCAGCGTCCATTCCGGCACGGCGGCATCCGGCGCGCTGGAGGCACCCGGGACGGAGGCGGGCTCCGGCGCGCGAGGACGGGTCGCGCCCTGCGTGGACGCGGGGTTGCTGAAGATGATGAACGACGGCTCGCCCCGGGGCGGCGCCGGGGGAACTGGCGGCTGGGTCGGCGTGGCGGTCTGGGCCGCGCGGGCCTGCTGCTCGGGCGAGGGCGGCCACACCGCGGGACGGGCTCCCGGGGGCTGCGCGGGGGCGCTGGGGCGGTTCGCGGACGGAGGCGCCGTGGGGGCCGCGCCCTGCGAGGTCTGGACGGTGGTGCCCGGTCGAGCGGGGCCCTGTGCCGGCTGCGCGGCCGGGGTGGTGCCCTGGGGGCTCTGCACGGGAGTTCCCGGTCGAGCACCTTGTCCCGGTGTCGCGGGACCCTGGCCGCCAAAGCCCTGCGTCGTGGGCCCCGGTCCTCCGAAGCCCTGCGTCGCGGAGATGCCCTGCGCGTTGGGGCCCTGTCCTCCGAAGCCCTGGGTCGCGGGACCCTGCACGGTGGTGCCGGGACGGCTCGCGGTCGGCGGCGGCGTGGCGAACGCACCGGGCGCGGCGGGTCGACCCCCCTGGGGCGCGGTGGCGGACGTGCCTGCCGGACCCACGGGCAACAGCACGGGCACGGGCTGCGGCGGCGGTAGGGGACGCTCTCCCGGCGGGTAGAGGGTCGGCGGCGCGGCGTTCCCCGACGCGCCCTGGTTCGGAGCCTGCGCGGGAGGCGTGGCGCGCGCGGGCGTGCCCGGCATGTTCAGCCGCAGGGGCTCGCGCGTGTACGCGGGGGGGGGGATGTCGGTGGGCGCCGGCGCCGGCGTGGGGCGCTGGACCGCGCGGGCCGTCGTCACCGGTCCCGCGGAGGTGTTCAGGCGCAGCGGCTCGCGCGTGTACGCGGGCGGGGGGATGTCCGCGGGCTCGGGCTCACGCGCGGCGGCGGGACGGGCTGCCGCGGGCACGGGCTCCTGGGCCACGTTGCGCGCCAGCTGCTCCACCATGTCCACCGTCATCGACTCGTCGTCTGGCGGCGGAGGCGGGGGCGGCGTGAGCGCTCCGGCCTGCTGGGCGACCGACGCGGCCAGTTGCACGAAGCGGGGCGTCAGCGGCTGGCGGTAGATGATGGAGATCCACTCGCGCACCCGCAGCTCGATGGCGACCCACAGCTCCAGCGGCTTGCCCAGGAGGAAGCCGACTTCGTCCAGCTCCTTCTTGGGCACCGGGTAGGCGCACGCCACGTGCAGCGTGTTGCCGTCCAGGGACAGGGGAACGACGCTCAGGCGTTCGGCGATTTTCGGGGGGATGAAGCTGGCGACCTCGAGGTTGGGCTCGAAGTCCACCAGGTTCACGGGCCGGAAGCCGGAGACCTCGCCCAGCATCGCGAGGACGTCCGCTTCGGACATGCCGCGCTCCAGGAGCGCGGTGTCCACATGGCCTCCCTGGGCCTGGTGCAGACGCAACAACTCTCCGGCCTGCTCCTGGGACAGGAGGGCGCGCGAGACGAGGTGCTGGGCAAGACGCGAAGGCATGAAGGCCGCGGCATCTTACGGCCGCGGCCGCAAGGCACAATGAGCCTGTTTCAGCTCGGTTGGACGACGAAGGTGGACGTCAGCTTGTCATGGAGCGTCTGTCCGCGGCGGTCGAATAGCGCCATCCAGAACCCGCCCAGGAAGAGAACGAAGGAAAGCCCGGCGAGCAGCGCCCGGAAGATGGCCCGGCCCGGGGTGGGCGCCATGCCATGGGTGTCCACCAGCCGCAGGCCCAGGAGCAATCGTCCCAGGGTGCGTCCATTCCACAGGAAGGCCGCGACCGCGCAATACACGGTGGCGAGCACCAGCACCAGGACCACGCCCGGCAGCAGCACGGAGTGCAGCGCGCGCAGCCAGGCGACGAAGGCGTCCAGCCCGGTCAGCCCCGGCTGCGGACCCTTCACGCCCGCGACCGACGAGGCGAGGGTGATGTAGGCCGCCGCCACGGCGCTGATGGCCGCGGTGTCGACGGTGAAGGACAGCAGCCGGCGCCACAGCGAGGCGGGCCGCGCGTGAATCTCGCCCGTGGCCGGGGCAGCCGGGGCCGCGGAGACCTTCGACTTCTTCGCGGGGGCGGCGGGGGCAGGGGCGGACGAGGCTTCCATGAGGGACACTCCCGGAGCGGGCGCCGGGGACGTCGCGTAGGCCGGCGTCTCCAGCGGAGGCAGGATGGCCGGGTCCTCCATGACGGGAAGGCCCGGAGCGGCGTCCCGGCGAGACGGACCGGAGGCCTGCGCGGGAGCATCCATCAAGGGCAGGCCGGAAGTGGCCTGCGGTGCATCCCAGTGCTCGGCGGCCGACGGTCCGGAGGCGGGCTCCCGGCGGGGGAGACCGGAAGCCTGGGCCTGCGCGCCCCCCATCCGGGCGGAGGCCTGGGCCTGCGAGGCCGAATCCATGTGCGGCAAGCCGGAGGCCTGGGCCTGCGCGGGCGCGTCCATGCGGGGCAGGCCGGGAGATCCCTGCGCGTTGCCACGAGGCTGGCCAGAGGCGGCCTGGGCCTGCGCGGGCGCGTCCATGCGGGGCAGGCCGGGAGAACCCTGCGCGTTGCCACGAGGCTGGCCGGAGGCGGCCTGGGGGCGCGAAACGTGCGGCTCCGTGCCGTAGGCCGGCGTGAGCGCGGAGCCAGGTCGGGGCTCCGTGGAGGGCACCGTAGGCTGCGCGGCGCGAGGCACGGCGACGCCAGGATTCTGGAAGCCCGGCTCCGACAGGGCCGCGGTGGGCGCGGCGCGCGGAGGCACGGCGGCCATCGGTGCCACGCCAGGAGGCGGCGCGGCGGGACGCGGAGGCTGCACGGCGCCAGCGGGCGCGTTCCCAACGGGAGGCGTGGCGCGAGGAGGCATGGGCGCCGCCGCCCGAGGCGCCTGCTGCGCGGGAGCCCGGACCGCCTGACCCTCCGCGTGCGGCGCGGGGACGCGATCGGCCTGAGCAGGACGCGCAGCCGGAGCCGCCGCGCGAATCGTCGCATCCGCGGGGGGCGCATCCGCCTGGGGCGCCGCAGGGCGCGCAGCCGGAGCCGCCGCGCGAATCGTCGCATCCGCGGGGGACGCATCCGCCTGGGGCGCGACAGGGCGCGCGGCCGCGCGAATCGTCGCATCCGCCTGGGGCGAAGCAGGACGCGCGGTCGGAGCCGCCGCGCGAATCGTCGCATCCGCGGGGGACGCAGGGGCCGGCGCGGGGCGAGCCGCGGGAGCCGGATTGGGCGCACGCACGGGGCCATCCGTTGGAGGCACAGCGGCGCGAGGCGCGGCGGCCGGAGCCTGCGCGGGCGGTCGGGGCGCTGCTGCGCGCGGCGCGGCGGGAGGCACGGGCGCCATCCCCGGACGAACCGACGGCGTCATGCCCGGCGGAGTGACAGGGCCGCGAGGCGCCTCCAGCGCGAAGGCCGGCGTACCGCGCAGCGTCTCCGGCTCCAGCGGTTCGCTGTTCAGCGTGATGGGGTCGCCGCCGCCAGCGTCCTGGGCCATGCGGTCCCCGGCCTTGCGGCGATCAATGTGGATGTCGCGGTCGAGCAGGCTCGGGAGGGGGGCCACCGCGGGTGGGCGCGCGCCATTGGCGGCGCAAGCGGGGCAATCTCCGACCGGCGGCAGCGAGGCGCCGCACTTCAGGCACTTGGACAACGGATCCTCCCAGTGACGCGGACAACCGTCGCCATGAAAGGCCGCATTCAGGCCTGTAGCAAGAAAAGGACAAGCCCCCGCCGGTCCCTCGCCCGAGGAACCGTCAGGGGCTCGTTAGCGCCATGCAACCCGCCCCGGAGGACGGTGCGTATGGGCGCCTCACGCTAGGCGTGGACGCGGCGCCGTCCCGCTGCTCCCACCAGGAGAAGCACGATGATCGATCCCACGACCGACATGATGATGCCGGAGGCATGCAGGTCGAACAGCCGGCCGTTGCGCTCGAAGAGCGAGCCAATGAGACCACCCACCAACGAACCCACCATGCCCAGCAGCGTCGTGGCCACCAGCCCCATGCTCTGCTTGCCCGGCAGGATGGCCCGGGCGATGAGTCCCGCGATGAGGCCAATGATGATGAATGCGATGATCCCCATGAGAGTCTCTCCCGTGTGAGGGACCCGCGAGGTCCCGAATGGCAGAAACGTAGGAATCACCACACGAATCCGTGACCTGGGATGCAGGGAGGGACTGTCTGCTCGACTGCTAACCGAGCGACCCGTCCAGATGCTGCATCACCGCGAGCGCCGCGAGCGCCGCCGTCTCCGTGCGCAGGATGCGCGAGCCCAGCGTCACCGGTCGCGCGCCCAGCCCCCTCAAGCCCTCGACCTCCTCGCGCGCGAGCCCGCCCTCGGGGCCAATCACCAGCGCCACCGGCGTCCCCGCGGCCACGCTCCGGAACGCCTCGCCCAGCGGTACCGCGGACTCTTCTTCATCCAGCACCAGCAGCAGCGTGCCCTGCGTCAGGGCGCGCGCCGCGTCCAGCAGCGGCCGGGGCGGATGCACCACCGGCACATCGTCGCGCCGGCACTGGCGCGCGGCCTCCTCGACAATCTTCGCCCACCGCTGGGTGCGCTCCTCGGCGCGCTTCGGCTCCAGCTTCACCACGCTGCGCGCCGTGGCCACCGGATGGAACGCGGTGGCGCCCAGCTCCGTGCCCTTCTGCAGCACCAGCTCCAGCTTGTCCCCCTTGGGCAGTCCCTGGAGGATGCTCATCTCGCGCGCGGGCGGCGTCACCCGCACGGCCCCCAGCACCAGCCGCACGGACTCCGCGTCCAGGCCGGTGACGCGCGCCTCGAAGGCTCGGCCCTTGCCGTCGAACACCTCCAGCGCGTCGCCGTCCTCCAGCCGCAGCACGTGGACGAGGTAGTGGCGGCGCTCGCCCGTGAGCGTCACGTCGGCGGGGGCGGGGTCGGGCAGGGGAACGAAGAGGCGGACCACGGCGGCTTCCTTGAAGGGGAGGGCGCCCGGAGGATAGCCGTCCATGCGTCCAGGGTTCGTCTTTCCTCGACCCGCGAGCGCCCGGCCGTGTCCCGTTCCTGCTATGGCGCGCCCACGCCCATGGCCACCCTCGTCATCGAGTCCACCCGCTCCGGCTTCGTCGAATCCCTCCACACCGTGTCCGTCGCGGTGGTGAGCGCGGAGGGCACGCGCGTCGCGTACGCGGGCGACCCGGAGCGCGTCACCTTCTGGCGCTCGGCGGCGAAGCCCTTCCAATCCCTGCCCATGGTCCAGGACGGCGCGGCGGACCGCTACGGCTTCGGCCCGCGCGAACTGGCGCTCTCCTGCGCGTCCCACTCCAGCGAGCCCGTGCACCGCGCCCTCGCCATGCAGATGCTGAGCGCCTCAGGCTGCGAGGAGCGCCACCTCGCGTGCGGCCCGCACCCGTCGCTGTCGCCCGCGGTCGCGGAGGAGGCCCTCAAGGCGGGCATCGTGCTCACGCCCCGGTGGAACAACTGCTCTGGCAAGCACGCGGGGATGCTCGCGCTGGCGCGGCACCACGGCTGGGATGTCCACGGCTACGCCAGCGACGGCCACCCCGTGCAGGAGCGCATCCAGGACGAAATCGCCAAGTGGACGGGCCTGCCGAGCGACGCGCTGGTGAAGGCCGTGGATGGCTGCCTCGCCGTCTGCTTCGGCCTGCCGCTCAGCGCCATGGCCACCGCGTGGGCCCGCTTCGGCGTCTCGGAAGCGCCCGCCGCCCGCCGCCTGCGGGAGGCCATGCTCGAGCACCCGGACCTGGTCGCGGGCAAGGGCCGCGCGTGCACGGACCTGATGACGGCCTTCCAGGGCGATGCCGTGGTGAAGATTGGCGCGGAGGGCGTCTACTGCGCCGCGCTGCCCAAGGCCCGCCTGGGCGTGGCCATCAAGGTGGAGGATGGCGATGCCCGCTGCGCCGCGCCCGCGCTCCTCGCGGTCCTGCGCCTCATCGCGGAGCAGCAGGGCCTGTCCCTGCCCATGACGGGCCTGGAGCACCACGCGGAGCCGCGCATCCTCAATACCCGGAACGAAGTCGTGGGCTCCCTGCGCGCGGCCGGAACACTGGCGTTCACCTGAGGCCCGCTGTAGCGCGGAAGGTCACACGCGCCGCGCTCCCCGTAACCTGCCCCGCTACAGCCGAGCCCGTGTCCCTTGGGACTCCGAGGCCTCAGCGGCAGGCACGCGGACTGCAATGCCTGCCAGTCACACGGCGGGACTCGCGAGGTCCTGACGCCAAGGGGGAAAGCCTCGCGAGTCCAGATGGGGTCGGGTAAGCGAACCAGGTTTCGCTGCCCGACCCCCTCTTGTTTCTAGCGCTTCAAGTCGATGCGCACCCACTCGCCCTGCTGCGCGCCCTCCAGCACGGTGCACCCCAGGTTGCGGTACGCGGCCTCCACGTCCGCGCGCTGATGCGCGAGCACGCCGGCCAGCACCAGCCGGTCCTTCGCCTTGGGCACGATGAGGGGCGCCAGCTCGATGAGCGTGTTGGCCAGGATGTTCGCGAGCACCAGGTCGAAGGTGCCCGACACCTCCGTCAGCTCGCGCCCGGAGATGTCCAGGTCGGGCGTCTGGTTGTCGGTGCAGTTCTCCTGGGCCAGCTCCACGGAGGTGGGGTCGTTGTCGGTGCCCACCACGTGGCCCGCGCCCAGCTTCTTCGCCGCGATGGCGAGCACGCCCGTGCCGGTGCCCACGTCCAGCACGCTCGCGCCCGGGTGCG